>JBCDAU010000006.1:0-185042 GCA_039185015.1 Actinomycetota bacterium
ACTCGCCGGGCTACCGCCCGACGCCTGACCGTATCCGCTTGTCTCGCTTCCTCGATGCTCCACGCCACGTCCGTGGCGCTGCGCATCCGCTCGCTCGACTGGTCACTCGCCGGGCTACCGCCCGACGCCTGACCGGGTCGGCTTCAGGAAGCCCTCGTAGTTGCTCATCATGAGCTGGCTGTCGATCTGACGCATGAACTCGAGTGCCACGCCGACGGCGATCAGCAGCGAGATGCCGCCGAAGGCGAACGCCGACAGGGCCACGGAGTTCTGTCCGTCGAAGCCGCCGAAGACCGACAACAGGATCGGCGGGACCAGGGCGATGCCGGCGATGAAGAGGGCACCCGGCAGCGTGATTCGGCTCAGGACCTTCTGCAGGTACCGCTCGGTCTGGGGACCGGGGCGGATGCCGGGGATGAAGCCGCCCTGCTTGCGGATGGTGTCGGCCTGCTTGACCGGGTCGAAGGTGATCGCCGTGTAGAAGTACGCGAACCCGACGATCATCAGGCCGAGGAAGGCCAGGTAGGCCGGACTGGTCGGATTCGTGAGGTTGTCGTTCACGAAGCTGACGAACCAGTCGACCGTGATGATGTTCGACATCAGGATCGGCAGGTAGAGCACCGAGCTGGCGAAGATCACCGGGATCACACCGGACTGGTTGACCTTCAGCGGGATGTAGGTGCTCTGGCCGCCGTACTGGCGCCGGCCGACGACCCGCTTGGCGAACTGGACCGGGATGCGGCGCTGGCCGTTCTCGATGAAGACGATCGCGACCATCATGCCGATGGCGACCACGATCAGGACCGCCAGGAAGAAGTTCCCCTTCTCCGCTCGGAGCGCCGCGCCGGAGAACGGGAGGCTGGCGACGACCGAGGCGAAGATGATCAGCGACATGCCGTTGCCGATGCCGCGCTGGGAGATCAGCTCGCCCATCCACATCAGCAGGGCGGTGCCGGCGGTGAGGGTGACGACCACGATCGCGACCCGGCCGAGCGTGAACTCGGGGAGCACCTCGATCGGCGGCGTGTTGGCCCCGAACAGGGCGCCCTGACCGGCACCGCGGCCGAAGATGAACGCCAGGCCGGTCGCCTGCAAGAACGCGATGGCGAGGGTGAGGTACCGGGTGGCCTGGGTCATCTTCCGCTGACCGACCGCACCCTCCTCACGCCACTGCTCGAGCTTGGGGATCGCCACCGACAGGATCTGCATGATGATCGAGGCGGTGATGTAGGGCATGATCCCGAGCGCGAACACCGCGAAGGCCGTGAGCGCGCCGCCCGAGAAGAAGTTGAGGAAGCCCAGCACGCCGGCCTCGCTGGCGGAGTCCTCCAGCGACAGCACGGCATCGAAGTCGATGCCCGGCACCGGGATCTGCGCCCCGAGGCGGTACAGCGCCAAGAGCCCCAGCGTGAAGGCGAGCTTCTTGCGCAGATCGGGGATCTTGAAGATGTTCGTGAACGTCGACAGCAACGTCGGCTCCTCCGCCGGTCGGGCTCCCCCGACCGTATGCGCTCAAGACACCGAGTAGCTCGCGGCCCGCGGCGCCCGGTGACGTGAGGTTAGCGATTGGTGTGCTGGTTGCCCTTGGCGGGCGGGCGGCGATCGCCCCACGGCAGGGGGAGCACCTCGACGGTGCCACCGGCGGCGGTGATCGCCTCGCTGGCGCTCTTGGAGAAGGCGTGGGCCTTCACCGTGACGGCGCGACCGACCTCACCACGACCGAGGATCTTGACGAGGGCGCCCTTGCGCACCAGGCCGCGCTCCTTGAGCGTCTCCGGGGTCACCTCGTCGAGCCCGCTCTCGGCGACCACGTCGAGGTTGATGGGCTGGTACTCGACCCGGAACGGGTTGGTGAAGCCCTTGAGCTTCGGGACCCGCTGGATCAGGGGCATCTGACCGCCCTCGAACCCGACCGGAACGGTGTTGCGGGCCCGCTGGCCCTTGGTGCCGCGGCCGGCGGTCTTGCCGCCCTTGCCGGCGGTGCCCCGGCCCACGCGCTTGCGGCGCTTGGTCGAGCCCGGGGCGGGCTTGAGATCGTGCGGCTTCAGCATCTTCAGCTCTCTTCGACGGTCTCGACCTCGACGAGGTGCGGGACCTTGGCGATCATGCCCCGGATCTCGGGACGATCGGGAAGGACGTTGGATCGGCCGATGCGGCCGAGCCCGAGCGCCCGGAGGGTGCCCCGGTGCTTGGGCTTGGTGCCGATGGCCGAACGGACCTGGGTGACCTTGAGGCTCACGACGCCACCTCCGGCGCCGGCTGACGCCGCAGGCGCTCGGTCTCGAGGTAGGCCTCGAGGACCGGCTTCGGGATGCACTCCTCGGCCGAGAGCCCGCGCTTGTTCGCGACCTCGTCGGGACGCATCTGGCCCCGGAGCCCCTCGATCGTGGCCCGGGCCACGTTGATGTGGTTGGCCGACCCGAGCGACTTGCACAGCACGTCGGTGATGCCGGCCTCCTCGAGCACCGCTCGCGCGGCACCACCGGCGATCACGCCGGTACCGGGAGCGGCGGGCTGGAGCAGGACACGACCGGCGCCGAGCTCGCCGATGATCGGGTGCACGAGGGTGCCACCGGCCATCGGGACGTTGAAGAGGTTCTTCTTCGCCTCGTCGGTGCCCTTCTGGATGGCGAGGGGCACCTCCTTGGCCTTGCCGTAGCCGAGACCGACCCGGCCGCGACCGTCACCGATCACCACGAGCGCGGTGAAGGCGAAGCGGCGGCCGCCCTTGACGACCTTCGCGACCCGGTTGATGTTGATGACCCGGGACTCCCGCAGGCCGTCGTCGTTCATGGTTGCCATGGTGCTCAGAGCTCCAGTCCAGACTCGCGGGCGGCGTCGGCCACGGCGGCGACACGACCGTGGTAGCGGAAGCCACCCCGGTCGAAGACGACGGACTCGACGCCCGCGTCCTTCGCTCGCTGCGCGACCAGCTTGCCCACCTCGGTGGCGGCACCGATGTTGCTCGTAGCGCCCTCGCGGAGGCCGGCCTCGGCCGTCGAGGCAGCGGCCACGGTGACGCCGGCGACGTCATCGATCACCTGGGCGTAGATGTGCTTGTTGGAACGGAAGACCGCCAGACGGGGGCGCTCGGCCGTGCCCTGGACGGACTTGCGCACCCGGCGGTGCCGCCGGATGCGTGCGTCACGCTTCTGCTTCGCTTGATCACGCATGACGAGTTCGCTGCCTTTCGGGCGTCATGTGCTGTTCGATGCGCGGCATCACTTCGCTGCCTTCCCGGCCTTGCGGAGGACGCGCTCACCGACGTAGCGGATGCCCTTGCCCTTGTAGGGCTCCGGCTTGCGCCACTTGCGGATGTCGGCGGCCACCTGGCCGACGAGCTGCTTGTCGATGCCCTTGACGTTGATCTCGGTCTGGCTCGGCACGTCGAACTCGATGCCGTCCGGCGCCTCGATCTCGACCGGGTGCGAGAAGCCGAGCGCGAGCTCGATCTTGTTCTTGCCCTTCGCCTGGCACCGGTAGCCGACGCCCTGGATCTCGAGGGACTTGGTGAAGCCCTCCGTGACGCCGGTGACCATGTTGGCCAGGAGCGACCGGGTGAGCCCGTGGAGGGCGCGGTTCTGGCGCTCGTCGTCGGAGCGGCTGACCTCGATGGAGCCGTCCTCGACGGCGACCGAGATGCCCTGGGGGATCTCCTGGGTCAGCTCGCCCTTGGGGCCCTTGACCGTGACGGTCTCGCCGGCGACGGAGACGTCGACACCGGAGGGGATGGTGACGGGGGCCTTGCCCACTCGCGACATGTCGCCTCCTACCAGACGTAGCAGAGCACTTCACCACCGACCCGGGCGCGTCGCGCTTCCCGATCGGTCATGAGGCCCTTGCTGGTGGACAGGACAGCGATGCCGAGCCCACCCACGACACGGGGGAGCTCGTCGGCACCGCGATAGATGCGCAAGCCCGGCTTCGAGACCCGCTTGATCCCGCTGATGGTTCGGGAGCGGTCGTCGCCGTACTTGAGCTTGAGCGTGAGCGACTTGCCGGGACGGTCGGTACGGTCCGCCGTCTCGACGCTCGCCACGTAGCCCTCGCGCACGAGGATGTTGGCCAGTGCCTCCTTGAGCTTGGAGGACGGCATGGTCACCGTGTCCGACAACGACGTGTTGGCGTTGCGGATGCGGGTGAGCATGTCGGCGATCGGATCGGTCATCGTCATCTGATTCGCCTCCTCACCAACTCGACTTCGTCACACCGGGCAGCTCGCCGGCGTAGGCCATCTCGCGGAGGCACACGCGGCAGAGGCCGAACTTGCGGTACACGGCACGCGGACGACCGCACTTGCGGCAACGGGTGTAGCCCCGCACCTTGTACTTCGGCGTCTTCGCGGCCTTGTTCTTCAGCGCCTTCTTGGCCATGTCAGCCCTCTCGCTTGAACGGGAAGCCGAGCGCTTCGAGCAGAGCCCGTCCGTGATCGTTGGTCGTCGCGGTGGTGACGATCGTGATGTCCATGCCCCGAACGTTGTCGACCTGGTCGTAGTCGATCTCCGGGAAGATCAGCTGCTCGGTGACACCGAACGTGTAGTTGCCGTTGCCGTCGAACGAGTTCCGGGACAGGCCCCGGAAGTCGCGGATGCGGGGAGCGGCCAGCGCGATGAACCGGTCGAGGAACTCCCACATCCGGTCGCCGCGCAGGGTCACCTTGGCGCCGATGGCGTTGCCCTCGCGGAGCTTGAAGCCGGCGATCGACTTCTTGGCCCGGGTCGGCACCGCCTTCTGGCCCGCGATCACCGTGAGGTCGTTCAGCGCGCCCTCGAGGTGCTTGCGGTTGTCGAGCGCCTGACCGACGCCCATGTTGAGCACGATCTTCTCGAGGCGCGGGACCTGCATGACGTTCTCGACGCCGATGGTCGTCTGCAGATCGCCCTTGATCTCGGCGTACCTGGTCTTGAGACGAGGGGTCGTGGTGGTGCTCACGGCAGTTCCTCCCCGGAGACCTTGTGGTAGCGGACCTTGGCGTTGCCCTCCATCCGGTACCCGACCCGTCCGGCCTGGCCCGTCTTCGGGCACACCACAGCGACGTTGGAGGCGTCGATCGGCATGTCCTTTTCGACGATGCCGCCGCTCTCGTTCACGTTGCGCGGCTTCTGGTGCTTGAGGGCGGTGTTGACGCCCCGCACGAGGACCTTGCCCCGCCGCGGGTCGACCGACACGACCTCGCCCTCGACACCTTTGTCCTTGCCCTGGAGGACCCGGACGGTGTCGCCGCTCTTGATCTTCATCTTCGGCACGTCACAACACCTCCGGGGCGAGCGACACGATCCGCATGAACTTGCGATCGCGAAGCTCGCGCCCCACCGGCCCGAAGATGCGGGTGCCGCGGGGCTGCTTGCTCTTGGGGTCGATGAGGACGGCAGCGTTCTCGTCGAACCGGATGTAGGACCCGTCGGGGCGCCGCTTCTCCTTGCGGGTGCGGACCACGACGCAGCGCACCACGTCGCCACGCTTCACGCCGGCGCCGGGGATGGCGTCCTTCACGGTGGCGACGAACTCGTCGCCGATGGATGCGTATCGCCGCTTGGTGCCACCGAGCACCCGGATGCACAGCACTTCGCGCGCTCCCGAGTTGTCGGCCACCTTCAGGCGGCTCTCCTGCTGGATCATCGTTCGGCCCCTAGCGCGCCCGCTCGACGATCTCGGTGAGTCGCCAGCGCTTGGTCTTCGACAGCGGACGGGTCTCGGTCACGAGCACCCGATCGCCGACGTTGGCGTCGTTCTGCTCGTCGTGGACGTGCAGCTTCTTCGTGCGCTGCACCGTCTTGGCGTAGCGGGGGTGGCGCACTCGCTCGACCACGGAGACGACGATGGTCTTGTCCATCTTCGTGGACACGACCATGCCTTCCCGGACCTTGCGGGCGGCCCGCTCGGTGGTGGTGGTCTCGGACATCAGGCGTCACTCCCCTGCATGGCCTCGGCGGCGTCGATCTCGCGCTCGCGCAGGATCGTCAGGATCCGGGCGATGTCGCGCTTCACGGCGGCGATGCGGGCGCTGTTCTGCAGCTGTCCGGTGGCTCGCTGGAAGCGGAGGTTGAACAGCTCTTGCTTGGTCTCCCCGAGACGTTCGAGGAGCTCCGTGTCGTTGAGGTCGCGCAGCTCTGCGGTCGACATCGTCACCTCCTCTAGTTCGTCTCGGCGCGGCTGACGACGCGCGCCTTGATGGGCAGCTTCTGGATGGCACGGTTGAGGGCGCCCTTGGCGAGCTCCTCGTCGACACCGGCCAGCTCGAACATGATCCGACCCGGCTTCACCACGGCGACCCAGCGCTCCGGGTTGCCCTTGCCGGAACCCATGCGGGTCTCGGCCGGCTTCTGCGTGATCGGCTTGTCCGGGAACACGTTGATCCACACCTTGCCGCCGCGCTTCACGTGGCGGGTCATGGCGATACGAGCGGCTTCGATCTGGCGGGCGGTGATCCACCCCGGCTCGAGGGCCTGGATGCCGTACTCGCCGTAGCTCACCTTGGTGCCGCCCTTGGCGACGCCGGTGAGCCGACCACGGTGGGTCTTGCGGTGACGGACCTTCTTGGGCATCAGCATGATCGACCTCCCTCAGTCCGCATCCGGCCGGAAGTGCGGCGTCTCGGACGAGTCACGGGACATGCGCTCGATCTCTTCCTCGGCCTCGAGGAGCTTCTCGAACTCGGGGTCGGCCTGCTGCACGAGCGGTGCCGGCTCGGCCGCGCCCTCGGCGGCCGGAGCGGCCGGAGCCTCACCCTCGGCCGGCTTGGCGACCTTGCGGCCCGACGAGGACACGATCGGGCCCGGGCGGGCGCCGGTGCCGGCGGTCTCACCGACGGCCATGGCGGCCTCGCGCGAGATCTTCTGATCGGCCGAGACCTTGTACGGCAGGATGTCGCCCTTGTAGAGCCACACCTTCACGCCGATGCGACCGGCGGTGGTGCGGGCCTCGCGGAAGCCGTAGTCGATGTCGGAGCGCAGCGTGTGCAGCGGCACCCGACCCTCGCGGTACCACTCGGTCCGGCTCATCTCGGCGCCGCCGAGGCGACCCGAGCACTGGACCCGGATCCCGAGGGCGCCGGCCTTCTGCGCGTTCTGCACGGCCCGCTTCATGGCCCGACGGAACGCGACGCGCCCGGCGAGCTGGTCGGCGACACCCTGCGCGATGAGGGCGGCGTCGAGCTCGGGCTGCTTGATCTCTTGGATGTTGAGCTGGATCTTCGGGTTGCCCGTGATCTTGCTCAGGCCCTGGCGCAGGCGATCGGCCTCGGCGCCACGGCGGCCGATGACGATGCCCGGGCGGGCGGTGTGGACGTCGACCCGGAGGCGGTCGCGGGTCCGCTCGACCTCGATGCGGCTGATCGCGGCATGCGGCAGCTCGTTCATCAGGTAGTCGCGGATCTTCCAGTCCTCGATGACGTTGTCCTGGTACTCCTTCTCGCTGAACCAGCGAGACTTCCAGTCCGTCGTGACTCCGAGGCGGAAGCCGTAGGGGTTGACCTTCTGGCCCATCAGGCGTCCTCTTCCGTGTCGTCGTCGGCGTCGTCTGCGGGCGCCACGGCGTTGACGAAGCCGGCCGCCTCGGCGGAGGCCTCGTCGGCGAACCACACCTCGGCGATCGTCCGCTGGTACCAGGGGCTCTCGGGGGTGTGGAACTTCATCGAGTCCTCGTTGCCCTTGATCGGGTAGCCCTCCGGCATCTCACCGTCGTCGGTGACCGGGTGGCTGCCCTCGCCGTAGGGTCCCTCGACCGTCGCGGCCTCGGGGGCGTCGGACTCCTCGACGACCTCGTCGGTGTCGACCACGTCGTCGGCGTCGGTCTCGGTGACCTCGTCCACGACCTCGTCCACCTCGTCGGTGATCTCGTCGTCGGCCGACTCCTCCTCACCACGACTCGCGGCGACTCGCCGGGCACGGGCGGCAGCGGCGGCGTTGGACTGGCCGGTGGAGGCCTGCCGCTCGCGGAGCTGCTCGAGCTCGGCGGCATCGAGGCGGTCGACCACCACGGTGATGTGGCAGGTGCGCTTGTTGATGCGCGTCGCCCGGCCGCGGGCACGGGGGCGGAAGCGCTTCAGCGTCGGACCCTCGTCGGCGTAGCAGGCGGCCACGAAGAGCTCGTCACCGGGCAGCGAGTCGTTGTTGACCGCGTTGGCGACCGCCGACTGCAGGACCTTGCGGACCTGCCGGGCCGCCTCGCGAGGGGTGAACTGCAGGATCTCGTCGGCGTTGACGACCGGCTCGCCCCGGACGAGGTCGAGGACCGGGCGCACCTTCTTGGCCGACATCCGCACGAAGCGGGCCTGCGCACGGGTTCCCTGGATGGTGGGCGACATCAGCGACGACCCCTCCCGCCCTTCTCCTGTCCCGCATGGAACTTGAAGGTGCGCGTGGGAGCGAACTCGCCGAGCTTGTGCCCGACCATCGACTCGGTGATGTAGACGGGCACGTGCTTGCGGCCGTCGTGCACGGCGATGGTGTGCCCCACCATCTCCGGGATGATCGTCGAGCGGCGCGACCACGTCTTGACGACGCGCTTCTCGCCGGAGTCGTTCAGTGCGTCCACCTTCTTGAGCAGGTGGTCGTCGACGAACGCCCCCTTCTTCAGGCTGCGGGGCATGCCATCACCTCCGGGCGCCGCGGGTCCGGCGGCGCCGCACGATCTGGTCGTTCGACTTCTTGTTCTTCTTGCGGGTCCGGCCCTCGGGCTTGCCCCAGGGGGAGACCGGGTGGCGGCCGCCGGACGACTTGCCCTCGCCACCACCGAGCGGGTGGTCGACGGGGTTCATGGCGACACCACGGGTCTGCGGGCGGACGCCCTTCCAGCGGTTGCGGCCGGCCTTGCCGATCTTGACCAGGTCGGCCTCGGCGTTGCCGACCGAGCCGACGGTGGCCCGGCAGTCCATGAGCACCCGGCGCATCTCCGTCGAGGGGAGGCGAAGGGTGGCGTAGGCGCCGTCCTTGGCGACGAGCTGGATGGCGGTGCCGGCGGAGCGGCCCATCTGGCCACCCTTGCCGGGCCGCAGCTCGACGTTGTGGACGACGGTGCCGACCGGGATGTAGCGGAGCGGCAGCGCGCAGCCCGGGGCGATCTCGGCGTCCTGGCCGGACGAGATGACCGAGCCGACCTCGAGGCCGGCCGGAGCGATGATGTAGCGCTTCTCGCCGTCGTGGTAGTGGAGCAGCGCGATCCGGCAGTTGCGGTTCGGGTCGTACTCGATGTGGGCCACGGTGGCGGGAACGCCGTCCTTGGTCCGCTTGAAGTCGATGATGCGGTAGCGCTGCTTGTGGCCGCCACCGCGGTGGCGGGCGGTCTTGCGGCCCTTGTTGTTGCGGCCGCCGGTGCCGGACTTCTTGGCGATCAGCGAGCGCTCCGGCTCGGACCGGGTGATCTCGGAGAAGTCCGAGACCGTCTGGAAGCGCCGGCCGGCGCTGGTGGGCTTGCGGTTGCGGATTCCCATGATCAGGCCTCGAAGATGTCGATCTTGTCGGCGTCGTCGGCGTGCACCGTGACCATCGCCCGCTTGATGTCGGGCCGCTTCGAGGTGGTGAAGCGTCGTCGGTTGCGCACCTGCTTGCCGCGTCGGTTGAGGGTGTTCACCTTGAGGACCCGCACGTCGAAGATCTGCTCGATCGCGTTCCGGATCTCGGGCTTGGAGGCGCTGGGCGCCACCTTGAAGGTGAAGACGTTGCGCTCGATCGCGTCGTAGCTCTTCTCGCTGACGACGGGCTCGATGATGATGTCGCGAGGGTCCTTGCCGGTCCGGCTCATCGCTGTTCCTTCGCCTTCTGGCCGGCCCGAGGGGCCGTCTCCGTGCGGCTCATGCCTCGTTCTCCTCGGTGGCCTCGGCCTCATCGGCGGCGGCCTCGACCTCGGGGGCCTCGTCGGCCGCCTCGGGTTCCGGAGCGGAGTCGGCCTCGGGGGTCTCCTCGACCTCGGCCTCCGGCTCGGGGGCGGGCTCGGGTTCCGGAGCCGGCTCGGGAGCCGGTGCCGGAGCGGGCGCCTCGGCGGGGGCGGCCTCGGTCACGGTCGGCACGGTGGCCGTCGTGAACACGAGCCAGTCGCTGCAGAGGACGTCGTAGGTGTTGAGCTCGCCGACGTCGACGAGGCGCACCTCGGGGAGGTTGCGGAAGCTCAGCACGGCGTTGTCGTCCTCTGGGCCGATCACCACGACGATGCGGCCGTCGAGGCCCAGGTCGGCGATCGCCTGCTTGGCGGCCTTGGTGCTGGGGGTGTCGAAGGACCACTCGTCGACCACCACGATCCGCTCGGAGGCGGCCCGGTCGGACAGCGCCGAGCGCAGGGCCAGGCGGGTGACCTTCTTGTTGACCTTCTTGCGGTAGCTGCGGGGCTTGGGGCCCAGCGCCACACCACCGCCGGTGAACTGCGGCGCCCGGATCGAGCCCTGGCGAGCCCGGCCGGTGCCCTTCTGCTTGTAGGGCTTGGCGCCGCCACCGCGGACCTCGGCCCGGGTCTTGGTGCTCTGGGTCCCGGCCCGGCCGGCGGCCAGCTGGGCCACGACGACCTGGTGCATCACCGGGACGTTCGGCTCGATGCCGAAGAGCTCGTCGGCGAGGTCGACCGAACCGGCCGCCTTCCCGCCCTGGGTACGTACGTCGATGCTCGGCACGGCGCCTATCCCTTCACCGCGTCGCGGACGATGACGACGCCGCCCTTGGGACCGGGCACCGAACCCCGGACCAGGAGCAGCTCGGCCTCGGGATCGCTCTGGACGACCTCGAGGTTCAGCGTCGTGACCTTCTGGGCGCCCATGCGACCGGCCATCCGGGTGCCCTTGAAGACACGGGCCGGGGTGGCGCACGCGCCGATGGCTCCGGGAGCACGGTGGATGCGGTGCGCACCGTGGCTCGCCTTCTGGCCGGCGAAGTTGTGGCGCTTCATCACACCAGCGAAGCCCTTGCCCTTCGACACGCCGGTCACGTCGACCAGCTCGCCGGGCTCGAAGGTCTCGACGCTGACGGTCTGGCCGACCTCGAGGCCGCTCACGTCGTCGAGGCGGAGCTCGACGAGCTTGCGGCCGGGAGCCACGCCGGCCTTGGCGTAATGACCGGCGACGGGCTGGGTGACGGTGGTCTCCCGGCGCTCGCCGAAGGTGACCTGGACCGCGCTGTACCCGTCGTTGTCCGGCGTCTTGACCTGCACGACGCGCAGCGGCCGGACGCGCAGGACCGTCACGGGGACGACCCGGTTCTCGTCGTCCCACAGCTGGGTCATGCCGACCTTTTCGCCGACGATGGCTTTCGTCGCCACGGGGAACTCTTTCGTCTCGGAGGAGGTGGGCGGCCGGTTGATGGCCGCTCACGCGAACGCTCCGCCTGCGGGAAGTCGCACGGCGGAGCGTCGTCTCGGTTGTGCCGACTGGTTCCGTCCGCCGTGCTGAGCAGGGCGTCTGGCCTGGCCGGACGTCGGTTGAATGGGGGGCTACCCGCGAACGGGCAACCCAGTTGACGCTATCGGGTAGCAGACCTGCTCACAAGTCGTGGACCCGTAGGTGGTGAGCTCGTCGTGCCGGTAGATTTCGACCGACGTTCGACAAGGGGACTTCTTCATGACGATACAGCCCGGCGATTCGCTTCCCTCCGGCCAGCTCCAGGAGGGGAACCCCGGCGCGACGGTGGATCCGGCGGCCGAGTTCGGTTCGGGTACGACGATCATCTTCGGCGTCCCCGGGGCGTTCACCCCTGGCTGCTCGAACACCCATCTGCCCGGCTACGTCGCCGACGCCGAGAGCCTCGCCGCCAAGGGCGTCGACGCCATCGCCTGCGTCTCGGTCAACGACGCGTTCGTGATGGGCGCCTGGGGCGAGTCCCAGGGCGCCGAGGGCAAGGTCCGCATGCTCGCCGACCCGCAGGCCGAGTTCACGACGGCCATGGGCCTCGAGGTCGACGCCGGGGCCGTGCTCGGCGGCGTCCGCTCGAAGCGCTACGCCATGATCGTGAAGGACGGTGTGGTCAGCGACATCGAGGTCGAGCCGGACGGGTTCGGCCTCACCTGCAGCCTGTCGAGCTCGATCGCCGACAAGCTCTAGGCGCCAAGGTCTCCCCGCACGGCGGGTCCTGTCACCGCAGCACCCCTGGTCCGCCCGCACGGCGGGTCCTGTCACCGCAGCACCCCTGGTCCGTCCTCGCTTCGCTGCGGGCGGTCCGGGGCCCCGCTGCGGCGCCACCCGCCGTGCTGCACCTCGATCGCAAGATGGATGGGCCCGCTCCGGGCTCAGTCCCTCGCGAACGTCGAGTCCGTGATGGTGAACAGGGTGTCGGTCAGGTCGTCGTTCGGGCCGCGGAAGCCCATGGTCAGGACGCCCGTGGTCGTCGAGCTGGCTCCCGGTAGCTCGCCCTGGAACAGGACGTGGCCGTTGCCGTCGACCGTCGGGGCGTCCACGTACATCGCTGTCGCCGCGCCGATCGCCGGTGCCTGGAGCGACGGCAGGTAGGTCCGCAAGTACGACAGGGTGCCGATCGAACCGCCGCTGGCCAAGAGGTAGGTCGTGTCGTCGCTCGGGGCGAGCAGGAACCCGTACCGGTTCTCCTCGGTGTCCCGGTAGCCGACGAGACGCACGTCGATGCTCTCGTCGTCGGTGACGACCTGTCCCTGATCCGAGCCGGCACAGCGGTCGCCCAGCTCGTGCGTGAGTGCCGCGTTGCCGCCCCGCTCGGGACTCCGGATGCCGATCAGCACCCCGTCGACCGAGTAGACGTCGATCTCCAGGAAGAGCGTGGCCTCGTCGACCCAGCAGCCGCTGACCTCGGCGGTGCGGAACCGGCCGTACAGATCGACGTGGCCCCAGAGGGTCGCGGTGTCGAGGTCGACGTCGAACCCGGCGAGCGCCGATGGGTCGACCCCGCCGGCGTCGACACCCTCCGCGATGAGCTCGACGAGCTCCGGGGCGGGCACTCCGTCGTCGGCGTCGATCACCTCGGGCGCGCCGGTCACCTCAGGTGGCGGCTCGGTGCCGTCGACCACGACCGTCGCCGTCGGCGCCGACGTCGTCACCGTCGCAGGTTCGGCATCGTCCGCAGATGACGTACCGCTGCACCCCAGGGTGACCAGGACGGCGAGGGCGAGCGGCGGGAGGAGGCGGATGCGGGTCGGCATGGCGGAGACCTCGTGCGACGTGGGACGAGGGAGACGTCGGCCACGGGACCGACCACGTGAGGAGCGGACGAAACTCCATCAACGTCGGACGACCCTCCCTGCACGGTGGTGCGACGCCCACCAACCCACTAGAACGGTGCGCCGAGGCGTTCGCGAGCCGAGGATGGAGATGACGACCGAGGCGGTGCCGGCTGCGGCCCGGGCCATCGGGGCCACCAAGGTCTACGGCTCGAACGAGACCGAGGTGCGAGCGCTCGACGCCGTCGACGTCGAGTTCGGTCGAGGCCGGTTCACCTCGATCATGGGCCCATCCGGCTCCGGCAAGTCGACGTTGATGCACTGCATGGCCGGCCTGGATGCGTTGACCAGCGGACAGGTGTACGTCGGCGACACCGACGTCTCGAGCCTCGACGAGATGGGCCGGACCCGGCTCCGGCGCGACCAGATGGGCTTCATCTTCCAGGCGTTCAACCTCGTGCCGACCCTCTCGGCTCGCGAGAACATCACGTTGCCGCAGCGGCTGGCCGATGCCGAGATCGACGAGGAGTGGCTCCAGACCGTGGTCTCGACCGTTGGGCTGGCCGACCGCCTCGGCCATCGTCCGAGCGAGCTCTCCGGCGGCCAGCAGCAGCGGGTCGCCGTGGCGAGGGCGCTCTCTGCCCGGCCGGAGCTGGTCTTCGCCGACGAGCCCACCGGGAACCTCGACTCGACGACGGGCGCGGAGATCCTGGCGTTCATGCGGACCGCCGTCGACGAGTACGACCAGACCATCGTCATGGTCACCCACGACCCCTATGCGGCGGCGTACGGGGATCGCGTCGTCTTCCTCGCCGACGGACGGATCGTCGATGAGATGCTCGAACCGGACGGCGAGCGCGTCCTCGATCGGATGAAGCAGTTCCGGGGCTGAGATGCTGCTCCTGGCCTGGCGAAGCCTGCGCACCAACCCGACCCGATACCTGCTGACGGGGCTCGCGGTCGCCCTCGGCGTCGGCTTCTACGTCGCCACCACCGTCCTCACCGCGACCGTCGATCGGTCGATCTCGGGCTCCGTGGACGACTTCTTCAGCGGCACCGACGCTGCGGTCCGCTCCACCGACGTCATCGACACCGGCTTCATCGATCTCCGCTCTCCACTCGAGCCTGAACTGGTCGACGAAGTCGCTGCGGTCGACGGTGTCGACGCCGTGGCTCCCTCCTTGACCGGCTACGCCGCGCTGATCGGCTCCGACGGCAAGGTGGTGAACGACTCGTCCAACGTCATCGTGTGGACCGACAACGAGGTGCTGAACGGCTATCGCCTCGTCGAGGGGCGAGCCCCGACCACGGTCACCGAGGTCCTCGTCGACACCGATGCGCTCGACGACGGCGAGCTCGTCGTGGGCGACGAGGTCCGCATCCTCCCCGCCCAGTCCGCGGTCTTCACCGTTGTCGGGTCGATGGAGGTCCCCGGGGGCGGGGGCCTGCAGGGTCAGTCGGGATTGGCCTTGACCTTCGACGGCGTCACGACGCTGTTCGGGAACGACGACATCACCACCATCCTGGTGGCCGCCGACGAGGGCGTGTCGCCGTCCGAGCTGGTCACCCGGCTCGACGACAGCCTGTCAGGCCCCGTCGAGGCCGTCACCGGACAGACCCTCTCCGACGAGCTGAAGGAGATCATCAACCAGTTCGTCTCGATCATCTCCATCTTCCTGACCGCGTTCGCTGCGGTGGCGTTGTTCGTCGCCCTCTTCGTCATCTACAACACCTTCTCGATCACGGTGACGCAGCGACTCAAGGAGATGGCGCTGCTGCGCGCGATCGGAGCCAGCAGTCGCCAGGTGCTCCGCAACGTCCTCGTCGAGTCGATCGCGATCGGGATCATCGCCTCGCTCATCGGTCTGGCGGTCGGTGTGGCGCTGGGGGCCGTGCTCCTCCGGGTGTTCGAAGCGATCGGCTTCCCCCTCGGCGGCGACTCGCTCACCATCGTCCCGGCCAACCTCGCCGTGGGCTTCGTGATCGGTGTCGTGGTCACCATCGTGTCGGCCTACCTCCCGGCCCGACGCGGGGCGGCCGTCCCCCCGATCGAGGCGCTGCGGGACTCGACCATCGAGGTGGTCGGGGCCAGCCGCCTCCGGACCCGCGTGGGAGCGGGGCTGATCGTGGTCGGGGTCGTCCTCGCCGCTGGAGGGGCGACCAACCTGCGGCTGCCTTCGGCCATCGCCGGGATCGCCGCGCTCTTCGGTGGCATCGTCCTGGCGGCCCCGGCCATCGCTCCGAGCTTGGCCCGACTCCTCGGCCGACCGGTCGAACGAGCGCGAGGCATCGTCGGCGAGATCGCTTCCGAGAACGCAGCACGCAATCCGAAGCGGACCGCCACGACCGCGCTCGCGCTGATGATCGGCGTGACCCTGGTGACCGCAGCGACCGTCATCGCCTCGTCGTTCCGCGAGTCGATCCGGGGCGACCTCGACCGCGCCCTCAGCGCCGACCTGGTGATCGAGGCCGGCAGCGGATTCCAGGGCGGCATCGAGCCCGACCTGACCGACCGCATCGCCGAGCTACCGGCCGTCGACGGCCTCACACCGGTTCGGACGGTGAACGGCCAGATCGACGGCGACATCGCCACGGTCAACGGTGTGTTCGCGGACACCGTCGGATCCCTGGTCGACATGAACGTCCTCCGGGGCGACCTCCAGGACCTGTCACAGCTCGGCGTCGCCCTCAGCGAGTCCGAGGCCGACGATCTCCGCGTCGATCTCGGCGATCCGCTCACCCTCCAGATGCCGGCTGCCACGGTCGAGTTGACCGTCGTCGCGATCTACGAGCGCGACGACGTCGTCGGCAACGTGCTCGTCGACACGGCGACGACCGATGCCGGTACGACCCAGCCCCTCGATGCGCTCGTGCTCGTCGGAACCGACGATCCCGCCGCGGCGACCGCGGCCATCGAAGACCTGGTCGCCAGCGATCCGACCGCCGAGGTGAAGACCGCAAGGCAGTACGCCGACGATCAGGCCGGTCAGCTCAACACGCTGCTCAACCTCCTCTATGGGCTGCTCGCCCTGTCCGTGCTGATCGCCCTCATCGGCGTGACCAACACCATGAGCCTCAGCATCCATGAGCGGACCCGAGAGCTCGGTCTCATGCGAGCGGTCGGCATGACCGGCCCACAGCTCCGCTCGGCGATCCGATACGAGTCGTCACTCGTGGCCCTGGTCGGGTCGATCGGCGGCATCGTCCTCGGCGTCTTCTTCGGCTGGCTGACCTATCGAGCCACTCGCGACACCTTCCCGGTCTTCGACATCCCGTGGACCATCCTCGCCGTCATCGCCGTCGTCGGAGTGCTGGCCGGGGTCGTCGCCGGTTGGCGACCGGCGGCTCGAGCTTCCAGGCTCAACGTCCTCGAAGCCATCTCTCACTAGCGGGAGCGCTCAGCGTCTCAGGCCGCACCTGGGCCGCTCGGGTCGTGGCCGTCCACCGGGAGCCGCACGGCGACCGTCGTGCCGAGCCCGAGCTCGCTCTCGAGGCCGACCTCGCCGCCGTGCGCCTCGACCAAGCTCTGGACGATCGCCAACCCGAGGCCCGAACCACCCGTCGTTCGGCTCCGGGCGGCGTCGGCGCGACGGAAGCGGTCGAGGACGACGTCGAGGACCTCGGGCGGAACGCCCTCGCCGGTGTCCTTGACGACCATCATCACGTCGTCGGGTCGGGCGAGGAGGTCGATGTCGATGCTGCCACCGGATGCCGTGTGACGAAGCGCGTTGTCGATCAGGTTGCCGAGCACCTGACGGATCCGCCGCTCGTCGACCTCGGCGACGGCGTTCCCCTCCGTCCGCAGCTCCACCCCGGCTTCGCTGGCCCGTGCGGCGAATGACCGGAGGACGTCGGCGACCAGCTCGCCGAGATCGATCGGACGACGATCGAGGGCGAGCCGATCGGAGTCCGCGAGGGTGAGCGTCTGCAGGTCCTCGACGAGATGGGTCAGGTGCCCGACCTCGTCGACCAGGGAATCGAACCAGCGATCGTCCACGTCCATGAGCCCGTCCTGGCCCGACTCGAGTTGGCCGCGGAGGTTCTGGAGCGGACTCCTCAGCTCGTGGGCGACGTCGGAGGTCCACTGCCGTCGCTGCGCGTCGTCGCGTTCGAGCGAGTCGGCCATGGAGTTGAACGAGCGAGCGAGATCGGCCAGCTCGGTCGCGCCCTGTTCCGGGACCCGGGTGTCGAGCTCACCAGCACCGAGGCGGGCAGCCGCCCGTCGGAGCCTGCTGATCGGTGAGAGCAGTGGAAGGGCTGAGGCCGCAGCGAGTCCGACGGCACCGACGACGACGGCGAGGCCGACGGCGACCAGCCGACCGTCGAGGCCCTCGTCGCCCAGGACCGACGCCGTCGTGCGGCTCTCGTCACCGAGGTAGACGAGCACCGGTGAGAGCACCAGCTCCACGTCGTCGTCGACGTTGTCGAACATGCACTCCTCGAACTCGACGGAGTCCTCCGAGAGCTCGCACTCCTCGATCGCCTCCTCGAACAGCTCCTGCTCCAACAGCCCCAGGTCGACGACGTTCGGGGCGAGGAGCGCGATCGGCTGCGCGGGGATCGGCTCGCCCGGCTCGGAGTCGGCGAGGATCCGCCCGAACTCGTCCGTCACGGCCACCCGCTCGCCGAACAGCTCGGAGATCTCGGCGACCGTCACGTCGAGGTCCTCCCAGGATCCGGTGAAGAGGGCGTGGTCCTCGACGGCCCGCGCGACCTCCTGCTCGAGCTCGAGGTCGCGCTCGACCGCGTTGCGCAGGTCGTCGCTGGCGATGCGCTGGGCGATGACGGCCGTCGCACCGACGGCGACGATCGCCACGACGACGGCGACCGCGAGCAACCGAACGCGGATGCTGCCCATCAACCGTCCTCGGCGAAGGCGTAGCCGATGCCCTTCACGGTGAGGAGATGGATCGGCGCCGAGGGATCGGTCTCGATCTTGCGGCGGAGGTTGGCGACGTGGACGTCGACCGTCCGCTCCAGCACGTCGGCCTCGAAGCCGAAGGCCTCGTCGATGATCTGGCGGCGGGTGAAGGCCCGACCAGCATCGGCGGCGAGGGCCGCCAACACGGCGTACTCCTTGGGCGTGACCTCGATGGGCTCACCATCGAGCGAGATACGGGCCCGGCGACGGTCGACCTCGAGCGCGCCGTGGCGATGCACCTCTGCGGTCGCCTCGCTGAGGCCGACGCGCCGGAGGACGACGCGGACCCGCGCCACCAGCGCCCGGGGGCTGAAGGGCTTGCGGAGGTAGTCGTCGGCTCCGAGATCGAGGCCGAGCAGCAGGTCCTCCTCGGTCGCCTTGGCGGTGAGGAAGATCACCGGGATCTCGGTCTCGAACCTCAGGACGCGACAGACGTCGAAACCGTCCATCCCCGGCATCATCACGTCGAGCACGACGAGATCCGGCTGGCGGCGGCGGGCCTCGTCGACCGCCTGCCGGCCGTCTCCCACGACGACGACCTGGTGCCCCTCTCGTTCGAGGTAGCGCCGGACCACGTCGGCCTGCTTCGGGTCGTCCTCGGCGACGAGGATCCTCGCCGTCATCTGTGCTTGCGCCCACTCGGGGCCCCGGAGCCCCGGAGCTCGTGGCTCCTGGCCCCACCCCGTGTCCTCGCCCTGACGGGCTGCGGCCGGGGCCGTGCTCGTCGCAGGTCTGACGGCATCTGTGCTCCTCCACGCGCCCGTGAGCGGGGGCCGTCGACCGGCCCCCGCTCACCGTACGTTCCCTCGCCGGGATCAGGCGGCCAGGTCGTCCTCGACCTCGTCGTCCTCGTCGTCGAAGTCCAGCTCGTCCTCGTCGTCGAAGTCGTCGAGCTCGAACTCGTCGTCGGGCTCCAGCTCGTCGTCGAGCATCCCGTACCCGTCGTCGTACACCCGGTCGAGGACGTCATCGATCAGCTCCTCGTCGACGTCGTCGAACACGGGGAACTCGACGCCGGTCACCGGGTCGACCTCGGTGTCGTACTGGATGCCGGCCTCGTCGAGGGCCGTCTTCAACTCGTCGGCGAAGGCCGTCTCGACGGCGATGATCTCGGCCTGCTCCTCCACGGGCAGTGCCGCGAACTCCTCGGCCCACAACTGCACCATCACCGCCTCGAAGGCCTCCCAGTCGGCCTCGTCGGTGGGCTCCGGGAAAGCGATGCCGTCCTCGTCGACCAGCTCGTACGAGATGCCGGCCTCGTCCAGCGCAGCGGTCAGCTGCTGGACCTCCGCCTCGATCTCCTCCCGCTCCTCGTCGGAGAGGTCGTCGAAGTCGAGCTCGTCGGCCTCGTCGTGGTCGCAGTCCTCACCTCCGTGGGTGCCGTCCAGATCGACCTCGTCGCCGTCGTCGGCCTCGACGATGTCGTCGACGTCCTCATCTGGCGCCTCGACCTCGGTCACCTCGACCGGCTCGTCGTCGACCCCCTCGTCCTGGGCGCTCGACGCCGTGGCCAGCGCGACGGTGCCGCCGACGCCCAGGAGGACCGCCATGCCGGCGCCTGCTGCCTTGGTGCGGATGCTCGTGCTCATCGCCATCTCCTTCGTGTCGTTGTGCGATGACCTCACGATGCGACGAGCGATGTTCAGGACCGATGAAGACCGCATCAGATCCGGATGCAATCGCGCGAGTGGCCGAGCGACTTGAATGTAAGTCATGACTGACGAAGTGCGGCCGGCCCTGCTCGCCACCACCATCGACTGCGTCGACCTGGAGCCGATGGCCGCCTTCTACGGCGCGCTCCTCGGCGTCCACCACCAGATCCTGGAGCCGTTCGCCTTCCTCGCTCCGACCGAGGGCCGGCGGGCGACGATCTGGCTGCAGCGCGTGCCGGAGCAGCGGGTCGGCAAGAACCGCCTCCACCTGGACTTCGTCGTCCACGATCTCGACGCCGCCTGCCATCGGGTCGAGGAGCTCGGCGGCGCCCTCGGTGCCGAGCGGAGGTGGCAGGACTTCCACTGGCGCACCTGCACCGACCTCGAAGGCAACGCGTTCGATCTCATGCAGGCCCAGGCGCCTCCGACCGATCCGAGCTGACGAGCCCGCGGACGCGCCGAGGCCCGGCCCCACCGGAGTGGGACCGGGCCTCAGGCGAAACGCTGTGGATCCAGGTGGCTACTGGATCTTGATCTCGATGTCGACGCCGGCAGGCAGCTCGAGCCGCTGAAGCGAGTCGACCGTCTTCGCCGACGGGTCGACGATGTCGATCAGCCGCTTGTGGATCCGCATCTCGAAGTGCTCCTGCGAATCCTTGTACTTGTGCGGCGACCTGATCACCGTGAACCGGTGCTTCTCGGTCGGGAGCGGGATCGGGCCCCGCATGTTGGCCTGCGTCCGGGACACCGTCTCGACGATCTTCTTCGCCGACTGGTCGATGACCTCGTGGTCGTAGGCCTTCAGCTTGATGCGGATCTGCTGCTTGGCGGCCATGACTACTTGAGGATCTTGACGACGCGGCCGGCGCCGACGGTGCGGCCACCCTCGCGGATGGCGAAGCGCAGGCCCTCGTCCATGGCGATCGGAGCGCCGAGCTCGACCGTCATGTCGGTGTTGTCACCGGGCATGCACATCTCGGTGCCGGACGGCAGCTTGATGGAGCCGGTCACGTCGGTGGTTCGGAAGTAGAACTGCGGCCGGTAGCCGTCGAAGAACGGCTTGTGGCGGCCGCCCTCTTCCTTGGTCAGGACGTAGACCTGGGCCTCGAAGTCGGTGTGCGGCGTGATGCTGCCGGGGGCGGCGAGCACCTGACCACGCTGCACCTCTTCCTTCTTGGTGCCACGGAGGAGGACGCCGACGTTCTCACCGGCGCGACCCTCGTCGAGGAGCTTGCGGAACATCTCGACGCCGGTGACCGTGGTCTTCTCGGTGTCCTTGATGCCCACGATCTCGACCTCGTCGCCGACCTTGACGATGCCCTGCTCGATGGCGCCGGTGACGACGGTGCCGCGACCGGTGATCGAGAAGACGTCCTCGATCGGCATGAGGTACGGACGGTCGGTGGGGCGCTCCGGCTCCGGGATGTACTCGTCGACCTGGTTCATGAGCTCGACGACCTTGTCGCCCCACTCACCCGAGGTGTCCTCGAGCGCCTGAAGGGCCGACACCTGCACGACCGGGCAGTCGTCGCCCGGGAACTCGTACTCGTTGAGCAGCTCACGGACCTCGAGCTCGACGAGCTCGAGGAGCTCCTCGTCGTCGACGACATCGACCTTGTTGAGGGCGACCACGATCTTCGGCACGCCGACCTGGCGGGCGAGGAGCACGTGCTCACGGGTCTGGGGCATCGGGCCGTCGGCGGCGGACACCACGAGGATGGCGCCGTCGACCTGGGCGGCGCCCGTGATCATGTTCTTGATGTAGTCGGCGTGTCCCGGCATGTCGACGTGGGCGTAGTGGCGCGCCTCGGTCTCGTACTCGACGTGCGCGATGGAGATCGTGATGCCGCGCTCCTTCTCTTCAGGAGCCTTGTCGATCTCGTCGAACGGCGTTGCCGCTCCACCACCGACGCGGTCCGCCAACACCTTGGTGATGGCTGCCGTCAGCGTCGTCTTGCCATGGTCGATGTGGCCCATCGTCCCCACGTTGACGTGGGGCTTGGTCCGCTCGAAGGTCTCCTTACCCATGGTGTCGCTTCCTCTTTCGTGTCCGACGCTCGGACGTCGTGTGTTCGCTTGGTTGTTTGGTGGACTCGGTGGCTACGGCGGTGAAGGTCACTCGCCGCGGATGCGGGCGACGATCTCTTCGGAGACGCTCTTCGGGACTTCCTGATAGGAGCCGAAGTGCATCGAGTAGTTGGCCCGGCCCTGGGTCTTGGACCGCAGGTCGTTCGCGTAGCCGAACATCTCGGACAGGGGAACCTCGGCCTGGATCACCTGGGAGTTGCCCCGGCTCTCCATCTGACCGACCTTGCCCCGGCGGGAGTTGAGGTCGCCGATCACGTCGCCCATGTAGTCCTCGGGCGTGGTGACCTCGACGTCCATGACCGGCTCGAGGATGACCGGGCCGGCCTTGCGGACGGCCTCGCGGAACACCATCTGGCCGGCGATCTTGAACGCCATCTCCGAGGAGTCGACGTCGTGGTAGGAGCCGTCGACGAGGCTGACCTTCATGTCGACGGTCGGGAAGCCGGCGAGCACGCCGTTGGTCATGGAATCCCGGAAGCCGGCGTCGACCGAGGGGATGTACTCCTTCGGGATGACGCCGCCCTTGATCTTGTCGTCGAACTCGTAGCCACCACCGGGGCCGGTCGGCTCCAGGTTGATGACCACGTCGGCGAACTGACCCGAACCGCCGGTCTGCTTCTTGTGGCGGTACTGGACGCTCTCGACGGCCTTGGTGATGGTCTCGCGGTAGGCCACCTGCGGCTTGCCGACGGTGGCGTCCACGCGGAACTCACGAAGCATGCGGTCGACGAGGACCTCGAGGTGGAGCTCACCCATCCCGGAGATGACGGTCTGGCCGGTCTCCTCATCGGTCCGGACCCGGAAGGTCGGGTCCTCGTCAGAGAGCGAGGCGAGTGCCTTGCCCATCTTGTCCTGGTCGGCCTTGGACTTGGGCTCGACGGCGACGTGCACGACGGGCTCGGGGAACTCGAGCGCCTCGAGGACGATCGGGTTGTCCGGGTCGCAGAGCGTGTCGCCGGTCTTGACGTTCTTCAGGCCGATGAAGGCGACGATGTCGCCTGTCATCGCCTCGTCGCGCTCCTCACGCTTGATGGCGTGCATCTGGAGGATGCGGCCGGCGCGCTCCTTGTTGCCGCTGGTCGCGTTGAAGACCTGGGTGCCCTTGTCGAGCTTGCCGGAGTACACCCGGCAGTAGACGAGCTTGCCCTTCGACTCGGGGTCGATCGCGATCTTGAACGCCAGGCCGGCGAACGGCTCGGAGTCCTTGGGCTCACGGGTGAGGTCGTTCTCGCCCTTCAGGTCGGTGCCGGTGATGGCGCCGACGTCGAGCGGCGACGGCAGGTAGTGCAGCACGGAGTCGAGCAGCGGCTGCACGCCCTTGTTCTTGTAGGCGCTGCCGCAGATGACCGGCACGAAGGCGCCCTCGAGCGTGCCCTTGCGGAGCGCGGCCCGGAGGTCCTCGGGGGTGATCTCTTCGTCGCCGAGGTACTTCTCGGCGATGTCGTCGTCGACGAGCGAGACGACGTCCATGAGCTTCTCGCGGTACTCCGCGGCCTGGTCGGCGAGCTCGGCGGGGATCTCGACGACGTCCCAGCTCGCGCCGAGGTCCTCTGACTGCCACACGAGGGCGTTCATCTCGACGAGGTCGACGACGCCGGCGAAGTCGGCCTCGGCACCGATCGGGAGCTGGATCACGGCCGGGGTGGCGCCGAGGCGATCGACGATGGTGTCGACGCAGAAGAAGAAGTCGGCGCCGGTGCGGTCGAGCTTGTTGATGAAGCAGATGCGGGGGACGCCGTACTTGTCGGCCTGGCGCCACACCGTCTCGGACTGCGGTTCGACGCCGGCGACGCCGTCGAACACGGCCACCGCGCCGTCGAGCACGCGAAGCGAGCGCTCCACCTCGACGGTGAAGTCGACGTGGCCCGGCGTGTCGATGATGTTGATCACGTGGTCGTTCCACACGCACTTGGTGGCCGCGGACGTGATCGTGATGCCGCGCTCCTGCTCCTGTTCCATCCAGTCCATCGTGGCCGAGCCCTCGTGGACCTCACCGATCTTGTAGTTGACACCGGTGTAGTAGAGGATGCGCTCGGTCGTGGTGGTCTTGCCGGCATCGATGTGAGCCATGATGCCGATGTTGCGGAGCTGGTCGAGTGGTTCGCGAGCCATGGTTCAGCAGTTCTCTTCGTGCGTCGGGGGGTGTGCCGGTCGGCCTGCCCGCCAGTGTGTCGCGACCGTCGTGATCGACGGCCGCGCCTACCAGCGGTAGTGGGCGAAGGCCTTGTTGGCCTCGGCCATGCGGTGGGTGTCTTCACGGCGCTTCACGGAAGCACCGGTGCCGTTGGAGGCATCGAGGATCTCGTTGGCGAGACGGTCGGCCATCGACCGCTCGCGCCGCTGGCGGGAGAACTGGACGATCCAGCGCACGGCCAGGGTGGTCGCTCGGCGAGGACGGACCTCGACGGGCACCTGGTAGGTGGCGCCACCGACTCGGCGGCTCTTCACCTCGAGCTGGGGGCGGGTGTTGTCGATCGCCCGCTTCAGCATGGTGAGGGCGTCGCCGTTGGTCTTCTGCTCGACGATCTCGAGCGCTTCGTAGACGATCCGCTCGGCGGTGGTCTTCTTGCCCCGCTCGAGGACCTTGTTCACCAGCTGGGTGACCAGGACCGACTTGTAGACCGGATCGGGCGGGAGCTCGCGGCGGGGCGCCGCACCACGGCGAGGCATCTCAGCTCTCCTTCTTGGCGCCGTAGCGGCTACGGGCCTGCTTGCGGTTGGCGACGCCCGACGTGTCGAGGGCACCGCGGATGACCTTGTAGCGCACGCCAGGGAGATCCTTCACTCGGCCGCCGCGGACGAGGACGATGGAGTGCTCCTGGAGGTTGTGCTTCTCGCCCGGGATGTAGGCGGTGACCTCGATGCCGCTGGTGAGCCGGACGCGGGCGACCTTGCGCAGCGCGGAGTTCGGCTTCTTGGGGGTCGTCGTGTACACGCGGGTGCAGACACCGCGACGCTGGGGCGAACCCTTCAGCGCGGGGGTCTTGCCCTTCTTGGGCTTCGACTGACGACCCTTTCGGACCAGCTGCTCGATCGTGGGCACAGGCGTTCTTTCTGAGGGAAGAAATCAGGCGGCGGACTCGCTCGAGCCGATGAGTGGGCTCCGAGGCGCGGCGGTGGCGGGGGCGACAACGCCGACCTCCCAATCTACGGGCTGGTCAGCGGGTCGGCAACCTGCTCGGCAGAGCAGGTTGGTCGTGGGCGACACGGCGTCAGCCCTCCAACGTCGTCGGGGGTGCGGTGGTCGTGGTGGTCGGGATCGGACCGATCAGCACCTCGAGCAACCCGTTGGCGACGTCCATCAACACGTCCGGGTCCTGTGAGGTCATCACGACGAACACGTTGTCGAGGCGCCACAGGTAGCTGCGGTGCTGCACCTCGGCTGATGGCCCCTCGGTGGTGAAGGCGTCCAGCGACTCGGTGCCGATGCGGACCTCGCTCGGCGAACCGATGGCGGACTCGAACACCCCGGCCTCGAAGTCGGCCCGCCACTCCTCCGACAGCGCGGCGGTCGGGCTCAGCGCGAGGGCGGCGAGCGCCGCGACGTCCACACCACCGCGGCGAACCACCCGGGTCTCGACGTCGACGAACACGTCCTCGAGCCGTTCGTCGGCGACGAACTGGTCCCGGATGGTGCGGTCGGCCTCGATCGAGAGCTCCGCCAGCTCGAACCCACCGGAGATCCCGGAGCCGAAGATCGACTCGGCAGAGCGTCCGAGGGCGGTGAGCTCGGTCGTGGCCACGGTGACGTCGGGGTCCGGGAGCACGATCACCTCGGTGGTCGAGGTGGTCGACGGAACGGGCGACTCCGTGGTGGAGGGCCCGCCGTCGTCACCGTCGCCGCCGGTGCATCCGGCAGCGACGGTGACGGCGACGATGGCCATCACCAGTCGGGCTCGTGGGCGATCCCACATCGGGGACCTCGGCCCGGTCCGACTCAGCTGGGGGCGCCGTCGGCGAGGTCCACGACCTCGCCGCCCTGCACCGGTCCCTGGATGGACGCCAACCACTCGGCCGGGTCCGACTCCTCGTCGGAGGTCCAGTACTGCATCGGCTGGTAGTCGGGTGCCGTGGTGGCGATGTCGTTGTACTCATCCATGCCGGTACCGGCCGGGATGAGCTTGCCGATGATGATGTTCTCCTTGAGGCCGAGCAGGCGATCGCTCTTGGACTCGATCGCCGCCTCGGTAAGGACCCGGGTGGTCTCCTGGAAGGAGGCCGCCGACAGCCACGACTCGGTGGCGAGCGAGGCCTTGGTGATGCCCATGATCACCGGACGGCCCTGGGCCGGTGCACCGGCGTCCTGGACCGTGGCCCGGTTGGCGTCGGCGTAGACCCGAGCGTCGACCTGCTCACCGGGGAGGAACGGCGAGTCGCCGGCCTCGGCCACGAGGATGCGGCGGGTCATCTGGCGCACGATCAGCTCGATGTGCTTGTCGTGGATCGACACGCCCTGGTCCCGGTAGACCTTCTGCACCTCGTCGACGAGGTACTCCTGGGTCTCGCGAGTCCCTCGGATCTCCATCAGCTCCTTGGGATCGCGGGGGCCGTCCTTGATCGGGTCGCCGGCGCGGACCTCGTCACCGTCCTTGACCACGAGGCGGGTCTGCGACGGCACGGTGTAGGTGACCTCGTCGCCGTCGGCGTCGACGACCGAGACCACGCGGCCGCGGCCCTCGTCCTCGCCGATCCGGATCGTGCCGGAGGTGGTCGACAGGATCGCCTTGCCCTTTGGGGTCCGGGCCTCGAACAGCTCGACGACGCGGGGCAGACCGCCGGCGATGTCGGAGCCGGCGATACCGCCCGTGTGGAAGGTGCGCATCGTCAGCTGGGTGCCGGGCTCACCGATCGACTGCGCGGCGATCACGCCGACCGCCTCGCCGATCTCGATCAGCTTGCCGGTGGCCAGCGAGCCGCCGTAGGACTTCGCGCTGACGCCGTTGACCGAGTCGTCGGTCAGGGGCGACAGCACGCGGACCCGGGTGACCTCGGGGTCGTCGCGCAGGGCGATCATCGTGTCCTCGTCGACGAGCGTGCCCGCCTCGTAGACCGTGCCGTCCGAGAGCGTGACGTCGTCGGCGAGGCACCGGCTGAACAGCCGGGTCTCGAGGTAGGTGCGCTTGTCGCCCTGGTCGGGACCGATGTCCTCCAGCCAGATGCCACGGACGGCACCCCGATCGAACGGGTCCTCGTCGTTGATGATCAGCTCCTGGGCGACGTCGACGAGACGACGGGTCAGGTAGCCGGAGTCGGCGGTACGCAGCGCCGTGTCGACGAGTCCCTTGCGGGCGCCCGGCGTGGCGATGAAGTACTCCAGCATCGAGAGCCCCTCACGGAAGTTGCTCTTGATCGGCCGGGGGATCATGTCGCCACGGGGGTTGGCCACCAGGCCGCGCATGCCGGCGATCTGGCGGACCTGCATCATGTTCCCGCGAGCACCCGAGCCGACCATCATGTCGATCGGGTTGAACTTGGTGGACTTGAGGGAGGTCTCCATGGCCTCGCGCACCTCGTCGGTGGCGGTGGTCCAGATCTCCACCTCCTTCTGCCGCCGCTCGCCGTCGGTGATGATGCCCCGGCGGAACTGCTGCTCGACCTTCTGCGCCGACTCCTCGTGGCGGTCGAGGATCTCCCGCTTCTCGGCCGGCGTCGCGATGTCGTCGATCGAGATGGTGAGGCCCGACTGCGAGGCGAACCGGTAGCAGAGGTTCTTCAGCAGGTCGAGGGAGTCCGACACCGCGTGCAGCGGGTACTCGTCGGACATCAGGCGGACCAGGTTGCCCATCCCCTTCTTCTTCACGGTCTCGTTGAGGAAGGGGTAGCTCTCGGGCAGCGTCTGGTTGAAGAGGATGCGGCCGACGGTGGTGGGCGTGTAGCCCTCGTCGGTGCGCAGCCGCTCGTCGCGCAGGATGACCAGGTCGTGCAGGCCGACCTGACCGTCGTCGTAGGCCCGGATCGCGTCCCACTCGTGCTTGAACGAGCGCGTCGCGTCGGCGGGGTCGTCATCGACGTAGGTCAGGTAGAAGGCCCCGATGATCATGTCCTGCGAGGGGACGGTCATCGGCCGACCGTCGGCCGGGGACAAGATGTTGTTGGCCGACAGCATCAGCACGCGGGCCTCGGCCTGGGCCTCGGCCGACAGCGGCAGGTGCACGGCCATCTGGTCACCGTCGAAGTCGGCGTTGAAGGCGGTGCAGACCAGCGGGTGGATCTGGATCGCCTTGCCCTCGACCAGCACCGGCTCGAAGGCCTGGATGCCGAGGCGGTGCAGCGTGGGCGCCCGGTTCAGCATCACCGGGTGCTCCTTGATGACGTCCTCGAGGACGTCCCACACCTGCGGGCGACGACGCTCGACCATGCGCTTGGCCGACTTGATGTTCTGGGCCAGCTCCTCGTCGACCAGCTTCTTCATGACGAAGGGCTTGAAGAGCTCGAGCGCCATCAGCTTGGGCAGACCGCACTGGTGCAGCTTCAGGGTCGGGCCGACCACGATGACCGAACGGCCGGAGTAGTCGACGCGCTTGCCGAGCAGGTTCTGGCGGAACCGGCCCTGCTTGCCCTTGAGCATGTCCGACAGCGACTTGAGCGGGCGGTTGCCCGGACCGGTCACCGGACGACCGCGGCGGCCGTTGTCGAACAGCGCGTCGACGGCCTCCTGGAGCATCCGCTTCTCGTTGTTGACGATGATCTCGGGGGCACCGAGATCGAGCAGGCGCTTCAGGCGGTTGTTGCGGTTGATGACCCGGCGGTACAGGTCGTTGAGGTCGGAGGTGGCGAAGCGGCCACCGTCGAGCTGCACCATCGGGCGCAGGTCGGGCGGGATGACCGGGACGGCGTCGAGGATCATGGCGCCGGGGTCGTTGACCCGACGGTCGTGCTCGTTGCGCCGGTTGAACGCCGAGACGATCTTCAGCCGCTTGATCGCCTTCTGCTTGCGCTGAGCGGAGAGCGGCTTCTGACCCTCGGGCGGGTCGACCTGCTCGCGGAGCTTCTGCTCCTCGTCGTCGAGGTCGGTGCGGGCCATGAGGCGCGCGATGGCGTCGGCGCCCATGCCGCCCTCGAAGTAGTCCTCGTACCGCTCGACGAGCGCCCGCCAGAGCTCCTCGTCCTCGATGATCTTGCGGGGGTGGAGGTCACGGAACTCCTCGAACACCCGCTGGACGAGCTCGGCCTCGGCCTCGAACTCCTCGCGCAGCGCGGCGACGTCCTTCTCGGCGTCGCGGCGACGGGCGTTGATCTCGCGATCCTTGGCGCCCTCGCCCTCGAGCTCGGCGACCTCGGCCTCGAGCTCCTGGAGGCGCTTCTCGATCTCGACGTCGCGCTCGTTGTTGATGACGTCGAGCTCTTCGCGCATCTCGGCCTCGAGGGACGGCAGCGCCTCGTGGCGCTTGTCCTCGTCGACCCAGACCACCAGGTTGGCGGCGAAGTAGATGACCCGCTCGAGCTGCTTGGCCTTCAGCTCCTCGCGGGCCTCGGTGCCCGACAGGAGGTAGGCCAGCCACGACCGGGTGCCGCGCAGGTACCAGATGTGGACGACCGGGGCCGCCAGCTCGATGTGGCCCATGCGGTCACGCCGCACCTTGGAGCGGGTGACCTCGACGCCGCAGCGCTCACAGATGATGCCCTTGAACCGGACGCGCTTGTACTTGCCGCACGCGCACTCCCAGTCCTTGGTCGGCCCGAAGATCTTCTCGCAGAAGAGGCCGTCCTTCTCGGGCTTGAGGGTCCGGTAGTTGATGGTCTCCGGCTTCTTGACCTCGCCGTTGGACCACATGCGGATGGACTCCGCGGTGGCGAGACCGATCTTCAGCTCGGAGAATTCGTTGACGTCGACCGTGGGCACGTCAGCAGCTCCCGGGGGTTGCGGGGCGGGCGGGACTCGTCGGGGTGGGGGTGATGGCAGGCAGCGGAATCAGGCGGAGCATCAGACGCGGACGCCCTGGCGGTCGTCGTCGTCGGTACCGCGCTCGGGGCGGGAGATGTCGATGCCGAGCGCCATGTCGATGCGATCGACCTCGTCGTCGATGCCCTGCATGTCGACCTCGGAACCGTCGTCGGCCAGCACCTCGACGTTGAGGCACAGCGACTGCATCTCCTTGATGAGCACCTTGAAGCTCTCGGGGATGCCGGGCTCGGGGATGTTCTCGCCCTTGACGATGGCCTCGTAGACCTTCACGCGACCGAGGACGTCGTCGGACTTGATCGTCAGCAGCTCCTGGAGGCAGTAGGCGGCGCCATAGGCCTCGAGCGCCCACACCTCCATCTCGCCGAATCGCTGACCACCGAACTGGGCCTTACCACCGAGCGGCTGCTGGGTGATCATCGAGTACGGGCCGGTCGAGCGGGCGTGGATCTTGTCGTCGACCAGGTGGGCCAGCTTCAGGATGTACTTGTAGCCGACCGTGATCGGCTGGTCGTACGGCTCACCGGTGCGGCCGTTGAAGAGGGTCGCCTTGCCCGACGGCTGGATCAGGCGGTTCCCGTCGGCCGACTCCGGGTGCAGGTTGGTGAAGATGTCCTTGATGGTCGGGTTGTCGCCGGCCAGCTCCTGCTCGTCCCACTTCGCACCGTCGAAGACCGGCGTCGCGATGAACGTCGACGGCTCGCGGCGCGGCATGGTCTTGCGCTGGTTCTCGGGGCGGTCCTCGGTGGCGCCGATGTCCTCGCCGTCGATGTTCCAGCCCCAGCGGGCCGCGTACCCGAGGTGGGCCTCGAGCACCTGCCCGACGTTCATGCGGGACGGGACGCCGAGCGGCGAGAGGATGATGTCGACCGGGGTGCCGTCGGCGAGGTACGGCATGTCCTCCACCGGCAGGATCCGCGAGATCACGCCCTTGTTGCCGTGGCGACCGGCGAGCTTGTCGCCCACCGAGATCTTGCGGCGCTGGGCCACGTAGACCCGCACCAGCTGGTTGACACCCGGGGGCAACTCGTCGCCGTCGTCCCGGTTGAAGACCCGGATGTCGATGACGGTGCCGGCCTCGCCGTGCGGGACCTTGAGCGAGGTGTCGCGCACCTCGCGGGCCTTCTCACCGAAGATCGCCCGCAGGAGGCGCTCCTCCGGGGTCAGCTCGGTCTCGCCCTTGGGCGTGACCTTGCCGACGAGCACGTCGCCGGGACCGACCTCGGCGCCGACGCGGATGATGCCGCGCTCGTCGAGGTCGGCGAGGACGTCGTCGGAGAGGTTCGGGATGTCCCGGGTGATCTCCTCGGGCCCGAGCTTGGTGTCACGGGCGTCGATCTCGTACTCGTGGATGTGGATCGACGTGAGCACGTCGTCCTTCACGAGCCGCTCGCTGAGGATGATGGCGTCCTCGAAGTTGTAGCCCTCCCACGCCATGTAGGCGACGAGGAGGTTCTTGCCGAGGGCCAGCTCACCGTGATCGGTCGACGGGCCGTCGGCCATGATCTGGCCGGCCTCGACCTTGTCGCCCGCCCGGACCAGGGCCCGCTGGTTGATGCAGGTGTCCTGGTTGGAGCGGCGGAACTTCGACAGGCGGTGGGTGACCTTCCCCTGCTTGGCGTACTCGACCACGATCGAGCGACCGGTCACGTCGAGGACGGTGCCCTTGTCCTCGGCGAGGACCACGTCGGCGGCGTCACGGGCAGCGCGGCCCTCGACGCCGGTACCGATGAAGGGCGCCTCGGGACGCACGAGCGGCACGGCCTGGCGCTGCATGTTGGCGCCCATGAGCGCCCGGTTGGCGTCGTCGTGCTCGAGGAACGGGATCAGCGCCGTGGCGACCGAGACGATCTGCTTCGGCGAGACGTCCATGAGCTCGACCTCGTTGGGCGGCACGAAGCCGACCTCGGTGGTCGAGGCGAAGTAGGTGTCGCGCTCCATCTGGAGCTGCAGGTCGGCGAGGCTCGCCGCCTGGGGGCTCTTCCGCACGAGGACGCGATCGTTGACGAACGTGCCGTCGGGGTGGAGCGGCGCGTTGGCCTGCGAGACGACGTACTCCTCCTCCTCGTCGGCGGTGAGGTACGTGATCTCGTCGGTCACGACGCCGTCGACGACCTTGCGGTACGGCGACTCGAGGAAGCCGAACTCGTTGACCCGGGCGTAGGTGGCCAGTGCGCCGATGAGGCCGATGTTCGGACCCTCCGGCGTCTCGATCGGGCACATGCGGCCGTAGTGGGAGAAGTGGACGTCACGGACCTCGAAGCCGGCCCGCTCACGGGACAGGCCACCGGGGCCGAGCGCCGACAGACGACGGCGGTGGGTCAGCCCCGACAGGGGGTTGACCTGGTCCATGAACTGCGACAGCTGCGAGGTGCCGAAGAACTCCTTGATGGCCGCGACCACCGGGCGGATGTTGATCAGCGTCTGCGGCGTGATGGCCTCGACGTCCTGGGTCGTCATGCGCTCGCGCACGACCCGCTCCATGCGGGACAGACCGATGCGCACCTGGTTCTGGATCAGCTCGCCGACCGAGCGGATGCGGCGGTTGGCGAAGTGGTCCTGGTCGTCGAGCCGGTAGCCCGGGTCGGTCTTGGCCAGGTGCAGCAGGTAGGTCGTGGCCGCGAGGACCTCGCAGCGCGACAGCACCGGCTGGTCGGGCTCGGGACGATCGAGCTCGATGCCGAAGATCTCCTCGATCTTGTCGAGCTCGTTGCCCAGCTTCTTGTTGAGCTTGTACCGGCCGACCCGGCTGAGCGAGTAGCGGCGGTCCTCGAAGAAGGCGTTCTGGAAGTAGCTCGCCGCGGCCTCGGGGGTCGGCGGCTCGCCCGGACGGGCCCGCTTGTAGATCTCGATGAGCGACTCCTCCTGGGAGGGAGCCACGTGCTGGTCCTTCTCCCACTGCCCCTCGAGGAAGTCGAAGTGGCGGACGAAGGCCTCGAGGAAGCCGGGGTGCGACTCCTCGTCGTAGCCGAGGGCCCGGAGGAGGGTGAACAGCGACAGGCGGCGCTTGCGGGCGACGCGGGCGCCGGCGGTGACGTCCTTGCCCGGCTTCTGCTCGACGTCGAACTCGATCCACTCGCCCCGGTAGGGGTGGATGGTGCCGGTGACGAGCTGGTGCTTCGACAGGTTCCGGAGGCGGAACCGCTCACCCGGCTGGAAGATCACGCCCGGCGAGCGCACCAGCTGGGACACGACCACGCGCTCGGTGCCGTTGATGATGAAGGTGCCCTTGTCCGTCATCATGGGGAAGTCGCCCATGAAGACGGTCTGCTCCTTGATCTCGCCGGTGTTGGCGTTCATGAAGCGGGCCCGCACGAAGATCGGCGCGGAGAAGGTCATGTCCTTCTCCTTGCACTCCTCCACCGAGAACTTCGGCGGCGGACGCAGGTCCTCGTCGTCGGGATCGAACTCGAGCTCGAGCTGGAGCGCGCCGGTGAAGTCCTTGATCGGACTGATGTCGGCGAAGGTCTCGGCGAGACCCTTGAGCAGGAACCGCTCGAAGGAGTCGCGCTGGATGGCGATCAGGTCGGGGAGTTCGAGGGACTCTCCCAGGTTGCCGAAGGTGAAGCGCTCGCGAGCAGCAGTTCGGGACGACAAGGCGCACTCCCGGAGGTCGGGTGGACGAAGCAGAGGGCGCGCGCGATCACCGGCTCCTCAAACGAGGGGGGAGGCGGACCGCGGACACGACAGCCCAACACTACCGAGTCGCTGCCCGCGCAGCAACCGCGCCATGGCTACGCCCTTCGGAGGGCTCGCACCCGTTGGGCACGAGGGCTCCGAGGAGCTTCGCTGGCGGGAAAGGCTACGAAAGCGATGACCGGGGGTCAAGCATCGACCACCCCCGACCTCGGTCCTATCGACCGCCAGGGCGGCGACTTGATGCCGGAGGTCGCCACGTCCTCGACGAGCCCGAGCCGCACCGCCACGACCAGACCGGCCGCTCCGTGATGCCGGAGGTCGCCACGCTCTCGACCGCGGCCGCTACTTGATGCCGGAGGTCGCCACGTTCTCGACGAAGTACCGCTGCGCCAGGACGAACACGGTGAACGGGATCATCACCGAGATCACGATCGCGGCGAACAGCAGGTTCGGTCCCTCGCCGGCCTGACCGTTGAGGGTCTGCAGGGCCAGGGTGAGGACGAAGTCGTCGCCGTTGCCGAGGTTGATCGACACCAGCGGCCAGATGAACGAGTTCCAGGCGTAGAGGAACATGAAGGTGGCGAGCGTGGCGATCGCCGGCCAGCTGAGCGGCACGTAGATCCGCCAGAGGATCGTCCAGCGCTTGGCGCCGTCGATGATCGCCGCCTCCTCGAGCTCGGTCGGGATCCCGACGAAGAACTGCCGCATGAGGAACGTCCCGTAGGCGTTGAAGAGGAACGGCCAGACGAGCGAGCCCAACGAGTTGACCCACCCCAGGCTGACCATGAGCCGGAACAGCGGGACGATCAGCACGATGAACGGGATCATGATCGAGCCGACGTAGGCCACGAAGATCTTGTCGCGACCCGGGAACCGCACCCGCGAGAAGGCGAACCCGCCCATGATCGACGTGAACAGGGTTCCCGCCACGACCAGCACGGTCACCACGATCGTGTTGGTGAGCGACCGGTCGAAGTTCTGCAGGTCGATGACCTCGGAGAAGTTCTGCCACTGCGGATCGATCGACTCCGCCCGGTTGGCGGTGCGGGTGACGGCGTAGGTGACGATCGACGAGTCGCTCACGCCCTCGAAGCGGGCCACCGCCGTGTTGCGCTGCAACGCCAGCACCGCCGAGTCGTCGCCCTGGGTGACCTCGTAGAGCGGGAGCTCCTCGCCGTCGACGGTGACCGTGTCGCCCGTGTCGGCCGCGAGCTCGAGTGGCCAGGCCAGGGTCGTCTCGGGGTCCTCGGGCACGACGAACAGACCCGCCTCGACGCCCTGCTCGACGACGTAGACGGTCTCCGCTCCTCGCCCGGGCACGTCGACGCTGAACAGCTCGACCTCCTCACCGTCGACCGTCGTGGTGTCCGGGCTGCGAGGCAGGATCGTCGGCGGATAGCGGAACGTGTCGTCCGGCGTCTTGAGCGCCGTCCCCACCATGAAGATGAACGGGAACAACATGATCCCGGCGAAGACGATCAGCACCGTGTAGGCGGCCAGCGGTCCGACGAGACGTCGCAGCGGTCGGCGACGTCGTCTCGGAGGCGGTAGCCGATCGGCCGAGGTGCCGGTGGTCGTGGATCCGACGGTGGTGGTCATGCTCGGAGGGCCCCCTCGTCACCGCCGCGCCGGAAGTAGAGCAACGTGATCGCGAAGATCAGCAGGAACATCGCCCAGGCGACGGCCGATGCGTAGCCGATCTCGAACTCCTGGAAGGCGTTCTGGTACAGGTAGATCACCGGCGTGAGCGTGGAGTTGTTCGGTCCGTCGGGATCCGCGGGCGCCTGCAGGATGAAGGGCTCGTTGAACATCTGCAGCCCGAGGATCGTCGTCGTCGCCACGACGAAGACCGTCGTCGGTGCGAGCAGCGGGATCGTGATCCGGCGGAACTGGGTCCACGTGCCGGCACCGTCGATGGCGGCGGCCTCGTAGAGCGACTTGTCGATGCCCTGCATGCCGGCGAGGAACAGCACGGTGTTGAACCCGATCTGCTGCCAGGCGAACAGGATGATGACCGCGAACAGCGCGATGTCGGGGTCGGAGATCCACTGCGGTTGCGGGGCCGCCGCGTCGGCGCCGGTGATCGCGTTCCAGGCGTCGGTCAACCGCAAGATGACGTAGTTGAGGTAGCCGACGGTCGAGTTGAACAGCTGCTTCCAGATCAACGTGACGCCGACGACCCCGGCGATCGACGGCAGGAAGTACACCGCCCGGAACACCTTCATCCCGGGGAGCTTGGCGTTGAGCAGCGCGGCGAGGACCATCGCCGGCACCACCGCGGCGGGGATCGCGATCACTCCGAACAGCAGGATGTTGCGCAGCGAGGTGAGGAAGAGGTCGTCGCTGAGCAGATCGATGTAGTTCTGGAGACCGACGAATTCCGCGTCGGTCAGGCCGTCCCAGTCGGTGAAGCTGAAGAACAGCGACGCGACGAGCGGGCCGGCGAAGAAGGTGAGGAAGCCGAGCAGGTTGGGGGCGGCGAAGAAGAGGCCGTCCATCGTCTCGGTCTGGTCCTGCGTGCTGCCGAACCAGCGACGAGCGCCGTCGTCGTAGAGGATCCGGCACAGGACGCCGGCGATGACCGCCACCACGGCGAAGGGGAGGACGTCGAGCCCGACCACGCGTTGGGCGGCCTCGATGAGCATCTGGACGATGCCCATGTCCAACGCCAACAGGGCCAGCCCGGCGAGCATGAGCCATCGCCCGACGCGCAGCAGGTTGCGGATCGGAACCTCGCCGCGCTGGGCGAAGCCGGTGACGAGGAAGCCGACGACGATGATCATCGCCAACGGCCAGGAGGAGTTGAACTCCTCTCCCACCGAGTCGAGGCCGGTGAAGGCGTCCATCCGGTTCAACGCGATGAACCCGGCCACGAGGGCGGTCAACCCATCGAGCACGAAACCGGCGAGGCGTCCGCGATGATCGCGATCGCGCGTCCAGAAGACGGCTCGCACCGCGGCGTACGTCGCACCGACGAGCGCCGCAGCAAGGGCCCACCGGATCGGCGGGTCGACGACGACGCCGGTGCCGACGAGCACCAGCACCGTGAGCATCGCGAGCGCGGCAGCGAGCAGCGCGCGCCAGGCCAGCAGTGGGGCCGCCCAGGCCGGCGTCGGCTCGACGTCGTGATCGGCGGACCGGACGTCGGTGGTGGTGTCGGTGGTGGTCATGATGCGCCGCCCCGGGCCCGCCCGACCCCCGTGGCTCGATGGAGCGATGGGGCCGGGCGGGAACCGTGGAGTCGGTCAGCCCTCGAAGGCCGCCGCGACGTCGCTGCAGATGTTCGCCGCGAAGTCGTCGATGTCGCGCTCGCCGTTCACGACCGCCTCGATCGCGGTCCCGGCGAGGCTGCTGAACTCCGGCCAGCTACCGGCCCACAGCGGACCCTCGGTGGTCGGATCGTTGGCCAGGCCGTCGAGGAAGGCCTGGTTGTTCTCCGGCGGCGTGAAGGTCAGGAAGGCGTCGAGCGCATCCTGGCTCACACGGCTCGGGATGTTGGCCCCGAGCTCGGAGATCTGGCCCTGCACATCGGCGCGGGTGAGGGCGGCGACGAGCTCCCACGCGGCCTCGGGGTCCGCCGTGTCGGCGTTCACCACGTAGGCACCCCAGAAGAGCCAGTTGCCCGGGCCACCGGAGGGACCGGTCGGGAGGCCCACGACGTCGAAGTTGAAGTCGACGGTCCGGATGCCGGGCGTCGCCCAACGGCCGTTCTGGAACATGCCGACCTGGCCGGCACGGAAGGGGGGCTCGGGGTCCTCACCGAAGGGCACGGCGACACCCGAGGCGAACACATCTCGCAGGGCGGAGAGACCGGCGATCGATTCATCGGAGTCGAGGCCGCACTCGGTCCGGTCGGCGTTGAAGTAACCGCCGCCGGCTGCGTTCAGCCACACGCCGTTCGGGCCCCACCAGTTCGCCTGGCCGTAGCCGGAGATGTCATCGCCCAGGCCGTCGACGGCGGCGATGACCTCGTTGAAGGCCTCCCAGTCCCACTCGCCGGCGGCCTCGAGCTCGATCGGGTTCGGCGCGCCGGCTTCGGCGATCAGGTCGAGGTTCAGGTAGAGACCGAACGTGGACACGTCGCGGGGCAGACCCCAGAGGGCGTTGCCCGGCTGACCCGTCTCGAGCTCGGTCGTGAGCTGCGCCATCGGGCCGGGGTAGAAGTCGGCGTCGTCGTGCCCGGCGGCATCGGCGATCGCCCGCATGTCGAGGATCACGCCACGCGAGGCGAAGTCGGCGATGTCGGTGCCCGGGATCCAGAACACGTCAGGGGCGGTCCCGGCCGACAGGTTGGTGAGCAGGGTCTGCTGGTAGCCGTCGCCCTCGTTCGAACCCGGCGTGTAGGTCAACTCGGCGGCCAGCTCGGCGTTCAGCTGGTCCGAGATCGCGGCGTAGACGGCCGCTTCCTCCGGGTTGTCGGGACGAGTCATCCACTCCAGCGCAGCACCGTCACCGCCAGCGGCCTCGCCGCCGTCGTCCTCGGCGGGGGCCTCGGTGGTCTCCGCCGGAGCGTCGCCGTCCTCGGCGGGGGCCTCGGTGGTCTCCGCCGGAGCGTCCTCGCCGGCGTCATCGTCGTCGGAGTCGCCGCAGGCGGCGGCGATGAGGCCGAACGCCAACAGGACCGCGAACAGTCGCAGCCATCGCTTGTTCATGAGGTTCCCTCTCCTCGGTGGTCAGATGCGGGCAGGGGAGCCCCCTACCCGATGTCGCACGCCACCTCGCTCGCGCGCCGACCGTCGGACGTACGCGCCAGGGGACGCAGACCGGATCGGGACAGCGGGCGCTGGAGGCGCACGATCGTGCCGACGCGAGGGAGCGATGCGCGGCGATCGCCGCCACCTCGTTGGACCGAGCACTCCACGCCCATCCACCCCCCCCGATCGGACAGGGGCCGACTCTTCTCGCGGTGCGTTCAGTTGTCAACAAGGAGTCGGAAACCCTCCGGTGATCCTGGCTCGTGCGCGGCCGGACGCGACGGGACCCCGGGCCGTGGCCCGGGGTCCCGTTGATCGTTCGTTCGACGTGGCCGACGGCGCGCGCCGGGCTCAGACCGAGGCGGCCTCCAGGTCGGCGGCGACCATCGGGGCGTCGAGGGCGTCGCCGCCGTGGTCGATGTGGTCGGACAGGCCGAGGAGCCGCGGGACGTCCAGCAGCATGACCAGGGTGTCGGCGTGGTGGATCACACCGACCAGGAAGTCGTTGTTCGCGGTGGCCTCGGCCGGCGGGGACTGGCTGTCGCTCACCGACACGGTCGCGACCTCGGAGACCGAGTCGACCATCATGCCGGTGTCGCTCACGTCCTCGCGAAGGACGAGCACGTTGGCGTTCGTCTCGTCCTCGAGCGGCGGGAGACCGAAGCGCAAGCGGAGGTCGTAGATCGAGATGAGGCGCCCGCGGATGTCGATCACGCCACGGATCTCGTAGGGAGCCTCCGGCAGCGCGGTCACCTCGGTCTGGCGGATGATGCTCTCCACCTCCTGGACCGGGATCGCGTAGGACTCGTTCGCGACGGTGAAGACCACGACCTGGATGGTGTCCTCGCCCACGTTCTTCATCGCTACCTCCTCGGCATGCTCACTCCCTTCATCGGCACCCAGACCGGGAACTGAAGTGAGCTGCGACGAGAACGACCGAGGCCGGACCGCAGATGCGACCCGGCCTCGTGTGATCGATCGTCAGCGCTTCGCAGCGCCGGGCGACTACTGGAGCTCGACGGTGCCGCCGGCGCCCTCGATGGCCTCCTTGGCCTTCTCGGCGTCTTCCTTCGACACACCCTCGAGCACGGGCTTCGGGGCGCTCTCGACCAGCTCCTTGGCCTCCTTCAGACCCAGGTTCGTGAGGCCTCGGACCTCCTTGATCACCTGGATCTTCTTGTCGCCGGCGCCGGTGAGGACGACGTCGAACTCGTCCTTCTCCTCGGCGGCCGGCGCGGCGGCATCGCCACCACCGGCGGCGGCAGCCACACCCGCGACGGCGACCGGAGCGGCCGCGGTCACGTCGAACTTCTCCTCGAACGCATCGAGGAGCTCCTTCAGCTCGAGGACGGTCATGTTGCCGATCGCCTCGAGGATCTCGTCCTTGGTCATCTTCTTCTCTTCTCCGGGATCTCTACGCGGCCGCGTCGGCCGACTCTCGTTCGGTGATCAGGGCCTGGAGGCCGTAGGCGAACTTGGACGTGGTGGCGCTGAGGAGTCCGGCGAACTGCTGGGTCGGGGCCTTGAAGCCGCCGGCCAGCTTCGCGAGGAGCTCCTCACGGGAGGGCAGGTCGGCCAGCGCCGCGACCTGTGCCGCGTCGATGACCACTCCACCCAGCACGCCACCCTTGATGGCCAGGTTCTCGTTGGATGCGGCGAACTCACGGAGCGCCTTGGCCACCTTCGCGACGTCGTCTTCGACGAACGCGAGGGCGGTCGGGCCGGACAGCAGCGGTTCGAGATCCGCCAGCTCCAGCTCACGGGCCGCGAGACGGGCCAGGGTGTTCTTGTAGATCTTGTACGACCCACCGGCCTGTCGCAGGTCCGCTCGCAGCGTCTGCATGGCCTTCACGTCCAGCCCGCGGTACTCGGTGATGATCGTCGCGGTGGCCTCGCCGAGACGATCACGCACCTCGTCGACGACCGCGACCTTGTCCGGTCGGGGTGTTCGCTCCACAGCTCACCTCCTTCCTGTTGCTCGGGACGCGTCGCACATCGTTGAGTGCGAACGCGCCCGGCTTCCCGAGAGGGAGTCCGGAAGTTTCGCCTCGTCCGGCGGTGTCACCCATTCAGCCCGAGGGCACCGGAGGTCTGTGGCACGACGGCGTCGTCGTTGTCGGTGGTGCCGGTCCGAGGACCGACGAGATCAGGCTATCGGTCCCACCAGGTCATGGGGCATCCTCGGTCGGTGAGCGACGACGACCAGGTGCGTGTCCCGGTCGGATCGCTCGTGATCCTCGCCGGTCCGTCCGGCGGCGGGAAGTCCACCTGGGCAACGGAGTGGTTCCGGCCCGATCAGGTCGTGTCGATCGACGAGCTCCGTGCCCTGGTGGGCACCGGTCCGGCCGATCAGCGTGCCGGCACCGATGCCTTCGACGTGGCCGACCTCGTCATCGAGCGTCGGCTCCGGCGCGGTCTCACGACGGTCGTGGACAGCCTGGGTTTCGACCGGGACCGCCGCGCCGGGTGGATCGCTGCGGCGCGACAGCGGGGCCGAGCGGTCCACGCGGTGTGCTTCGAGCTCACCGACGCCGAGCACCGCCGTCGCAACCGGGGTCGGGAGGCGGCGGTGCCCTCCAAGGTGCTGACCTCCCAGCTGCAGCGATGGCCGGAGATCAGGGACGAGCTGACCGCCGATGTCGATGTCGTCCACGAGCCCGGCCCCGCTCGGGTCGTCGTCCCCAGCGTGGTGCCCGCCATCGTCGCCCGAGATCGTCAGGAGCGCGAACCGATGACCCTCCGATTCGGCCTGCAGTTGCCCGCCTTCGACTGGCCAGGCGGCACCGAGGCGCTCCCCGAGACGCTCGGGAGGGTGGCGTGCGACGCCGAGGCGGCCGGCTTCTCGCACCTCTGGGTCATGGACCACCTCGTGCAGATCCCACAGGTCGGACGTGAGTGGGACCCGATGCTGGAGAGCTGGACCACGCTCGGCTTCCTCGCTGCGGCGACCGAGCGCATCCGGCTCGGCACGATGGTCACCGGCATCACCTACCGCAACGTCGCCCATCTCGGGAAGATCGCCGCGACCCTCGACGTGCTCTCCGGCGGTCGGGCGGAGTGCGGGATCGGGGCGGCGTGGTTCGAGCGGGAGCACGACGCGTACGGGTGGCGGTTCCCGGCGCTCGACGAGCGCTACGAGCTGCTCGAGGACGCGCTGGAGCTCCTCCCCCTGCTCTGGGGCCCGGGCTCACCACGTTTCGAGGGGCGGCGGACCACCGTCGCCGAGGCGATCTGCTACCCGCGGCCCGTCCAGGAGCGCATCCCGATCCTCGTCGGCGGATCGGGTGAACGGCGCACGCTTCGCCTCGTCGCTCGCCACGCCGACGCGTGCAACCTGTTCGGCGAGCCCGAGGTCGTGCGTCGCAAGGTCGAGGTGCTGCACGAGCACTGCCGAACCGAGGATCGCGACCCCGAGCTGATCCGGGTCACGCAGCTCTCGACCGCGCTGTGCGCGCCCGACACCGACGCGCTCACCGCACGCGTCGACGAGCTGCGGGGCAACCGACTCCCCGAGGACGTCCTCGGACGATGGAACCCGGCGACCGTCGATGAGCACGTCGGACGGTTCCGAGCCCTCGCCGAGGCGGGGGTGAGCGAGGCGATCGTGAGCCTGCCGGACGTCGGGCTCCCCGGCGCCGTCGAGCGCTTCGCCCCGGTGATCGCCGCGTTCAGGTAGCCCGCTCCGGGTCCCGGCCTCCGGATCCCTCCCTCGGGCATCAGGCCACGGCCGCCCGCAGCCCGTCCGGGAGAGGAACTCGGGAGGAGAGCGGGGCTCCGGGGTCCCCGCTCGGGCATCAGGTGAAGTGGCCCAACTTGTCGGGGTTCAGCATCGTCCGGATGGCGGTGATGCGATCGCCGTGGACGTCGAACCCGAGGACCAGCGGCTCACGGATCGGCGAGCGGACCACGAGCCCCGGGGCGCCGTTGACGACGCAGCGCTCCACCTCGGCCGACGACTCGAGGCGCCCTGACAGGTTGACGAAGTAGCGGATGACCCGATCGGCCCCGACGACCGGACGACGGGCGGCGTGGCGATCGGGCCCACCGTCGCTCACGGCGATCACGTCCGCGGCGAGGAGCTCGACCAGGCGATCCTCATCCCCCGCCAGCACCGCAGCCAAGAAGGCGTCGACGAGGCGATCGGCGTCCTCTCGCGGTGTGCGATCGGTCCGGTGCTCGTCCCGGACCCGACGGCGGGCGCGGCTGGCGATCTGGCGGGCGTTGTCCGGTCCGACGTCGAGCACGTCGGCGACCTCGGCGAAGGATCGGCCGAAGACGTCGTGCAGGAGGAAGGCAGCCCGCTCGCGCGGCGCGAGCCGATCGAGCACACAGAGGAAGCCGAGGGTCAGCGTCTCGGCGTCCTCGACCGCGGCCGTGGGGTCGACATCGGCCAGCGGCTCCGGGAGCCAGGGTCCGACGTAGGCCTCCCGTCGGCGCTGGGCCGACTTCAGTCGGTCCCGCGCCAGGCGGCTCGTGACCGTCGTGAGCCACGCTGCCGGCGACTCGATCGTCGACCGCTCGGCGCCGTGCCAGCGCAGCCACGCCTCCTGCACGACGTCGTCGGCGTCGGCGACGCTGCCGGTCATCCGGTAGGCCAGCCCGAAGAGGCGGTCGCGCTCCGCGGCGAACGCCTCGTCGTCGGCACCCTCGCGGCCGGTCACGGCGTCATCCTCCCAGCCGGCATCAGGCCGGTGCCCGTTGTGCGGCGTGCTCCGTCGCCGCCGTGGCCGCAGCCCGGCCCGATGCCGCCGCCGCGTCGGCGAGGAGACCGTCACGACCGACCCAGTCGCCGGCGACGAACACGCCGCGTCGACCGGCGAGGGCCACGCCCGGACGTCCGCGCATCCCGCCACGCTCCACCATCGGCATCCCGGCCGCCACGACCGACCGGTGCAGGTAGCGGCTCGTCACGATCTGCTCGTGTGCGATGCCCGTCCGGGCGGCGAAGGAGAGAAGCTGCTGCCGGCGCGCCTGCGGCGTGAGGTCGCCCGGCTCGCCGTAGGCGGCGACCGACACGAGCGACCGCCCGGCCGGGGCCAGCGCCGCTCCCGGGGCGTGGCGTGACAGGTACAGCGGCTCGTCGATGCCGAGCACGAAGCGCCGTTTCGGCTCGCCGCGCAGACCGAGATCGAGCGAGGAAGCGACGACCTCGGGCCCGGCCGCTTCGACCAGGCCGGCCCCAGCGACGAGTCGGTCGGCCGCCGCAGGGCCGGTCGCCAGCACCACCGCGTCGGCCTCGTGCCGGGCGTCGGCGTCGACGACGAGGCGGCCGTCGTGACGTTCCACCGCCCGAGCCGGTGACGCGTGGTGGAACGTCACCCCCCGCTCCAACGCTCGGCCCAGGAGCCGATCGACGATCGTCTGCCAGCCACCGTCGACGTACCGCACGCCCCCCTCGAGACCGAGCTGGAGCTGTCGGACCACGACCCCGGCAGGGAGCTGATCAGGTGCGTCGGCATAGGTGGTCAGCCGAGCGACGGCGTGGAGCTGGCGACGGGCCGCCGGGTCGCTGATCGACGAGGCGATCCACTCCGACAGCGGGACGTCCTGAAGTGCATCGGGATCGAGGTCGGCCAGTCGGCCGAGCAGTCGGCCGAGCTGCACCTTGCCCCGAAGTGGGAGCAACCGGCTCCGCAGCATCGATCCCGGCCCGACCGGCAGGACACGGAGGCGGCCGCCGTCCGATGCCAGGCTGCCGGACTGGGGCGGGTCCCAGCCCGGCACGTCGATGTCGTACGCCGAGAGGATCGTCGCTGCTGCGCCTGCTCGGTAGAGCGCGTGGGGGCCGACGTTGAGGTGGAAGCCATCGACCCGGTCGGTCCGGGCCCGGCCGCCGGCCGACCCTCTGGTCTCGAGCACGGTCACCCGGTGCCCGGCGTCGACCAGGTCGTTGGCGGCGACGAGGCCGGCGAGTCCGGCTCCGACGACGACGGTGTGGTGGTCGCTCACGTCTTCGTCCTCCTGAGGTGGGGTTCATCAGGCATGACGAGACAGCCCCGTCGGATGTGACATGTCATGGGAGGATCTCGCCGTGCGATGCCCGTGCGGGTCAGGCCGCGACATCGACGAGTGCTGTGGTGCGCTGCACTCGCGCCGCCGCGACGCCCTGACCGCCGAGGAGCTGATGCGCTCCCGCTACAGCGCCTTCGTGGTCGGCGACGTCGCCTGGCTCCGCGACTCCTGGGCACCGAGCAGCCGACCGAAGCGCATCCACGTGTCGGCCGACGATCGCTGGCTCGGCCTCACCGTGGTGGAGGCGCACGGCGGACCCTTCGACGACACCGGTCGGGTGCACTTCATCGCCGAGGTCGAGCGCGACGGGACGACCGTCCGGTTGGAGGAGCGGAGCCGCTTCGTGCGCCACGAGGGACGCTGGGTCTACCTCGACGGTGCGGGCTGAACGGGCGGCGGACTACCCGGGCAGCTCGACCGGCCAGAACACGTCGGTGAGCCAGTCGGCGGGATCGGGCACGTCGCCGGGGTCCGTGATGTAGGACTCCCAGGGCGCGCCCACCGACTTCGCACCGTTGGCATCGATCCACCGGTCGAGCGCCGCGTGCGCGTCGCCAAGCTGCTCGTAGGGGCCGCGGTGCTGGGTCACGGCGACCGTCCCGCCATGGAGCCACCCGATCTGGATCCCACTCGCCTCGGCCGGGGCGGGGGCCTCGGCGGTGAGGGGGACCCCGCCCTCGAACGTGATGAAGGCCGGCGACAGGTCGAGGTAGCGCACGACGGGCGGTCCGGCCATCGGCAGGCCCTGCTCCATGGCGTAGCCGAAGACGGCGGGCAGGACCTCGGCGAGCGCTGTCGGCAGCGCGTCCGCCTCGACCCGCCGGGTCTGGAACAACACGGCGACGGGCTCGACGGTGCGGGTACTGATCTCGTACGGCATCGCTGGGGCCTCCCGAGGGGTGGATCGGAGCGGTCGTCGGTAGAGGCCGACGCATCGGCTGGCGGACGCGGCGATCGCGGCGTGATCGACCAGGTTCGAGCGCGTGAGCTGTTCGGTCCAGCCCGCCGCCCGGGCGCGACGGCGCCATTCGGTGGGGGTGGTGCCGAAGCGTGCGCCGAAGGTCCGGATCAGGCTCTCGTGCGATGCGAACCCGCACGCGACCGCGACGTCGAGGACGCGCTCGTCGGTGGTGACGAGGAGCACGGCCGCCTGATCGACCCGAACGCGCAGGTCGAACCGCTTGGGGCTCTCTCCCGTCAGCGCCGTCATCACCCGCTGGGCTCGACCTGGTGACAGCCCGACGAGCTCGCCGACCTCCCGGAGATCGACGGGCCGGCGCGGATCGGCCAGCGCACGGAGGGCCGGCAGCACGTCGTGCAGATCGGTCGCCATCGATCGGCAACCTACGCGGCGATCAGCCGCCCGTCTTGACGAATCGCGTCGTTCAGTCGCCGAGGCGGGAGACGTCGACGCGGACGCCGGGACCCATCGTCGTCGAGAGCGTGAGCTTCTTGAGGTAGCGACCCTTGGACGACGCCGGCTTCACCCGGTTGAGCTCGTCGATCAACGTCTCGAAGTTCCGACCGAGGTCGGCGACGTCGAAGCTGGCCTTGCCGATCGCGACGTGGATGTTGCCCCACTTGTCGGTGCGGTACTCGACCTTGCCGCCCTTGAACTCCTCGACGGCCTTGGCGGTGTCGGGGGTGACGGTGCCGGTCTTCGGGTTGGGCATGAGGCCCCGGGGGCCGAGCACCCGGCCGAGCTTGCCGACCTTGGGCATCAGCTGCGGGGTCGAGATGGCGATGTCGAAGTCGAGCATGCCGCCCTCGACCTCGGCGAGGAGATCGTCGCCGCCGACGTGATCGGCGCCGGCGGCCTCGGCCGCGGTCGCCTCCTCGCCCTCGGCGAACACGGCGACCCGGACGGTCTTGCCGGTGCCGGCGGGGAGCGCGACGGTGCCGCGCACCATCTGGTCGGCCTTGCGGGGATCGACGCCGAGCTTGGCGGACACGTCGACGCTCTCGTCGAAGCCCGCGCTGGCCAGGCTCTTCACCAGCTCGAGCGCTTCCTGCGGCTCGTGGAGCCGCTCACGGTCGTAGCGGCGGGTCGCGTCGGTGTACTTCTTGCCCTTGGGCATGTCGTTCGCTCCTTCGTAGCTCCCTCGTGGTGCGCTCTGCGCCCGCCGGGGCGAGGTCCTCCCCGGCGTGTTGTTCTGGTGTGGGGCCGAGCCCCGTGTCTGCCGCTCCGGTCCCGCTTCCTCGATGCTCCGCACCGACGGCGTCGGCACTGCGCATCCGGCCGCTCGGACCCCGGCTCAGTCCTCGACCTGGATGCCCATCGAACGGGCGGTGCCGGCGACCTGGGCCTTGGCCGACTCGAGGTCGACGGCGTTGAGGTCGGGCATCTTGATCTTGGCGATCTCGGTGATCTGCTCGTCGTTGACCGAGGCGACCGACTCACGACCGGGGGTCTGGGAGCCCTTGTCGATGCGGGCGGCTTCACGCAGCAGCACCGGGGTCGGCGGGGTCTTCGTGATGAACGTGAACGACCGATCCTCGAAGATGGTGATCTCGACGGGGATGATCGTCCCCCGCTGGGCTTCGGTCTCGGCGTTGTAGGCCTTGCAGAAGTCCATGATCGCCACGCCGTGCGGACCGAGGGCGGTACCGACCGGCGGGGCCGGCGACGCCTGGCCGGCCGGGATCTGGATCTTGACGAGGGCGGCGACCTTCTTCTTCGCCATGATGCGTGCGTGCTCCGTCGTGTTCGTTGGGTGGTGCGCGGTGAGGCGGCGCGGCCGACCCACCAGTGTGGCGTTGCGCCTCGGGGCGGCGCCAGCCCGTGGTCTACAGCTTGGCGACCTGGGCGAAATCGAGCTCGACCGGGGTCTCCCGACCGAAGATGTTGACCAGCACCTTGAGCTTGAGCTGGTCCTCGTTGATGTCCTCGATCTGGCCCTGGAAGTCGGCGAAGGGACCGTCCTTGACCCGAACCGTCTCGCCCATCTCGTAGGCGGTCTTCGGCCGGGTCTTGCGGGTCGGTGCGGCCTGCTCCTTGTCGGTCATCAGGAAGCGCTCGACGTCGCGTCGGGTCAGCGGCGACGGCTTGCCACCCTGGCCGACGAAGCCCGTGATCCCGGGGGTGTTGCGGATCATCGGCCACGACTCACGATCGAGCTTGCACCGGACCAGCAGGTACCCGGGGAACATCTTCTTCTGGACGACGACCTTCTGGCCGTTGCGGAACTCGACGACGTCCTCCATCGGGATGACGCAATCGTGGATCTTGTCCTCCATGTTGAAGGACTGGATCCGGGCCTCGAGGTTCTGGCGGACCTTCTTCTCGTAACCCGACTGGGTGTGGACCACGTACCAGCGACCCGGCAGCTCGTAGGGATTGACCGGACCTTCGTCGTCCTCGCCGTCGAGGAGCTCGTCCTCGTCGACGACGGCGTCGAGGATCTCACCGGTCTCGGGATCGACGTTGGTGGGTGCCTCGGCCGGTTCGGTCTCGGCCTGCGCTTCGGCCTCGGCCTCCTCGGCCTCGACGAGCACGTCGACGTCACCGGTCGGCAGCACATCGGGGGTGGGCGCGTCCTCGGGCTCGGCGGCGGCCACGTCGAGGGCGGCGTCACCGCTCGGCAGCACGTCGGCCACGGGGTCGGCCTCGGCGGTCACCTCGGCAGCGGGCTCGACGTCGCCGACGGCCAGGACGTCGGGCGTAGCGTCGACGACCGGTTCGGCCGCGGGCGCGTCGGTGACGTCGGGCCCGACGTCACCGTCGTGTGCGAGGGTCGGAGCGGAAGGTTCGATGTCACTCATACGTCGAAGAGCTGGAGGATGCCCTCGCCGAACAGGAAGTCGAAGCCGGCGATCAGTGCGGTCAGGACGACGATCGTGACGAGCACCACGACCGAGTAGTGGAGGGTCTCGGCCCGGGACGGCCACATGACCTTCTTCAGCTCGCCGCGGACCTCTCGGGCGTACTGGGCGGGGCTGGTCCGCTCCTGCGCGGGACGCGAGGTGGGACGCTGCTGACGGCCGCGCTGCTGCTGGCCGTCGGCGTCCATCTCGCCCTGCTTCTGGAGCAGGCGCCTCGTCTCTCGGTTCATCGCCATGGGCGGACCTCGGGTGGATGTTCGTGGTGGTGCCGGCGCAGAGCCCGACAACTCGCAGGGCAGGAGGGACTCGAACCCCCGACCGCCGGTTTTGGAGACCGGAGCTCTACCAACTGAGCTACTGCCCTCGGCAGGCTGACCAGCCTAGCAGTGGACCGGGAACTTCCATCGGCGGTGCCGACGCCCGGTCCGTCGCTCACGCCCGGTCGGGGCCCCGGAGCCCCAACCTCCTCCCGAGGTCCTCGCCCTGACGGTCTGCGGCCCGGTCCGTCGCTCACGCCCGGTCGGGGCCGTACGGCTAGGCCGAGCTGGCCGAGTGGAGCAGTCGGCGCCCGAGGACGACCGCACCGGCGGCGGCGCCGGTGGCCGCCGCGGCGAGTGCCGCGACCTCCGCGGCGCGTGGCCGCCAGCCCTTCGACGCCGAGGTCGACCCGGACCGGAGCAGCTCGAGGGTCTCGGCCAGCAGATCGTCCGGGGGCTGGAGGCGGTCGGCTCCCAGCGCGACGAGCTCGCGATCGAGCCGGCGGAAGCGCACGGCGGTGGCCTGGCAGCGCAGGCACTGCTCGAGGTGGTCGCGCTCGGCTCCGGGCGGCAACTCGCCGCCCGCGGTCTCGCTCAGCGCATCGGCGACCCGCCGGCACACCGCGTCAGCCCGCATGGGCCACCTCGTCGTCGCCCCCGGGGCCGAGCTCGTGGAGGTCGGCCTGGAGTCGCTTGCGGGCCCGATGGAGGCGCACCTTGGCCGCGGACTCGGTGATGCCCAACTCGTCGGCGATGTCGCGATGCGACAGGCCGTGGAGGTCACGGAGCACGACGACCGACCGGAGCTTCGGTGGCAGCACCGAGATGGCGGCCTCGAGCCGGTCGCGCAGGCCGGCTCGAGTGGCCCGGTCCTCGGGGTCGTGGTCGACGTCGAGGTCGATGCCGCCGTGGTCGTCGGCCAGCTCGAGGTGACGGTGCCGAGTCCGTCGACGGCGATGCGTCGAGGCGCAGTTGGCCGTGATCCGGTACATCCACGTGGAGAACTGAGCATCGCCACGGAACTTGCCGATCGACCGGAACGCTCGGAGGTAGGCCTCTTGGACCACGTCGCGGGCGTCGTCGGGATCGCCGGTCAGGCGGCGGGCGAGGGAGTACACGTCGACGTGGGTCAGACGCACGAGCTCCTCGAAGGCCTCCTGGTCCCCTCCGCGGGCGGCAGCGACGAGCTCGTCCACAGCGGGGTTGGACCTCGGCATCTCGCGAACGTTACGCGCCCGACGGGCGATCGCGCCCGGGGAGGGTCGAACGGTGTCGCGGCCGAACCGGATCGCCCCCGGCCGGAGCCGGGGGCGTCGGGAGTAGCGGCGCCCGGACTTGAACCGGGGACCTTTCGATTATGAGCCGAACGCTCTAACCAGCTGAGCTACGCCGCCGTGGCCGTCCGATGTGGACGGTGGAGCCCCGTGTGGGAATCGAACCCACGACACCAGCCTTACCATGGCTGTGCTCTACCGACTGAGCTAACGGGGCCGGTCTCGCGACCGTGAGAGTGTATGCGGATCCGTGCCTGAGAGGAACCTGACTTCGTGACCGATCTCCGCACCCGGCTCGCCCGGCCGGACGATGCGGCGGCGACGGCCGAGATCTACAACGCCGAGGTCCTCGAGACCACGGTGACCTTCGATCTCGTGCCCCGGTCCGTCGGAGACCAGCGGGCCTGGCTCCAGCAACGGTCCGGCGCCCACGCCGTGATCGTGGCCGTCGACGACGACGACACGATCGCCGGATTCGCCTCCCTGTCGCCGTACCGGGATCGGCCGGCCTACAATACGACCGTCGAGAACTCGGTCTACGTCTCCCGCGACCATCGCGGGCGCGGTGTGGGGCGTCGCCTGCTGACCGACCTGCTCGTGATCGCCGAGGACCGCGGCTTCCACTCCGTCATGGCCAGGATCGTCGGCGGTCACGACAGGTCGATCGCACTGCACGCCGCCGTGGGGTTCGAGATGGTCGGCACCGAGCGGGAGGTCGGCCGCAAGTTCGGACGTTGGCTCGACATCGTGTTGATGCAGCGGCTCTTCGGCGAGTCGGCCAGCCCACGCCCACCGATGGGCGTGTGAGCAGGAGAGGCGCGATCATCGGACCATGAGCGAACGGCCCTTCCGCGTCCTCGGCATCCAACAGGTCGCCATCGGTGGTCTCGACAAGGACCGCCTGACCGGTCTGTGGACCGGCCTCCTGGGTGTCGAGAAGGTCGGCGACTACGTCAGCGAGAACGAGAACGTCGACGAGGACATCCTGCGCCTCGGCGACGGTCCCCACGCCGTCGAGATCGACCTCATGCAGCCGCTCGACCCCGAGCGCTCACCCAAGGTCCACGTGCCGACGCTCAACCACCTCGGACTCTGGATCGACGACCTGCCCGCCGCCGTCGAGTGGCTGACCGAGCAGGGCATGCGGTTCACCCCCGGCGGCATCCGGAAGGGTGCCGCCGGCTACGACGTGTGCTTCCTCCACCCCAAGGGCAACGACGAGACGCCGAGGTCAGGCGAGGGCGTCCTGATCGAACTGGTCCAGGCCCCGCCAGACGTCATCGACGCCCTGGGGTAGCCCGAGATCACCCTGGGCCGAGACGAGGAGCCACGAACCCGGCGCAGGACGACCTCCCCGGGGGCCTCCGTGGCGAACGGCCCCAGCGGAGCGGGCAGCAAGCGGAGGCGACGGAGCGAGTCGGCTGACGAGCTCAGGTGAAACGCAATCGTGGGCCGGGGAGGATTCGAACCTCCGTAGGCAATGCCGGCGGATTTACAGTCCGCTCCCTTTGGCCGCTCGGGCACCGACCCAGACGGGGAGGCAGCGTAGCGGTGTCGGCCCCGTTTCCGAACCCGCTTCGGTAGGTTGACGCCCATGCCCAGCTTCGACGTGCTCTCCGAGGTGGATCGCCAGGAGGTCCGCAACGCGGTCGATCAGGCCGCTCGCGAGATCGGCAACCGATACGACTTCAAGGGGACCGACACGACGATCGAGCTCTCCGAGGAGGCCATCACCCTGGCGTCGGTCTCCGACGACCGCCTTGCCGCCGCCCGGCAGGTGCTCGAGGAGAAGCTGGTGAAGCGGAAGGTCTCGCTGAAGGGCCTCGACTACGGCAACGTCGAGGACGCAGCCGGCGGTTCGAAGCGCCAGGTCGCCACCCTCGCCGCCGGCATCAGCCAGGACAAGGCGAAGGAGCTCAACAAGTTCATCAAGGGGCTCGGCATCAAGGGCGTGCAGTCGCAGGCCCAGGGCGAGCAGCTCCGGGTGAGCTCGAAGAAGCGCGACCACCTCCAGGAGGTCATCGCCGCGCTCCGCGAGGGCGACTTCGGCATCCCGCTCAGCTACGAGAACTTCCGGGACTGACGCCACGCGCGGGACTCGAGCCCGGCACCGTCCCGACCGTCGTCAGCGGCGCAGCTTCGCCCACCATCCGCGGAGCGTGCTGGTGAGCCTCTCGGCCATCGGGGCGGCTCGCTCGACCACCTTGTCCTTCACCGGGGCGGCTCGCTCGACCACCTTGTCCTTCACCGGCCCGACCTTCTCGGCGACCGGGGCGGCTCGCTCGACCACCTTGTCCTTCACCGGCCCGACCTTCTCGGCCACGGGGGCGAGCTTCTCGGCTGCGGTGTGGCGCAGTTCGCCGACCGTGCCGCCGCCGTCGGTCGCCTCGCCGATCGCGTCCTCGACGGTCTCGGCCGCCTCGTCGACGGTCTCCTTCGCAGCCTCGGTCGCCTCGTCGACGGTCTCCTTCGCAGCGTCGGTCGCCTCGCCGATCGCGTCCTCGACGGTCTCGGCCGCCTCGTCGACGGTCTCCTTGGCAGCCTCGGTCTCGGAGTCCATGTGCTGCTCACTTCTGCTCGGGGAGCCCGATCCTCGCGGACCCGCGTTACCGGGGTGTTGCCAGCACCTCCCCTCGGCTGACCCTCTGGCACGGCACGCGACGGAGCCGGGACCCTCAGCGGGGTCCCGGCTCCGGTCAGTGCGCCGTCACCGTCAGCCGAAACGCTCGAGCTCGGCACCCTCGAGCGAGGTGAGGTCGTCGGGGACGGCGGGACCGGCCTCGTCGATGCCGAAGCGGTCGTGGATCCGCCGTGCCCACTCGGGTGCCCACCAGTTCGCGTCGCCGGCGAGCTTCATCAGCGCCGGCACCAGGGTCGCCCTGACGATGAAGGCATCGACCAACACGGCGATGCCGAGTCCGAGTCCGAAGAGCTTCATGAAGGTCACGCCGGAGGTGGCGAAGGCGAAGAAGGTGACCGAGAGCACCAGCGCCGCAGCCGTCACGATGCTGCCGGTCTTGGCCAGACCCTGGACGATCGCCGCGTCGTTGTCGCCGGTGCGGTCGTACTCCTCCTTCATCCGGGAGAGCAGGAAGACCTCGTAGTCCATCGAGAGGCCGAAGGCGATGGCGAACATGAGGATCGGCATCGAGACATCCGTGAGGCCCGTGGCGGTGAAGTCGAGCAGCCCGGACAGGTTGCCGTCCTGGAAGATCCAGACCATGGCGCCGAAGGTGGCGGTCAGGCTGAGCGTGTTGAGCACGATCGCCTTGAGCGGCACGAGCACCGACCCGAACATCAGGAACAGCAGCACGAAGGTGGCGAGCACGATCCACGCCGCCGCGAGCGGTGCGACCCCGAAGATCGCCGACTGGGTGTCGACCAGTTGGGCGGTCGCGCCTCCGACGAAGGTCTCGAACGGAGCGTCGAGGTCGCGGATCTCGGCGATGCGGTCCTCGCCGATCGACGACATCGGCACGAACTCGGGCACCACGCTGAGCCACATGGCCTCGGGGGTCGGGGCGTACTGGGCCGATGAGGGGCCGGGCTCGGCGACGAGTGAGCCGTCGACGTAGCTGCCGGTGACGGTGTCGACCCGGGCGATGTCGTCGATCGACGACACCGTCGCGGCGTAGCGGTCGATGGCCGCCACGTCGGCACCGTCGGGCACGACGATGGCGAAGGCGTCGGCCTCGTTGGAGGCGAACTCCTCGACGAGCCGCTCGCTCGTCACCCGCGTCTCGTTGCCCTCGGGCAGGCTCCGAGCGTCGGGATTGCCGAAGTCGACGGAGAGGAACGGCAGGCCGACGAACACCAGGATCGAGATGGTGACCGCGGCGACCGCACCCGGACGTGCCAGCACCCGGCGCCCGAGGCGGGCCCAGACGTTCTCGGCCGCACCCGTGACCGTCCGTCGCGACCGGCCGACCGACCAGCGGTTCACCCGGTGGCCGAGCACGGCGAGGATCGCGGGCAGCGTCACCACCGAGGCCGCCATCGCCACGAGGATCACGCCGATGCCCGCGTAGGCGAAGGACCGGAGGAAGTAGAGCGGGAAGACGAGCAGCGAGGCCAGGGACACCCCGACCGTGAGGGCGCTGAACGTGACGGTGCGGCCGGCGGTCTCGACCGTGCGCCGGACGGCGGCGTCGCTGTCCAGGCCGGAGGCCAGCTCCTCCCGGAAGCGGGAGACGATGAAGAGGCTGTAGTCGATCGCCAACCCGAGACCGAGCGCCGTCACCAGGTTGATGGAGAAGACGGACACGTCCGTGACGCCGGCGACGAGCCAGAGCACGAAGAAGGCGCCGAAGATCGCCATGATGCCGACGGCGAGCGGCAACAGCGCCGCGACGATGCCTCGGAAGATGATCACCAGGAGGAGGAGCGTCAGCGGGATGGCGATCATCTCGGCGAGCACGAGATCGGACTCGAGACGCTCGCCGATCGCAGCGAACACGGCGGCCTCGCCACCGGCGCTCACCTGCAGGACGGGCCCCTCCCCCTCGACGGCCTCGATGATCTCGATCGCGCGCTCCTCCTGCTCGGTCTCGTCGCCGAGGATCGTCGCGACGACGATCGCGGCGCTCCCTGACTCCGATCGCAGGCCGTCGGGACGGCCGAGGCTCCAGTACGAGGCGACCGACTCGACGCCTTCGAACGAGCCGATGGTCGACTCCAGCTCGGCGGCCGCCTGGCCGACGGCCGACGCATCGACGTCACCGCCCGTCGCGTCCACGAGCAGCACGAGCTGCGGGTTCCCGACGCCGTAGTCGGCGAGCAGCTCCTCGGCTCGCGTCGACTCCGCGTTCGGGTCGTCGAAGCCGCCTCCGGCGAGCCGGCCGAACACGCCGGTCCCGAGCACCGCGGCGACGACGAAGGCCGTGGCCGAGGCGACGAGCACCAACCGTCGGTGGTGGACGATGTTGCGTCCGAGGGTGGAGAACATGGGGGGCATCCCTTCCGATCCGGACCGGCGTCACCGGCCTCGAACCGAACGTACGAAGCGAGATGACGGCGGGCATCGGCGCCCGGTACGCGATGACTGGTCCCGCGGGACCGTTCAGCGGTCGGATCCTCATCCCGTGGGAGGAGGGCCCGCTGGTCCCCGCCTGGGCGATGACTCAGCGGCGGGGGACGACGACGCCGGCGTCGAAGGCGTGGACGATCGCGGCCGAACGATCCCGCACGCCGAGCTTGGCGAAGATGGCACCGACGTGGGTCTTCACGGTCGTGGTGGCGAGGAACAACTCGTCGGCGATCTCGTGGTTCGAGGCGCCGCGGGCCATCAGCTTCAGGACGTCGAGCTCCCGGTCGGTCAGTGACTCCACCTCGGACGGAGCCGCCTCGTCGCGAAGGACCGTGGTGCGGAACACCTCCAACAGGTCACCGAGCAACGAACCGTCGATCCAGCTACCGCCAGCTGCGACGGTGCGGATCGCTTCGACCAGGTTCTCGGCCGTCGCCGATTTCAGCTCGAAGCCCGCAGCGCCGGCCTCGACCGCGGCCCAGAGCACCTCTCGCTCACCGAACGTCGTGAGGATGCAGACCGGGGGGCCGTCGGACGCGACGAGCTGCCGGGTCGCCTCGATCCCGTCGGTGCCGGGCATGCGCACGTCCATGCACACGACGTCGGGACGGAGCCCGGCGACGTGGTCGAGGATCCGGTCGCCGCTCTGGAGCTCGCCCACCACCTCCAGGTCCGGCACCGCCGAGAGCACCATGGTGAGGCCGGCCCGGATCATCGGCTGGTCGTCCACGAGCAGGACTCGGGTCACGAACCGACCTCGACCTCGCCGATCGCGCTCGTCGTCGAGACCGGCAGCTCCGCCGAGACGAGCCACCGACGACCGACCGGGCCTGCCGCGAAGCTCCCGCCGAGCGATTCGACCCGGTGCCGCATGCCGTCGACCCCGCTGCCCGCACCGACCACGGCGGCGTCGCGGTCGTTGGAGACGGCGACCCGGAGGCCGATCGAGGAGGCGAGCAGATCGACGGCGACGACCGCGTCCGGGGCGTGCTTCGCGGCGTTCGTGAGTGACTCACGCACGACGTCGTAGGCGACGATGCCGACCCCGGTCGCGACGTCCTCGAGGGGCCCGTCGCGGTCGAGGCGGACGTCGAGCCCTGCATCGCGGTACCCGTCGATCAGTGGCTCGATGGCGGAGAGGCCCTGCACCGGGGCCCGACGTCCGTCATCGTCGCGCATCAGCGCGAGCGCCTCCCGGAGGTCGTCCATGCCGTGGCGTCCCACCGCCTCGGCATCGGCCAGCGCCGCCGCCGCACGCTCGGGATCGTGGGCGAGGGTGGTGCGGGCGCCGCCCAGGTGCAAGAGAACGACGCTGAAGCTGTGACCGACCAGGTCGTGGAGCTCGCGTGCGATCCGCTGGCGCTCCTCCCGAGCGCTGGACTCCGCGAGCAGCGCACGGCTCCGCTCGAGCTCGGTGATGGTCCGCGTGAGATGGCCGATCACGACACCGAAGAAGCACCCGAGCGCCAGGCCGGAGAGCCACGTCCAGGGTCCGAGCGTGACGTAGTCCTCGACCCGGGCCGCCCAGAGCACGAGCGGTGCAGCGACCGTGGCCCCCACGGCGAGACGGGTCAGGCGGCCGATGGGCTCGGCGGAGCAGACGATCACGAGGACCACGAGCACGGCGAACCAGCCGACGTTGCCCTTGTCCTGGGACTCGGCGATGACCGTCGGGACCGTCACGAGCGTCAGCAGGAGCGGGTCAGCGAGCCGCCCGGTCACGAGATCGACGAGCAGCACCGCGATGACGACGGTCGCCGGGATCCAGCCCCAGTCGACCGACGTGGCAACGCTCCACACGGCGAACCCGAGGGCAACGATGAGGGCGGCCTTGCGGAAGTCGCGCCGGTTGGTCAGCAACTCGAGCATCGCCACCAACGTACCGATGGGCGGGACGGCGATCGTCCTGCCACGGTGCCCTTGCGCCTCCTCCCACGGGAGGAGACCAGCGCTACCCCAGCGCCGACTGCCACTCGCCGGAGCGGAGGCGACGGATGCGCTCCTCCATCGGCGGGTGGGTGCGGAACAGGTTGCCGGCGACCTGGCTCGGGCCGAGCGGGTTCGCGATGTACATCTGCTCCTGGGCGGGATTGACCTTCATCGGCATCTGCGCAGCGCCGGAGCTGATCTTCTCGAGCGCACGAGCCAGCGGCTCGCCATCGCCGATGAGCTGAGCGGCGCTGCGGTCGGCCTGGAACTCCCGGCTCCGGCTGATCGCCATCTGCAGCAGGGCGGCCGCGATCGGGGCGACGATGATCATCGCCAGGTCGGCCAGCGGGTTCCGGTCACGGTTGTTGCCGCCCCCGAAGATGAGCGCGAACTGGGCGATGTTGGCGATGAAGGTGATCGCCGTGGCGATCGCAGCGGCGACCGATCCGATCAGGATGTCGCGGTTCTTCACGTGGGCGAGCTCGTGGGCGAGCACGCCGCGGACCTCGTCCCAGCTGAGGTACTGGAGCAGACCGGCCGTGACCGCGATGACCGCGTTGTCGGGGTTGCGGCCGGTCGCGAAGGCGTTGGGCTGCGGGTCGGGCGTGATGTACAGCCTCGGCATGGGCATGTCGGCCCGCTGCGTGAGGTCACGCATGATCTCGTAGTACTGCGGGAATTGGGCCTCGTCGGCGGGGACGGCCCGGGCGGACCGGATCGCGAGGGCGTCGCTCTTCCAGTAGGAGAACCCGATCATCGCGAACGCCGCGATCAGGGCGATGAACATGCCCGTCGTGCCGCCGAGCGTCGCACCGATGAAGAGGAAAAAGCCGGACAGGCCGGCCAGGAGTACGGCGGTCTTGGCGGTGTTCTTCATGGGTTCGTGTCACCTCGGTCTCGGCCTCCAAATCTACTGATCCGCGGCCGCGCCCCCACCGGCCGACCCGAGGAGCTGACGGAGCGTTCAGCCGGCCGAGCACCCCCCGCCGGGGCCTCGCTCAGGCCGTGGAGGAGGCGTCGCCGGTGTGGTAGCCGGACGGGATCTCCAGGCACGGCACGCCTTCGGCCCGGAACATGTTCACGTTGCGCGGATCGTCGTCGACGGCCAGGAGCGGTCGGAACCCGGCCCGGCGGAGGGCGTGCAGCTCGCTCCGCTTCACATCGGGGGAGGGGCGGTAGTCGCCGAAGCCGCGCATGATCAGCAGATCCCAGCGGACGTCGTGACGCCGGAGCCAGTCGACCGTGAGACCGTGGATGCTCTCGGGCCGAGCCGTGAGCAAGACGACCACGACGTCGCCGGCGACCACCTCCAACAGCGCGCCGACCTCCTCGATCAGGCCGTCGCCGCCGGCGGCGTCGAAGAACGGTCCCCAGCGCTTGCGGCGGCCCTCGAGGAAGTGCTGGCGGTGTCGGGCGTCGGCGACCACGCCGTCGATGTCGACGACGACGCAGTCGCCGGGGTCGACGGGACCGTCCTGCCAGGTCCAGGTGGGCGAGTTCACCCGCCGGCGGCGGTGCGGGCCCGCTCGACGATCTCGTCGACGACGGTGGCGTCGGCCAGCGTCGTGGTGTCGCCGAGCTCTCGTCCCTCGGCGAGATCGCGCAGCAGACGCCGCATGATCTTCCCCGACCGCGTCTTGGGCAGGTCGGGAACGTCGACGACCATCTTCGGCCGGGCGATCTTGCCCAGCTTGTCGGCGACGTGGCCTCGGATCTGCTCGCGCAGCTCGGCGGATCCGTCGTGCCCACCCCGCAGGATCACGTAGCCCACGATGGCCTGGCCGGTGACGTCGTCGGCCGCACCGACGACGGCCGCCTCGGCGACCGCCGGGTGATCGACCAGCGCCGACTCGACCTCCGTCGTCGAGATGCGGTGACCCGAGACGTTCATCACGTCGTCGACCCGGCCGAGCAACCAGAGGTAGCCGTCCTCGTCGATCTTGGCGCCGTCACCGGCGAAGTACCGACCCTCGAACCGCGACCAGTACGTGTCCTCGTACCGCTCGGGATCGCCCCAGATGCCCCGCAGCATCGACGGCCACGGTTCGGTGATGGTCAGGTAGCCGCCGCCCTGGGCGATCGGCTTGCCCTCGTCGTCGACCAGCTCCGCCGACACACCGGGGATGGTGTGGCAGGCGGAGCCGGGCTTGGTCGTGGTGACACCGGGCATCGGCGTGATCATGTGGCCGCCGGTCTCGGTCTGCCACCACGTGTCGACGATCGGGCACCGCTCGCCGCCGATGTGGGTGTGGTACCACATCCACGCCTCGGGGTTGATGGGCTCGCCGACGGTGCCGAGCACCCGCAGCGACGAGAGGTCGTGCTTCTCGGGCTCGTCGGCACCCCACTTCATGAACATCCGGATCGCGGTGGGCGCCGTGTAGAGCTGCGTGACCCCGTAGCGCTCGACGATGTCCCACAGCCGGTCACGGCCGGGGGTGTCCGGCGTCCCCTCGTACATCACCGAGGTCGCGCCGTTGGTGAGCGGCCCGTAGACGATGTAGCTGTGGCCGGTCACCCAGCCGATGTCGGCGGCACACCAGTAGGTATCGTCTTCCGGTCGCAGGTCGAAGACGTACTTGTGGGTGAACGCGACCTGCGTGAGGTACCCGCCGGTCGTGTGCATGATGCCCTTGGGCTTGGCCGTCGTGCCCGACGTGTAGAGCAGGTAGAGCAGGTGCTCGCTGTCGAGGTGTTCGGGCGGGCAGTCGGCGGATGCGCCCTCCATCAGGTCGTGCCACCAGTGGTCGCGACCGTCGGTCCAGTCGATGTCGTTCTCGGTGCGGCGGGCGACGACGACGTGGTCGATCGACGGGCACGACCGCACGGCGACGTCCGCGGTGGGCTTCAGCGCAGCGGCGGCGCCCTTGCGGAAGCCGCCGTCGGCGGTGATCAGCACCTTCGCCTCGGCGTCGTTGATCCGGTCGGCCAACGAGTCGGCCGAGAAGCCGCCGAAGACGACCGAGTGGGCGGCGCCGATGCGGGCGCAGGCCAGCATGGCGACGGGCAGCTCGAGGATCATGGGGAGATAGATCGCCACCCGGTCGCCGCTCTGCACGCCGAGGCCCTTGAGCACGTTGGCGAACTTGCAGACCTCGTCGAGGAGCTCGGCGTAGGTGACGGTCCGAGTGTCGCCGGGTTCGCCCTCCCAGTGGAACGCGACCTTGTCGCCCCGGCCGGCTTCGACGTGTCGATCGAGGCAGTTGTAGGAGACGTTGAGCGTCCCCCCGCCGAACCACTTCGCGAAGGGCAGGTCCCACTCGAGCACCGTGTCGAAGTCGTCGAACCAGGTGACGAGCTCGCGGGCCTGACGGGCCCAGAACGCCTCGCGATCGGCAGCGGCCTCCTCGTAGAGCGAGCGGTCGGCGACCAGTGCGTTGGCCACGAACTCCGCCGAAGGCGGGAACACCCGGTCCTCGACGTAGATGTCGGCGATCGTCTCGTCGGCCATGCGTCCCCCTCGTCTCGACGTGAGCGGAGCCGATCCTAGGTCCGCAGCTCGGCGTCGAGTCGATCGACGGCGGGCCGGCCGCGCTGCCCCTGCGGCCGTGGGAAGGTGGGCCGTGGCGATCAGCCGGATCCCGTACCTCATGGGCGTCCTGTTCGGGCTCGCCGCGGTCGGCAGCTCGGCCACGGCCGTGGTCGTACCCGACCTGGCCGACGACCTGGATCTCGCGACCGAGGGGATCGCGGCGGTCTTCGTCGCGTACAGCATCGCCTTCGCGGCCATGACCGCCGTGTTCGGACGCCTGGGCGATCTCCACGGGCAACGGGGACCCCTCGTGATCGGCATCGCGACGATGTCGGTCGGTGCGGTGGTCTCGGCGGTGGCGCCCTCGTTGGCCGTGCTGGTGGTCGGTCGCCTCGTGCAGGGCGCAGGCGCCGGGGCGATCCCTGCGCTCGTCCCGGGGGTGCTGAGCAGCCGGGTGCCCGACGACGACCAGCCGGCTGCGCTCTCGACGGTCGCCGCGATGGCGGGCGTCCTCGCTGCGCTCGGTCCGCTGCTCGGCGGGGTCGTCGGCGAGGTCGGCTCCTGGCGGGTCGCCATCGCGCTGCCCGCGATCGGGGTGGTCCTCCTTCCCCTCGTCGCGTCGGTGGCACTCGACGGCGGTGACGCCACCGACCGTCTCGACCGCCGTGGCGCGGTGCTCACCGCCGCCAGCGCGACGGGGTTCGTGCTGGTCCTCCAGGCGCCCGGCCTGGGCGTCATCGTCGGAGGACTCGGGGGCGGGCTGCTGGTGCTCGCCGGCCTCCCCCTCGTCCGCCACCTCGCGCACGAGCCCGACGGCTTCGTCCCCCGCAGCGTCGTGGCGAGTCCCGCCTTCTGGATGAACGCCGTGGTGGGGGCGACCCTCGCAGCCGTGTACCTGAGCATCCTGCTCGCCGTGCCCGTCCGCCTCGCGGCGAGCGAGTCGTGGAGCGCCGTGCAGATCGGCCTCGCACTCGTTCCCGCGGCCGCAGCGGGACCGCTCGCGTCACTCGTGGGCAAGCGGCTGGCCGACCGAGTGCCCTCGGCGGTGCTGGCCGGAGTCGGTGTCGCCGCGAGCGGGATCGGGGCGATCCTCGCCGCCACCCTCGACACCCCGGTCGCCCAGGTCGCCGGCTTCGGATCGGCGTTGGTCGGCTTCGGCCTCGCACAGCCGGCGCTGATCGATCGGGTGGCACGGGGGACCTCGCCGGATCGTCGGGGCATCGCCGTGGGCCTGTTCAACCTCGTGTTCTTCCTCGGCGGAGCGGCAGGATCGGCGTTGGTCGGCAGCTTCGGCATCGACACCGGATCCGTGGTGGTCGCCGTGCTCGCGATGGCGTCCGGAGGCCTGTTGGCCCGTCCTCATGACACGCCCTACGAGCGGTGCGTCCGCTCGACCGGAACGATCGGTGGGGCGTTGCACTGCCTCGCCACCCCTCGGGCGAACCGCCGCATACCCGGTTGAGCCCAGCCGTCGCGGACCGAGCCGGAGTCAGGTGGTCGGGAGGTCTCGGAGCGCCTCGACCGCGCGGAGCACCTGGCCGACGACGAGTCGCTCACGGTCCTCAACCACCGGGAGGTGGCTGTTGATCAGCAGCGACACGAGCCCGTGGAGGGTGCCCCAGACGGCCAGGTATCCGTCGAGGAGCTCCTGCGGGACCTCTCCCAGCGCGTCGACGGTCGCCGGCTGCTCGAGCACCGAGCCGACCGCCTCGACCAGCGGCGCGATGACGGCGATCTCGGCGTCGACGGTCGGCCCACCGGGTGGCGCGGCGTAGCCCGGGAGCTGATCGGTCCAGATCAGGTTGAAGCGACCGGGGTGCGCCTCGGCCCAGCGCAGGTACGCCCGGCTGTACGCGGCGAGGCGTTCGGTGGGGTCGACCCCCGCCTCCTCGCCAGCGGCGGTCAGCGACTGCGCCAGGCCGCCGTAGCTGTCGATGATCAGCGCGGTGAAGAGGTCGTCGAGGCTCTCGAAGTACGTGTAGAGCGACGCCGGGTTCATCCCGACCTCGCGGGCGATCCCCCGCCACGACACCGCCGCCCTGCCACCTTCGGCGAGCTGCCGTCGGGCGATCTCGAGGACCTCCGCGGTGAGCTCGCGTCGCTGGCGCTCGCGTCGTGTCTCGGCCACGAAGCCAGCGTAGTCCGAACGTCCCTTGCTTTCCGAACGCTGTTTGGGGATACTCGACGTCAAACACTGTTCGGAAAGCGATCGGCGATCGGAGACCTGATGTCCACCCACCTCCACCACCCCGTCGTCCTGGGCGCGGGCCCGGTCGGCCGGGCCGTCGTCGCTCGGCTGGTCGAGCGGGGCGCCCACCCGACGGTGGTGACCCGGAGCGGCACCGAGCTCGTCGGTGCCGACGCCGTCGCCGCCGACGTGACCGACCCGGTGGTCGCGAAGACCGTCCTCGGCCACGCGACCGCCGTGTTCCAGTGCGCGCAACCGCCGTACCACCGCTGGGCCGAGGAGTTCCCCGGACTCCAACGCACCATCGTCGAGGGCTGCGAGGCGGCCGGCGCTCACCTCATCGCACTGGAGAACCTCTACGGCTACGGCCGGCCCGACGGCCCGATGACCGAGGACCACCCGATGCGGCCCCACACCGCGAAGGGCCGGGTCCGCGCCGCCATGTGGGACGAGCTGCACGCCGCCCACACCCAGGGTCGGGTGCGGACCGCTGCCGTACGGGCCAGCGACTTCTTCGGTCCCGGTGTCGCGATGTCGACCTACGGTGAGCGCTTCTTCCCCCGGCTGCTCGCCGGCCGGAAGGCCGAGCTCCTCGGCGACCCCGAGACCCGCCACTCCATCACCTACGTGCCCGACGTCGCGGCCGCCATGGTGCGCGTCGCCGAGGACGAGTCGGCCTGGGGTCGTGCCTGGCACGTGCCCACCGCTCCGGCGATCACCCAGCGCGAGATCGTCGAGCTCGCCGCCGAAGCGGCCGGAGCCGAGGCGACCTACACCGAGGTGCACCGGTGGATGCTCCGCCTGGCCGGGCTCGTCAACCCCGGCGCGAAGGAGACGATCGAGATGCTCTACGAGTTCGAACACGACTTCGTGATCGACTCCTCCGCCTTCGAGGCGCGGTTCGACATGACCGCCACCCCGCTCGCCACCGCGCTGGACGAGACGATCGAGTGGTTCCGAGGGCAGGCGTCGTGATCGGTTCCTCGCTCGGCGCCCGCGTCGCGCTCGCCACCGGGCCGGTCGTCTTCGCGGTGCTCTTCGTGTTCCGCGGCATCCGCCCGGTCGCCGATCCGACCATCCTCGGGATCGCCACCGTGCTCCTCGTCGTCACCGGCTTCCTGCTGCGCGGACGTCGATGGGCGGCCGTCGGCGAGCTCGGTTTCGTCGTCGCCCTCTTCGCCTCCCCGGCCAGCCGATCGTTCTCGTTCGATCTCGCCGGCATCGACAGCACGGGATGGCAGGTGTTCGCCGTGGTCGGCCTGGTGTCCCTCGGTCTGGCCGCCGCCACGGCGCTGGTCGTGCTCACCGACCGGCGCCGCCCGCGGGAGCTCGTGTTGGCGACCGGGGGCGGCGCCGCCCTCGGCGTCGGCTTCATCGTCGCCATCCAGGCCGTCGAGCCGATCCAGGCGTACGCGACCGACCTGACCGATGACCAGCTCGCCGCCCTCCCGGAGGTCGAGCTCCTGGACTTCGCCTACGACCCGCTCGTGTTCGAGGTCCCCGCGGGCGGGGTCTACCGCGCCCGGCTGGTCAACCCGACCGATGTCCCCCATACCTTCACCGTCGACGAGCTCGACCTCGACGTCTACGTCCCGGCTCGTCGATGGGCCGTGGTGGAGATCGACGGCGCCGGTCTCGCCACGGACGATCGGTACCTCGTGATCTGCACGATCGGCGACCACCTCGAGCGCGGCATGCAGGCCGTCGTGCGGCGAGGGTGACGAAACTCGTTCGCCGCACGCGTCCCGCGCTCCTACCGTGGTGTGCGACGTCCGACGAGTCGAAGGAGCGATGACGACATGACCGTCTCTGCCGAGCTCCTCCTCGCCGGTCGCGCCTCCCGAAGGGCCTGACGCCGCTCCACCGCAGTGGGCGACCGGTCGCAACCGACCGCATCGACTCACAGGAGCACATCCACGTGCGCACCATCCCCGACGGGCTCGTCCTCGATCCCGTCGACGAACACGACCTCGGCGTCCTTCGCTCCGGCAAGGAAGCGCAGATCAACGTCGTCGAATGGACCGACGGCGACGGGCACCGCTGCCTCGTCGCCCGCAAGCTCTACCTCCCCCGGGAGGTGAAGGCGAAGGGAACGCTGGAAGCCCTCGGTGCTCAGCGCTCCACCGCCTTTCGCAACGACGCGGCGTACCGGGAGGGCCGCCAGTTCCGCAAGACCCGCGATCGTCGAGCCGTCGAGCGCATGACCACCTACGGCAAGCGACTCCTCCAGGACCGCTGGACGAGCCACGAGCACGACGTGATGCGTCGACTCTGGGACGAGGGCGCGCCGGTGCCGTATCCCATCCGGTACGGAGCCGACGTCTTCCACCTCGAGTACGTCGGCGACGCCGAGCAGGCCGCGCCCCAGCTCGCCCAGGCGCGGCTCGACGACGACGACCTGGCCATCGCGTGGGAGCAGGTGGTCGACGGGCTCCACGCCATCACCCGGGCCGGGTACGCGCATGGCGACCTGTCCGCCTACAACGTGCTGTGGTGGGACGGGCAGGTGTGGTTCATCGACTTCCCGCAGGCCGTCGACCTGGCGGCGAACCCCAACGGCTTCGAGTTCCTCCACCGCGACGTCCTCAACGTGACGACGTGGTTCAACCGGCGCGGGCTCGACGAGGACGCAGAGGAGGTGTTCGCCGAGGTGCTGAGCTCGGCCTGGTGAGTCGCCGTTGCGCCTGGCCGCTTCGGGGTCCCCGCTCGGGCAAGCAGGTCGGTCAGCTCAAACGACGAGCGGCGAGGAGCACCACGTCGACCGCTCGCTGCTCGGCGAGGGCGTGTGTCTCCTCCGCCGGCGTCTCCTGCTGATGCCGATTCACGAGCACCCCGGCGACGCAGCCGGCCCGCCAGCCCTGCGATGCGCACATCGTGAACAGGGTCGCCGACTCCATCTCGTAGTTGAGCACCCCCAGCTGCTCCCACTCGGCGGCGCTCCCGCGAAAGCGCGGGATGATCCGGCCGGTGACCGTGTCGTAGCGCTCCTGGCCCGGGTAGAAGGTGTCGGACGAGGCCGTGATGCCCACGTGGTGCGGGTAGCCGGACTCCTCGGCCGCCTCGACGAGCGCACGCGTGCACTCGAAGGTGGACGTCGCCGGGTACTCGGCCGGCGCGAAGTGGCCGCTCGCGCCGTCGAGGCGAACGGCCGCCTGGGTGACGATCACGTCGGCCACCCCGACATCGGGCTGGATGGCTCCCGTCGTGCCGACCCGGAGGAAGGTCCGGACCCCGCACTGGGCCAGCTCTTCGACGGCGATCGAGACGGACGGTCCGCCGATGCCGGTGGAGCACACGGCGACGGGGGTGTCGTCGAGGTAGCCGAGCCAGCTCGTGAACTCGCGGTTGCTGGCGAGCTGGCGAGCACGCTCCAGTCCTCGCGCGATCTTCTCGGGACGGGCGGGGTCGCCGGGCACGACGGCGACGGTCGCGCCCTCGAGCATCTCGGTGGTCAGTTCGAGGTGGAAGGTGCCAGCCATGCGCACCACGGTAGGGCCACGCCGAGCTACGGTCCGCCGACGATGATCGATCCCGAGCTGGTGCCGTCGGTGAGGTTGGCGAGCGGGGCAGAGGTGCCGGCCGTCGGGTTGGGCACCTTCGGCTCCGACCACGTGTCGCACGACCAGGTCGCCGCCGCCGTCGAGCGTGCGGTGCACCTCGGGTACCGGCACCTCGACTGCGCCTCCGTCTACGGCAACGAGGACCGGATCGGCGCGGCGCTCGGTCGCCTCACCGCGAACGGCATCTCTCGCGACGACCTCTGGATCAGCTCGAAGGTCTGGAATGACGCCCATCACGACGTCGCCTCGTCGTGCGAGCGGACCTTGCAGGACCTCGGCCTCGACCACCTCGACGTGTATCTCGTCCACTGGCCCTTCCCGAACCACCATCCGCCGCACGCCGACGTCGGGAGCCGCAGCGCAGACGCTCGCCCGCACGAGCCGGCACGGTTCAGGGACACGTGGGCGCAGATGGAGTCGCTGGTCCAACGGGGTCTCGTCCGCCACATCGGCACGTCGAACATGACGATCCCCAAGCTCGAGGCGTTGCTCGCCACGGTGGAGATCGCTCCGGCGGTCAACCAGATGGAGCTGCATCCGCACTTCCAGCAACCGGAGCTCGTCGCGTACCTCGATGCGCACGGGATCCGACCGATCGGCTTCTGCCCGCTCGGATCACCCGCTCGCCCGGAGCGGGACACCACCCCCGACGACACCGCGCCGCTCGCCGATCCGGTGATCGGAGCGATCGCCTCGACGCACGGCGTGCACCCCGCAGCGATCTGTCTCCGGTGGGCGGTCCAGCGCGGCCAGATCCCGCTGCCGTTCTCGACCGACCCCGCCCATCAGCTCGACAACCTGCGCGCGGTCACCGAGCTCCGCCTCTCCGACGAGGAGATGGGCCGGCTCGCCGACGTCGACCGGTCGTGCCGGTTGATCAAGGGTCAGGTCTTCTGCTGGCGGGACGATCAGCCGTGGCAGGAGCTGTGGGACCCCGACGGGGTCATCGCGACCTGAGTCCCTCGGCGACGGCCCAGTCGTTGGCCATCACCCCGTTCGGATCGAGACGATGCATCAGCTCGATGGCGTCATCGCGTCGAGGCGTCGGTGCCTCGAGCGAGTGACCGGGCGTGAAGACCTTGCCCCAGTGCGGCCGAGGCTCGAACGGATCCAGCGCCGCCTCGACGGCCCCCGATGCCTCCTCGACGGCCGTCACGTCGGGCTCCCAGGTGAAGTGGAACGCCAGCGAGTCCCGCCCGCAGTGCGGACTGAGCCAGAGCGAGTCGGCGGCGACGGTCCGGAGCTCACCGGTCAGCAGCGGGGTGAGCTCGGGCCCGATGCGATCGAGCGCGAGGATCGCCGCTCGTGCGGAGGCACGGGGGACGAAGTACTCGGTCTGGAGCTCGTGGCCGGTGTTCGGGATGGCATCCGCCCGGAAGTGGGGCAGGCGTTCGGACCACGGCCCCGGCCGCCCGAGCTGCTCGGTGCAGTGCGCTGGGTCACTGCCGGGCACGACGTGGACCGGCCGGTCGGCGCGCGCTGCCGCCTCGACGACGTCGGCGACCGGGCGGGCGCTGTCGGTCCGGCGCTTGATCCACGCCTGGTCGATCACGCCACGCCAGCGGGTGAAGAGGCTCACGCTGTCGCCGGAGGCGAAGACCTCGTCGACGGCGTCGGCGACGTCACCGATCGGGAGCGCGAGGTGGACCGTCTGGGCCATCTCGGTGGCCGGCTCGAGGTCGAGGGTCAGCGCGGTGACCGCGCCGAAGCAGCCCAGCCCGACGACGAGCCCGTCGAAGTCGACGTCGCCACGGCGCCGCTCGACGACCTCGCCGGTCGGTGTCACGAGCTCGATGCCGGCGACGGCCGTGGCGAGGTTGCCCCGGTCGTCACCCGAGCCGTGGGTGGCCGTGGCGACGGCCCCGGCCACGCAGAGGTGGGGTAGCGACGCCAGGTTCGGCACGGCCAGCGCATGCGGGGCGAGCAGCGAGATGAGGCGTGAGTAGGTCATCGACCCGTCGATCGTGACCGTCGACCGATCGGGCCCGATCTCGAACCGCTCTCCCAGGCCCGAGAGGCTGACCATGGTCGACGCATCGGTGATGCCCGTGAAGGTGTGCCGCGTCCCGACGATGCGGACCCGCTCGTTCGACGAGAGCACGGCGGCGAGCTCGTCGATCGAACCCGGCACCGCCACCTCGTCGGCGAGGTATCGGTAGGTACCACCCCAGTTCTCCACGACGGGCAGCATCGCAGACACGAACGCGTCGACGCCTTGCATACTCGGTATTGACCTCGGAGCTCGGCTCTGCATACTTGGTATGCATGGCAGTGCGCGAGGGGCTGCTCGCCCTCCTTCGAGACGAACCTCGATACGGCTACGAGCTGAAGACCGGCTTCGAGTCCACGACGGGCGGCGTGTGGCCGCTCAACGTCGGGCAGGTCTACACGACGCTCGACCGCCTCGAGCGCGACGGGCTGGTGTCGATGCGCCTCGGCACCGACGAGCAGAAGCGGTACGCGATCACCGGCGCCGGCCTCGACGAGCTCGGTGCCTGGTGGCAGACCGTCCCCGCCAGCGAGCCGCCGCCTCGCGACGAGCTGATGCTCAAGGTGCTCTTCGCCGTCGAACAGGGGACCGACCACGCGCTCGACGTCGTCACCCGCCAGCGCACCGCCCTCACCGAGCTGTTGCAACGGCGTCGCCGGGAGCGGCGAGACCTGACGACCGATGACTCGTCCGAGCTCGCGGCCGCCCTCGTCACCGACGCGCTGATCGTGCGAGCCGAGGCGGATCTGCGTTGGCTCGACGTCTGCGAAGCACGACTCCCGGAAGGACGCCGATGACCGCCAGTCCCCCGCCCAACATGCCAGCGCTGTCGTTCCGGAGCGTGACCAAGTCGTTCGGTGCCGGGTCGACCGAGGTCCGGGCGCTGACCGACGTGGACCTCGAGATCGCCGCCGGCGAGTTCGTCGCCGTCATGGGTCCGTCCGGCTGTGGCAAGTCGACGCTGCTCCACCTCGCCGGCGCGCTCGAACGCCCCGACGCCGGGCGAGTCGAGGTCGCCGGGCGAGACCTCACCGACCTGGACCTCAGCGAGACCGCCGAGCTGCGACGGCGGGAGGTCGGCTACGTGTTCCAGCAGCTGAACCTGATCCCGTCCCTGACCGCGTTGGAGAACGTCATGCTCCCACTCGAGCTCGACGGGGTCTCGAAGCGACGCGCTCGGTCACTCGCATCGGAGGCGCTCGGCTCCGTCGGCGTCGACGAGCAGATCGAGCGCTACCCCGACGACTTCTCGGGTGGCCAGCAGCAACGCATCGCGATCGCCCGCGCCCTGATCGGGGAGCGCAGCCTGATCCTGGCCGACGAGCCGACCGGCGCGCTCGACACCGTGACGAGCGACCAGATCGTCGAGCTGCTCGCGGGGGTCGCCCGAGAGGGCGCCACGGTCGTGATGGTGACCCACGACCCGAGGTTCGCCTCGTACACCGACCGAGTGGTCTTCCTCCGGGACGGACGCATCGTCGACCAGACCCGCTCCCACCTCGCGACGCTCGAACGATGACCACCCCAGGCGCCGTGCTCGAGCGCGATGTGCCGACGGCGAGGCCCATGGAGGCCGGGCGACGAGGCCGAATGGTCGGCGCCTGGCCGATCGCCGCCCGCCTCGCCCGCCGCGAGGTGCGGCGTCGACCGGGCCGCACGGCGCTGGTCACGCTGCTCGTGCTCGTGCCGGTGGCGGCCATGACACTCGGCAGCGTGCTGCTGCGATCCGACCTCACCGCCTGGTCGGGCGGGAGCGGTCTGTTCGTCGGCGGCGACCGCATCCTCGTGACCGGCACGGGTGACGAGTTCGCCGATGAACCCGCCGACGTGACACCTCCTCCAACCGCTGACGAGCTCGCTGTCGCCGTTGGCGACCGCGGCACCGTGTTCTCGATCACGGCCGTCTACTCCGAGGTCGTCGCACGCAACGGCGAACCTCGCTTCGTGCAGCTCACGGAGGTGCCGGACGGTGCACACGGGGCCGTGGACGGGGCGGCCCTCGCCATCGACCGCGGGCGCCTTCCCACCTCGGCAGACGAGGTGCTCGTGAGTCGCCCTCTGGCCGCTGCCTTCGGAGTCGACGTCGGCGACCGTCTGGTGCTGGACGAGCCGGACCGGGAGTGGATGGTCGTCGGCGTCGGACGCAACCGCACCGACCACCGCGACCCCGTCCTCGTCGTCGGCGAGCTCGATCGCGACGACATCCGTCCGAGCCAGCTCAACGTGACGCTGAACGTGGTCCCGGCCCCCGGGCAGACCGAAGTGGCACGACGGGAGCTGCTCCACGACATCGAGGCGATCGGGGCCGCCTACTGGCTCGCCGACGCACGAGACGACGAACAGGGACGGGCGCTCTTCTGGGGATGGGTCGGCGGTGTGGTCGCGCTCCTGGCGACCGGCGTCGTCGTCTCTGCTGCGTTCGCGACCTCCGCCCGCCGGCAGCTCGTGACGGTGGGACAGCTGGCGGCGAACGGCGCGCCGCAGCACGTCATCTCCCGGTCGCTGTCGCTGCAGGGTTCGTGGACGGGCCTCGTCGGTGGGTGCGTCGGCGTGGCGATCGCGCTCGTCGCGGTGCTCGTTGGTTGGTCTCAGCTCGAGGATCTCATCGGGCGCGATCTCGTCGAGCGACGGATCGTCGCGGCCGATCTCGTGATCATCGTCGCCACCGCAGTCGTCGCTGCGACCGTCGCCGCTCGGTTCCCGGCCCGATCGGCGGCGCGGGTGCCGGTGTTGACGGCGCTCGGTGGTCGTCGACCGGTCGCCGCGCTCCCGGTGTGGATCGGGCCGCTCGGGCTGGCCTCGGTGGCCTTTGGCGTGCTTTGCCTCGCCGTCGTCGCCTCCGCAGCGGACGCAGGGGACCTTGCCGCTCTGCTCGCGTTCCTCGGAGCCACGGCGATCATCGTCGGCGTCGTCTGCATCGCGCCGGTACTGGTCGAGTTGGTCGGCCGAGTCGGGCGGTGGACCCAGGGCAGCCTGCTGCTCGCCGTTCGGGGCATCGTCCGCCAGCGATCCCGCAGCGCCGCGATGGTCGCCGCGGGAGCGGTCGTGATCGGCCTCGCCACCGCGGTGCTCACCGTCATGGAGTCGACTCGCGCCGACTCGACAGCTGCCGGGCTCCACGGACGGACCGTCGTGGCGGAGCTCCATCCCGACGCGACCGGGACGCTGACCGGTCCGACCTTCCCGGCGACGATCGGCGAGGACGTACTCGCCGTGCTTCCGGATGCCCGCCAGGTCGACGTGGAACGGGTGCGGTTGCCGATCGACCTGGCCGGCGATCCATGGCGCTCCACCGCGATCGTCGTCGCTGATGACGTCACGGCCGAACTGATCGACCTCGACGACGAGCAGCGGGCACGCCTCGAGGAGCTCGGCGTCGCTGTCGTGGGCCCGTGGCCCGATGTCTCCGGCATCGACGGCCGCGTCGTTCCCGGGACGGCAGCCGTGCTCCATCCGGCTGTCGTCGTCACGCCCGCGTGGGCGGCCGAGCGCGACCTGGACCGAGTGATCGGCACCGTGGTGTTCGTGACCGACGCTCGATTCAGCGATGAGGAGGACGCCGAGCTCCGACGTCTCGCCCGTGACCTCGATCCATGGGACGACGGCAGCGCCTTCATCAGTGTCTTCGACGACAGCCTGCGCTTGGCGCTCGGCGAGCCGGTATCGGCCTGGACGTTGTATCCGACCTGGCGCGGCGACTCGACACCCTGGGCGCTGGTGCAGACCGCGGTGCTCGCGATCGTGCTGCTGCTCGTGCTGGGCGTGGTCGGCAGCGGGTTGGCGTTGTCGGCGGTCGAGGGTCGAGACGAGCGCGACGTGCTCGACGTCGTCGGAGCGCCGCCGGCCGTGCTCCGACGACTGGCGGCTTCCCAGACGGCGGTCCTCACGTTGACGGCCGCGACGGTCGCCGTCCCGATGGGCTACCTCGTGGTCTGGGCGGTCCGAGCCGCCTCCGCATCCGAGGCCGCTACCTCGACCACACCGGTGCCGTGGGTCGGGGTGCTCGCTCTGCTCGCCGTCGTCCCAGCGGTCGCTGCGGTGAGCACGTGGGCAGCATCGGGGATCTCGGGCCGACTTCGTCCCATCAACGCCTCACGGCTCCGACGCCCCTGAAGAGGAGCCGACGTCAGCCCGCGGCGACGGCCGCCATCGCCGCGCCGACGATGCCGGCGTTGTTCTGGAGCTCGGCCGGCACGACCTCGATGTCGGCGGTCAGCTTGTCGAGCCACTTCTCGGCCCGCCGCGAGACGCCGCCCCCGAGGATGACGAGATCGGGCCAGAGCAGCTTGCCGAGCTCGTGGACGTACTCGTCGAGGCGTTCGGCCCACTCGCCCCAGGACAGGTCCTCTGCCTTGCGCACGCGGGCCGCGGCGTACCTCTCTGCCGCATCGCCGTGCATCTGCAGGTGACCGAGCTCGGTGTTCGGGACCAGGACGCCATCGACGAAGACGGCGGTGCCGATGCCGGTTCCCAACGTGGCCAGGACGACCGTGCCACGACGGTCGCGCCCGGCACCGTGACGCATCTCGGCGACGCCGGCTGCGTCGGCGTCGTTGAGGACGGTGGCCTCGATGCCGTGGTCCTCGGCGAGGAGGCCGGCGAAGTCGCAGCCGATCCAGGAGGGATCGATGTTGGCCGCCGTCCGGACGACGCCGCGCTGCACGACGGCGGGAACGGTCACCCCGACCGGCCCCTTCCACGAGAACTCGAGGAGCAGATCGGCCACGACCCGCGCGACGGCCTCTGGTGTCGCCGGCTGGGGGGTCTCGAACCGCTCGCGCTCGGCGAGGAGTCGACCCGTATCGGGATCGACGGGAGCTCCCTTGACCCCGCTCCCACCGATGTCGACACCGAAGACGGCCGCTGCGCTCACGGGCGCATGGTAGGCGGCCGGTCGCCGGACGCCACCCACTCCATGACGCTGAACGCGCCGAGGCCGGTCGGGTCGACGAGCGCATCGGATTCGGCGATCCGGCTCCGGGCGACCATCGCCTGCAGGTCACCGAGATGGGCTCGCTCGGCCCAGATCTGCCGGCCTTCGTCGACGAGCGCATCGAGCCCGAGGAGTCGCAAGTGGTCGGCCTGGGACGTGACGGCGGTCGGCGTCGGGAGCTGATCGATGCAGACATCGCAGGTGATGTCCTGGGCTCCCGGGACGTCGAGCGGTGGACCGCCGCGGCGGTGCCCGGCGTAGGTCCGCAGCCAGTCGGTCCAGGGTCGAACGGCGAGCTCGGCGGTGGCCGAGGTGTAGTCGATGGCGATCACGGCGCCGGCGTCGACGAGGTCGAGGGCCCGTACGACCCACGACGCCGCCGCGGTCTGGACCGGCACCCGCGCACCGACGGGGGCGTCGAGCGCGGGCACGGGTTCGACCGGCGGCACGAGCACCTCGACGAGCGCGTCGCCCTCCACCCCGACGTGCAGCTCGGACCAGCCGTCCTGGGTGCGGACCGCGACTCGCGGCGGCAGGTTGTCGAGCAGCTCGTTGGCGAGGACGAGGCCGATGCCGACCTGATCGGGCAGCTCGGCGAGCGAGCGGACGCCGTCCGGGTGCTCCGCCCGAAGCGAAGATGAGGTCTCGACGAGGACGAGGTCGAGCGCCGGGCCGCACGATGGCTCGGCGGCGAGGATCGTCCGAGCGAGCGTCCCCCGGCCGGCGCCGGCCTCGACGACGGCGAACGGGTGGGGGCGCCCGAGGTGCTCCCACCACCGATCGATCGCCGTGGCGAGCAGGCGCCCGAAGAGCGGCCCGACCTCCGGGCTGGTGACGAAGTCGCGGCCCTGGCGTCCCGCTCCTCCTCCCGTGGCGAAGAACCCGACATCCTCGCCGTAGAGGCACAGCTCGACGTAGCGGTCGAAGCGGAGCGGGCCGTCCGCCTCGATCGTGGCCAGGACCAGCTCGCTGGCCGGCCCGGAGCGCGTCACCGGATCGCGGGCGCGGCTCAGCCGCCGAGCGCGACCAACGTGGTCGCCATGTCACCGAAGCGGGCGGCGGTCTGCGGCAGGATGCCGACGACCAGCGTGCCGACGATGGTGACGGCGAGCGCGATGGTGAGCGAGGGCGTCGACGTCACCGGCGTCTCGTCGCCGTCGGGCACGTCCTCGAACCACATCTGGCGGGCGACGGCTGCGTAGTAGAAGAGCGCGATCACCGAGTTGACGGCGACGACGACGGCCAGGGCGATGGCCCAGGCATCACCGGCGTCGGCGAGGGCCCGGAAGACCACGAACTTGGCGAACCACCCGCCGAGCGGCGGGATGCCGGCCAGCGAGAACAGCGCCACGGTCATGGCGACCGTCATGCCCGGCGCGTACCGGAACAGCCCGCCGTACGACGAGATCTCACCCGACCGGGTCTTGCGGGAGACCGCGATCACCACCGTGAAGGCGGCGAGGTTCGTGATCGCGTAGATCAGCAGGTAGGTGACGGTGGCCGGGATGGCCTGGTCGGTGTCGGCCGCGACGGCGAGGGGCGCCAGCATGAACCCGCCCTGCGCCACGCCGGAGTAGGCCAGCATCCGGACGATGTTGGTCTGCCGCAGGGCGAGCAGGTTGCCGACCGTCATCGTGAGCGCGGCGAGGATCCACATCAACGGCTGGAAGACGTCACCGCGCCCGATGAAGCCCACGCCGATGAGGATCATGAGGGCGACGAAGCCGGCGGCCTTGGATGCGACGGCGAGGAATGCCGTGACCGGTGTGGGTGCGCCCTCGTAGGTGTCGGGCGCCCACGTGTGGAACGGCACGGCGGACACCTTGAAGGCGAACCCGAGCAGGGTGAAGAGGATGCCGATGATCAGCAGTGGCGACGCGTCGCCGCCCGAGATCGCCGGCGCGATCTGGTCGAGCTGGGTCGACCCGGCGATGCCGTAGACCAGCGACATGCCGTAGAGCATCACCGCCGAGGCGAAGACGCCCATCAGGTAGTACTTGACGCCCGCCTCGTTGGACTTCGCGTCGCCCTTTCGCCACGCCGCCATCATGTAGGCGGGGATCGAGAGCAGCTCGAGGGCGATGAAGATCGAGATGAGGTCTCGGCTCGAGGCCATCATCACCATGCCGAGCAGCGAGGCCAGGAGCAGCTGGTAGTACTCGCTCTCGTAGTAGTCGCCGTCTCGGAGGTAGTCGGCCGACATCAGCACCAGGACGTAGCCCGAGAGCACGAACAGCGCTTTGAGCACGAGCGAGAAGTCGTCGACGACGTAGGCGCCGCCGAACAGCTCGCGGTCGGTCCCGTCGAGCCCGAGGGTCACGATCGGCACCATCGTGGCGAGCAGACCCATGCCGGCGAGGGCCGGCATGTACCAACGGACCCGCTCGTTCCAGATGATGTCGGCCAGCGTCAGCAGCGCACCGACGACCAGCAGCGTCAGCTCGGGCGCGAGCGCGTGCCAGTCGATCGGGGGCCGGACGAACTCCTCCAGCGGCGGGATGGCCTGAGCGAGCAGCACCGCGTCAGCCTCGGACCTGCTCGAGGAAGGTGCCGACGTTCTCCATCAGCGGTGCGACCGCGTCGTCGGTGACGCCGAAGAGCAGCGCCGGGTACACCCCGAGGACGACGATCATGATGAGGAACGGCGTCCAGGACACCCATTCGAGGCGGTTGACGTCCTCGATCTCGTAGCCGTCCCACTCTTCCTTCGGCTCACCGAAGGCGGTGCGCTGGAAGAGCCAGAGCAGGTAGCCGGCGGCGAGGACGGTGCCGATGGCGGCGACGACCATGAAGGTGCGGAAGGTCTCGACCGGCAGCGTCGGTGCCGGCTGGTAGGCCGACAGGATCGCCGGGAACTCACCCCAGAACCCGGCGAGACCGGGCAGGCCGAGCGAGGCCATGGTCGCGAGACCGAGGATCCAGCCCATCTTCGGCGCCGAGACCAACAGACCGCCGAGGCGCTTGATCTCGAGCGTGTGGTAGCGCTCCTTGATGGAGCCGGCGAGGAAGAAGAGCATGCCGGTGATCAGGCCGTGGGCGACCATGCCGAAGATGGCGGCGTTGATGCCGAAGTCGGTGAGGGTCGAGATGCCGAGCATCACGTAGCCCATGTGCGCCACCGACGAGAACGCGATCAGGCGTTTCATGTCGGTCTGGGCCAGACAGCCCAGCGCGCCGTAGATGATCCCGATCACCGCCAGCAGGCCGATCCACGGCGCCCACTCGGCGGCGGCCTCGGGCAGCATCGGGATGGCGATGCGGACGAAGCCGTACGTGCCCAGCTTCAGGAGCACGGCGGCCAGGATGACCGAGCCGACGGTGGGCGCCTGCGTGTGCGCGTCGGGCAGCCAGGTGTGGAACGGGAACATCGGCACCTTGATGCCGAAGCCCATGAACATGCCGGCGAAGATCCAGACCTGGGTCGACAGCGTGATGCCGGCGCCCTGGAACTCGGTGAGCGCCCGCATGTCGAAGGTCTGCTCGGTCGAGAGGAAGAACAGCGAGAGGAAGCTGATGATCATCAGCGCCGAGCCGAACAGCGTGTACAGGAAGAACTTGATCGAGGCGTAGCGGCGCTGCTCGCCACCCCACACGCCGATCATGAAGTACATCGGGAGCAGGACCACTTCGAAGAAGACGAAGAAGAGGATGAGGTCCTGCGCCACGAACGAGCCGTTCATGCCGGTGGCGAGGATGAGGATGAGCATCAGGAACGCCTTGGGGTTCCCGGGCTCGGGGATGTGGTTCCAGCTGTAGATGATGCACAGCGGCACCACGCACAGCGACAGGATCAGCAGCGGCAGCGAGATGCCGTCGATGCCGACGATGTAGCGGCTGTTGATGACGTCGATCCACGAGTTGTCGACCAGGAACTGGAGCTCGTCGCCTCGGTCGAAGTCGTAGCTGGCGAGGATGTACACGCCGACGGCGAGCGCGGCGAGCGACGACAGGAGCGCGATGAGCTTGTGCGTCTCCTCCTGCTCCTTGGGCACGAGGGCCATGAGGCCCACGCCCACGAGCGGGAGGAAGACGGCGAGGCTGAGCGCCCACGCATCGAATCCGGTGGCTTCCATCGAGTGAGCCGCTCCCTAGACGAGGATGACGAAGAGGATCGCGAGGACGGCGGCGGCGCCGAACAGGAGCGATCCGTACTGCTGGACCTTGCCGGACTGGACCCCGCGCAACGCCTCGCCCGAGGCCTCGGAGGTCCACCCCGCTCCGTTGACCGCGCCGTCGATGACGGCTTGGTCGACGTAGTCGTAGACGATCTCACCGGACTTGCGGGCGGAGGTGCCCACCGTGTCGACGATGCGATCGATGACGTTCTGGTTGAACCAGTAGCTCGCACGGGCCAGCGGGCCCTTGGTGCCGGCGACCACGCCCTGCTCGTAGAGGTGGTCGAGGTAGTACTTCTGCTCGAGCACGGTCTTGCCCCACTTGAGGGGCGGGACCTGCTCGGTCGGCGCGAGGCGGACCCGCGACGAGTACCACGCGGCAGCGATGCCGATGGCGGCGAGCGCGACGACCGTCGCGATGATCGCCTTCGACACGCTGAACGCCGGGTGGACGAGCGCCGGGAACGCCGACTTCGGTTCGACGTACTCGATCAGGTACTCGGTGCCGATCGGGCTCCAGGTGGCCTGGACGAAGCCGGCCAGGACCGCGAACACCGAGAGGATGATGAGCGGCACGGTCATGATCCGCGGGGACTCGTGAGGCTCGCCATGGGTTCCCCGGAACTCGCCGAAGAACGTGTAGTAGATCACCCGGGTCATGTAGGCCGCGGTGAGGAACCCGCCGGCGACACCCAGCCAGGCGAACACCCCGAAGCCGGATTTGTCCGCGGTCAGCAGGATCTCGTCCTTGGACCAGAACCCGGCGAACGGTGGGACGGCCGCGAGCGCGAGGCTGCACAACACGAACGTCCAGAACGTCGTGGGCATCTTCTTGCGCAACCCGCCCATCTCGCGCATGTCGAAGGTGTGGCCGGCCCCGTGGCTGACCGAACCGGCTCCGAGGAACAGGCCGGCCTTGAAGAAGGCGTGGGTGAAGAGGTGGAAGATCGCCGGGGCCCAGGCGCCGGTGCCGAGGCCGAGGACCATGTAGCCCAGCTGGGACACCGTCGAGTACGCGAGCACCTTCTTGATGTCCCACTGGACGAACGCCAACAAGCCACCACCGATGACGGTGACGATCCCGACGATCGCCATCAGGTTGGCGCCGCCGTCGGCGATCGAGAAGCCGTCGTAGAACACCGGGTAGAGGCGGGCGATCATGTAGACGCCGGCGACGACCATGGTCGCGGCGTGGATCAGGGCCGACACCGGGGTCGGTCCCGCCATGGCGTCGGGCAACCAGGTGTGCAACGGGAACTGGCCCGACTTCGACGCCACCGCTGCCATCAGGCAACACGCGCTGACGAGCAGCAGGAAGTGCCGCAGCTCGCCGGCCATCACCAGCTCGTTGATGCGCTGGATCGAGAACGTGTTCTCGCCCGCCTCACGCACCGCCCAGTACAGGGTGATCATGCCGACGAGGAGGCCGATGTCGCCCACGCGGTTGGTGAGGAACGCCTTGAGCGCGGCGTTGGTGTTCTTGCCCTCTTCCCACCAGTGGCCGATGAGCGCGAACGAACACAAGCCCACCAGCTCCCAGCCCACGATGAGCTGGATGATGTTCTCGGTGAGGACGAAGAACAGCATCGCCGCGGTGAACAGGCTCAGGAACGCGAAGTAGTGCGTGTAGCGCCGGTCGCCCTTGACGTACTCGGTGGAGAACAGGTGCACCAGCATCGAGATGCTGGTCACGATGAACAGCAGGATCGCCGACAGGCCGTCGACGTGGGTGCCGATGTTGAAGGTGAAGCCACCGTTGCTCCACCACTCGACGGTCTCGATGACCGGCTCGACCTTGAGCTTCTCCCCCTCCTCGGCGGCGAGCAGCGGGGCGGAGGCGAGCACGACCGAGCCGTCGGCGCCGACGACAACGGCGGAGCCCTCTTCGACCTCGCCGCTCTCCTCTTCGAGCTCGGCCTTCTCCTCGGCCTCGGCCTCGGCGTCGTTGACCCGGTCGATCCAGTTGACGCCCACGACGATCGAGAGCAACCACGCGAGGACGATGAAGGGCACGCCGATCAGGTGCGCGCCCTGTCCACCCTTGACCCGCTTCCCGAAGAAGAGGATCAGGGTGAACGACAGGGCCATGAGGCCGGGGATGATCCACGCGTTCTCGAGCACTGCGTCAGCCCCTCAGCAGGTCGAGCTCGTCGACGTCGATGTCGGTCCGGGTGCGGTAGATGAGCAGCACGAGCGCGAGGCCGACGCCGACCTCGGCGGCGGCGACGGCGATGACGAAGAGGGCGAACACCTGCCCGACGACGTCGCCGTTCATCATGGCGAAGGCGATGAAGTTGATGTTGACCGCGTTGAGCACGAGCTCGATCGACATCAGCACGGTCACCGCGTTGCGTCGGGCCAGGACGCCGTACACCCCGAGGGCGAACAGCACGGCGCCGAGGATGAGGAACTGGTTGATCAACATGTCAGTCCCTCCTGGCCAACACGATCGCGCCGATCAGGGCTGCGAGCAGCAGCACCGACACGGCCTCGAAGGGGATGATGAACTGGGAGAAGATCTCGTCGCCGACGTCGCCGGTCCGGAACAGGGTCGGGTCCTCGGGCAGCTCGGTGTCCTCGAACTGGTCGACAAGGGCGTAGATGATCACCCCGCCGAGCATCGCCGCCACGATCGCGGCGAGCGGCCACTGCTTGCCCGTGAGGTCGGCGGTGCGTCCGATCGGTGCCCTGGTCAGCATGATGCCGAAGAGGAACAGCACGACGATGGCCCCGATGTACACGAGGTACTGCGTGGTCGCCACGAACTCGGCCGCGAGCAGGATGTAGAGCCCGCCGATACCGGCCAGCACACCCACGAGCGAGAGCGCAGCGTGCACGACGTTCGACGTCGTGACCACGCGAACGGCGCTGAGCACGACGACGGCCGCGATCACACCGAAGGCGATGTTCTGCGCTACCAACCGAACTCCTCGACAGGGCCGCAGAGAGCGTAGGGGCTCCGGGCGAGGGCGCGACTCATCGAGGCACCTTCCGCACCTTCTGCTCCGAACCGGACTCGTACGGCTCGAAGTCGGGGACGGTCTCCATCCACTCACCGAGCCGGTCCTTGTCGTGGAGCAGGTCGGCGATGTGTGGCTCGGAGTACTCGAACTCCGGCGACCAGAACAGGGCGTCGAACGGGCAGACCTCGACGCAGATGCCGCAGTACATGCAGAGCGCGTAGTCGATGTCGAACCGGTCGAGCGCGTTGACGGTACGGGGCTTGCCGCCGGCGCGCCGAGGCGGCGCCTTGACCTTGTGCGCCTCGATGTAGATGCACCAGTCGGGGCACGACCGGCTGCACAGCATGCACGCCGTGCAGTTCTCCTCCTTGAGGGCGATGACACCGCGGGCCCGCGGCGGCGGCGCCTCCTTCTCGTGGGGGTACTGCACGGTGACGTTCGGCTGGAGCATCGTGCGGAACGTGACGCCGAGGCCCTTGAGCATCCCGGGTACCTGGGGCATGACCAAGCCTCCTAGAACGCGACCTTGAACACGCCGGTCGCGGCGATGTTCACGAGGGACAGGGGAATCAGGAACTTCCAGGCGAACTTCTGCAGCTGGTCCTCACGCAGACGCGGGAAGGAGAAGCGCACCCAGAAGATCAGGAAGGCCAGGAACATGATCTTGGCGAGCATCACGCCCGGCCCGAGGATGTTGAGGATGTTGTCGTCCGGATCGAAGCCCGGCACCCACCATCCGCCGAGGAACATCACCGAGGCGACGGCCGCGAACGCGAACGCCGTGCCGAACTCCGCCATGAAGAACAGCAGGAACCGGAAGCCGGTGTACTCGATGTGGTAGCCGCCGACGAGCTCGGACTCCGCCACCGGCATGTCGAACGGCGTCTGGGTCAGCTCGGCCTGCGCCGCGATCATGAAGATGAAGAAGCCCAGGAACTGGGTGAGGATGAACGGGAAGCCGATCCCGCCCCACCCGAAGATCTCGCCCTCGGCCTGGGCGATCACGATGCCCTGCAGGTTGAGGGTGCCCGCCTGCACGACCACGCCCATGACCGCCAACACGAGCGGGAGCTCGTAGGCGATCAGCTGACCGGCAGCTCGCAGGCCGCCGAGCAACGCGTACTTGTTCGCCGATGCCCAGCCGGCCATCAGCACGCCCAACGCCGACAGCGACGAGACGGCGAGCAGGTAGAAGATGCCGGTGTCGAGGCTCTCGACCACCGCGTCGGGTCCGGCCGGGAGCACGACGTACATCAGGAAGGTCGAGCCGAGCACGACGATCGGAGCGGCGATGAACACCCGCCGGTCGGCCCCCTCGGGGGAGATGTCCTCCTTCTGGAGCCACTTGATCGCCTCGGCGATCAGCTGCAGGGTGCCGTAGGGGCCGGCCTCCATCGGGCCCAGCCGGCTCTGCATGAACGACATCATCTTGAAGAGGAAGACGTAGACGAAGATCAGCGATGCCGACGGGACGACGAGCAGCACGATCAGCAGCTTGATCGTGGTCTCCTGCCAGTACGCCAGGGCGAGCAGGTCCATCACCGGCGCGGCCCTCCTCGGGGTGTCGCGTTCGTGGCTGGTGCCCTCACCGGTCGATGTCCCCCAGGATGAAGTAGAGCGAGCCCAGGATCGTGATCACGTCGGGGACGTAGACGCCCTTCATGACCCACGGCACGATCGAGATGTTGTTGAAGCTCGCAGACCGGATCTTCACTCGGAAGGGTCCGAGGTCACCCTTCGACACGACGTAGTAGCCCATCTGCCCGAGCGGGTTCTCGGTGACGACGTAGGCCTCGCCCTCGGGCACCTTGATGATGCGGGGCACCTTGGCCATGATCGGCCCGCCCGGCAGCCCGTCGCAGAGCTGGTCGACGATCTTGGTCGCCTCGCGGGTCTCCTGCAGCCGGACCCAGAAGCGGGCGAAGCTGTCGCCGTCGGGGTGGGTCCAGACCTGCCAGTCGATCTGGTCGTACGCGAGCTGGCTGGTGTCGCCGTCGCGGCGAAGGTCCCAGTCGATGCCGGAGCCCCGGATGTTGGCGCCCGAGAGGCCGTAGGCCAGGGCGACGTCGGGCGGGATCACCCCGACGCCGCGGCACCGAGCGGCGAAGATCTCGTTCCCCATGAGGAGGTCCTCGATCTCGTCGCAGAACGTCCGCATCTTCTCCATGGTCGCCTTGGTCTCGGCGATCCAGCCCGCCGGCAGGTCGTCCTTGAGGCCACCGATCCGGTCGAAGTTCGGGTGGAAGCGACCACCGGTGGCGGCCTCGATCTGGTTGAGGACCCGCTCGCGGTCGCGGAAGGCGAAGAACACCGGGGTCAATGCGCCGAGCTGGACGCCCATGTCGCCGAGGAACAGCGAGAGGTGGGCGATGCGGGACAGCTCGAAGAGGATCGTGCGGATCCACTTGGCCCGCTCGGGCGCCTCGACGTCCATGAGCTGCTCGGCGGCCAGGATGAAGGGGACCTCGTTGGCGAAGCTGCCCAGCCAGTCGATGCGGTTCACCAGGGTGGTGACCTGCGGGAAGGTCCGCACCTCGGTGAGCTTCTCGTAGCCGCGGTGCATGTACCCGGCGACGGGCTCGGCCTGCACCACCTGCTCGCCGTCGAGGCGGACGGCGATGCGGAGCGTGCCGTGCGTGGCCGGGTGTTGCGGCCCGAGGTTGAGCGTCATGTCGCCGGCCTGGAGCTCGACGTTGACGCGGGCATCGGCGGCCTGCGATGCGATGTAGGAGAGCTGGTCGCGGTCGCTGACGGCGGTCATGACTCATCTCCCTCTGCGGCCTCGAGGGCCGCCTGCTCGAGCTGCTCCTCGAGGTGTTCGGGAATGGGCTCGACGTCGACGACGCCGGGCCACGGCTTCACCTGGCGGGCGAGCAGCGGATAGTCCTTGCGGAGCGGGAACCCCTCGAAGTCGGTCGGGAGGTACAGGTGCACCTGGTGGGGGTGGCCGACGAAGTTGAAGCCGAACATCTCCCAGGTCTCCCGCTCGTGCCAGTCGGCACCCGGGTAGATCGACGAGACGGTCGGGACCTCGGGGTGCTCCTCGTCCAGGTCGGCCTTGACGGTGACGCCGAGGCCGCGATCGACGGAGAACACCCGCAGCAGCAGCTGGAAGCGGGAGTCGCCGCCGGCGTAGCCGGAGCCCTCGGGCAACACGATGCCGCCGCCACCGCTGTCGTCGTCCTCGGCGTCGAGGCCGCCGAAGGGCGTGTCCTCGTAGCGGCCCCACTCGGCGATCTTCCAGTCGAGACCGGAGAGGAAGTCGAAGTAGCCGAAGTCGAGATCGTGACGCAGGGCGTGGACGACGTCGACCCAGCGGCCGGCGTCGACCCGGATCCACAGGTCGCGCCCGGGGATGAGGTGGTGCTCGACGAGCGCGTCACCGAGGGCCTCGGTGAGCTCGGCGAGCAGCGCCTCACGAGCCTCGTCGACCTCGACCTCCTCGGCCTCCTCGACCTCGGTGCTGGTGTCGGTGTCGGTCATGCGCCGAGCACCGTGGGCTCGCCCTTCCACCGCTCGACGATGTCCTCGTCGAGGATGCGCTCCTGCAGCAGCACGATCCCCTCGAGCAGGGCCTCGGGGCGGGGCGGGCAACCGGGCACGTAGACGTCGACCGGGATGATCTGGTCGACGCCCTTGGTGACCGAGTAGCTGTCCCAGTACGGGCCGCCGCAGTTGGCGCACGAACCCATCGAGATCACGTACTTCGGCTCGGGCATCTGCTCGTAGAGGCGGCGGATGGCCGGGGCCATCTTGTCGGTCACGGTCCCGGAGATGACGACGAGGTCGGCCTGGCGGGGGCTGGCCGGGAAGGGGATGACGCCGAGGCGCATCACGTCGTAGCGGGGTGATCCGAAGGCGGCGCCCATCTCGATGGCGCAGCAGGCGAGGCCCCACTGGTACACCCACATCGAGCGAGCTCGGCCGTAGTTGAGCAACCAGGTCAGCGGCTTCGGCACCTTGCCGCTGTCGATCAGTCCCATGTGGCTACCTCCGGTCGGTCGGTCGGGTCGGCAGCGGCTAGATCCACCGCAAGACCCCTTTTCGCCAGGCGTAGCCGAGGCCCAGCGCGAGGATGAAGATGAAGATGGCCATCTCGACGAGGCCGAAGACCCCGTAGCGTTCCAGTCCGACCGCCCACGGGAAGATGAACACCGCCTCCACGTCGAAGATCACGAAGAGGACGGCGAAGATGTAGTAGCGGATCTGGGTCTGCGACCACTCGGTGCCGACCGGATCCACGCCGGACTCGTACGCGACGTACTTCTGCGGCGTGCGCGCCGTCGGGCGCAGCACGCGGGCGATGGTGAGCATGAGCCCACCGAGCGCCAGCGCCGAAGCGCCGAAGATGACGACAGAGAGGTAGCTCCGCAGGAAGTCGGAGAACTCGATCACGTCTGGCGATCCTAGGGACGGTGTCAGGGGGGCGCCATTCCGCTGAGGCGCTCCGTGAAGGGTACGTCACGGGAGCCCCACGCCGTGTCCTCCGGGGCGTCGCCGACTCCCGGGCGGGGGCTCGCCGGCTCCCGGGCGGGGGCCGTGTTGAGCGTGCGGAGATCAGAGGCCGCTGATCAGCACCGGGGTGGCGTCACGGGCGAATTCGATGAGGAACTGCGGCACGATGCCGGCGACGAGGGTGAAGGCCACGCACCCGGCCAAGGCGACGGCGACCGGGACCGGGACCCGCACCTCGGGATCGGACTCCTCGGCGTCGGTCAGCCACATCGAGACGATGATCCGCAGGTAGAAGTACGTCGCCACGACGGCCATGACCATCGCCACGATCGCCAGCGCCCAGCTCTCGGCCTCGGCAGCGGAGCGGATGGCGAGGAACTTGGCGATGAAGCCGCTCGTGAAGGGCACGCCGGCCTGGGCGAGCAGCAGCACCGTGAACGCCATGGCCAGCATCGGGCGGCGGCGCGACAGCCCGCGCAGGTCGTCCAGGGTGGAGGCGGCGTCCCCCGAGCCCGTGAGCGCCGACAGGCAACCGAACGAGCCGAGGACGAGGAACGAGTAGGTGAAGACGTAGAACAGCGCCGAGGCGGTGCCCTCGTCGCTCGCCGCCTCCACCGCGACGAGCACGTACCCGGCGTGCGCGATCGACGAGTAGGCGAGCATGCGCTTCACGTCGGTCTGCACCACCGCCATCACCGAGCCGACGACGAGCGACAGCACGGCGAGGATCCAGATCAGCGGCGTCCAGTCGCCCTCGAAGAGCCCGAGGCCCTGGTTCAGCACCCGGAGGATCGCTGCGAAGCCGGCCGCCTTCGCCATCGCCGCCATCACGCCCGAGACCGGGGTCGCCGCGCCCTGGTAGACGTCGGGCGCCCACATGTGGAACGGCACGGCCGCGACCTTGAAGCCGAGCCCCACGATGAGCAGGCCGATGCCGATGAGCAACATGCCGTTCTCGGTGAGCACGGTCTGGTCGAGGAACGCGTCGATGTCGATGAGGTTCGTCGAACCGGTGGCGCCGTAGATCAGGGCGATGCCGTAGAGGAAGAACGCCGAGCTGAAGGCGCCGAGCACGAAGTACTTGACGGCCGCCTCCTGGGCCGTCGCCTTGCGCAGGTACATGGCCGCAGCGACGTAGAGGGCCAGCGAGAGCGTCTCGAGGCCCAGGAAGAGCACGATCAGGTCGTTGGCCTGGGCCATGACGATGCCGCCGAGGGCGGCGGACAGGAACAGTGCGTGCAGCTCGGGGGCTGCGATGCCCTCGCGGGAGGCGAACTCGTGAGCGAGCAGCGAGCCGACGATCGCGATCAGCGGCAGCAGCACCATGAAGAAGACGCTGAAGCCGTCCACGCCGAGCGCGTCGGCGATGATCGAGGTCGGCCCCTCGTCGCGCACGTCGTACCAGAGGATCCCGGCGAGGACGAGGGTGATGGCAGAGGTGAGCACCGACAGCCCGGTCGCCACCCACGAGGGCGGCGTGGTCGGCGGGAGCGTCATCACGAGCAGGATCAGCAGCGCACCGCTCAGCAGGGTCAGCTGCGGTGCGATCCCCCACCAATCGATGTCGGGGGCGACGAAGTCGGCCGCCTGGGCGAGGATCACGCTCACTCCGTCCCTCCCTTCGCCTTCAGGCGGGCGGATGCCCGCGCCGTGCGGCTCACTCCGTCCCTCCCTTCGCCTTCAGGCGGGCGGATGCCCGCGCCGTGCGGCTCACTCCTCGCCCTCCTCGTCGTGCACACCCACCGGGGCGTCGGGCGGCTCGGCGATCACCGGGGCCACGTAGTCGCTGTGCTCCTCGACGTGATCGATGAGCACCTCGACGGCGGGTTCCATCCGGTCGAGCACCGGCTTCGGGTAGACGCCCATGAAGACGATGCCGACCAGGATCGGCACCATGACCAGGAACTCGGAGACGCTGAGATCCTTCACGTCGGCGTTGTCCTCGTCGGGCACGCCATGGAACACCCGCTGGTACGCCCAGAGCAGATAGAGCGCCGCCAGGATCACGCCGGCCGTCGCGACGACCGCCCACCAGCGACGGGTCGGGAACGACCCGATGAGGATCATGAACTCGCCGACGAAGCCGTTGAGGCCGGGCAGACCGATGGACGAGAGCATCACCACGGTGAAGACGCCGGCCATGACCGGTGCCGGTCTCTGGATGCCCCTGAGCTTGGCGATCTCGCGGGTGTGGCGTCGCTCGTAGAGCATCCCGACCAGGAGGAAGAGACCGCCGGTGGAGATGCCGTGGTTGACCATCTGCAGGATGCCGCCCTGGATGCCCTGGCTGGTGAGGGCGAAGGTGCCCAGCACGATGAAACCGAGGTGGGCGACCGACGAGTACGCGACGAGGCGTTTGAGGTCGGCCTGCATCGTCGCCACGACGGCGCCGTAGATGATGCCGATCACGCCCAGCGTGACCATCGCCGGGGCGAACCAGACCGACGCCTCGGGGAACAGGTACAGGCCGTACCGGATGAGGCCGTAGGTGCCGAGCTTCAACATGACGCCGGCGAGGATCACGGAGCCGGCGGTCGGCGCCTCGGTGTGCGCGTCGGGCAGCCAGGTGTGCAGCGGGAAGATCGGCACCTTGATGCCGAACGCGATCGCGAACGCGGCGAAGAGCCACCGACCGGTCTCGGCCGACAGGTTCTGTCGCTCGGCCAGCTCGACGAGATCGAAGGTCACCGGCAGCCCGTCCTGGGCGCTCAGGAACACGAGGGCGAGCATCGCCACGAGCATCAGCGCCGAGCCGAGCATCGTGTACAGGAAGAACTTGGTCGCGGCGTAGACCCGGCGACCGTGGCCCCAGCCGCCGATCAGCATGTACATCGGGACCAGGACGATCTCGAAGAACACAAAGAACATGAACAGGTCGAGGGCGACGAACACGCCCATGCACCCGCTCATCAGCAGCAGGATCCACGCGGTGTACGGCTTCTCGTCGTGCTCGGGGCGCACAGCGATCAGCACGAAGGGGAACAGCAGGCCCGTCAGCACGACGAGGAACAGCGAGATCCCGTCGATGCCGACGTGCCAGGAGATGCCGAGGTCGGCGATCCACGAGCGCTGCGAGACGAACTGGAAGCCGCCGTCGTTCGTCTCGAACTGCGAGAGCACGTACAGCGACATGGCGCCGGAGATCGCCGAGAAGACGACGCCGACCTGCCGGATGATCTCGGCGCGCGCCGCCGGCATGAGCGCGACGACGAGCGCGCCGATCGCCGGGATCAGGACGATGCCGGTGAGCAACGGGAACGTGGCGTCGCCGGCTGCGGCGAGCAGCGGGGTCACGGTCATCTAGAAGCTCGCCCTCGTGAGGAACCAGCCGCCGAGCACGACCGCGCCGATGGCGATCGGGATCGCGTAGTTGCGCACCAGGCCGGTGGCGGTGCCCCGTCCCTGCTGGCCGAGCTGGCGGACGAGGGTGCCGACGCCGTTGACGGTGCCGTCGATGACGCGCTGGTCGGCGGTGGAGGCGGCGTCGAACAGCTGTCGACCCGGCCCGCCGGTGACCTTGGCGTAGGTGTCGTCGATGTACCAGGCGTTCTCGAAGAGCTCCGGTTCGACCGCGCCCTTGCCCTTGCGCCGCAGGTACACCTGCGCCGCCATCACGATGCCGACGACGGCGGTCAACGTGGCGAAGGTGCCGAAGATGAGCTTCTCGCCACCCTTGGCCTCGAGGAAGATCTGGCGTTCCTCGAAGACGGGTTCGAGGAAGTGCTCGAGGAACAGCAGGTCCTTGGTGATCGGGGTGTTGATGAAGCCGCCGGCGAACGCGAGACCGGCGAGCGCGACGAGCGGCAGCCACATCAGCGGCGAGCTCTCGTGGGGGTGGATCTCGTGCTCCGGCGGCTCGCCGTCGATCTCGGCGTCCCACCGGGGCTCACCGAAGAAGACCATGAACACCTGACGGCTCATGTAGTAGGCGGTGAGGATCGCCACGACGAACCCGATGATGGCCAGCGGGATGTTCTGCTCCCAGGCGAACAGGAGGATCTCGTCCTTCGACCAGAAGCCGGAGAACGGCGGGACGCCGGCGATGGCCAGCCAGCCCACGATGAACGTGGCACCGGTGAACGGCATCACCTTGAGCAGACCGCCCATGCGTCTCATGTCCTGCTCGTCGTGCATCCCGTGGATGACCGAGCCGGAGCCGAGGAAGAGCAGCGCCTTGAAGAAGGCGTGGGTGATGACGTGGAAGATCGCGGCGACGTACGCACCAAGGCCGATCGCCAAGAACATGTAGCCGAGCTGCGAGATGGTCGAGTACGCGAGCACGCGCTTGATGTCGTTCTGGGCGACGGCTGCGGTGGCGGCGATGAGCGCGGTGATCGCACCGACCCAGGCGATGATGTCGGTCGACCAGTCGGGTGCCTGGAAGAGCACGGCGTTCATGCGGGCCGTCAGGTAGACGCCCGAGGTCACCATCGTGGCGGCGTGCACCATGGCCGAGACCGGCGTGGGGCCGGCCATGGCGTCGGGCAGCCACACGAACAGGGGGATCTGGGCGGACTTGCCGGCCGCGGCGAGGAGCAGCAGCAGCGTGATCGCCGCCGCGCTGGTCGAGGCGAGGTTGCCGGCCTTCTCGGTGATCTCGACGTACTGCAGCGTGCCCAGGAACTGGAACACCAGGAACATCGCCAGCATGTAGCCGAAGTCGCCGACCCGGTTGGTGACGAACGCCTTCTTGCCGGCGGCCGGCGCCTCGTCCTTGTGGAACCAGAACGAGATCAGGAAGTAGGAGCAGGCGCCCACGCCCTCCCAGCCGAGGAAGGTGAGCACCATGTTGTTCCCGAGGACGAGGATCGTCATCGAGAACAGGAAGAGGTTGAGGTACAGGAAGAACTTCGAGAACTTCTCGTCGCCGTGCATGTAGCCGATCGCGTACATGTGGATCAGCGAGGCGACGCCGGTGACGAACAGGCACATCGTGATCGACAGCGGGTCGGCGAGGAAGCCGGCCTCGACCTCGAGGCCGCCGGCCGGCACCCAGTCGAACAGGACCAGCTCGTGGGTCCGCTCCTCGGCGTCCTCGCCGAGCATGGCGAAGTAGACGAGCACCGTGGCGGCGAACGAGCCGCCGGCTGCGCCGGTGGCCACCCACCCGGCCATCGGCTCGCCGAGACGGCGGCCGAGGACCAGCAGCGTGACGAACCCCAGGAGTGGGAACGCGGGGATGAGCCAGACGAGATCGAGCACCCGCACCTAACCCTTCAGCTCGACCAGATCGTCGGCCGTCGCGCCGGGGCGGCGACGCAACACGGCAACGAGGATGCCGAGACCGACCACGACCTCGGCGGCGGCGACGACCAACACGAAGAAGACGACGGTCTGCCCGTTGATGTCGCCGAACTCGGTGGCGAGCCCGACGAAGGTGACGTTGACGCCGTTGAGCATGAGCTCGACGCACATCAGCATCACGATCGGGTTGCGACGCAACAGGAGGCCGACGCCGCCGATCGTGAAGATCAGCGCACCGAGGACGAGGTACCAGCCGGTGGTGACCTCCATCAGGCGCCCACCTGCTCGTCGGAGCGACGCTGCTTGCGGGCGAGCACCGCGGCGCCGATCACGGCGACGAGGAGCAGGACGGAGGTCAGCTCGAAGGCGTAGACGAAGTCGTCGAACAGCGAGAACGCCAGCCGGGACACGTTGGACTGCTCCGGATCGACGAACTCGACGTTGCCCGCCCCGGTGATCGGATCGTCGCTCGCCACGATCATCGTGACGATCAGGGCCAGCGAGCCCAAGCCGAACACGACCGCCGCGGGGCGCTGGGCACCCACCGAGTCCAGGGCGAGCTCCTCGGCCTTGTCGACGCCGAGGAGCATGATCACGAACAGGAACAGCACGACGATCGCGCCGGCGTAGACGATCACCTGGACGACGGCGAGGAAGTGAGCCTCGCGGCTGACGAACAGCACGGCGACGCCGAACAGCGTGAGGACCAGCGAGAGCGCGTTGTACACCGGGTTGCGATACGCGACGACGCCGATGGCGCCGGCGAGGCACATGGCCGCGGCGCAGGCGAAGACGATGACGTCGATCATCAGTGGCCGTGACCCGCGTGGTCGTGGTGGTCGTCCGCGTCGACCTCGGACTCCTCCTCGACCGGGGCGGTCTGCCCCAGCTCCGGTTCGCGCACGCCGTAGCCGAGCTCGCCGGACCAGTGGGCCCGACCCTGGTAGTCGGCGTCGCCGGCCGGCGCGGTCGCCCGCATCCACCCGGAGGTGTTGGTGTCGTCGCCCTCCATCCACAGCTCCCAGGGGAGTTGGCGGGGCGTGCCGTCGTCGGTGACGAGCAGCTCGTCCTTGGTGTAGATCGCGTCCTGCCGGTTGGTGAACGAGAACTCGAACACCTTCGACTCGGTGATCGCCTCGGTCGGGCAGGCCTCCACGCACAGGTCGCAGTGGATGCAGCGCAGGTAGTTGATCTCGTAGACGTAGCCGAAGCGCTCGCCGGGGGAGGTCGGATCCTCCGGGTCGTTGTCGGCACCGCGGACGTAGATGCAGCGGGCCGGGCACACGCCGGCGCACAGCTCGCAGCCGATGCACTTCTCCATGCCGTCCTCGTAGCGGTTGAGGACGTGGCGGCCGTGGAAGCGCGGTGGCTTGGCTCGCTTCTCGTACGGGTAGTTGGTGGTGACCTGCTCGTCGAAGAGCTTGTTGAAGGTGACGACGAAGCCGTCCAGGTAGCCCATCAGTGGTTCCTCACGCGGTCGGTCATCGGCGGGCCGCCGTTTCGCGCAATTCGGCATCGTAGGTCCGATCGCCGGCGCGGATGCCCACCAACAGCAGCGAGAGCGCCGCGACGAACACGACGAAGGCGCCGCCGATCAGCAGGACGAGGTTCCAGTCGCTGTTCTCGTCGACCCGGGCGAGGCGGATCGCTGACAGCGCGAGGAGCCAGCCGAGGGCCGCGGGGATCATCACCTTCCAGCCGAGGTTCATCAGCTGGTCGTAGCGGAGACGGGGCAGCGTGGCCCGGAACCAGACGAAGATGAACAGGAACACCATCACCTTGGCGATGAACCAGATCGGCCCGGGTATCAGGTGGAAGATGTCGTTGTCGACGGGCGGCAGCGGACCGCCGAAGAAGAGCGTCACCATGATCGCCGACATCGTGACGACGTTCATGAACTCGGCGAGGAAGAACAGCGCGAAGCGGATCGAGGCGTACTCGGTGTGGAAGCCGCCGACCAGCTCCTGCTCGGCCTCGACGAGGTCGAAGGGCGGGCGGTTGAGCTCGGCGGTGGCGGCGATCAGGAAGATCACGAAGGGGAGCAGCCCGGTCGAGAGCACCCCCCAGTTGCGGATGCCTCCCGCCTGCTCGGCGACGATCCCGTGGGTGGACAGCGTGCCCGACACCAGCACGACGGCGACGACCGCCATGCCGAGGGCCGCCTCGTAGGAGATCGCCTGGGCGGAGGCCCGGACCGAACCGAGCAGCGGGTACTTCGAGCCCGACGACCAGCCGGCGAGCATCACGCCGTAGACCGCGATCGACGACATCGCGAGCAGGAAGAGGATGCCCGCAGGCGGATCGGCGACCATCCCGAAGGTGGTCTTGCCGAAGAGGCTGATCGTGCCGTCTCCGCCGTCGCGGAAGTCACCGGCGATCGGGACGACCGCCAGCGAGAGCACGGCGGTGACCGTGGCGATGTACGGGGCGAGGCGGAAGATCAGCGGATCGGCGTTGGCCGGGCGGTTGTCCTCCTTGAAGAAGAACTTGATGCCGTCGGCGAGGCTCTGGAGCATGCCGAAGGGACCGGCCTCCTTCGGTCCGACGCGGTTCTGCATCCGGCCGATGAGCTTGCGCTCGAACCAGACCATGAAGACCGTCGCCAACAGGCCGAAGACGAAGCCGAGCCCGACCTTGATGATCATCACCGCGACGTCGCCCCAGTCGACGCCGTCGATGAAGAGCGGGTCACCCATCGAGATCATTCTCCCGCATCGCGAACGACCGGTGAGCGATCAGCGGGTCTCGCCCCGCCTCGCCGTGAGCCATCACAGGGTCTCGACCCGGATCTTGGTGAGGCGGGCACCGAGCTCGACGAGGTCGGCGCCGGCCAGATCGGGCTGGTTGGCGGCGAGCACGGCGACGCCGTCGGGGACGGTGGTGTCGGGAACGACGCCCAGCACCGCCGTGTTCTCCTCGGCCGTCACCTGGAGCTGCCCACCGGGCTCGACGCCGATGCGCTCGAAGTCGGTCGGGCTGAGGCGCAGCGCCGCACCGACCGCGAGCGGCCGCAGGTGGGCCGAGTACCGGGTCGAGACCGCGTCGTCGTAGAGCTTGCGGGCGACGACGAGTCGGAACGAGTAGGCATCGACCGGGACGGCTGCCGACGCCTCTGGGACGGGCACCGCGACGCGTGCCGGGCCGTCGGCGAGGTCCCGGAGCGCGAGGACGCCGTCGGTCGGATCGGTGTCGGCGATCCCGGCGTGTCCGGGCACGAGCTCGGCGATCTCGGCGGTGAGGCCCTCGATCGAGGCGATGCCGAGGTCGCGGCCCAGGGCCATCGCGAGGTCGGCGGCGATCATCCAGTCGGCGCGGGCGGTGCCCGGCGGGGTCACCTGTTGCGAGACCGAGGTGACGCGGCCCTCGATGTTGGTGCTCGTGCCCGGCGTCTCGCCCCACGCGGAGGCCGGGAGCACGATGTCGGCGTGCAGCGTCGACTCCGACGGCAGCGTGTCGATGGAGATGATCGTGCCGACGCCGGTGAGGGCCCGGCGGGCGAGGTCCTTGTCGGGGCAGTTCCCGAGCGGATCGGCGCCGACGAGGACCAGCGTGCGGATCCGTCCGCTGGCGGCGGCCTCGAGGATCCCGCCGGCGTCGAGGCCGGGCTCCGCCGGCAGGTCACCCCACTGCTCGGTCCAGTAGGCCCGGCCGTCGTCGAGCGACGTGGCGCCGGGCAGCACGCCGGGGGCCAGACCCATGGCGAGCGCACCGTGGACGTTGCCGCGGCGCAGCAGCGGGAGGAAGGTCGCCTCGGGGTGGGCCGTGGCGATCGCCGCAGCCGACTCGGTGGCGAGCTCCGGTGCCTCGGCCAGGGAGGAACGACCGACGCCGACGACCAGCGAGCCCTCGCCGAGCATCCCGGCGGCACGTTCGAGGTCGCCCATGTCGGCGCCGCCCATCTCGCCGGGCTCGCCGAGCATCGCCCGAACCGCCTGGGGCAGCTCGCCCGGGCGGTACCGGATCGACAGCTTCGCCAGCGGGGTGAGTGAGGTGTCGTGGGTCGACAGCTCGATGATGCGCACCGAGCCGCGCTTGACCGCCGCCCGCAGGCGGAGGAACAGCACGGCGAGCTCCTCCTTGGGGTCGCCCCCGATCCAGAGCAGCGTCGTCGCGTTGCAGGCGTCGTCGATGGTCGCCCGGGGCAGGCCCAGGACGAGCTCGGCCGGCAGACCGTCGGCCATCTGCGCATCGACGTGGTCGGTCCCGATGACCGTGCGGGCCAGCTTCGACCACGCGTAGGCGCTCTCGTTGGTCCCGCGGGCACCACCGAGGACCGCCACCGCGCCGGGGCCGTCCGCGTCGACCGCGTCGCGGATCGCGTCGGCCGCTGCGGCCACGGCGCCGACCCAGGAGGCCTCGACGAGGGCCTCGTCGTCCTCGGGGTCGCGCAGCAGCGGCACCCGGAGGCGCTCCTCGGCGTTGAGCGACTCGAAGTTGAAGCGGCCCTTGTCGCAGAGCCATCCCTCGTTGACCGGGGCGAGGCCGTCACGGGTCCCGAGCGGGTCGGTGTCGACGCCGAGGACGCGCACCACCTCGTTGCGGGACGACTGCACGGCGACTCGGCACCCCATGCTGCAGGTCCCGCAGCTCGACTCGCTCTCCTCCAGGTCCCACGGACGGGCCTTGAAGCGGTAGCTGGACGCGGTCAGCGCACCGACCGGGCAGATCTGGACCGTGTTGCCCGAGTAGTACGAGCTGAAGGGCTCGTCGGGGAACGTGTTGACCTGGGTCTGGTTGCCCCGGTCGATGAAGTGGATCAGTGGATCGCCGGCGATCTCGTCGGCGAACCGGGTGCAACGGTCGCAGAGGATGCAGCGCTCCCGGTCGAGGAAGACGAGGTCGCTGATCGGGATCGGCTTCTCGTAGTGGCGCTTCTCCTCGACCATCCGGGTCTCACCGGGACCGAACGCGAGCGTCTGGTCCTGCAGCGGGCACTCGCCGCCCTTGTCGCACACCGGGCAATCGAGCGGATGGTTGATGAGGAGGAACTCCAGGATCCCGTCCTGGGCCTTCTTGGTCGTGTCGCTCTGGGTGTCGACGCTCATGCCGTCGGACACGGGCACCATGCACGACGGCTGCAACGCCGGGCCGCGACCGGAGTCGATCTCGACGATGCACATGCGGCACATGCCCACCTCGGGCATGCGGGGGTGCCAGCAGAAGCGGGGGATGTGCACACCGTGGCGCTCGGCGGCGGCGATGACGAGCTCGCCGGGGCGCGCTTCGATCTCACGGCCGTCGATGGTGACGGTGACCGTGACCTTCTCTTCGGCGACGTCGGTCATGGGGGCGTGGGTCTTCCGGTCTCGTTCTCGGACTCAGGCCGCGGCGCGGGCCCGCTCGATGTAGGCCTCGAACTCCGGGCGGAACCGAAGGATGGCCGACATCAGCGGTGACGTCGCGGACTGGCCGAGCGGGCAGATGGTGGTCTGTCGCGGCGGCCACTGCAACTGCGGTGAGCCGGGCGAGATGTTGTCGGAGACGTCGACGAGCAGCTCGAGGTCGCTGGCACGGCCGCCGCCGCGAACGATGCGCTCGAGGATCTTCTCGAGCCAGGTCGTGCCCTCACGGCACGGCGTGCACTTGCCGCAGGACTCGCGGGCGAAGAAGCGCACGAGCCGCAACGCGGCCTTCACGACGTCGGTGGTCTCGTCCATGACGACGATCGCACCGGAGCCGAGCATCGAACCGCTCTGGCCGACCACGCCGTTGTCGAGCGGCAGGTCGAGGTGCTCCTCGAAGAACCACGGAGCCGACGCACCGCCGGGGATGAACGCCTTGAGGGCGTTGCCGTCGCGGATGCCGCCGCAGTACTCGGGTTTCTCGAACAGGTCGCGGAAGGTCGTGACACCGAACTCGACCTCGTAGACGCCGGGCCGGTTCACGTGGCCGGACACCGCGAAGAGCCGGGTGCCGGTCGACTTCTCGGAGCCGAGGTCGGCGAAGGCCTGGCCGCCGTGGTCCACGATCCACGGCAGGTTGGCGAGGGTCTCGACGTTGTTGACGATCGTCGGCTGCATGTAGAGGCCCTTGGCCGCAGGGAAGTAGGGCGGCTTGAGCCGCGGCATGCCCCGGTTGCCCTCGAGGCTCTCGATGAGAGCGGTCTCCTCGCCGACGATGTAGGCCCCGGCTCCCCAGTGGAGGGTGATGTCGAGCGACCAGTCGGTCCCGGCGACGTTCTTGCCGACGTAGCCGGCCGCGTAGGCGTCGTTGAGCGCCTGCGCGAGCCGTTCCTGCGCCAGGGCCATCTCGCCGCGCACGTAGAGGAAGGCCTGGGCGCAGTCGACCGCGTACGAGGCCAGGAGGATCCCTTCGAGCAGCTGGTGCGGGTCGCGCTCCATGAGGAGGCGGTCCTTGTAGGTGCCGGGCTCGGACTCGTCGCCGTTGACCACGAGGTAGCGGGGGGTCACGCCGGGCGGGCAGAACCCCCACTTGATGCCGGCCGGGAAACCGGCGCCACCGCGGCCGAGCAGCGAGGCGGTCTTCACCTCCTCGTGCACCTCGTCGGGCGACATCGTGGCGATGGCCTTCCTGATGGCCTGGTAGCCGCCGGTCTCGACGTAGCGGTCGAGGGTGTGGCCGTCCTCCAGGTCCCACCGGGAGGTCACGATCTTGGGGATGTCGGTCATCGCGGTGTCTCTACCTAGCTCAGGTTGTCGGCGACCGGCGGCACGGTGTCCTCGCGGCCGGCCCAGTTCTCGGTGGGGGCCTGACGGATGCGGGCGAGCGTGCCGTGTGGGGGCACATCATCGTCGAGCCGGCCGGCCCGGAGGTCGTCGATCATCCGGTCGAAGTCGCCGTGGCCGACCCGGTACTCGTACCGGTAGTTGACCTGCAGGCACGGGGCCTCGGTGCAGGCGGCGATGCACTCGACGTCTTCGAGCGTGAACATCCCGTCGGGCGTGGTCGAGCCGGCACGAATGCCGAGGGTCTGCTCGGCGTGGTGCAGCAGCTCCTCACCTCCGAGCAGCTGGCAGGAGATGTTGGTGCACACGTTGATCATGTAGCGCCCGACCTCGTGGCGCTTGAACATCTCGTAGAAGGTGCACGTGCCGAGCACCTCGGCGGGGGTCGCCTCGACGAGCTCGGCGATGTGCTCGATCGCCTCGTCGGTCACGTAGCCGTCCTGCTCCTGGGCCAGGTGGAGCAACGGGATCGTCGCCGACCGCTTGCGCGGGTAGCGGCCGATCATCTCGTGGGCCAGCTCGACGTTCTCCGCGGTGAGGCGGCTCATCGGGGCCACCTCATCACATCGGTCGCCTTCGGGCATCCTGCCGGGCGCTCCGTGCGGCTCAGGCGGCTCAACGGTCGACCTCGCCCATGATCGGGTCGATCGACGCGAGCGTCGCGATGCCGTCGGCGAGCAGCCCGCCGTGCAGCACGTAGGGAACGGTCTGCAGGTTGTAGAAGCTCGGCCCCCGGATGTGCATCCGGTACGGCGAGGTCCCGCCGTCGCTGACCATGTAGCAACCGAGCTCGCCACGGGGTGACTCGACGGCCACGTAGACCTCGCCCTCGGGCACGCGGAAGCCGTCGGTGAAGATCTTGAAGTGGTGGATGAGGGCTTCCATCGACTCGTCGATGCGCATGCGTGGCGGCGGGGTGACCTTCTTGTCCTGGACCCGATAGTCGCCGTCGGGCATGCGGTCCATGCACTGGCGCACGATGCGCATCGACTCGCGGATCTCGTTGAGCCGGATGGCATACCGGTCGTAGGTGTCGCCGTAGGTGCCGACGATCACGTCGAAGTCGACCTGGTCGTAGGCGAGGTACGGCTCGTCACGGCGGAGGTCGAGCGGCATGCCGGTCGATCGCAGGATCGGCCCGGTCGTCGACAGCGCCAGCGCCTCGTCGGTGGTGAGCACCCCCACGCCCTGCGTGCGGTCGCGCCAGATCGGCTGACCGGTCATGAGGACGTCGAACTCCTCGAGCCGCTCGGGCAGCACCTGCAGGAGTCGCTCGACGTCGTCCTCCCACCCGTCGGGGAGGTCGGCGGCCACACCGCCGGGCCGGATGTAGTTGTGGTTCATCCGCAGCCCGGTGACGGTCTCGAAGAAGCGCAGGACCTCTTCGCGCTCCCGCCAGCCGTAGAGCATCATCCCCACGGCGCCGAGGTCCATGCCGTTGGTGGCGAGGAACAGCAGGTGCGAGCTCATCCGGTTGAGCTCGCACATCATCATGCGGATCCAGGTCGCCCGCTCGGGGATCTCGACGCCGAGCAGCTCCTCGACGGCGAGCGAGAACACCAGCTCGTTGAAGAGCGGTGACGAGTAGTCCATGCGGGTCACGTTGGTCGGACCCTGGAGGTAGGTGAGCTCCTCGGCGGTCTTCTCCATGCCGGTGTGGAGGTACCCGATCACCGGCTTGGTGCGGATGACCTGCTCGCCGGCCAGCTCGAGGACGAGTCGGAGCACGCCGTGCGTCGACGGGTGCTGCGGACCCATGTTGATGATCATCCGCTCGTCGTCGACGTCGTGTTCGACGTGCTCGGCGGCGGTCTCGGAGAGGCGGAGGACGACGTCGCGCGCTTCGAGCGCATCGAGGGTCTCCTGACCCACGAGCGGCGCGGTCTCGTCGACCGGGGGGTCTTCGGTGATGCTCATCTCAGCTGCCCTACCGGTGGTTGGTGGCGCTCTTGAACTGCACGGGGATGCGGCCCTGCGACACGTCCTTGCGGAGCGGGTGTCCGTCCCAGTCCTCGGGCATGAGGATGCGGGTCGGGTCCGGGTGCCCCTCGAAGGTGATGCCGAACATGTCGTAGACCTCGCGCTCGGGGGCGTCGACCCCCGGGTACAGCGAGTAGATCGAGGCGATGGTCGGATCGGACTCGGGCACCTGGGCTCGGATCCGGACCCGACGTCGCTCGACCGGGTCGTAGAGGTTGACGACGACCTCGAATCGCTCGCCCTCGATCGACGCCGGCAGGGCCCGATCGAGGTGGTTCGCGTAGTCGACGGCGGTGATGTCGACGCAGAGCACGAAGCCGTCGGCCCGAGCTGTCGAGATCGTGTCGAGGTAGCCCTCGCGGCCCACGTGGAGCACGACCTGGCCGCGGCTCGACGAGGCGGCGATGGCTCCGTACGGGGCGGAGACGACGGGCTCCTCGGCGGCGTCGTCGACCTCGGCGGCGTCCGGTGTCTCGGTGTCGCTCACGACCGCGGCCCCGTCCGGATCACGACCGGTCCCGCCTCCGAGCCGTCGCCCTCGGCCGGGCGCTTGGACCCGGTGCGCAGGATGACCGGGCTGGGCTGGGCGTCGGTGGCCAGCGCCGGGTCGAGGTGGATGCCGGCGCCACCGCCGCTCGCGGCCCGACGCTCGTCGATCTCACCGGTGCGGATCTTGTCGTGGAGCGTGAGGATGGCGTGGAGCAGCGTCTCGGGGCCCGGAGGGCAGCCCGGGGCGTACACGTCGACGGGGACGACCTGATCGACGCCCTGCACGATCGCGTAGTTGTTGAACATGCCGCCCGAGCTGGCGCAGACGCCCATCGAGATCACCCACTTGGGCTCCATCATCTGGTCGTAGACCGTACGGAGCACCGGAGCCATCTTCTGGGAGACCCGGCCGGCGACGATCATGAGGTCGGCCTGGCGGGGCGACGCCCGGAAGGCCTCCATGCCGAAGCGGGCGAGGTCGTAGTGGGCCGAACCGGTGGCCATCATCTCGATGGCGCAGCACGCGAGGCCGAAGGTGGCCGGCATGAGGGACCGGTACCGGGCCCACGAGACGAGGTCGTCGAGCGGCGCGGTCAGCGCGTTGCGCTGCAGCCCGTCGAGACCCTGCTGCAGTCCGAGCTTGGCCTTGAGATCGTCGACACCTGCCACTCAGACCGTCTCCTGCTCTCTGCCCTCGAGGCCGACCCGGCGGACCGTACTGGTGGAGGTGCGCGCGGCCGACACCGCGCCGGTGGTGGATCTGGCCTGCTTCGACGGGCCCCAGTTGAGGCCGCCGGTGCCGAGCTCGTACACGAACGACAGGAAGAAGATCGCAGCGAACAGCAGCATCGCCAGCAGACCGAAGAGGCCGAGCGCCTCGTTCTCCACCGCCCACGGGTAGAGGAAGATGATCTCGATGTCGAACATGATGAACAACATGGCGACCAGGTAGAACTTCACCGGGAAGCGATCGGGGATCGGGACCTGGTCGGCGATGCCCGACTCGTAGGGTGCCGCCTTCGCCCGGGTCGACCGTTCGGGGGCCAACAGCCGGCTGGCGACGAGGCTCAACAAGACGAAGAGCACGCCCAGCACGGCCAGCGTGACGATGGGCAGGTACTGCTCCACGGTGCTCCTTCTCGCCCCCTGGTCGGCCTCCGACGCCGACCGGTGGGGGCGCCGGGTCGACCGGGATGTGGATGGTGACTCGCGAGCGTACCTATGCGGCGGTGGGCGTCTTGCCCTGCGCCTCCCAGAGCGCCTTGTCGCGCTCGTGGAGCAGGTACGCACCGAGCGCGAACGCGATGCCCGAGGCGAGGGTCACGAGGAACGGCGGGAAGCGCTCGCTGCCCTGGTTCCGGGTGAGCAGCACCGAGATGACCTCTTGATCGGGATCGGCCTCGCGAGGAGGCGGCGCCGCGTTCGGATCCGGCGGCGGTGCGGGCAGCGCCGGCTGCACCTGGATCACGATGCGGTTCGGGTCGCCGAACCAGCCGAGCGGCTTGCCCGTGTAGCCGAACAGCGACGGCCACCGATCGCCACCGGTCTGGAAGGCCGCGGTGGTCAGGTAGTCGTCGGTGCCGGGTGCGTTGCCGAACAGGGCCGTGATCGCCGGATCGGACAGCAGCGCCTCGTCGGCGATGGACTGCGCCTCGCCGCGGGTCGGGTCGTTCGGTCCCAGCGAGTTCCACTGGTCGGGGACGTCGGTGACCTCATCGCCCGCCTCGATGACCGGCAGCTCGCGCACGTCGGCGACCTCGGAGAAGGTGATGCCGTCGCCGCTCAGCACCTCGTCGACCTCCCACTCGGGGAGATCACCGACCAGGCCGATGGCGTAGATCCACCAGATGATCCCGAGGAGGAACATCCAGGCGAAGAAGCCGGTCCACGCCATGAGGAAGCCGAGCCGACTGCCCATGTTGGTGGCCAGCAGGAGCCACACGGAGCCGCACAGCATGATGACGCTGATGAGCACCGACAGGACGCCGATGATCCACGGGTCCCAGGGAACGAAGGCGAGCACGCTGGTCATCAGCCCTCCCCGAGCAGGTCGGTGCAGTAGGTGGTGGCGGCCTCGAGCGGGTACTCCTCGCCGAGGCCGGCGATGCGGTCATCGTCGAAGCCGAGGAAGGCCTCGCACGCCGGCGCCACCGGGCTGGTGTCGTCGTCGTGGGTCAGGCTGCGCTCGTACTCGACGATGGCGGTGATCTGCTCCGGTGTCAGCAGCTCGCCGAAGCCGGGCATCTGGCCGTTGCCGATGCCGCGGGTGCCGTAGCCGACGTTGTCGTCGGCGCCGACGGTGATGAAGTCGACCATGTCCTGCACGGTGAGGAACTGCTGGGCCAGGTTCTCGGCTGCGAGACGAGGACCGAAGGCGCCGCCTCCCTGGTCGCCGAGCGGCAACACGCTGCCCGGGGCCACGGTGTCGACGTCGACGGCCCACTCCACGAGGTCCTCCGGTGCTGCGTTCTCGGCCCACTGCCAGCCCTGGGTGTGGCATCGCGCGCAGTGCTGGGCGAACAGCTCGGCACCGTCGTCGGTGCCGGCGTTCGAGGCGATGGAGTCAGCGGGATCGAGCTGGATCGACCGGAGGTACGCGATGACGTTGTCGATCTCCTGGGTGGTGCCGACACCGCCACCGTCGACGCCCCACGCTGCCATCGGCGAGCCGGCACGACCCCAGACCAGGATCTCGCGGACCTCGTCCTCGCTGTAGCGGAGGAGCACGTCGGTCAGCTTGGGAGCCGTCCAGCTGACGTTCACGTTGAACACCTGGGTGCTCCCGTCATCACCGACGAGGAGGTCGCCGTCCTCGTCGGTCAGCGGCACCGGGAGGATGAAGCCGGCGACGCCGCCACCGCCGTCGGCGCCGTGGCACGACGAGCACTGGAAGCCCTCGACGTAGAGGGTCTCGCCCCGGCTGACGGCGATGTCGTCGAACTGGTCGACGGCGCCGCTCTGCCGGCCGGGCTCACGCAGCCAGTAGAAGGGCAGGCCGATCCCGATGATCAGGAGGAAGAGCACCCCCCAGAACTGCACGTTCTCCAGGCGCCGGCCCTCGAGCAGCTCGTCGGGCGGGGGCTCGGCCGTGTTCGGTGCGAGCTCGAGCTCGGCGCCGATCTCGTCTCTCGCCGACCGGATGTTGAACCAGTAGTAGACGGCGAAGCCGATGAGCAGAAGCGCCGCCAACCACCAGGCGGTGGTGCGGAACGAGCTCGACAGGGCGAGGACCATCTACTGGAGACCTCCGACGGGGGGCGGAGCGACGGAAGCGATCAATGGCCGCCGCCGGTCGTGCAGTGGGGGCCCTCGAGGCCCTGACTGGTCGTGTCGACGCCGATCGGCGGACCCTGGACGGTGGTGCCGGTGCTGATCACGACCCGGCCGTTCGAGGTGTTGACCGGGAACCGGTCGAGGCCACGCGGGGCGGGGCCCGTCTTGTACTCGCCGACGCGGTTGTACTGCGAGCCGTGGCACGGGCACTCGAACCACTGCGAGGTGGCGCACTCGGGCACGCGACAACCGAGGTGCGGGCAGGTCTGCCAGACGGCGGTGAAGCCGAAGTCGCGGCCCTCGATCGGCTCCATGCCGGTGATGATGTTCGACGGGTAGGTCTCGCGGGCCCGATCGATGAACTCGGCCGGGTACTTCTGCACGTAGGACCGTGCCTCCGGGAAGTACGAGAAGCCGGCCACCGAGCCGCCGTCGATGGCATCGGAGACCTCGTCGACCGAGCCGACGTCGATGTCGGCGCCGAAGCCGCCACCTGCCTGCGGCCAGAGGAAGGCGATCGCGGAGGCGCCGAAGCCGGCGATGCCCAGGCCCGTGAGGCCGATCATCGACCGGTTGAAGAACTGCCGGCGGGAGACGCCGATGGCCTCCTCGTCCGGCGGGGTCCACGGCTCGAGCTCGGCCTCCTGCACGACCGCGGGGAGACCGGCGTCACGGCGGGCGAGGGCGACCGAGCGCTCGACCTCGCGGCCGCTCGGACCGGCGACCTCCTCGGCGACCTCGGCCTTGGTGTCACGACGACGCGTCTCACCGCTGAGGGCGCCCAGGCGCTCGGCGTCGCGGCGCCGCGAGGTGGTGAGGAACACCGCGGCGGCCAACACGACCAGCACGGGGATGATGATGGCGAGGACCGCAGTCGTGGACATCGGTCAGTCCTTTCGCGTACGTCGTTGCAGTTCAGGCTAGAGGTGGAAGATCCCGTCGAGCCCGGTCTCCCACGGGAAGGTGAAGTTGAATCCCTGCCCCCGGAAGAACGAGCTGATGATGGTGAGGATCGCCCAGAACATGAGGTGAATCGTCCACAGCGAGACCGCGAACTTGCGGTCCTCCGGCTTGTTGGACGGGTTCTTGTCGATGTACGGAGCGAGGATCATCACGCCGAGCACGAGGCCCGGGATCATCACGCCCGCGATCATCGGGTGGAACATCGTGAGGAGTTCCTGGAGCCCCAGGAAGTACCACGGCGCCTTGGACGGGTTCGGCGTCTGGTTGAGGTTGGCCAGCTCCAGCAGCGGGGCGTTCACGAACATCGAGAACACGAGCAGGAACGCCGTGATGAACAGCGCGGCCACGAACTCGCCGATCAGCAGGTGCGGCCAGACGTGGACCTTGTCCATCGGCTTGGCCTTGACGTCCTGGATCGAGCCGCTCTTGACGACGGTCAGCAGCCGCTGCGTGTGACCGTCCGGGCCGGTCGGGGGCGCGGCCTGCTGGACCTGCGTCGCCACGGCGGTACCGCCCTGCTGGCTCCGCTCGAGCAGCGAGCGCGGGATCTTCTCGCCGTCGTCGTCGCCGGCCGCGCCCGCGCCGGCATCGGCGCTCGCGTCGGCCTTCTTGGCGTCGGCCTTGTCGCGTGCGGCCTGCGCCCGCTTCAGGAGGTGTTCGGGGATCTCGGTCATGTCCCTGTCCTCATCGTCCTCATCGTCTCCGGTCTACAGGGGACCGGAGATGCCCCCGTCCTTGCGGACCCGCCAGAAGTGGATCGCCATGAAGATGACGATCACGAACGGTAAGAGCAGCACGTGGAGCACGTACCAGCGCAACAACGTGTCGGTACCGATCTCGAAGCCGCCGAGCAGGACGAACCGCACCTGGTCGCCGAAGACCGGGGTGAAGCCCATCATGTTCGTTCCCACCGTCACCGCCCAGAGCGCCAACTGGTCCCACGGGAGCAGGTAGCCGGTGAACGACAGCAGCAGGGTGAGGCTCAGCAGGATGATGCCGATCACCCAGTTGAACTCCCGGGGTGCCTTGTAGGCGCCGTGGTAGAAGACGCGCGCCATGTGCAGGAACACCGACAGCACCATGAGGTGGGCGGCCCACCGGTGCATGTTCCGCACGAGGAGGCCGAAGGCGACGCCGGTGTGCAGGTTCTGGATGTCGTCCCAGGCCGCTGCGGCGGTCGGCCGGTAGAAGAACATCAGGAAGATGCCGGTGACCGTCAGCAGGATGAACAGGAAGAAGCTCAGGCCACCGAGGCACAGCGTGTAGGACACCTTCACGGCGTGCCGCTTCACCTTCACCGGGTGCAGGTGGTAGAGCACGCTGTTCATGATCACGTAGGACCGGTTCCTGGGGCTGTCGGTGTAGCCCTTCCGGAAGATCGACCCCGGGCGGAAGATCGAGTTCCACGCCTGGGAGTCCTGGATGGACTCACCCAGCGCGGAGATCCGCTCGCCGATGGTCGGCTTCGGTGCCTTGGTCGGGGTTGCCATGAGGGGTTCGGACGCTCCCTGTCTAGAACCGCATGCCGTAGGCGTACCCGTGGTTGTTGGTACGCCCGTGCACGTCGCCCGTCGCCGGGGGGTTGTCGAAGACCTTGCCGAGGGTGATGACGCCGGTCGGGCACCGGTCCACGCACAGGGCGCAGCGGGTGCACACGTCGTCGTCGATGATGAAGATCGAGGAGTCGTCGGGATCGACACCGGGGAGGGCCACCCCCACCGAGTCATCGATCGCGTCGGGGGTCACGAGGAAGATGCACTTCCACGGACAGATGTCGACGCAGCCCTCGCAGAGGATGCACTCGGACTGGTCGATGTTGATGAACTGCTTCGGCTTCACGGCCGCCGAGAGCCAGTCGGCGTTGACGACCTGCAGCACGTAGTCGTCCCGGAAGACCGGCATGGGGGGATTGGCGTCGGTGGTGGTCATGGACGTCCCTCCTTCCGGGTCGTCAGGGGCGAGAGCACGGGCTCAGGACTCCTTCACCAGCGGTCGGCCGAAGTCGGAGACCGGCTCGACCTCGGTCTTGGTCTTGCCGCGGTTCTGCCAGAACAGCCAGATCCAGATGTTGACCACGATCGCGATGCCGTAGAGGCCCACGACGATGAGGTCACGGATGTGGATGTAGTTGATGTCGAAGGGGAAGGCGTTGGCGATCCAGTCGATGGGGGCGACGGCGTCGTCGCGCACCAGGCGGGCCGGATCGTCCCAGCCGAGCTCGGAGGCGTAGATGATCCAGCGGTCGGGGACGATGCCGTACCCGAGGGTGAAGAACATGAACGCGTACGTGGCGCCGACCATCGCCTCGCCCCAGGTGACCGGCGTGCCGATCGGACGCTGCTTGGCGTAGATCACGACGGCCAGCGTGAAGGCGACCGTGATGATGACGGAGTTGATGAACCCGGCCATCGGACCGGACGCGGACGTGAAGAACGCCGGGTCCTGTTCGCCGATCCACGGGACGATCTCCGAGACGGCGATCACGATGACCGTCGTGACGGCAGCGAGGATTGCGAGCTGCTTCACCTGCGGATCGTCTCCTGAGGGATCGTGAACACTTTCACAAACTCCGGCCACTACCCCGCCAGGCGGGGTGAACTCCGGTTTATCACCGGGGTCCAGGTCGGTCATATCTGGCCGTCCCAGCGGAACGACGCGGGCGCACCCGACTCCTGTCGGTCACTCCGAGCCAGAGCGTAACGAACCCGGGAGCACCGAGCGGAACGCTAGTACCGAGACGGCGGTCACGTGACCGCGACGGCCGCGCTCGGGCCGCGCCGTCCAGGGGCGAGGCGGGTCGAGGTCGGTCGACGCGACCGCCGTCACCGCCGTTCCACCTCGTCCCACGGGAGGGCGTACGCTCTCCACCGTCCGCCACATGGCGACCCTGCGCCACGGGGTCCTACGGTGGGACACGATTCGCATCGGCGCTCGGTCCCCTGAGCCGAGCCCGCTCACGGAGGTCACGTGACCGAGGTCCCCGACTACCTGCTGCAGCGCTCGAAGGCGCGGCGGCGCGCGCTCGGCCTGCCCGTCGACGACGACGACGGCGGCGGCGCCCCGGCCGACGGCGGCGGCGCCGTCGCGGCGACGGGTGGGGACAGCGGCGGGGGCGGCGGGGGCGGGGCGACCGTGCTCGCCCCGATCGAGCCCAAGGAGGCGCCGGCGCCTCCGCCGGAGCCGGCCTACGTCACCGCGGCCCGGACCCGGAAGAAGCCGCCGATCTGGATCTCGGCGCTGTTCATCATGTTGCCGGTGTACCTCTTCGTCTACGTCGCCCTGCTGGGCGAGGAGGCGGCCAACACCGAGACGGCGCTCGGCATCGGCAGCGAGCTCTACGCGGCCCAGTGCGCCACCTGCCACCTCGGCAACGGCGGGGGCCAGGCCGAGGGGGGCGTGGGCCAGACGCTGTACCAGGGAGAGGTCGTGCGGACCTTCCCCGATGCGGCGTCGATGTTCGACTACATCCGCAACGGCTCGGTGTCGGCCGGTGAGGTCTACGGCGACCCGAACCGCGAGGGCGGGGCCCGCATCGCCGCCGGCGGCATGCCCGGCTTCGCGAACCTGACCGACTACGAGCTCTACGCGATCGTCCGCCACGAGCGGGAGGTCCTCTCCGGCGAGGAGATCAGCGACGAGGAGTTCACCCTCCGCGAGGAGCTGTGGACCGAGCTCAACGAGGACGGCGGCACCCACGGCACGTTCGCCGAGACCGTCGTCGGCGCCTCCGAAGCCGGCGGGTAGCGCTCAGACCGCCGCTGCGGCCGCAGCCGTCGCCTCCACGATCCGCTCGATGTCGGCGTCGTCGTGGGCGATCGACGGGAACAGCGCCTCGAACGCCGCTGGGGCCATCGCCACACCGTGCTCGAGCATCGAGTGGAAGAAGCGCGAGTAGCCCTCGGTGTCGGCGGCCAGCGCATCGTCGTAGTCACGGGGCGGGGTGGCTCCGCAGTAGAGGCCGAGCAGCGTCGCCTCGCGGCTGACGAGCCAGTCGAGCCCGGCGGAGGCGATGGCGTTCTGCATCCCCGTCGCCATGCGATCGGCGACATCGGCCAACTCGTCGTAGAAGTCCTGATCGAGCCGATCGAGCACGGCGAGCCCGGCCGCCGTCGCGAGCGGGTTGCCCGACAACGTGCCCGCCTGGAAGACCTTGCCCAACGGCGTGAGGGTGTCCATCAGGTCGGCTCGGCCGCCGTAGGCACCGATCGGCAGCCCGCCGCCGATGATCTTGCCGAAGCAGCTGAGGTCGGGGACGACGCCGTACAGCTCCTGTGCCCCACCGCGGGCGAGCCGGAACCCCGTGATCACCTCGTCGAAGATCAACAGCGCGCCCACGCGATCGCACTCGATGCGCAGCCCGTCGAGGAACCCCTCGACCGGCGGCACCAGACCCATGTTGGCGGCGGCCGGCTCGACGATGACGCAGGCGACCGACTCGTCGAGCTCCGGCACGACGTTGAAGGGAGCGACGGCGGTGTCGGCCACGACCGATTCGGGCACCCCTCCGGAGGCCGGCAGGCCGTTGGCGGCGAGGGCCGAGCCGGCGGCGGCGAGGAGGAAGTCGCCGTGGCCGTGGTAGTTGCCGGCGAACTTCACGACCTTCGCCCGACCGGTCGCGCCGCGGGCGACTCGGATGGCGCTCATGGTCGCCTCGGTCCCGCTGTTCACGAGCCGGAGCTTGTCGATGGTGGGCACCCGCTCCCGGACGGCCTCGGCCAGGAGGATCTCGCGCTCGGTCGGCGCGCCGTAGCTGGTGCCGCGGGTCGCGGCCTCCTGGATCGCGGCGACGGACGCGGGATGGGCGTGGCCGAGGATGATCGCTCCGTACGACTGGACGAGGTCGAGGTACTCGGCCCCCTCCTCGTCCCACAGCCGGCCGCCTTCGGCCCGGGCGACGTAGTACGGCGAGCCGCCGACGGCGCCGAAGGCCCGGATGGGTGAGTTGACCCCGCCGGGGATCAGCGAGAGGGCCCGCTCGTGGAGTGCCGCGTTGCGTCCGGTGTCGCTCACGGCCCCCTGTCTACCGTCGACGGAGAGGACGGCGGAGATCAGACCGTCGAGGGTCGACGTCTCGGCCGTGGCGGCGACGTCGAGCCCGAGCTCGCGGGCCATCTCCGCGGTGGCGGCACCCAGGCAGACGACCGGTCGTCGGATCTCGGCCGCGGCCAGCCCGCGGGCGGCGGAGCCCGAGGCGAGGGTGATGACCTCGCACGAGCGCAGCGCCGCACGGTCCGCCGCCGAGGGGGTCACGGACACCGTCGCGTAGGCATCGACCCGGTCGACGTCCCAGCCGGTCGCCCGCAGGACGGCGGCGACGGTGTCGTCCGCGAGCTCGGACAGCGCCAGCAGCGCACGCCCGGGCTCACGATCCACGAGCTCGGCGGCGAGCGCAGCGGCGTCGTAGTGCTCCGGCACGAGGTCGGCGTCGAGTCCGGCCTCGGCGAACGATGCGGCGGTGGACGGACCGACGACGGCGAGCAGGACGCCGGCCGGGACGGGGCCGGCGTCGAGCACGGCCCGGGCGCCCGTGGGTGACGTCACGACGAGCCAGTCGCCGGGCGACGCCTCGGCGAGAGCTCGTCGCAGCGCGGCACCGTCGTCGGCGGGTGGGCCGGTGCGGATCAGCGGGACGACGACGGGCTCGACACCGACGTCGGTGAGCAGCTCGGCGAGCCTGCGGGCGCCGGCGCCCTCACGGGTGACCCCGACGCGCATCGCCGTCAGCCGTCGAGGAGGCGGCGACCGCCCTCGGCGAGCAGCTGCTCGGCGAGCTGCGCCCCCACCGCGGGATCGTCCCCCTCCACGCGATCGACCAGGACCCGAGAGCCGTCACGGGCGGCCAGCATCCCGACCAGCTCGAGACCGCCCCCCTCGGCGACGACGGCGTGGGCGCCGACCGGGAGGTCGCAGCCACCGCCCAGGGTCGCGAGGAAGGCCCGCTCGGTGTCGACGGCCCGGCGAGCGGACTCGGACTCGATCGCCGCGAGCGCCTCGAGGGTGGCACCGTCGTCATGGCGACACTCCACGGCGAGCGCTCCCTGCCCGACCTGCGGGATGCACCACTCGATCTCGAGCACCTCGGCGACCTGTGCGGTGAGCCCGAGCCGCTCCAGGGCGACGAGGGCGACCGGCACGGCGTCGACGTCATCGCGCTCGACGGCGGCGACCCGGGTGGCGATGTTGCCCCGCAGCCCGACGAAGCGGAGGTCCGGACGGAGGTTGGCGATCTGCGCCTGGCGCCGAGCTGAGCCGGTGGCGATCGTCGCACCCTCGGCGAGCCCGCCGAGCGATCTCCCGACCAGCGCATCGCGGGCCTCGCCGCGCTCGGGCACCGAGGCGAGCACCAGACCGGGGGCGTCGAACGACGACGGGAGGTCCTTGGCGGAGTGGACGGCGAGGTCGGCCCGCCCGTCGAGGACGGCGTTCTGCACCTCCTTGACGAAGACACCGGTCCCGGACAGCTCGCCGATCGGGACGTCCGGGCGCTGGTCGCCCGTGGTCGACACGAGCACCAGCTCGACGTCGAGCCCGGTGGTGGCACGGAGGACCGACCCCACGTGCTCGGCCTGCCAACGGGCGAGCTCGCTGCCTCGGGTGGCGACGCGGAGGGGCACTGGGCCCTACAGGCCGTACAGGTCGCGCATCGCGTCGGCGAGGCGGGCGCCCTTCGGGCTGCCGGCCGCCTCCTTGAGCCGCACGGTGGGCTCGTGCAACAGCTTGGCGATGAGCCCACGGGTCAGCGCCTCGACGGCATCGCGCTCGGCGTCGCCCAGCTCGGCGAGGCGACGCTCGAAGCGGGCCAGCTCGGCCACACGAACCGCCTCGGCGCGGCCCCGCACCTCGGTGATCAGCGGGGCGACCTCCTGGGCGGAGCGAACCGCGGCGAGGTTGGCGACCTCGTCCTCGACGATCTCCCGCACCCGACCGACCTCGGCCTCCCGCCCGCGGCGGCCCGTCTCGGCGAAGCGATGGAGGTCGTCCATGTCGAGGAGGGTGACACCGGGCAGCTCACCGACGGCCGGGTCCACGTCGCGGGGCACGGCGATGTCCACGACGAGCAGCGGACGGCCGTCACGGCGGCGCACGGCCGGCTCGAGCTCGGCGTGCTCGAGCAGCATCGAGGTGGCGCCCGTGGAGGTGAGCAGCACGTCGACGGCCGGAAGGGCGTCACCGAGCTCGCTCAGCGAGATCGCCCGTCCGCCGACCCGATGTGCGAGTGCCTCACCGCGCTCGGCGGTCCGGTTGGCGATGAGGACGCCGGAGACACCGGCGTCGGCCAACGCGACCACCATGCCCTCACCCATCTCGCCGGCGCCCAGGACGAGCACGGAACGCCCGTCGAGCCCGCCGAGGTGGTCGGCAGCCATGTCGACCGCGGCGCTGCTGATCGACGCCGTGCCGCGGGCGATGTCGGTCTCGGTGCGAGCCCGCTTGCCGGCGGTGAGCGCGTGACGGAAGACGAGGTTGGTGAGCGAGCCGGACGCGCCCTCGGTGCGGGCGGTGTCCCAGGAGGTGCGGACCTGCCCGAGGATCTCGTGCTCGCCGAGCACGGCCGAGTCGAGGCCGGCGGCGACCGAGAAGAGGTGACGGACCGCGTCGTCGTCATGGGCGACGACCAGATGATCGGTGAGGCGCTCCGGTGGGAGGCCGCTCAGGTCGCCGAGTACCCGGAACAGCTCGCTGTAGGCGCCGTGGAAGGTCTCGGCGTTGACGTAGACCTCGGAGCGATGGCAACTCGACACCACCACCGCCTCGCTCACGTTGTGGCAGGAGGTGATGGCGGACAGCAGCTTCGGGCGGTCGTCGGGAGCGATCGAGCACCGCTCGAGCACGTCGAGCGGAGCGCTGCGATGGCTCAGTCCGATGAGCACGAACGACACTCGCTGACCTCCCGAACGGCCGGGGTGACCGCCCTACGATTCAACAGGTTCGGCGTCGCGCGAGCCAACCGGCGCGACGTCTCACATGTCACGTCGTCCAACCCTGGACGATCGCCAAGAGTTCCCACCGTAGACGGCGCCGCCGCCGAACCGGTCCCGGTGTCAGGAGATGGGCGTCGACGAGGCGTCTCGGCGCTGGGCGTAGAAGGTCAGCACCTGCATCTCGAGGGCGAGATCGACCTTTCGCAGCGTGACCCCATCGGGCACGGCGACGAGGGCCGGCGCGAAGTTGAGGATCGAGCGGACCCCGGCGGCCACGAGCTCGTCGGCGACGTGCTGAGCGGCATCGGCCGGCGTGGCGATCACCCCGATCACGTCGGGGTGCGACGAGGCAGCCCGTTCGATCTCGTCCATCGACCGCACGGTGACGCCGTAGACGTCGGTGCCGATCTTGTCCGGGTCGCTGTCGAGCAGCGCGACGATCAGGAACCCCCGCTCCGCGAAGCCCCGGTAGTTGACGAGGGCCTGTCCCAGATTGCCGGCGCCGATGATCAGCACCGGCCAGTCGTGGTCGAGCCCGAGCTCGTCGTTGATGGAGTGCAGCAGGTAGCGGACGTCGTAGCCCACGCCCCGTGTGCCGTAGGAGCCGAGGTGCGACAGGTCCTTGCGGATCGCCGACGCCGTCACGCCGGCGAGCTCGGCGAGGCGGCCGGAGGAGACCGTCTCGACGCCCTCGTCGACCAGCTGGGCCAGGACGCGCTGGTACAGCGGGAGGCGAGCAACGGTGGCCTCGGGAATGCGATGGGTACCGGGCGGCGGATCGATCATCCGGCGCCCTGGCGCTCATCCCACGTCACGACGACGACCGTACGACCCACGGACGCCACGGCTCCAAACCGCTGCTGCGCTCCGAGGCCGACCGACGCCGGGCGGTCACTCAGCGAGCAGCCGTCGGCTGACCTTGCCGGCCTCGCTCCGGGGGATCGACGTGACGAAGCGGACCTTGGAGGGCGACTTGTACCGCGGCAGGCGCTGCTCGCAGAAGGTGATCACGACGTCCTCGTCGGAGGACACGCCCTCCCCGAGGACCACGTGCGCGACCACGGCCTCGCCGGTGTGGGGGTGGGGCACGCCGGCCACGGCGACCTCGTCGACGCCGGGGATCTGCTCGATGACGGCCTCGACCTCTGCGGGGAAGACGTTGAAGCCCGAGACGATGATGAGGTCCTTCCGGCGATCGACGAGGTACAGCCGACCGTCGTCGTCGACGACCGCGATGTCGCCGGTGTGGAGCCACCCCTCGTCGTCGATGACCTCGCGGGTCGCCGCCTCTTCGCGCCAGTAGCCGCTGAAGACGTTGGGCCCCCGGACCCAGAGCTCGCCGGGATCGCCGACGAGCGCATCGAGTCCCTCGTCGTCGACGAGCCGCACCTCGACGCCGGGGATGACCGTGCCGACCGAACCGGGTGCCGCCAGCTCCGGGCTGCTGGCCGTGACGCCGGGGGCGGCCTCGGTGAGGCCGTAGCCCTCGGTGATCCGGATGCCGAACCGTTGCTCGAAGGCTTCGAAGGTCGCCTCGGGCAGCGCCGAGGCACCGGAGCTGACCCGTCGCAGCGTGGCGAGGTCGGCGGCCTCGAGATCCGGGAGCTCGACGATCGAGGCGAACATCGGCGGCACGCCGGGGAACACGGTGACGCCGTGGCGGCGGACCGACTCGATGGCGTTGGCCGGGTCGAAGTTCTCGACGAGCAGCAGCCGCGCGCCCTGGGCGAGACCCAGGCACAGCACGACGTTGAGCCCGTAGATGTGCGAGAAGGGCAGCGCGGCGAACACGACGTCGTCCGGACCGCTCGACACGTCGTGGGCGCGAAGTTGGTCATGGTTCACGAGCAACGAGTGGTGGCTGAGCATGGCGGCCTTCGGACCGCCGGCCGTGCCGGAGGTGAACATCAGGACCGCGAGGTCGTCCGGCGCGCGGTCGAGGCGCTCGACGGGCTCACCGTCGAGGTCGTCGCGGGCGATGGCTCCCGGGAGCGCGTCGGGGGTCGGGGTGATGACGACCCCGCCCGGGGCGAGGTCGTCAGCGGTCGTGCCGGTCCCCGTCAGGCGCATCGCCGCCCCGGGTCCGAGCAGGACCACGCGGGCGTCGACGGTCTCGATCTGGGTCGCCAGCTCCGGCCGCGGTGACCGGGGGTTGAGCGGCACGGCGACCGCTCCGAGGTGCAGCGCCGCGAACATCGACACCACGAAGTCGCGGTTGTTGGCGGCGACGATCACGACCCGGTCGTCGGGGAGGACACCGCGATCGACCAGTCCACCGGCGAGGCGGGCGACGTCGGCGCGCAGCTCCCCGTAGGTCGTCTCGTTCGACTGCGAGATCAACGCCACCCGCTCGTCCGGATGACCGTCGAGCACGCCGGCCAGGTTCATCTCGTCCCCCTCGACACCGCTTCCCGCCCTGCCACGTCTAGAGCAGGATCACGAACTGCACCACAGCGGCGATCATCAGCGCCAGCAGGATGATCGCCATCGTGATCGTCGTCGCCGGTCTCATGTCGCCTCCTCCAGGATGATCTCGTCGCCCGCACCGATGCCGAGCTCGTCGGCCGCGGAGCGCCGGTCGATCGCCAGGGCCAGCACCCCGTACGAGTCGACCACCAACCCCAGGCGTCCTTCGCCCAGCTCGGCGTAGCTGTCGACCCGGGTCGCGACCCGCGCCTCGTCACGCCACTGCACCATCATGGCCGCTCCCCATGCCTCCACGTCGTCCGGACCGACGTTCAGCTGGCAGTTGCCGAACCGATCGACCCACAGGACCTCCGCCACCAGCCGCTCTCCCTCGACGCGGGCGATCGGGATGGTGGCCGGGAGCAACGTGACCGGGTCGATCGCCGGGCCCAGCTCGGTGAGCTCGACGCCGTTGCAGAGGTGGGCGGCCGCCGGAGCGAAGACGTCGCGGCCGGAGAACGTGGCACCGGGCGCCGGGAGCAGGTACTCGGGGTTCGTCAGCTGCACCGCCCGCGTCGCACCGCCGGCCACGGCGACCGCAGGGGCGAGCAGTCCGTTGTCGGGGCCGACGAACACGGCCCGGCCGTCGAGCACCTCCACCGCGACCGCCCGCCGCTCGGACCCGACGCCGGGGTCGACGGCGGCGATGATCACCCCGGGCGCGACGTACTGGACCGCGCGGGCCAGGGTCAGCGAGCCGGCCCGGACGTCGTGCGGGGGCACGCCGTGGCCGAGATCGATCATCGTCACGTGCGGAGCGAGCTCGTGGACCACCGAGCGCACGACGCCGACGAGCTCGTCCAGCAGTCCGTAGTCGGACAGGAACGTGATCGTGTCGTAGCGCCCGGGCACGGCTGAGGACGGTATCCGTCAGAACGAGTCGAGGGTCAGCCCGCTGGTCGGGGCCCGTCCAGCTAGCCGAGCTCCCTCGAGCGATCGGTCGCTGCGGCCACCGCGTCCAGGAACGCTGCTCGCACGCCGGCTGCCTCGAGCTCCCTCAGGCCGGCAGCCGTCGTGCCTCCCGGAGACGTCACCTGGGCCCGCAGCGCCGCGGCGTCCGTGTCGCTCTCGATCAGGAGCCGGGAGGCGCCCAGGAGGGTCTGGCTCGCCAGGGTCGTGGCCACGTCTCTCGGCAGGCCCTGCAGGACGCCGGCCTCGATCATCGCCTCGGCGACGAGGAAGACGTAGGCCGGGCCCGACCCGGAGAGGCCGGTCACGGCGTCGAGGGCGGCCTCGGGGACCCGGACGACCGTGCCGACGGAGCGCAGCACGCCTTCGGCCCAGTCGAGGGCCCCGGCGTCGTCGCCGGCGATGGCCGTCGCACCGGCGCCGACGAGCGCCGGGGTGTTCGGCATCGCACGAACCAGTGCCGGCCCGGCCCCCGCGGCGTCGCGCATCGTCGCCAGCGCGACCCCGGCGGCGACCGAGAGCAGCCGCTCGGCGCCCGACCCGACCAGCGCGGCCGCCGCCTCGGGCACGATCCCGGGCTTCACGGCGACGATCCCCGACCGGCACGGCGGGACGGCCTCGAGGACGGCGACACCGGGGAGCTCGTCGACCAGCACCTCGCGTCGGGCGGCATCGACCTCGACCACTGCGACCTCGCCGGGATCCTGACCGGCGGCGAGCAGACCACCCAGGAGCGCAGCGCCCATCCGACCACCACCGACGACGCAGAGCTCGATCCCGGTCACGGGCGGGAGGGTAGTGGTGCCGGCCTACAGGTAGTTCATGGGGTTCTGCGCCGTGCCGTTGATGCGCACCTCGAAGTGGAGGTGGGGCCCGGTCGAGTTCCCCGTGCTCCCGACCCGTCCGATCACGGCACCCCGCGAGACCGAGGCCCCGACCCCGACCAACCGTTCGGATTGGTGGGCGTACAGCGTGACCACACCGCCGCCGTGGTCGATGAGGATCGTCTGGCCGTACCCGCCGAGCGAGCCCGAGTGGATGACGACACCGCTCTCGGCGGCGACGATCGACGTGCCCGTCGGAGCGGCGAGGTCGATGCCGGCGTGCAGCCGACCCCACCGGGGCCCGTACCCACTCGTCAGGACGCCGTTGGTGGGCCAGGCCAGCTGACCGACCGACCCGCTCCCGCCACCACCCCCGCCACCGGGGTTCACCGATGGCGGCGGCCGGTTGGCGGCGTCGATCTCGGCCTGCGCCCGACGGATGACGGCGTTGAGCTCCGCCTCGGTGTCCTCGAGCGCGTCGATCTCGGCGTTGAGGGCGTCGATCCGGACCTGGAGATCGGCGAGCACCTGCTCCTCGGCCGCTTGCGCAGCCTCGAGCTCGACGAGGGCGTCGCCGAGGGTCTCCCGCTGCGCCTCGGCCCGGTCGGCGGCCTCGAGGGCGCGGTCCTCGAACTCCTCGAGCTGGATCCCCACCGATCGGAGCCGGTCGGAGAGGTCGGCGTCCTGGCGGGTGACGAGGTCGAGCACGGCCTGCTGACGGGCCGCCTCGTAGACGTCGTCGGTGCTGAGCACGCTCGTGAGGTCGTCGGCCCGTGGGTTGACGTAGGTCTCGATCGCCCGCTGCTGCGCCTGGTCGACCAGGTTGTCGCGCTCGTTGGCGGACACGGCGATGCGGTCGCGGTAGGCGGCGGCCTCGGCCTCGGATTGGGCCACCGCGGCGCGGGCGGTCTCGACGCGGGCCTCTTGAGCGGCCACCTGCTCCTCCAGCGCGGCGAGCGCGGCGAGCAGGTCCTCCTCGGACGCCTCCAGGACCTCGAGCTCGCCGGCCCGTTCGGCGGCGTCGGCTCGAGCTGCCTCCCGCTCGGCGCGAGCGGCGTCGATGCGTTCCTGCGGCGTCGAGTCCTGCGCCACGGCGACGCCGGCCACCGCGAGCGACAGGGTCGCGACGAACGCGAGGAAGCGGATCATCGGATCGGGCAGGCTCCTTGGCCGGTCAGAGCGAACGCGGGACGAGGCGTCGTGCCGTCGTGCCGCCGGTGGGCGGAGGCGCTCTTCGAGAGGGGCAAGCTAGCAGCGCGATCCCGCTTCGCGACGTCCGGACCGGGCTGTTGTCCGAACGGTTCGCCCGGCCTGGATCCTGGGTGGTCGTACCGGCCCGGTCGGTGGGCGTTGATCACGCTTCCCCGATGGATCACACCCTCCCGACCGGGCTGGTACGACTCTGAATGTATCAGTACAGACTGATACGGGTCAAGAGTTACTGAAATGGCGTGGAAACCCAATCCGGACGGCGGTCATGAAGCTCCGTTCGACGAACGCCAGGACCGAGCCGATCACCCGGTCGAGCTGATCATCGTCGAGGGCGTCCAGCGGGAGCGCGCCGCGGAGGAACACGGCGTCCTCGGCGCCGATCGAGAAGTGGGCACCGACGAGATCGTCGTTGCGCCGGAGGAGGTACTCGTAGAGCTCCCCGGTCTGCTCCTCGGGTGCGGGCATCACGTACGTCTCGTAGTGGAGCATCCGCTGTCTCAGCGTCAGCCACACGGTCGTGAAGTCCTTCTCCTCACCGCGGAGCCGGACGTACCACCGGCGCTCGCCCGGCTCACCACGATCGACGGCGACGTAGGCCGGGTTCTCCTCGAGCTGGGCATCGAGCCAGCGGTCGATGCGCGAACCGAGCTCGTCGAGCTCGTCGTGGCTGCGGGCGTGATCGGGCATGTGCGCCGACGCTACCGGCCGGTCCCGAACCACCCGAAGCCGTGCCCATGCCCGGCGTGGGACCCGAAGCCGACGACTCAGCTGCAGGCGACGAGGGAGCGGCTGCCCAGCGCGGCGAGCAGCTCCACGACCCGGTCGGCCGCACGGGACCAGGTGTGCTCGTCGGCCACCGGCTGGGTGGCCGACGCGAGGCGCTCGGCGAGCGCCGGATCACCGATGATCCGGTCGATCGAGTCGGTGTAGCCGACCGGATCACGACCCTCGACGAGGAAGCCGGTCTCGCCGTGACGCACGAGCGACCGCAGTCCGCCGACCGCAGCCGCCACGACCGGTGTGCCACACGCCGCGGCCTCGAGCGCGACCAGGCCGAACGACTCCGAGCGGCTCGGCATCACCACGACGTCCGCCGCCCGGTACCAGGTCGAGAGCAGGTGGTGCGGCTGCGGCGGATGCCAGTCGATGCGGTCGTGGACGCCCAGCTCGACGGCGAGCTCGTGCAGCTCGCGCAGGTAGCCGGCACCGGAGGCGCCGCTCGGTCCCCCGACGACGCTCAGGCGCAGGTCGGCGTGCTCGGAGCGGGCGAGCGCCCCGATGGCCACGTCGAGGCCCTTCAGGGGCTGGATCCGGCCGACGAACAGGGCCCTCGGGCGCTCGTCGAGCCCGAGCGCGAAGCGGGCACCGGCCCGGGACCCCGGTGAGAAGAGCGCCCGATCCACGCCCGGCGAGACGACCTCGACCCGGTCGCGAGGGGCGTCGTAGCAGCCGACCAGCTGCTCGCGCTCGGGGACGCCGTTGGCGAACAGCACGTCGGCGCATCCGACGATGAGGCGCTCGGCGTCGATGCGGGCCTGCGGCTCGTCGTCGCCCATCGCTCGCTTGATCTCGCCGAGCGTGTGGAAGGTCATCATCATCGGCAGCTCGAAGCGGTGCTTGAGCTGATGGGCGGCGACACCCGAGAGCCAGTAGTTCCCGTGGATCGCGCTCGGCCCGAACCGCTCGAACCGCTCGCCGACCCGCTCGGTGAACTCGGGGAGGACGCTGGGCAGCTCCTCTTTCGCGAGATCGACGGGCCCGGCGTCCACGTGGACGACGCTCAGCCCGGGCTCGACCTCGACCACCTCGGCGATGTCGGTGCGATCGCGGCGCACGTAGACCTCGACGTCGACGCCACGACGGGCGATCGCGCCGGTCAGCTCCCGGACGTAGACGTTCATGCCACCGCTGTCGCCCTCACCCGGCTGGGTGAGGGGGGAGGTGTGCACTGACACGACAGCGAGACGCCCCGAGCTCAACCGGCGCCGTCCTCGTCCTCGTCCTGGTCGGAGACGAAGGACCGGTAGATGGTGAGCAGCGACTGCTTCTGCTCGCCGCTCAGCTTCGGGTCCTCGGAGATGGCGGTCTCCACGTCGATCTCGCCCGCCCGGGGCTCGAGCATCCCGGCCTGCACGTAGAGGCTCTCCGCCGAGATCGACAGCGCCGTCGCCAGTTGCTGAAGGATCTCGGCGGACGGACGACGGAGGCCTCGCTCGATCTGGCTCAGGTACGGATTGGAGATGCCGGACAGCTCCGACAGGCGGCGCAGGGAGAAGTCGGCTCGTTCCCGCTGATCGCGGATGAACGAGCCCAGCTCGGCCCAGCGTTGCTCGAGGTCGTCACGCACCGGAGCCCAGCCTAGGGGCGCTGACCGCCCGACCCCGAACGAGGAGCGCTGCGTCGCCGGGCCTGGACGGGTCCCGGAGCCCGGAGTGGCCCCGGAGCCGGCACCCGGCAGCGGGACCGGTCCCGGGGCGGCCACTCAGGCGGTCACGCGCAGTTCACCGGTGCGGTAGCGGCGGGCGATGTCGGCCTGGACGGCGTCGAGGGTGCGGTGGAGCTGCCCCCGGATCGACGAGACGCGCCGCTCCAACTCCACGAGGCGCTCGTGCTCGGCGAGGAGCTCCTCGACCCCGGCCTCGGGGATGGCGAACATCGAGATCGCGTCGACGTGATCGATGGCGCCGAGCAGCTCGGCGTCGGGCTCGACCGCCCGCCGGTGGCGAGGCGATCGGGGCGATCCGTTCGGTCGGCGAGGGGCCACGAGGTCGGGCAGCGTCGCCAGGAGGGCATCGAGGCGCTCACCGGCGCCTTCGCCTTCGCGACGGACGTCGAGCGTCGCCTCGATCAGGTCGATGCGGGCCTGCAACGAACGCCGCAGGTAGGACACCTGCGATTCGGTCTCGTCCAGCTCGGCGCGCAGCTCGCGCACCTCGGAGATGCCGCGCTCCGCGAGATCTCCGTGCTCGAGCTCGGCCGTGCGCTCGATGTCGTCCAACTGCATGGGTCTCTCCCGTGACGCCCTCCCAGCCCGTCGACCGGTCGACGTCCCGGCTTGAGGCCGGCGTCCTCGGATCAGAGCGACTGGACGTAGAGCCCGACGAGCAGCGGCCAGACGAGGCCGATGACGAGGAGGGAGTCCAGACGGCGCAGCACCGCGGAGGCGGTTCCGTCCGGCACCAGCAACGATGCGAGCACGGGCCCGAGTGGCAACGTGGCGGCGGCGACGACGGCGAACCAGGCCACACCCCCCAGATCGAACGGAGGGATGCCGATCGCCGCAGCGGCGAAGGCCACGACGGCGACCCCGACCAGGCCGGCCACCGGGCCCTCCCACACCGAGCCCGCGTCGACACCGACGAGGTGGCTGCCCGCGTCGTAGATGCCGACGAAGGCGAACAGGACGACGACCGCGCCGAGCTCGGTCCGCCAGGTGAACATCGGTCCTGCGGCGGCGAGGCCGACGAAGAACCACGGCGCCACCCCGGCGCCGGCGGCGGCCATGAGCGGCGTGCTCTCGGGGCGGAGCTGCCAGGCGACGGCGACCGCCCCGGCCGTGCCGACGATGAGCAGCGCGCCGGCGGCGGCGGTGTCGAACCAGGCGATGAGTGGCAGGGCCGCGGCGAGGCTGGCGCTCAGGTACCGATCGGCGGGGAGTCCCGTGGCTGCCGATGCCTCGGCGATCTCCCAGGCCGCCCAGCCGGCCACCGCGCCGAGGACGACCGCCACCGGCCACGGCCCGATCGAGACGGCGAGCGCGACCAGCGCCGCCCATCCGATGCCCCGGAGCGCGACCTGCCCCTCGCGGTCGTGGGGGTCGGAGAGGCGTCGCCCACCGGTGAGCGAGCCGAGTGCCGACGGCGTGCCAGGGCGCTGTGGTCGGGACGCTCCGCTCGTCCGTCGCTTCGTCGACGCGCCACGCTTCGGCGCGGTCCGCTTGGGCGCCGCTCGCTTGGCGGAGGATGCCGTGCGGGTGGAGCCCCGCTCAGCCACCGGACACCGGCGGCAGCACGGCCACCTCGTCGTCCGCTCCGACCGGGTCATCGTCGAGGGCCTGCTCACCGTTGCACCAGATCCGGCTCCCGGCGAGGACGGCCGCGAAGTCGGCGCCGTACCGCTCGACGGCGGCGTCGAGCACCTCGCGGACCGTCGTCCCGTCGATCTCGTCGGAGTTGGTGCCCGCGGCCTCACGAGCAGACGCGAACAGACGGAGACGGGCCATCCGCGGATCGTACCGACCGGTCGAGGACCGTCCTCGGATGAGGATGCCTCGAACCGTCCGAGCCGGCGTCGGGCCCGGGCTAACTTCGGCGGCCGTGTCCGAGCCGACCCGCATCCTGCTCATCCGCCACGGCCAGTCGACCTGGAACGCCGAGGGTCGCTGGCAGGGGCGGGCCAACCCGCCGCTGTCGACGCTCGGCGAGGACCAGGCCCGCCACGCTTCCACCCGGCTGGCCGAGGTCGGTCCCATCGACGGGATCGGGTCGTCGACGCTGCAGCGCGCGATCCAGACGTCGGAGTTCCTCGCCGCCGGCGCGGAGATCGCGCTGATCGGCCGATTCGCCGGCTTCGACGAGCGCAGCGCCGGCGAGTGGGAGGGGCTGACGCGGGCCGAGATCGAGGAGGGCTACCCCGGGTGGCTCGACGCCGACCGGCGACCGGACGGATACGAGACGGACGCTTCCATCGAGGCGCGGGGATCGGCGACGTTGCTCGAGCTCGCCGTCGCCCATCCGGGCAAGCGCATCGCGGCCGTGTCGCACGGCGGCACGATCGGGACCCTCGAGCGCATCGGCGGTGACCCCTGGCGCCGACTCGCCAACCTCGAGGCCCGCTGGTTCGAGGTCACGCCCGACGGGTTCACCCCGATCGGCGACCGGGTGCACCTGCTCGACGACGACGACGAGACCAACCCACCGACGCCCCGCGGCTACGCCTGAGTCGACTCGCCCTCGTCGGGGGCGCCGCCGTCGAGGGCGTCGAGCATGGTCGAGCGCTCGGCCGGCGGGATCTCGTCGAACCGATCGAGCAGGCGCTCGACGGTGGCGACGTCGCCCTCGAGCGCGGCGAGCTCGTTCGAGCCCGCGTCGGTCGGTTCCTCCACGAGCGGGGCGGGCTCGGCCGTGTCGGGCTCCGTCGCCTGGGCCTCGGCCTCGGCTTCAGCCTCGACGGCAGCCGCGTCAGGTTCCGGGGCAGCCGCCTCGGCGGGCTCCGCCTCGGGTTCGGGATCGGACACCATCTGCAGCGGTCGTCCGCCGAGCGGTTTGGCCAGCATCCGCACCCGCTTCGCGCCGCCCTCGGTGTCCTGCTCGCCGACCGCCTCGAAACCCATCCGGTCGTGGAAGGCGAGGCTCCCGTCGTTGCGGGGTCGGACGTTGACCTCGGCGACGAGCACGTCGTGACCGCCGCCCGCCTCGGCGATGAAGCCCTCGTACAGGCGGCGACCGAGGCCGAGCCCGTGATGGGTCGACGCGACGACGACGCGATCGACGTAGAGGAAGCGCTCGAAGCGCTTCGAGAACCAGGCGTAGTTCAGGCTGGCGTAGTCCCGTCCCGGTCCGTCGAGGCCGATGAGCGCGGCGACGATCTCACCGTCGTCATCGCCGACCACGGTGTGGATGGACTGGCCGACGAGGTGCTCCAGGGCCGGGAGATCCAGCGATCCGAGCGCGGGCAGGTTCGCCTGGTTGAGCTCGAGGACCGCTGACAGGTCGTCGGGTCGTACCGGGCGCAGGGTCACGGACACAGCCGACGACGCTACCGGGCACCTCCGCTGACGTCGTCGAGCAGGACAGCTCGATGGCCGTCGGCGACGGCGGCCAACTCGCGATCGAGCTCGATGAGGAAGAGATGCGCGGTCTCGTACCAGCGCCGGGGCCACCGCAGCCGCAAGGAGGGTCGGATCCGCACGGCGAGCTGACACCGTCGACCCGACCACTCGCCGACCGACACGGCGATGGGGAGCCGGGGCCAGGCCCACCGAAGCGCGCAGCTGCCAGACGCCTCGACGAGCTCTCTGGCGACTCGACGGCCCGGCCCCGGTGGCCCCCAATCCAGCTCGGCGTTGCGGAGCCGGATCGATCCGGCGCTCAGGGCGGCGACCGCCTCGGTGGCGGAGAGGTCCGACAGGCGAGCGACACGCGAACGGTCGACGGTGACCGGCCAGCCGACACGGCAGCGCCAGCGCAGGGCGAGCACCTGCCAGTGGTCGAGCCCCTCGTCCGCTCGATCGAGGAGCCGGAGGGCGAAGGGGTCGCGGCCGACGAGGGCTTCGGCGTCGGCCAGGCGGAGCCGGCGGGTCAGCTCATCGCGGCCGACCAGCAGGTCGTCGTGCTCGTGTCCGGTGTCGAGCTCGATGATCGACGGGCCGCGGCCCGGTTGGTCGTCCATTCGTTCCCCCGTACCGCAGCCTGCCACCTCCTGCGGCGGCGCGGGTTCTCAGCGGTTGGGGACGAGGGCCGGCACCCTGGTGGTGACCGTCTCGGGCTCGCCGTTGCGCACCCGGTACGAGGTGGCCCGCTCGAGGCGGCGTCCGCCGCGGGGACCCTTGGACCACACGACGTGGAGCTCGGTCCCCTCGACCAACGGCACGATCGAGATCGATCGCATCGCCGGCCCCTCCCCCCGGCGGACCTCGTCGTGGAGCAGGTCGCCCGCCTCCCAGACCCAGTCGTCACCGATCGCCACGAACCGGCTGAGCTGGACCGACTTCGACTTGGGGACCACCGAGCCGGGACACAGCAGCACTCGGTCGTGCACCTCCGGGTCGAGGGCCGCCCCCTTGTGGTCGAACAGCCGCTCGAAGGCATCGTCGGCGAGGGCGTGGAGATCGCCGATGGCCATGGCCCGCCGGCGCTGCTCGGCGGTGAGCTCGGCGACGAGCTCGTCGAGCTGGTCGTCCGTCAGCGCCGTCGGGTCGAGGGGCAGGGTCACGCCGACCATGATGGCGCCGGGGTGCACCAGCGGTCGCGGACCGGTGCTCGCGGCGTCGGGGATAACGTCGGTCGCGATGTCCGAGGAGCGGCCGTCCCCCCAGCGCCTCGTCCCGTTGCTCGAGCTCGAGTTCACCGACCCGGCGGAGGCACTCGGGCGAGCCCTCGCCGCGAGCGAGCACGCCGGTGGCCTGGCGGCCTGGGACCGGGCGGTCGGCCTGCACCACGAGCTGCTCACCGGCAGCGGCCGCATCCGGCTCCCCAAGCGGGATCTCGCCGGACCCCACTCGCTGGAGCATCGCGGCACGATCTCGAAGCAGGAGCTCGATGCTCACCTGTTCCTGCTCCTCGTCGCGGTACCGACCGCCGGCGCTCCGGTGGACCGCGCCGCCGTCGAGTGGCTCGGGCACTGCGTGGAGGCCGCCGTCGTCGGCGGCTGGCGCACGGACCGGGTGCGGTACCTCGCTGCGCTCTTCTGCGAGCTCCTGGCGGCGATGGAGCGCACCTGGGCCCTCGACCGGGACTCGGCGGCCACCGAGGTCGGCGACGACGTGGCCGAGCACGATCGGCGAGTGCTGGAGCGGATCCTCGGCAAGCTCCCCCGACCGCGACTCACGAAGGCGGACGGCACCGACACGGCGCTGCTCACCGCCCGACCCGACGCGCTGTGGTGGCAGGGACGCCACCCCGATCCCGCGCACCTGATCGACCTCGGCTTCCAGGTCGTCGCGGCCGGGATGGCCGCGCCGATCGTCGGCGTGCTCCACCGAGGCCCCGACGCGCTGTCGGTCAGCCCGCTCGTCCTCGACGTCGAGGAGGCGCTCGACGATCAGCTGGTCGGCATCGACCGGGTCACGGGCACGAACGTGCGCCTCCGCATCGGCCAAGCCGAGTAGCGAAGCGGAGGCCCGCAGGGTCGACCATGACTAGGTGCAGCGCAGGTCGTCGGTGACGCCCCGTCCGCACAGGGTCACGGCCTCGACGGTGCGCAGCGTGAAGAACTCACCGGCTTCGTCCTCGACGGCGAACAGGCGGAGCCGCCAGCCGACCTGGGCGTCGTCGCCGAGTCCCATCACGTCGATCGTGATCTCGCCGAGGTCACCGATCGTGGGGGCGACCGAGACGACGACGTCCGAGGCCGGCTCGTCGCTCGCGAACACGGCGGCGGTGGCGGTGCCGAGATCGACCAGGGTCTCCGCGACCGGGAGCGCGCCGAGCGCCGCCTCCACCGCGGCGGTCTCGTCCGTGACGACGCCCGGGAGGGCGAGGAAGGCGATGTTCACCCAGCCGGCGACGCCGTCGACCTCGACCTCGTACCAGATCGAGCTCGACAGGGCCTGGGCTCGACCGGTGGTGACGACGCCGGCGGCGGTCGGCGCGAGCGTCGCGACGATGTCGGCGTCGACGCCCGGGCCGGAGCGGACGTTGAGCACGTCCTCCCGATCGACCCCGACGACCGACCAGACCTGGCCGGACTGGGCGAAGAGCTCGATCGGCTCCCCCGCGAGCACGGTCGTCGCAGGCGCCGCCGTCGTGGTCGGTGTCGCAGTGGTCGCCGGAGCGGTGGTCGCGGCGGCCGTGGTGGTCGGTGCGATGTTCGTCGTGGGGGAGCTCGCCGTGGTGGTCGGCTCGACGGTCGTCGGGGCAGCGTCTCCGGTGTCGTCGTCGGCACATGCGGCCGCGAGCAGCGTGACGGCGACCGCCAACGCGAGCGCGCGTCGAGACATGCGGATGCTCCCTCCCGGGCGTCGGGGGCACGACGCCTGACCGGACACTAGCGACCGGCGCCGTACGCTTCGGACGGGTCGTTAGCTCAATCGGTAGAGCGGGGGACTTTTAATCCTTCAGGTGTGGGTTCGAGTCCCACACGGCCCACTCGTCGCGGAGACGCCCGAAACGGCTGGCGGGCGCCCTCGGTCGGCCGGTCACGAGATCTTCAGGGTCGGGTCGTCAGCGTTCGCTTGATGCCGGACCGCGCCATGACCGACCGTCGAACCCTTCGAAGGATCGCCGCCCTGGTGGTCGTCGCGGCGCTCGTCGCTGCGTGCGCCGGGACCGCGTCGGACTCGCCGTCGAGCGGAGGACTCGAGGGGCCAACGGGCTCGCCGCCGACGGACGACCGGGCCCGGGCGCCCGCGCCGACGCAGGACCATGCCGAGCACGACGACGGCGAGCACGCCGGCGAGCTCGAACACGCCCTCGAAGCCGATGACCAGGCCAGCGAGGTCGACGCCGGAGGGCAGGTCGCCCACGACCACGACGTCGGTGAGCATCGCGCGGTCATGGCGCTCGTCGATCCCGCGGCGGCGACACACGTCGCGGTCGCGTCCGGGGACTGGAGCTCGCCCGCCACCTGGGACGGCGAGGCGCGACCGACCGCCGGCAGTCGGGTGCACGTCCCCGCCGGCGTCACGGTCACCGTCGACCGGGTCCTCGCCGAGGAGATCAGGACGGTCCGGATCGACGGCACGCTCCGCTTCGATCCGAACGTCGACACCTCGCTGCGGGTCGACACGTTGGTGAGCACGCCCACGGGCGCGCTCGAGATCGGCACGCCGTCGACGCCGGTCTCACCCGAGGTCACCGCTCGGGTCGTGTTCACCGACGACGGACCGATCGACCGCGCCTGGGACCCCACCCTGCTCAGTCGGGGCGCCATCCTCCACGGCGCGACCGTGATCCACGGTTCGGAGAAGCGCGCCTTCGTGGCGGTGTCGGAGTTCCCGATGGCGGGCGACGACAGGGTGCGCCTCACCGACCCACCGAGCGGATGGCGGGTCGGAGACCAGATCGTGGTGGCGGGCACCGACCCCGACGATCCGATGACCGACGAGCGGCGGACGATCGTCGCCATCGACGGCGACGTCGTCCGCCTCGACGCGTCACTCGCGCTGAACCACGACGCCCCTCGACCGGACCTCGAGGTCCACGTCGCGAACCTCACCCGCAACGTGGTGTTCTCGTCGGAAGGCGCCGACGTCGCCCGCCGTGGCCACGTCATGATCATGCACACCAACGCCGCCTCGATCGACTTCGCGTGGTTCCGGGGCCTCGGCCGGTCCGACAAGGCCAGGGGCTACGACGACATCGAGTTCATCGACCTCAGCCCGTTCATCCCGGCCGAGGTGCTCGGCGGCGACAACGTGCGCGGCCGCTACTCCCTCCACTTCCATCGTGGCGGCACCGACCCGGGGAGCGAGCCGGCGACCGTGAACGGCTCCGTCGTGTCCGACGACCCGGGTTGGGGATTCGTCAACCACTCGTCCCACGTGGCGTTCAGCGACAACGTCGCGTACGACATCGTCGGAGCGGCGTACTACACGGAGGCGGGTGACGAGATCGGCTCGTTCACCGACAACATCGCCATCCGGATCGTGAACCCGAACCTGCCCCTGCGGAGCGGCGTGGACGGCGAGGAGTTCGATCCCGATGCACGCGAAGGCCGCCAGGACTACGGCTTCCAGGGCGACGGCATGTGGCTCCACTCGCCGAACGTGCGCGTCGAGGGCAACGTGTTCTCCGGGATCTCCGGGCACGCGCTGATCGTGTGGCCCGAGGGGCTGCTCGAGCGGGCTCCGGACGGCTCCACGGTCAAGGCCTTCCATGACACCGCGAACGTTCCGGGTGGCGAGCTCATCGGCCCGCCGGGGACGCGCATGCAGATCATGGACGTGCCGATCGGCTCGTTCACCGGCAACCAGGCGTACAGCGTCACCCGGGGGGTGCAGCTCTACTACCTGCACACCGAGTTCTTCGGCGATGGGCTGCACTACGAGGACTGCACGGTGGATCCGCCCGCCGAGTACGACGCCCAGCTCCGCTCGACGTTCTCGGGCTCGACCATCTGGAACGTCCATCAGGTCGCCTTCGCGGCTCCGTACACGAACCGGATCACCGTCGAGGGGCTTCGCATCGTCGGCGACGGCAGCGCCGACACGATCGGCATCGACATCGGGCACTTCATGAACGAGCGCGGCATCGAGGTCGACGGTGTCACCGTCGAAGGTCTCGGCATCGGCGTCCGCGTCAGCGCCACGGCGGACGTGATGCTGACCGGTGCCAGCCTGTCCAACGGGACCGACGTGCAGTACGTGATCCCCGACGAGGACGGCGCCGGTCGGATCGTCGGCGGACCACTCGCGCCCGACATCGACGAGATCGAGCGGGACAACGCGCACCTGGAGACCTGCATCCCCGGCCAACCGTCTGCTCACCACGAGGACGAGTTCGACGACGACGAGTTCGACGAGGACGGGTTCGACGAGGACGAGGACGAGTTCGACGAGGACGGGCTCGACGAGGACGGGTTCGACGAGGACGAGTTCGACGACGACGAGTTCGACGACGACGGGCTCGACGAGGACGAGTTCGACGAGGACGGGTTCGACGAGGACGGGTTCGACGAGTTCGACGACGAGGACTGACGGACCGACTGCTCACGGTCGTCCCCGCGCCGGGCGGCGGGCGATCCGCTCGTCGGCGTCCGGCTACGGATGGGCGAAACGGTGAGAGGCGGCGACGAGCAGCTTCACGACGTCGAGCTCTGCTCGGTCCCGAGGTCCGTAGACCATGACCACCGTCGTCGGGATGATGCCGCGACGGGCCAGCGGGTGGTTCTCGGCCCAACCTCGCTCGATGGCAGCGGCGCCGACCTCAGGCGGCAGGTTGAGGTGCAGGCTGCCGTCGCTCGGCGGATGCAGGTGGCAGAACTCCCGGTCGATCATGAACGCCTCCGGTGGCCCGCTCCGGCACGAGTCCTGGAGCAGCATCGCCCGTGCTCCCGGGACCGAGATCCGCGACTCCCCCTCGTCGACGCACGCCAGGCCGAACATGAAGTCGGCGACCTCCTCCTGGAGGTCGGCCGGCGCGTTCTGGTCGAGCTGGGTGTGGGGGTTGATCGGCGTCGTCGTCGGCCGCGGCCCGAACCGCACCGGCAGATCATCGATGGACAGCGTCACGGCAGCTCCTCGGCACGACGAACACGGGACATGCGCAGCTTGATGACCACGACCAAGAAGATCCAATACAAGTCAGGGGTCCGATCTATAACCTCGGCGTTATGAATCAAGGACCCGTCGGGTGATGAACCTGCGACACATCCGGACGTTCCTCGTCGTCGCCGAGGAGCTCCACGTCGGCCGGGCGGCGGCACGGCTGCACGTGGCCCAACCGGCGGTGAGCCAGACCGTCGCCGCGCTCGAACGGGAGCTCGGTCTCGAGTTGTTCGATCGCGTCGGGCGCGGGATCCGCCTCACCGCGGCAGGACAGGCCTACGCGAACGAGGTTCGCAGCGTCTTCCCGCAGCTCGACCGAGCCGCGCGGGCGGCGCAGGACGCCGAGCGGGGGGTCCGCGGTCGACTCGCCGTCGGCTTCACCGCCGTGTGCACGCTGGGCGACCTGCCGGGCTTCCTGATCGGCTTCATGGGGCGCTACCCCCAGGTCGGCGTCGAGCTCCGGCAGATGGCCACCGCCGAGCAGCCCAGGGCGCTCCGCCTCGGCACGATCGACGTCGGCTTCACGATCCTCCCGGGCGGTCCGGAGCCCGTGCACTCCCGCCTCCTCACGAGCGACGAGCTGCATGCGTTCCTCGCTCGCCAGCACCCACTCGCCCGATACGAGCGCGTCCCGGTCTCCGAGCTGCTCGACGAGCCCTTCCTCCTGATGAGCAAGGAGCGCGAGCCCTGCGTGCACCAATCGTTCAACCGGATGTGCGAGGAGCACGGCAAGCAGGGCGAGATCTTCATGGAGCTCGACCACCTGGAATCGATGCTCGCGTTCGTCGCCACCGGCGCAGGCGTCTCGCTGGCGCCATCGACCGCAGCGCGCCTCCAACTCGAGGGCACGACGTCGCGCCCACTCGACCCCCCGGTCCCCGCCGGCATCAGCGTCGTGTGGGACCCGGCCGCCCTCACCCCGACCGCACAGCTCTTCCTCGACGAGATCGATGCGCACTGGTCGGACTCGGCGAGGTGACCATGTGCCCACGGACCGCCCGGGATCCCTCCAGAGCGAGTGAGAGGTGTCGCCCGACCTCGACCTGAGCCCTCACTGAACGACGACCTCGGGCGTGGCCGACACCGCCTCGACGACTCGCTCGAGCACGCGCTCGAGGAGCGGAGTCGGTGGGCGGTCCGGTCGGTGCAGCACGCCCATCGTCCGATGCAGCTCGGGGTGATCGAGGTCGACGAGCTTCACACCGGCGGGCAGTCCCGGGCGCACGATGGAGGGCACGACCATCACCCCACCGGTGGCGAGCACCATCGCGAGCGCCGTGCGGTAGCGGTCGACCACGATGTCGGGCGTCCGCAGCCGCCGCGCCGCGGCGAGCTCCCGATCGACGGTCGACCGGAGCTCGGCGTCCCGCGAGAACCCGACCAGCGGCTCACCGGCCAGCTCGTCGATGGTCACCTTCCGTCGACGGGCGAGCCGATGCGTCGTCGGCAGCGCCAGTCGGAACGGCTCGACCCACATCGGCCGGACCCCGAGCTCGGGCGAGACGTCGGCGAGATCGCCGATGCCCGCATCGGCGCGGCCGCCGGCGACGGAGGCCTCGACCATGGCCTGCAGCCCCTCGATGCAACGGAACCGGGGCATCGGTTCGTCGAGGGTGGCGAGCGCGCCCGGCAGGTGCAGCTCGCTCACCGACGTCAGGCTCGCCAGCACCAGACGGGGCGACGGACGGCGTTCCGGTCGCAGCGAGCGGACCGCGGCGTCGAGCTCGGATGTCACCACCATCGCCCGCTCGACGAACTCGCGTCCGGCCTCGGTCAGGCGGACCGACCGAGTGGACCGGTCGAAGAGGTGGGCCTCGACGATGGCCTCCACCGCGGCGACGGCCCTCGAGACGTTGGACTGGGACGAGCCGACGATGCGTGCGGCCGTGCTGAAGCTGCCGGTCTCGGCGACGGCGAGGACGGCCCGGAGCCGAGCCGGCGTCAGGCCGTCGGACTCATGCGCAAGATCCATGCTTTATGAGCATAAGTGAGAGCGGCCGATGACAGGCCCGATGCCCTTCGGTAGAACCGATCACGTGGTCGCACCCTCCCTTCCCCACAGCAACCGGCTGAGCTTCGACGACGGCGTGGCCCTGCAGGAGCACTTCCACGCCCAGGGATGGACCGACGGTCTGCCGATCGTTCCTCCCACGACGGACGCGGTCGCGGCGTGCCTCGACTGGGCAGCGCTGCCCGCCGACCACCTCATCGGGGTCGAGCCCGTGCGCGGTCGAGCGATCACCGCGGAGAAGGTGGCGATCAACTCGGTGATGGCCGGCTGCCTCCCGAGCCACTTCCCCGTCGTGGTCACGGCGGTCACCGCGATGCTCGCCGAGCCGTTCCTGCTCCACGGGGCGACGGCGAGCACGGGCGGGTGCGGCGTCCTCGTCGTGGTCAACGGGCCGATCCGCCACGAGATCGGGATGAGCTCCGGTTTCAACGCCGTCGGACCGAGCGATCGGGCGAGCACCTGCATCGGGCGGGCCGTCCGGCTGGTGCTCGGCAACCTCCTGGAGGTCCGACCCGGTGAGATCGATCGCTCGACGCTCGGCCACCCGGGCAAGATCAGCTTCTGCATCGCCGAGGACGAGGAGCAGACGCCATGGGCGTCGCTCGCCGCCGAGCGCATCGGTGACCCCTACGTCTCGGCCGTCACGGTGATGGCCGCCATGGGTCCCCGGCAGCTGATGAACGAGTGGACGACCGAGCCCGCCGAGATCCTCGACACCTTCGTCGCGGAGATCAAGGCGAACATGCGCCATTACTCGATCTGGGCCGGGAACTACGCCGTGGTGATCCCGCCTCAGCTGCGAGCGCACTTCGACACCGCCGGCTGGTCGAAGGCGGACGTGCGTGAGTACGTGTTCGAGCACGCCCGGATCCGGCGCGGCGAGTGGGCCGGGGTCGGGAAGCGCAGCGCCGTCGGCGAGAAGGGCGAGCACACCTACGCCGCGCTGACCGAGCCCGACGACCTGCTGGTCATCGCGGCCGGCGGCCCGGCCGGCGGGTTCGGTGCGGTCATCCCGCCGTGGCTCGGCACCACGTCCCGGGCGATCACCGTGCCGGTGGGTGCCTGCATCGACTGCTGAGGCCGACGATCCGGCCGGAGAGGAACGCATGACGATCGAGGTCCTGAACCCCACCTACGACGAGGCGGCCGGTGACTTCACCGCCGCAGCCCGCGTCGGAGAGCTCGACGGCCTGACGATCGGGATCGTCTCGAACGGCAAGCACGGCACCGTGCCCTTCTTCGACGCGTTCGCCGATGAGCTGCGCCGGCGCAGTCGCGTCGCCGAGGTCGTCCGGGTGATCAAGCCCAACTACAGCGCGCCCGCCGGCGACGAGATCCTCGACGACGCCCGACGGTGGCATGCCCTCGTGGCCGGGATCGGTGATTGAGGGAGTTGCTCGTCGTGCAGTCTGCACGACGCCGTCTCGGGTGAGCGCTTGGGGATTCCCTCGGTGAGCATCATGACCGACCGCTTCGTCTCGGCCGCCGAGCTGATGCGCCGCACGCTCGGAGCACCCGAGCATCCGTTCGTGACGATCCCGCACCCGATCAGCAGCGCGACCGGCGACGCGCTCGATGCCGCCGCCCGTGCCGCCGCAGCCGACTGCGTCGCCCTCCTCACCACGGACCCGACGGAGGCCCGGTCATGAGCGCAGACGCGCCGGGGTTCGCCGACTACCAGCACGCCGACCACGCCAGGAAGTACCGGTCGACCGCCGGCAGCCAGGCGGCGATGGACCCCGAGCTGAAGGCCCGATGTCTCGCCGACCTCGATCGCGACGGCTACACGATCATCGAGGACGTCGTCGACGCCGACACGATCGACGAGGTCCGTCGGCAGGTCGAGCCGCTGTTCGTCCACGAGAGCGGACGCAACGCCTTCGAGGGCTACCGGACCCGACGCCTCTACTCCCCGCTCGACGACACCTGGGTGCTCGATCCGATGGTCGACCACCCGATCGCGCTCGGGTTGCTCGACGAGCTCTTCGAGCCCAACTACCTGCTGTCGCAGCTGCAGGTGATCGACATCGCTCCGGGGGAGGCGGCGCAAGACCTCCATCCCGACGATCTCTTCTACCCGTGGCCTCGGCCCCGGCCCCCACTCGGTGCCGCCACGATCATCGCCATCGACGACTTCACGGCCGACAACGGAGCGACCGTGGTGATCCCGGGCAGCCACCGGTGGGACGGCCACCAGCCCACCGACGAGGAGATCGCGACCTCGATCCCGGCCGTGATGCCGGCCGGGTCGATGCTGTTCTTCCTCGGGACGACCTGGCACGGCGGCGGCGCGAACCGAGCTGACACGTCCCGGATGTGCGTGACGGCCCAGTACTGCGCCCCCTGGTGCCGACCGCAGGAGAACTTCAGTCTGTCGGTCAGCCGCGAGCGGGTGGCGCGTTCGAGCGAGCACCTCCAGCGGCTCCTCGGCTACAGCATCCACCCGCCGTTCATGGGATTCGTGCGCGGCATGCACCCCAAACGGCTGCTCGAGTCGGTCGAGACGGCAACGACGGCCGCTCCGACCGGCGACTGACGCGAACGAATCAGCTCCGTGGTGCGCACTGGTCACCATGCCATCGCTAAGGGTGATCAGTCCGGTACTCTGCACGGTCGTGTGGTGGAACGACGCCCGGATCCTGGTCATGGAGAGCGACGACGCCCTCGCCGCTCGCGTCAGCGACCTGCTCGACTCCGCGACGGAGCACCACGCCGCCGTGGAGGTCGTCGCCGGCCCGGCCGGAGCCCTCGCCGCGGTCGGGTGTCAGCCGCCACTGTCCGCCGCGCTGGTCGCTGCGACCGCCGGTGACCGCGACGGGCTCGACGCGATCCAGCAGCTCGGGATGGTGCACGGCGTGCCGGTGGTGGCGATCGCCGAGCACGAGGACGGGGACCTGTGGCGAGCCGCAGCGGAGTCCGGTGCGCCCGTGGCCGTCGCCACCGACACCCTCGACGCCGACCGCCTGATCGCGGCGCTGGTCTTCGCCCGCGAGACCACGCTCGCCCGGCGCGTCGATCGCATCGTGTGCACCCGCGCCATCGAGGTGCTCTCCACTCCCGACGGCGACGGAGCGAAGGCGGTGCTCCAACGCATCCGCGACGAGCTCGAGGTCGCGGGGATCGAGCTGGTCATCCGACCGACGGGCATCGACGCGGACCTCGCCATCGTCACGACCGTCGGTGAGGTCGGACCCGACACGGTCGCGACGGTCGTGACCCAGGTCGCTCCCGAGCTGACCGTCGAGCTGACGGTGCACGCCTCACCCGACCGTCACCTGCACCACGTCGAGCCGGCCCTCACCAGCCTGTGCGGGTTGGTGCTCGCTGCGGTCGAGATCGAGCAGGTCCGCCGCCGGACTCGCACCGCCGACGAGAGCCGCTACCAGTCGCTCGCCGAGCACTCGCCCGATCCGGTGCTCTCCGTCTCCCCGAACGGCATCGTCACCCTGGCGAACGCCTCGTTCCGCATCGCCGCCGGCATCCACGAGATCGCCGGCCGGCCGCTGCCCGAGTTGGCGACCCAATCCGAGATCGCCGGCTTCGCGAGCCGGGCCTTCGAGGCGGTCCGCCACCGCGGTGAGGAGGTCCAGCTCGACGATCAGCTGGTCCATCGCGCCGACGGGTCGATCGGCTACTACACCAGCCGGGCGATCCCGGAGATCGCCGGTGTCGCATCGCCGGTCCACGTCATCCTCACCGAGACGACCAACCGGGTGGAGCAGGAGCGTCGCCTCGCCGAGCTGGCGCTCACCGACCCGCTCACCGGTGTCGCCAATCGGCGGCTGGGACTCGATCGCCTCGATCACGCCCTCGCCCGCAGGTCGCGCCACGGTGGGCTCGTCGCCGCCTGCCTGCTCGATCTCGATCACTTCAAGGTGATCAACGACCTCCTCGGCCACCAGGCCGGCGACGAGGCCGTGCGGATCTTCAGCCGACGGCTCGAACAGACCGTCCGCGGCGCTGACACCGTCGCTCGCCGCGGCGGCGACGAATTCCTCGTGGTGCTCGAGATCCCGGATCGGGGCGCCGATGTCGCCGCGATCGTCGAGCGGCTCCACCGGGAGGTGCGGGGTCCAGCCATGCTCGAAGGACGCTCCTTCGAGCTCGACGCCAGCGTCGGGTACGCCATCGCGATCGAGGCCGAGATCTCCGGCGACGAGCTACTCGCCCGGGCCGACCGGGCGCTGTACGACGTCAAGCGGAGCGGGCGTGGCGCAGTCGCCCACTACGACGGTCAGGGGTGGCTCTTCGGCTCGGCTGCGGAGATGCTCCGACAGCTCCGACGGGCGGTCGACGAGGAGCAGTTCCTGCTCCGTTACCAGCCGATCACCGACTCGAGCGGCCGCACGGTCGCCGCCGAGGGTCTGCTCCGTTGGGACCACCCCGAGCTCGGCATGCGGTCGCCGGCCGACTTCATCGCTCCACTGCTCGACGGACCACTCGCCGTGCCCATGGGCCGGTGGGTCGTCACCGAGGCGCTCGAGCAGCTCGAACGGTGGCGTCGCCAGGGCACCGTCGGTGACGACTTCACGATGCACGTCAACGTCGCTCCCCAGCAGCTGCCCGACATCGGTCTCGTCAGCCACATCCTCGACGAGCTCGACCGGCTCGGTCTCGGGCCGGACGATCTCGCCGTCGAGGTGACCGAGCAGTCCCTGTTCGAGCTCGACCGGTCGGTGTCGAGCCTTCGTCGCCTCCGCGACGCCGGGGTGATCCTCATGCTCGACGATTTCGGGACCGGCGCCTCGTCGCTGGCCAACCTGCGCTCGTCGGTCCTCGCCGGGATCAAGATCGACCACTCGTTCGTCTCCGGCGTCGAAGACGGCGGTCGCGACACCGCCATCGTCGAGGGGCTCCTCGGCCTCGGTTCCCAGAGCGGGCTCACCGTCGTCGCCGAGGGAATCGAGCGCCCGAGCCAGCGCGAGTGGTTCGAGCGCTTCCCCGATACCCGGCTGCAGGGCTTCCTGTTCGGGCGCCCACTCGACGCCGAGGACTTCGGCACCCGACTGGCGAGCTGAGTCAGCTCAGATGGTGACGACGGAGCGGAGCACCTCGCCCCGCTCCATCTTGTGGAAGGCCTCCTCGATGTCGTCGAGCGAGATCGTCTCGCTCACGAAGCCGTCGAGATCGAGGCGACCCTGCAGGTAGAGGTCGATCAGCATCGGGAAGTCACGGCTGGGCAGGCAGTCGCCGTACCAGCTCGACTTCAGTGCACCGCCCCGTCCGAAGACCTCGAGGTAGGGCAGCTCCAGCTTCATGTCGGGGCGGGGAACGCCGACCAGCACGACGGTGCCGGCGAGGTCGCGGGCCTCGAAGCACTGCTGGTAGGTCTGCGGGAGCCCGACCGCCTCGATCGCCACGTCGACGCCGTTGCCGTCGGTGACCGCACGGATCGCCTCGACCGGGTCCTCCTGACCGGCGTTGACGGTGTGGGTCGCACCGAAGCCCTTGGCCCACTCGAGCTTCTGGTCGTCGAGGTCGACAGCGACGATCGTGCTCGCCCCGGCGAGGCGGGCGCCGGCGATGGCCGCATCGCCCACACCACCACAGCCGAAGACCGCGACCGAGTCGCCGCGCTGCACGCCGCCGGTGTTGATCGATGCACCGATCCCGGCCATGACGCCACAGCCGAGCAGGCCGGCGGCGACCGGCGACGCCGAGTCGTCGACCTTCGTGCACTGGCCGGCGTGGACGAGCGTCTTCTCGATGAAGGCGCCGATCCCGAGCGCCGGGGACAGCTCGGTGCCGTCGGTGAGCGCCATTTTCTGCTCGGCGTTGAACGTCGAGAAGCAGTACCAGGGGCGACCGCGCAGGCAGGACCGGCAGTTGCCGCAGACCGCACGCCAGTTGAGGATGACGAAGTCGCCGACCTCGACATCGGTGACGCCGTCGCCGACCGACTCGACGATCCCCGCCGCCTCGTGGCCGAGCAGGAAGGGGAACTCGTCGTTGATGCCGCCCTCCCGGTAGTGGAGGTCGGTGTGGCAGACCCCGCAGGCCTGGATGGCCACGACGGCCTCACCGGGGCCCGGATCCGGGACGACGACGTCGACGACCTCGACCGGCGCGTTGACCTCCCGAGCGATGACTCCCCGAACTGTCTGCGGCATCTGCTTCCGCCCCTCCCTGCGATGACCGTGATCGGCGCGGGAGCGTAGCGGGCCCGAGGCCCTCGGTTCAGGGCAGCGCTCTGAGCAGCCGACGACGGGAGCGCTCGCCCTCGCGCACCGACTCCCGCGGGTCGTCGAGTCGCTGCTGCGCCCGGCGCCGGGCCCGCTCGGCGAGACGGCGACGATGCTCGTCGCCCCGACGGTGGGCCAGCTCCTCGGCGGCGAGCCGCACCCGCCGCTGGTACTCGTCGGTGCCCACGGCCCCGAAGCTGGGATGCCAACGCGGCAGACCACCGTCGCCGCTCACCAGACGATCGGTGAGCTCGGCGCCGTCGTCACCCTCGAAGGGGTCGAAGAGCGTCGGTCCGTCCACGAACCAAAGTCTGCCGAGGGGGTGTGTCACGGTCGCGGATCCCCCGCTCGATGCTCACCCCTCGTCCAGGAAGGAGTCGTGCTCGGGGCCGACCTCGGTGCCCGCCAGGCGCGTGGCGTGCACCCGACCGACCACCACGAAGGTCGCCTCGGCCTCCGTGCACCGGGTTCCGTCGGGAGCGGTGACGGTCGCCTCGCATCGGAGCCGATCGTCGTCGCGATCGACGACCCGGGCCTCGACCCGATGGACCTCGTCGAGCACGACCGCCGAACGGAACCGGCACCGCAGATCGCTGGTCAGCGCCCATCGATGGGCGACCGCGATCGTGGCCCACGCCATCGCCTCGTCGAGCACCGCCAACACCACCCCGCCGTGGACCAGGGTGGGGGCGCCGCTGTGGGCGAAGCCGAGCTCGATCTCCGCGACCACCGTGTCGGTCTCGGTGTCGTGGAAGAAGGGGATGCGCAGGCCGTGCTCGTTGGTCGGCTCGCAGACGTAGCAGTTGGTCTCGTAGCCCCAGTCGTCGTTGTGCAGGCGGACCCGAGCCACCGAGGGCCCCTCAGTCACCGACGCCGGTGTGGCCGAAGCCACCGGCGCCACGGGCCGACGACGACAGCTCGTCGACCTCGACGAAGTCGACCGGATCGAGCCGGCGCACGATCAGCTGCGCCACCCGATCACCCGGCTCGACGGTGAACGGCTCGTGCGGGTCGGTGTTGATCAACACCACACCGATCTCTCCCCGGTAGCCCGAATCGATGACCCCCGGGGCGTTCAGCGTCGTCACACCGTGTCGGAGGGACAGCCCGCTGCGGGGCATCACGTAGGCGACCGCGTCATCCGGCAGCTCGAGCGCCAGCCCGACGGGCACGAGAGCTCGGCCACCCCCCGCCGCGAGCTCGACACGGGCGACCGAGTGCAGGTCGGCTCCGGCATCGCCCTCCATGGCCCGGTTCGGTAGCCGCGCCTCGGGATGGAGACGACGGACGAGCACCCGGACCATGGGCGCACTCTACGCTCCTGCTCCGAGGTCCCCACCGGCCCGGCTCGGGGGCGATCGCCCTGCCCGCTCGATCACGTTGCGGGAGCGATCCGCAGGAGCGTGTGCGATCCGACTGGTACCGTCTGCCCAGCATGCTGGCCTGGATGGATCTCGAGATGACCGGTCTCGAGCCCGAGCGACACGTCATCGTCGAGATCGCGACCCTCATCACGGACGACGATCTCGAGATCGTCGCCGAGGGCCCTGACCTGGTGGTCCATGCCACGGAGGAACAGCTCGCGCTGATGGACCCGGTCGTGGTCGACATGCACACGCGCAGCGGGTTGCTCGAGCAGATCACGGCGTCGACGCTCAGCCTCGAAGAGGCCGGCGAGCAGACCCTGGCCTTCATCAAGCAGCACATCCCCGAGTCCCGGTCGGTCCCGCTCTGTGGCAACTCGATCGGCACCGACCGGCGCTTCCTCGCCACCTACCTGCCGGAGATCGAGGAGTACCTCCACTACCGAAGCGTCGACGTGTCCTCGGTCAAGGAGCTCGCGCGGCGGTGGAACCCGGCGATCCTGAAGGGGTCACCCGACAAGCGGCTCAGCCACCGGGCGCTCGACGACATCCGCGAGAGCGTCGCCGAGCTGCGTCACTACCGCGACACCTTCTTCCTCAAGCCCGATCCGAGCTGAGAGCGGCGGGCTCCACCCGCTCGACCACCTGGGCTCGCGCCTCGACCTCGGTGCCGCTGCGCAGCCACAGCCGAAAACCGCCGTCGTGATCGCAGGTCTCGACGGTGACCTGCTCGCCAGGCTCGATCCCCGACAGGTACTCGAGCTCGGCCCGCACCCGCCGACGCATCCCGCGGCGGGCGATCTCCTCCTCGACCGGCGCCCAGTACGCGGCATTGTTCATGTGACCGAGCACGTCGAGGTCGACCGCCCGCATCGGCCACGTGCTGCGCGGCGCGCCGTCGGGCGGGTCGGGGAGCTGGAGCCGGGCGCGGACCTTGCGGTCGCGAGCGGCTGCGCCGTAGTGCTCGCTGAACTCGGGCGGCACCCGAGCCGGGCGCATCGAGGCCTCGTCGACGCAGACCCACAGCACCGAGCACTCGACCCGCCCACCGTCGGCGCCGATGAGCGACGTGCGGCGCTCGGCCCATCGGCTGCCGATGCCACCACAGAAGGTCCGCAGCTCGAACGCCTCGCGCAGCACGGGTGAGCGGTGCACCTCGACGAGGGTCCGCCGCACGACCCAGAACATGGCGCCGGGGAGCTGCGCGTCGACGGCGTCGTCGTTGGCGACGTCCTGCAGGTAGCGGGCGAGCGCGTCGAGGCGCAAGCGACCGGATGGGGTGACGTCGCCGAGGCGGACCCGGCCCTCGCTGCGGAAGACCCGGCCCTCGGTCGGCTCGTCGACGATCTCGACGGCGGCGTCGACGGCCAAGCTCAGACGGCCCGGATCGCGGCGGTGGTCATCGACATGTGCTCTCCCGGTGCGCTCGTTCGGACCGGGCGAGACGCTATCTCCGATACCGGTCGCGTTAATCGCTTGACCGATGTCGCGATCACTGGTTTCGTGAACCCGTCGGGACGGAGGTCCCGGCCGTGCCAAGGCACGCCTTCGGGTGGGTCTCGGGGCGGACCGTCGAGAGGAGCGGACATGGAGAACATGACGCGATGCCAGCAGGCATTCAGCGCCGTTCATCCGGCTCCGCGCGCCCTCGCGCCCATGGCCCTCGCCCGGCCGTGGTCGATCAAGGACGGTCTCGTGGGAGCTGCGTCGTTCGGCAACACGACCGTGAACGACTACCGGCGGCCTCCGGAGGCTCCGAGTTAGGTGGGACACCACCAACTCGAAGCGCTCGCTTCGGAGGCCGCCAGACCCAGAGGTCTGGCGGCCTCTCTCGTTTTTCACCCACATCACCCAGGGGGATCCGTGAACAACCTCGAACCATTGCAACCCGACAGTTCCTCGCCCGCCGATGTCATGGGCGTGCTGTTGGCGACCGACGACGACGCCTGGCGTCGTTCCGCCCGCTGCCGTGACCTCGCGGGCACACTGACCGGCCTCTTCTTCTCGGACGATCTCGTCGACATCGCCCGGGCGAAGGCCATCTGCTCCAAGTGCTCCGTGAGCGAGGAGTGCCTCGATGCGGCGCTCTCCCGCAAGGAGCCCTGGGGCGTCTGGGGCGGCGAGCTGCTGGAGAACGGCCGCATCGTCGCCAACAAGCGCCCGCGTGGGCGCCCACCCAAGAACCCTCGTCCGCCGCTCGTGGTGGACGAGGTGCCCCTGCCGGCTCCCCGAGTCGCCTGCCGCGCCTCCTAGTGGCCCAGTGACGCCTCCAGCCGCAGGTTCCGAGCGACGTGACAGCGAGCTCGGTTCCTCGGTGAGGCACCAACCTGGGTGAGCCGGCCACGGCCCCGGCCGCAGCCCGTCAGGGCGAGGACACGGGGAGGGGGGCGGAGCACCGAGCTCCGTGGGCACCGGGACCCACGCCGGCAAGAAGCACAGCCCGGCCGCGTGGGCGACGCGGCCGGGCTCGTGGAGAATGGTGGGGATCGGGAAGGATGTCGGGAGACCGGGCGTTCCCATCTTGTCCCCGACATCGCCGACCGGAGGCCGACGATGACCGACACGAACGACGCGAGCGACATCGGCCAGCCGAGCGAGGTCGACGCCGGCGACATGCGCCTCAGCGCAGGTCGTCGGTGGTTGATGCTGGGCCTCGGCACGTTCATCGTCCTGGCCGGAGTGCTGTTCGTGGCCCTCGGTGGCGAGTCCGACGGTTCGACCGGCGGCGGCCACCTCGACATCGCCTTCACGCTGCCCGACGGTGACGAGATCGTCCTGGCCGACTTCGAGGGCGAGGCGATGGTCGTGAACTTCTTCGCCTCGTGGTGCGGTCCCTGTCGGGCCGAGATGCCCGACTTCGAGGAGGTGCACCAGTCGATCGGCGACCAGGTCCGCTTCATCGGGCTCAGCACCGACGCCCGACAGTCGGACGCCGAGGAGATCGTCGCCGACACCGGGATCACCTACCTCTGGGGTCGTGACGCCAACGCCGACATCTTCGCCGCCTACGAGGGGGCCGTGATGCCGACCACGGTGTTCGTCACGGCCGAGGGCGAGATCGTCGACGTCCACGGCGGCATCCTCACCGCCGAGGCGCTTACGGAGCGGGCGCTGGAGCTCCTCGGATGATCGACGCCCCGCTGGCGTTCGCCTTCACCGCGGGCCTCGTCGCGGCGATCAACCCCTGCGGGTTCGCCATGCTGCCCGCCTACCTCTCGTTCTTCCTCGGGCGTGAGGATGCCGACGACCGGGACACCGCAAAGGCGGTCACCCGCGCGATCACCACCTCGCTCAGCCTGGCGCTCGGCTTCCTCGCCGTGTTCGCCGTGGTCGGCTCGCTCCTCAACGCCGGCGTCGACGGCCTCCGTGACGTCCTCCCCTGGGTCGTCATCGTCATCGGCGTCGCGATGGTCGCGCTCGGGGTCTCGTTCGTGCTCGGCCGCAAGATGGTCGTGAACCTCCCCCGGCTGCAGCGGGGCGGCACCGACCGCTCGGTGGGCTCGATGGCCCTGTTCGGGGCGAGCTACGCGACCGCCTCGCTGGGGTGCACCCTCCCGCTCTTCCTCGTCGCCGTGGTCACCCGGCCCGACGGCTTCGCCTCCGGCCTCGTGTCGGTCATCGCCTACGCCCTGGGCATGACGCTCACCATCACCGCCCTCACCGTGTCGATGGCGCTGGCCCGTTCGACGGTGCTCACCAACCTCCGCCGGGTGATGCCCCACGTCGAGCGCATCTCGGGCGTCTTGCTCGTGCTGACCGGGCTCTACACGATCTGGTTCTGGGTGAACGACCTCACGGCCGAGAACGGTCGGCAGCCGGGGCCGATCGTCTGGGTCGAGGAGCGGTCCTTCGAGCTGCAACGATGGGTCGATCGCACCGGCGGACTGCGAGTCGGACTCCTGCTGGCGATGATCGTCGCCGGCGCCGTCCTGGCGGCGCTGGTCGCCGCCGACCGATCACAGGGCCGCCAGCGGGCCACCGCGGGGGCCGAGCGGCCCTCGGTGGACGAGCCCGCCAAGAGCCCCTCCGCCTGATCGAGCCGGTACCGTCGCCCCCGTGCGGACCGACGGGAGCTTCGAGGAGTTCCTGGCCCATCCCGAGGTGGACGAGCGCTCGGTGCTCGGCGGGCGGGTGGGGGTCATGGCCTTCCACGCTGGGCTCGAGGAGGGCACCGGCCAGTTGGCGACCGAGGTCGCCGAACGGACCGGTGCCTCGCTGTACGTCGCCGAGCAGCCGGTCGACCTGCAGTGGCACGTGTCGTCCCACCGGGTCGTCGCCGAGGCCTCCGACCGGTTGGCGGACTTCTTCGGCCACGTCGACACGGTCGTCGCGCTCCATGGTTACGGGCGACCGCACTTGATGCGCTCGATCCTGCTCGGTGGACGTGCTCGCGACGTCGCCCGAACGGTCGCGGTCCCGCTCGTGCGTCGGATGCATGGCTACGAGGTCCTCCACCGGCTCGATGACATCCCCAAGGCGCTCCGCGGCCTGCACGAGTCCAACCCGGTCAACGTCGCGGCCGGCGGGGGCGTGCAGGTCGAGCTGCCACCGCGGGTCCGGATGCGCCTGCCCGAGTGGGCGAAGCACCTCGTCCCGCTGCAACGACAGCAGCGGGCTGCCCTCGTCGAGGGGCTCGTCGACGCCGTCGACCGGCTGGAGCACGGCGTCCCCCAGGCCGCCGGGGTCGCGAGCGGCGTCTAGCGTCAGCCGCGTGGACGCCAGACTCTTCCTCGAACCCCAACAGGGCACGACCTACGACCAGCAGCTCGTGATCGCCCGAGCTGCGGAGGCCGCCGGCTTCTCGGCCCTGTTCCGCAGCGATCACTTCCTCAAGATGGGTGACGTCGACGGCCTCCCCGGGCCGACCGACGCGTGGGTGACCCTCGCCGGACTCGCCCGTGAGACCGAGTCGATCCGCCTGGGGACCCTGGTCACCTCGGCGACGTTTCGTCACGGCGGCCTGTTGGCCGTCACGGTCGCCCAGGTCGACCAGATGAGCGGAGGCCGGGTCGAGCTGGGGCTGGGCGCAGGGTGGTTCGAAGCCGAGCACCTCGGCCACGGCGTGCCGTTCCCAGCGCTCGGCGACCGCTTCGACCTGCTCGAGGACCAGCTGGCGATCATCAGCGGGATGTGGGCGACCCCCGTGGGGGAGACCTTCGATCACACCGGACCGGCCCTCAGCGTGTCCGGGTCGCCCGGTCTGCCGAAGCCCGCCCAGTCGCCGAGGCCGCCGATCGTCGTCGGCGGTCGCGGCCCGAACCGGACGCCGCGACTCGCCGCCACCTACGCCGACGAGTTCAACCAGGCCTTCGAGGGGCTGGAGCAGTACCGCACGCAGCTCGGGCGGGTGCGGGCAGCCTGCGAGGCTCGCGATCGCGATCCGGACTCGATCGTGCAGTCGATCGCGCTGATCGTGTGCTGCGGTGAGGACGAGGCAGCGGTCCGCCGGCGGGCGTCGGCCGTGGGGCGGGAGCCGGACGAGCTGCGGGAGAACGGAGCGGCGGGCACCCCGGAGGAGGTCGTGGCGAAGATCGCGAGCTATGCCGACGCGGGAGCTCAGCGGATCTACCTGCAGTTCCTTGATCTGTCCGACCTCGAGCAGATCCAGCTGCTCGGCGAGGACGTGCTCCCCGAGCTGGCGTTGCTGTAGCGCTCCCGTCCTGGGGTCCGGGAGCGCTCCGAGCCCCTAGGCCGGGGAGGCCTCGCGGTCGATCTCGAGCAGGAACAGATCGAGCTGCTCGGACCACCACTCGGTCAGCACCATCGTCTTGCCCGGCACGTCGGCGAGGATGCGGTCGATCATCTCGACCAGCGCAGGCGAGCTCATCGCCTCCAGTCGAAGATCGAGCAGCCCGTCGACGACCGTCTGACGCGACATGGTGTCGCCGTCGAGGTCGGCCTGCAGTTCGCTGACGATGTCGTTGAGTGCCATCGCACCTCCTGTCGGCCTCTGTAGTGAACCAGTGAACCCGTCCGGAGCGGTTACCGCGCCGTGAACTCCTTCACGATCAGTGACTCATGTCACGGTGCTGATTCCCGGCGTGGGTCCCGGAGCCCACGCCTCCTCCCGGAGTCCTCGCCCTGACGGGCTGCGGCCCGTTCCGTATCGACTCCCAGCGTCGGTCCCGGAGCGCCTCACGGGTTCAGGCGCTCGAGGTGCCAGGTGCGGCGATCCTTCACGAAGCGCAGGCGATCGTGGAGCCGTCCCTCGCGGCCCTGCCAGAACTCCCAGGCGATCGGCGAGATCCGGAAGCCGCCCCAGTGGGGCGGTCGGGGAACCTCACGGCCGTCGAAGCGGCGTTCGAGCTCGGCGACCCGCTGGACCAGCTCGTCGCGATCGGCGAGCCGCTCCGACTGCTTGGACGCGTGCGCCCCGAGCTGGGAGAGGCGATCGCGGGAGCCGAAGTAGGCGTCGGACTCCTGGGGGGCGGCGTGGGTGGCCCGGCCGGTCACGCGGACCTGCCGGTCCAGCTCGAGCCACGAGAACAGGGCCTCGATCCTGGCATCGTGGGCGAGCGCTCGGCCCTTCCGGCTGCGCTCGTTCGTGTAGAAGACCAGGCCACGCTGGTCGAGGCCGCGGAGCAGCACGTTGCGCACCCCGGGCGTCCCGTCGTTGTCGACGGTGGCGATGGCCATGGCGTTGGGTTGGGCGCAGCCCTCCCGCTCGGCGTCCGCCATCCACGTCTCGAACAGCGGCAACGGGTCGTCGCCGGCGAGCGACTCGTCGAACGGGACGGCTCGGTACCGGGCGAGCAGGTCGGCGGCGTCGGTCATCGGGCCCGCCTCGCCACCGCCCAGGTACCCCACCCGGCCGCCGACGCGACCACGTCCCACTCGCCGGGCAGGGCCCGGTCGACCTCGTCGGCCGTGAGGTGGATCGGAGTCTGGTCGCCGGAGGTGTTCACCCAGACGAGCGCGCCGTCGGGCCGGAGGACCCGATCGAACTCGCCGGGGAACAGCAGCATGTTCTGGCAGACGAGCGTGGCGATCGAGCCGTCGGGATGGGGCAGCACCGACGCGTCGGCGAGCACACGAGGGGCGAGGGCGGCATCGGCACGGGTGAGCATCTCCACCGACAGGTCGTGGACCTGGACGGCGTCGAAGTGCTCGACGAGCCACGGGGTCGCCATGCCGATGCCCGCGCCGAGCTCGAGGCACACCCCGTCCTGCGGGGCACCGCCCCGGGCGAGGGCGTCCCGCAGAGCACGTGCCCGATCGCCGCTGGCCCGGGTGTGCCACTCGGGCGCGAGCGAGTCGAAGAGCTCGACGACCTTCGCCCGCCGCTCCTCGGTCCACCCGTCGGGCTCGAAGGCCACCTGCTGGGTGACCTTCCGCATCGGGTGATCGGGTCCACCCGGTCCGGTCGCAGCCGGATCGGGCTCGTCGAGCCGAGGTAGCTCGGTGACGCTCATCGGGGCTCGACCACGTCGAAGCCCGTCCATGGCCGGAGCACCTCGGGCACGACCCAGGAGCCGTCGGCCTGCTGGCCGTGCTCGAAGAGGAACACCAGCGTGCGAGAGATCGCGCACGCCGTTCCGTTGAGGGTGTGGGCGAACCCCGCACCGGCGACCCGACAATCGAGTCGGCGGGCCGAGAAGTCGAGGTAGTTCGAGCACGAGGTGATCTCTCGGTAGCGACCCTCCGAGGGCAACCAGGCCTCGAGGTCGTACTTCTTCGCCGCGGCGGCACCGAGGTCACCGGCGGCGATGTTGACCACCCGGTACGGCAGCCCGAGCCCGCCGATGATCGTCTCCTGGAGCTCGCGGAGGCGCTCGAGCTCGTCCCACGAGTCGTCGGGCGCGACGTAGGAGAACATCTCGACCTTGTCGAACTGGTGCACCCGGAAGATGCCCCTGGTGTCCTTGCCGTAGGTCCCGGCCTCCCGACGGAAGCACGACGAGAACCCGGCGTAGCGGAGCGGGAGCTCGTCGGCGGCGAGGCGCTCCTGGCGATGGATCCCGGCGAGCGGCACCTCGGCCGTCCCGACCAGGTGCAGGGCGTCGCGCTCGAGCTCGTACACCTGGTTGCGGTCGGTCGGGAAGAACCCGGCGTCGACCATCATGTCCTCGGTCACCAGGGTGGGCGGGACGACCGGAACGAACCCGGCCTCGACGACGGTGCGCATGGCGTACTGCACGAGCGCCAGCTCGACGAGGGCCGCCTCGCGGAGGAGATAGGCGAACCTCGAGCCGCTGGTGCGAGCGCCACGAGCGAGGTCGATGAAGCCCATCGCCTCGGCGTACTCGGCGTGGTCCCGGGGCGGTGCCTCGGTCTGTTCGCCCACCTCGTGCACCATGATGGCGTCGTCCTCGCCACCGTCGGGCACCGACTCGTGGGCCGGGTTCGGGATCGTGAGGGCGAGCTCACGGACCTCGTCGGCGAGGGTCCGCAGCTCGTCCTCCGCCGTGGCGAGCTCGTCCTTGAGCCGGCCGGCCTCCTCGATGCGGGCCGGACGGTCCTCCGGAGCGGCGCGACCGATCTCCTTCGAGGCAGCGTTCTGCCGGGCCCGGAGCTCCTCGGTCGTCGACTGGGACGAACGTCGTCGGCTCTCGAGGTCCAGGAGCTGTCCGACCGCGTCGGCGTTGGCGCCCTTGCGGACGGCCCCGGCGCGGTACGCCTCGTCGTCGGCCAATCGGCGGAGATCGATCACGGCGTCACCGTATCGAAGCGGTCCCCGCTGCCGGGACCCGGTTCCCCGGCCGGTACTGTCCGTCGCCGTGGTCGCCGTCGAGGTCTCCGAGCTGGTCGTGCGCTACGGCTCGCTCGTTGCGGTCGACGGCACCTCGTTCACGTGCGGTGCCGGTGAGGTCGTCGCGCTGCTCGGCGTCAACGGGGCCGGGAAGACGACCACCATGAGCGTGCTCGAGGGGCTCCGTCGGCCCGATGGCGGGTCGGTCTCGGTGCTCGGCCTCGACCCCTGGACCGAACGAGCGAGGGTGACGGCCCAGCAGGGTGTGATGCTCCAGGACGGCGGGCTGCCGCCGGCCGCCCGGGCCGACGACCTGATGCGGCTCTACGGCTCGCTCCATCGGGCCGAGACCGGCGACCTGCTCGAGGCGGTCGGGCTCACCGAGCGCCGACGCACCCCCGTGCGCCGCCTCTCCGGAGGCGAGCGTCAACGGCTCTCCCTCGCGCTCGCTCTGGTCGGGCGCCCGAAGGTGCTGTTCCTCGACGAGCCGACGTCGGGCGTGGACGTCGCCGGTCGAGCGACGATCCGGGAGCTGATCGCCGAGCGTCGTGCGGCCGGTGGCGCGGTGATCGTCACGACGCACGAGCTCGACGAGGCGCGGAAGACGGCCGACCGATTGGTCATCATCGACCGGGGCCGCGTGGTCGCCGCCGGCACCGCCGACGAGCTCGAACGGGAGGCGGCACCTGACCGCCTCCGCTTCGCCGCCGCATCGGGTCTCGACGTCGTGGCGCTGTCGGACCTCCTCGGCGGACACGCCAGCGAGATCGCCCCCGGCGAGTACGAGGTGGCGGTGGCACCGACCCCACCGACGGTCGCGGCGCTGACGGCGTGGCTGGCCGAGCGCGACATCCCGCTCGGTGACCTCCGTGCCGGTCGGCAGGGTCTCGAAGAGGTCTTCCTCCGCCTCACCTCGGAGGAGCGATGAGCCTGCGACGGGTCCTGGCGATGGCGCGCTACGACCTCGGCGCCGCCGCGCGCAACGGCGAGCAGCTGCTCCTGGTCCTCGGCATCCCCGTCCTGTTGCTGGCGTTCCTCGCCAACGTCGACGTGCTGCCGACGGGCGACGGGGAGCCGATCGACTTCCTCGCGCCGGGGATCATCGCCCTCGCCGTGCTCTCGACCGCCATGACCAACCTGGCGATCTCGACGGGCTTCGACCGCGAGTACGGCTTCCTGGTCCGACTCGGGGTCACGCCGCTGAGCCGCGTCGAGCTGCTGGCGGCGAAGGTCCTCGTCGTGCTCGTGGAGCTCGTCGTCCAGCTGGCCGTGCTGTTGCCGCTGTCGCTGGCCCTCGGATGGGACCCGAGCTGGGATGCCCTGCTGGTCGTCGTGGCAGCCGTCGCGCTCGGCGCGATCGCGTTCGGAGCCGTGGGCTTCCTGCTCGCGGGGACGTTGCGGGGCCTCGTGGTGCTCGCGGCGGCCAACGCCCTCTATGTCGTGCTGCTGCTCATCGGCGGCATGGTGATCGATCTCGACGAGCTCCCCGATGCCATCGCCGAAGTGGCGCAACTGCTGCCGACGGCGGCGCTCGCCGGCGTGCTGCGGGACGCGTTCGCCGACCGGGCGACGGACGGTCGCGACTGGCTGGTGCTGGTGCTGTGGTCGATCGCCGCCCCACCGGTCGCCGCCCGACTGTTCCGCTGGGCGCCGCGTTGATGCCCGGCGTGGGTCCCGGAGCCCGCCCGGGTCAGGAAGTCAGGGCTGGATGACGGAGAGGACCAGCAGCACGATCGCGGCGTGCTGGCCGACGGCGCCCGCCACGGGCATCCAGGGCAGATCCAGGACGTACCAGCGGTAGCCGGCGACGAGCACGGCGATGATGAACGCCGCCGCCCCCAGGACCCCGAGGATCGAGCCCGACGAGAAGGCCATGACGAGGAGCAGGCCGCTCGCTCCGAACAGACCGCCCGTCGCCGGGAGCGCCTTCGGCTCCCGTTCGACGACGCCGACCAGGAGCGGGCGGCCGAGCTCGAGGAGCACGACCACGAAGACGGCCATGCCGATGACCGCGGCGATCGGTGAGGGCTCTCGCAGGCCGAAGCCGAGGGCGAACAGACCGGCGGATGCCAGGAGCACGAGACGTGCCTCGATCCGACGATCGGCCACGCGGAGCGCCTCGGCCGCGGCGGCGACGAGCGCGGCGACGACGAACCACCAGCGGGTGCCGTTCCAGACGGCGTCGAGCGTGATCGCCAACAGGGCGATCCCGACCAGGACACCGGGGGCGGCCCACCGCTCGATGTCGAATCGGCGCTGCGCGATCGACCAGCCGAGCGCTCCGATGCCGGCGAGCACGATCACGAGGAGACCGACGGCGAGCCCCGTCACGGGCGCGGGCTCAGTTCCAGAGCTCGAACGCGAAGAAGACCGCCATGTACACGGCGACCGCCAACACCAGGCCCCCGACGAAGACCTGGGTGAGGACGGGCCGATCGCCCTTCAAGTGCATGAAGTAGGCGGCGACGATGATGAACTTCACCACCATCAGGATCAGCAGCGCCGGGATCTCGGCGCCTCCGGGCGGGAAGTAGAAGAGCGCGACCTCGATCGCCGTCAAGATGGCGAGGACGATGCCGATCTTGATGTACTCCCAGTCGGAGAGGTGGTTGCTGTGCTCGTCGTGATGGTCGACGGCGTGCGTCTCTGCCTCGGTGGACATGGGCTCCTCTACGGGATCAGGTAGACGATCGTGAAGATCACGATCCACACGATGTCGACGAAGTGCCAGTACAGGCCGACGATCTCGACGGTCTCGGCGTTCTTCTCCTCGTCGAACCGGCCGGTGGCGCTCATGGCGAAGAGCGACACGAGCATGAGGATGCCGACCGAGACGTGGACGCCGTGGAAGCCGGTGAGCGTGTAGAAGGCCGAGCTGAAGATGTTGGTCGTGTACCCGAGGCCCTCGTTGTAGAAGACCGTGAACTCGTAGACCTGGCCGGCGATGAAGACCGAGCCGAGCAGGGCCGTGGCGAGCAGCCACATCCGCATGCGGCGTCCGTCGCGCTGGTTGGCGGCCGAGACGGCGAGCACCATCGTCAGCGACGACATCAGCAGCACGAACGCGCTGACCGACGTGAACGGGATGTCGAAGAGCTCCTCGGCCTCGACCTCCTCGCCTCGCCGCCGCAGGAGCAGGTAGGTGGAGATCAGGGCGCCGAACAGTAGGCAGTCGCTGCCGAGGAAGGCCCACATCGCCAGCTTGTTGTTGGAGACGCCGGTCCCGGTGTCATGCGGGTCGTGATGCTCGTCTGCGCCCTCGAGATCTTCCGGCGTGGCGTACGGCCGGGCCGCGACATCAGCCAACGGGGGCCTCCTCGGCGTCGTGATCGTCGTGGTCGTCGTGTTCGGCGTCGACCGGCTCGGTCACCCAACCGTAGACGCCGCCGACCACGAGCAGGCCGCCGAGGATGGCGAACCCGAGGTGGTAGATGACGCCGAGGCCGATGAACGGCAACCCGAGCGAGATCACCAGCGGCCAGTACGACGGGGCCGGCAGATGCGGGTTGCCGGTGCCGGGCTGGGCCAGCTCGGCTCCCGTGGCGACCCGCCGGTACTTGCCGTTCTCGTCCTTCGCGTACTTGCGGTGCCAGAAGTCGTCGATGCCGTGGACCTCGGGGGTGACGTCGAAGTTGTGCGCCGGCGTCGGCGACTGGACCGTCCACTCGAGGGTCCGGCCGTCCCACGGATCGGGGCCGACGTCCGGCTTGCCGGCCGAACGCCACTCGACGTAGCTCTTCCAGATGTTCCAGCAGAAGATCAGGAACGACACGCCGAGGATGAGCACGCCGATCGTGGCCACGAAGTTCCAGAGCTCGAAGCCGAGGCCGGCGTCGTAGGTCTGATAGCGGCGGGGCATGCCCTGCAGACCGAGCACGTGCATGGGGCCGAAGGTGAGGTTGAACCCGACGAAGTTCGTCCAGAAGTGCCACTTGCCCCGGCGCTCGCCGAGCTTGTGGCCGAAGACCTTCGGCCACCAGAAGTACAACCCGCCGAAGAAGCCCATCAGAGCGCCACCGAAGAGCACGTAGTGGAAGTGGGCGACGATGAAGTAGGTGTCGGTCTGCTGCGTGTCGGACGGGGCGATGGAGTGCATCACGCCGGACAGACCGCCGATGGTGAACATCGCCACCAGCGCCGTCGAGAACAGCATCGGCGTCTCGAAGCGGACCTTGCCGCCCCACATCGTGGCGACCCAGTTGAGGATCTTCACACCGGTGGGCACCGCGATGAACATCGTCGTGGCCGCGAACGCGGCCACCGAGACCGGTCCGAGACCCGAGGCGAACATGTGGTGGGCCCACACCCCCCATCCCATGAAGCCGATGGCGATGCCCGAGAACACCACGAACGGGTACCCGAACAGCGGCTTGCGGCTGAAGGTCGGGATGATCTCCGACACGATGCCGAACGCCGGCAGGATCAGGATGTACACCTCGGGATGGCCGAAGATCCAGAACAGGTGCTGCCACAGCAGCGGATCGGCTCCCGCCTCGACGTTGAAGAAGTTGGCGTCGAAGAGGCGGTCGAAGGTCAGCAGGAACAGCGCGACCGAGATGACCGGCACGGCGAACATCAGCAGCAGCTGGACGACCAGCGACATCCAGGTGAAGACGGGCAGGCGCATCATGCTCATGCCCGGCGCCCGCATGTTGATGACGGTCACGACCAGGTTGATGGAACCGACCAGCGAGGCCAGGCCCGCGATCTGCAGGCCGATGGCGTAGTAGTCGACGCCGTTGCCGGGGCTGAAGGCCAGACCGGAGTTCGGGGCGTAGCAGAACCAACCGCAGTCGGTGCCGCCGCCGGTGAACCACGAGAGGTTGAAGAAGATGCCGCCGGCGAGGAACGTCCAGAAGCTGAACGCGTTGAGCCGCGGGAACGCCACGTCCCTCGCACCCACTTGCAGCGGCATGAGGTAGTTCATGAACGCCGCACCCATCGGGATGACGACGAAGAAGATCATCGTCGTCCCGTGCATCGTGTACACCTGGTTGTAGAGCTCCTCGTCGAGGATGCTCTGGTTCGGCCGGGCCAGCTGGATGCGGATCAGCACCGCTTCCAGGCCGGCGACCACGAAGAAGAACAGCGCCGACGCGCCGTACATGATGCCGATGCGCTTGTGGTCGACGGTGGTGAACCAGCTGGTCCACCCCTCGGTGTTCGTGGGCCGACGGAAGACGCCCTCGGAGGGTCGACGCTTGGGCGTCGCTGCCTCGAGCTCCTTCGGAGCGTCGTCCTCGATCGGTCGCTCGACGATCGCCATCGTGTGCGTTCCTTCTCGAAACTCGTCGTCGTTCGGGTCAGTCGCGGCGGAGGATGTCGGCATCCTCCAGCGTCGTGCCGGTGGGGAGGGTCGGCTCCCCACCCAGGGTCATCAGGTAGGCGACGATGTCGTCGACCTGCTCGCGGGTCAGCTGCTCGGCGAATCCGGGCATGCCCCGCATGTCGTCGGGCGCCATGCCCTTGAGCGACGGCGCGTTCCACACCCACTGCCGGAGCTCTGCGACGTTGACGCTGCCGTCCTCGTTGTAGAGGTCGTAGATGTTCGATGCGAAACCCGTGCGGGTCATGAAGTGCGTGAGGTCCGGGGCGTGCCCGGACACCAGCGGGGCGAGGCCACCGGCCGCCGCCTCGTACTGACCCGAGACCACGTGGCACGAGGCACAGAACTGGCCGAACACGTCGTAGCCGTTCTGTGCGCCCTCGGCGTCGACGCCGCGGGTGACGTCCCACCGGACGGTGTCGAGGTAGGAGTCGTCCTCGACCGGGCCGCCGGACGCCTGGACCTGGCTCTGCTCCTCGAGCCAGGCGTCGTACTCCGACCGTTCGAGGGCCACGCCACGGATCCGCATGTTGGCGTGGCTGAGACCGCAGAACTCGACGCACTGGCCCCAGTAGACGCCCGGCTCGTCGGCCTCGATCGACCAGGTGTGGGTCCGGCCCGGAGCGACGTCGCGCTTGCCGTTGAGCGCCGGCAACCAGAAGGAGTGCAGCACGTCGTAGCTCGTCATCGTGAGCTCGATCGGCTCGCCGGCCGGGAACACGATGGTGTTGGCGGTGACGACGTCGGTGCCCGGGTAGCGGAACTCCCACCACCACTGGGCGCCGTAGACCTCGATCTCGACCTCGGCGTCGTCGTGCCAGTTGGCCAGCTCGAAGACCCCGGCCAGGGTCGGCACCGCGATCACGGCCAGGATGACCGCCGGGGCGATCGTCCAACCGAGCTCCAGCCGGGTGTTGCCGTGGACCTGCTCGGGGAGCTCCTCGTCGTCGTCCCACTCGCCGTCGGCCTTGCGCTTGGCCCGGTAGCGGAGGGACACGACGAGCACGGCGCCCATCACGAGCACGAACACGGCGGTGGCGACCCACCACACGAGGTTGAACAGCCCGTCGATGCTGCGGGCGGGACCACCTTGGGGCTCGAGGGTGTCGTAGGGCGCGTCGCTCGCGCACCCGGCCACGACGAGGCCTGCGATCGCCACGAGGGCGAGCAGTCGTCGAGTGGTCCGATCCGTCATCTCACTCCGTCGCTTCGTACCCATCTGCTCCGCACCGTACGGCATCGTCAGGCCGCGCCAGAATCGGCGAGCACGACGATCGCGCCGAGGCTCTCCTCCTCGGCCTCCTCGTCGCTGTGCTCCTCTTCGTGCTCGTCGCCGAAGTGCACCTCGATGTCGCGCTGGCCGATCGCCGCCGACACGATGCCGCTGACGATCAGCGCCACGACACCGAGCACCGAGGCCCCGGCCAGGAGGCCCTTGCCGATGTCGGGCTTGGCGTAGATCACGAAGAACACGGTGATCAGCACCAGCGACACACCGGTGGCGATCAGCGCCGCACCCGTCTTCGACACGGCGAGGAAGATCCGGCTCATCATCACGACCGGGATCGCCATCAGCAGCCCCGTGAAGGCCGGGATCTCGAGCGGCAGCATCAGCCGGTTGCGGAGCGTGCGGTTGCGCTCGGGCGATGGGCTGTGCCGGTCGGTCCAGGCCGTGACGACCCACTCGAGCACGCCGATGCCCATGACGATGAAGCCGAGCACGGCGAGCTGGGTGTTGACGACGAGGCCGACGATGGCGAGCCCCACACCGAGGGCGAGGACCAGCGGCCAGTACGCCGGGCTGCTGAGGGGCACCTCGACGTCGGTCTCCGCGGGCAGACCCTGCGGGTCTCGGGCGGCGAAGACGACCCAGGCGAGCAGGGAGCCGGCGGCGAAGAGCCCGAGGAACACCAGGACACCGAACAGATCGCCGGCCTGCCAGACGAAGATCGAGTCGTAGATGACCCCCTGGACCTCGCCAGGATCGTTGGCGCCGCCGACGACGATGTCACCCGCGGCGTAGACGATCAGCCCGACGAAGGCGAGGGTGACGAGAGCCAGTGCGTGCTTGGCTGCGCTCGTGAACAACGTCATGGGCGTGACCTACTTGACCGCGAAGATGGCGAAGAAGATGAGGAACCAGATGCCGACGTGCACGTTCCAGAACACCGCAGCGCCGGGGATGGTGGGATTGCTCACGCCGAGCTGCCCACCGAAGGCCTTCAGGAGGGCGACCGCCACGTAGGCCATGGCCACGCCGCTCAGCGCGATGCCGGCGCCGGTGATGGTGAACACCAGGTTCGACCACACCTCGCCGATGCCCACGCCGAAGGCGTCGACCGAGAACAGCATCATGTTGACGTGCAGCGCCCCGAAGGCGAGGGTCAGCGCCAGTGCCGTCCGGGTGTTGTTGGCGTCGATGTTGCGGCTCGACGTGACGCCCCACTGGAGGGCGACCGAGCCGATCACCAAGGTCATCAGGGTGAAGACCAGCTGGGCGTTGCGGAAGGTGACCCCGCTCGGCACCCAGGCGTCGGTGGTGCCGCCGGCGCTGTCACGGAGCTGGGCGTAGGCGGCGACCATCACGGCGAAGGCCATGACGATCCCGATCGACACGAGGACCGTGCCGATCAGGACGGTGCGGGGCGCGGCCCGACGGGGACCGGCCTCGATGGCAAGCGGTGCGTCGCTCATGCCTGCTCCTCCGCGGCCTCACGAGCGTCGAGCAGCGGACGCTCACTGGTGACGGCCGGTTCGCTCTCGAAGTTGCCTGCTGGGGGCGGGGAACCGGTGGACCACTCCAGCGTGTGGCCGCCGACCGGATCGTCACCCGCGACCTCGCCGCCCTTGCCGAGGATCGACAGCAGGAGGTTGAGCAGCAGCAGGACGACCGAGGCGAACACCAGCACCGCACCCACGGCAGCGAGGGCGGCCATGGCCTCCGAGGCACCGTCGCCGGCGCTCAGGGGGCCGTACGAGAGGTCCCAGATGCCGCCGCCGAGCAGGCTCGGGACGGCGACGAGGGTCACGCCACCGAGGAAGGCGAGCACCTGCAGGTAGGCGAGCACCGGGTTGAGCGTGCGGCCGTACATCTTCGGCGCCCACCACAGCGCACCTGCCGAGAGGCCGCCGAGCGCGCCGCCCAGGACGATCAGGCCGTAGGTGCCGTCGCGCCAGGTCGTGGCCCGCAGCTTGAAGGTCTCGTCGGCGAGCGTGGCGTCGATCAGGCTGCCGAGGGCGGCGAGCGTCACGCCACCGAGCAGCATCAGCGTGGAGACGAGAGCGAGCACGAGCGCCGGGCTGAGCTTCGGACGGCCACCACGGAACGTTGCGGCGGCGAGACCGACGACACCGAGCACCGGCAGCACGGCGAGGCCGGCCATGCCGATGTACAGCATCTCCTCCACGAGGACGCGGCCGCTGCTGCCGAAGGTGAAGACGTTGTCGACCAGGGCCTGGTTCGCCCACGCCCCGAAGCTGAGCAGTGCGAAGCCACCGATGAGTCCCTGCCAGATGGCGGCTGAGGGGAGTCGCTTGCCGGCGGCGACGGGAACGACCTCGAGCACGATGCCGAGGGTCGGCACGGCGAGGAGCAGGATCTGCGGGTGCAGGTGGAGCCAGTCGAGGTGCGCGCCGACGCCGACGTTGCCGCCGAAGGTCACCCGTCCGTAGCGGTGGTCGACGTAGAGCAGCGCCAACAGGCCGACCAGCGCCGGCAGCGCCAGCACCATCATCAGCGACGTGACCAGCGCCGACCACGAGAACGGCGGGACCCGGCTCAGGTCGAGGCCGGGCGTGCGCAGGCCGAGCACGGTGGTCGCGATCGACACGGCCGCCGCCGTCAGCGAGATGGCGAGCACGGCGAGGGCGAGCAGGTAGAGCTCGACGCCATCGGCATCGCCGCCCCCGGGGCCGCCGTTGATGGCGTAGCTCGAGATGAGGATCGTCGACGACATCACGAAGCCCCAGAACGATGCGGAGGCGAGTCGCGGGAAGGCGATGGTCGACACGCCGAGCTGCAGCGGCACGACGAACAGGGCGATGCCGCAGAACAGCGGGAGCAGCATCAGGAAGGTGAACCCGTCGAGGGAGAGCCACAGCGTCTGCTCCCACGTCTCGCCGTCGAGGAGCACGAAGCCGCTCGCGTCGGCCCGGTCGAGCTTGACGATCGCGTCCAACACCGTCGCCAGCAGGCCGAACACGAGCGAGAGCCCGATGAACAACCGGCCGAGCCGTCGGTGGTCGGCGGTGTCGAACCAGCCGAGCGCCGTGGGCGACGCTTCGGGCAACACCGGTGCCGCTGCCGGGTCGGTCGTCGGGGCCGACTCGGGGGGTGTTTCGGTCAGGGTCATCGACGGGCGAACCTCTGCGCTCTCGTCTCGGTCAGGGAACGTGCGGGTGCGATCGAGGCGTGCTCGACCGGGACCTCACGGCCGGTCAGGACCGTACACGACCGTCTGGAGGCCGTGAAACGAGGGCGCCAGGTGGCAGCGATCACCAACCGGAACGCACCAACTCGTCGACGGCCATCGCCAGGAACACCACCGTCAGCATCGAGATGCTGAACGCGAAGGTCCTCATCGCCTGGCGAGGCGTGGGGTCATGGCGCAGGCGCGCCGAGTGGAGCACGAACAGCGCTCCGGCGAGGGCTGCCGGGATGCCGTAGATGAGGCCCAGTCCGGCGACCGGCCAGAACAGCAGCGCCGTGACCAGCACCGAGATCGAGTAGCTGAGGATCTGCGATGTCGTCGCGTCGGTGGACGACACCGACGGCAGCATCGGCACGTCGGCGGCGCTGTAGTCGTCGGCGTAGCGCATCGCCAGCGCCCAGAAGTGCGGCGGCGTCCACAGGAACACGAGCAGGAAGAGGACGACGGCCTCGACGCCGACGTCGTTCGTGACCGCCGCCCAGCCGATCATCGGCGGGGCCGATCCCGCCGCTCCGCCGATGACGATGTTGGAGGTCGAGGTCCGCTTCAGCCACAGGCTGTACACGAAGATGTAGAAGAGGCCGGCTCCGAGGGCGAGCGACGCCGCGAGCAGGTTGACCTCGAACCACAGCAGCGCGAAGGCGATCGCCTGGAGGGCGACGGCGAACACGAGCGCCTCGGCGGGCTTGACCGTGCCGGTGACGAGCGGGCGTCCCTTGGTCCGCTCCATCAGCCGGTCGATGTCCCGGTCGATGAACATGTTCGTGGCGTTGGCCCCACCGGCGGCGAGGCTGCCGCCGACGACGGTCGCGATCACGAGCCGGGTGCCGGGCCAGCCCTCGGCGGCGACGATCATCGCCGGCACGGTGGTGACCAGGAGCAGCTCGATGATGCGCGGCTTCGTCAGCGCGACGAAACCGGCGATCCTGTCGCGAAGTGATGGACGCTCCACAGAGGTTGCCGTCACGTCGGCGAGAATAGAGGACCTCCACACGGTCGGGTCCAAGCGGGCCCTCCGACTCACCGTGATCGGGCCGGACGGTGTCGCCGTCCGGGGCGCGTTTCCGTACGATCTCCAGCGTGCGGACGATGTCCCCTGAGCGCTACCGACGGATCACCCTCGCGGCCCTGCTGAGCCTCTGCCTCATCATCGTGACCGGCGCCGCCGTCCGATTGACCGACAGTGGGCTCGGCTGCTCCGACTGGCCGGGATGCGAGGACGAGCGCTTCGTCCCCGCCCTCGAGCTGAACCCGTGGATCGAGTTCGGCAACCGACTGGTGACCGGCGTCGTCTCGGCGGCGGTGATCCTGGCGGTGCTCGGCTCGCACCGGTTGGCGAACCGCCGACGCGACCTGGTCCTGCTGTCGTGGGGCCTGGTCGCCGGCGTCCTCGCGCAGATCGTCGTCGGCGCCTTCACCGTGTGGCTGCACCTCCCGCCGTGGATCGTCATGGTCCACTTCCTGCTGTCGATGGTGCTCGTCTGGAACGCCGCCGTGCTCCACCATCGGGCCGGCCAGGCGGAACCGCCCGCACCGGCGGCACCACTCCCCGGCCTCCCCGATCGTGGCCTCCGAGCGCTCGGCGTGTGGATCTGGGTCGTGGTGGTCAGCGGCACCGTGGTCACGGCGGCGGGCCCCCACCGGGGCGATCCCGACGTCGAGCCGCTCGATCTCGACCTCGGCAACGTCGCCCGACTCCACGGCCTGAGCGTGGTCGTGTTCGTCGTGATGTGCCTCGTCGTGCTCGGCGACCTGCGGCGGCGGGGCGGGCTCGACGCGATCGTCCGGGCGCTCGAGGTGGTGCTGGCCGTGACGATCGCTCAGGCCGGCGTCGGCTACGTGCAGTACTTCACCGACGTGCCCCCGCTGCTGGTGGGCATCCACATCGCCGGGGCGACGGCGCTCTTCTACGCGGTCGTCCGCCTCGGGTTGGTCCGGCGCGACCACCGGCCCTCGGACGACACCGAGCCGCGGCGGGACGCGCTGGTCCCGTGAGCGACGCCACCACGATCGACCCCGAGGTCGCCGACCCGAACGTCCTCGCCGACCTCCCGTGGGTCGTGCTGGTGTGGAACGACCCCATCAACCTGATGTCCTACGTGGCCTGGGTGTTCCAGAAGCTGTTCGGCTACTCCAAGGACGAGGCCGAGCGGCTGATGCTCCAGGTCCACGAGGAGGGGCGGGCGGTCGTGTCGTCGGGGTCGAAGGAGAAGGCCGAGTTGGACGTCGCCCGGCTCCACGAGCACGGGCTCTGGGCGACGATGCAGCACGACAAGTGATCTTCCGCCGACTCACCTTCGCCCGGACCTCGTCGGGCACGATCTCGGTCCGACTCTCCGAGCGCGACCAGAACCTCCTGACCATGCTGATCGGCGAGCTGCGGGAGCTCCTGGTGTCGAACGTCAGCGCCGATGGCGACCTGCCCGACGCGATCCGGCGGCTCTTCCCCACGGCGCACCCCGACGACGCGGACGCGGAGGCCGACTACCGCTCGATGATGCGGGACCAGCTGCTCGCCCAGCGCCTCGAGGCCCTCGAACGGGTCGAGAACTCGATCGAGGACGACGAGATCGACGACGAGCTCGCCGACGCCTGGATGGGGGTCATCAACGACATGCGCCTCACGATCGGCACGATCCTCGACGTCACCGAGGACGACGAGCCGGCCTTCGACCCCGAGGCCCCGGATGCGGCGATCCGGTTCACCTACTCGAATCTCAACCTGCTGCTGGGCGACCTCGTCGAGGCCCGGATGGACGGCTGGACGTCGCCCGGCGATCAGGCTGGGAACCAGTAGGCGCCGGCCGAGCCCGGCCCGCTGAAGGCCGCCACGCTCGGTCCGACCCGGTAGCGCAGGACCTCGACCACGTCCGGGGCCGCCTCGAGCTGCCCGACCAGCGCGTCGGACAGCGGCGCGAGACCGTCGTGCCCGTGGCCGACGGCTGCCCGCACCGGGCAGGCGGACCGGGTGATCGCTGCGACCATGGCGGACGCGGCGCCGTCCAGGTCGGGCACGGAGGCATCGACCTCGAGCGCACCGTCGACGAAGGAGTAGACGTCGACGCCCTGCGACGGCGCATCGGGTACCGGGCCGCTCAGCCGTCCACTGCGGCGGGCCAGCTCCATGCCGTCCATGACGAAGACGTTCGCCAGGTCCTTGGCCGTGACCGCGGCGGCAGCCACCGCCTCGTCGGCCGTGCCGCCCTCCGCGAGCACCAGCCGAGCCGACCAGAGCGCGCACGAGACCCCGAAGGAGATCTGCCCGGTGTCGACGACGGTGACGGGAACCGGCGCCGACTCGGCGGCGAGCCGGGCGGAGTTCCAGGTGCCGGACAGCTCGGAGCTGACGTGGAAGGACAGGATCTCGGTGGCGCCGTCGTCGACCAGTCGTTGCCAAGCGGCGAGGAAGGCGCCGGGAGCGGGCAGCGAGGTCGACACCTCGGCACCCTCGGCGAGCGTGGCGAGGAACTCGTCCGGGTCGAGGTCGGTCTCGGCGTGCTCCCGACCGTCGACGATGATCGACACGGGCACGACGGCGACGCCCCAGGCGTCGGCGAGCTCGGCGGGGAGCTGCCCCACCGAGTCGATCGCGAGGCGCACGGTCACAGGGCCCCCGCCGACCGCTCCGCCTCGACGAACCGCCACACGATGACGCCGCTGGACACCGCAGCGCCCAGGGGCAGGGTCGCGTCGGGAGGCGCCGCCCATCCGTTGGGGAGGTCCCGCCGCCAGGCGATCGTGGCCGCGAGGACCCAGCCGGAAGCCGCGGCGATCGTCGCGGTGAACGCCGGGCGGGGCACGCCGGGGATCTGGGTCGTGCCGCCGGCGATCAGCGCATCGATCGGGAAGTAGGGCGGGAAGGTCGCGAGCACCTGGCCGACGCTGGTCGCCACGCCCTTGCCACCTCGGAAGCCGTTCCACGCCGGGAAGCAGTGGCCGACCACCGCGGCGGTGGACGCCACGTTCGCCCCGGGCCCGCCGGCGAGGCGTCGACCCCACACGCCCGCGACCAGGCCCTTGGCGACGTCGGCGACGGCCACCCCCGCCGCCCAGCGCTTGCCGAGGACACCCATGGCGTTCGCGGCGCCCGGGTTGCCGGTGCCCTCGTCGCGGAGGTCGAGCTCGCCACCGCTGGCCCAGCGCGCCGCCAGGTCGGCGGACGGGAGCGTCCCGAGCAGATAGCCGCCGGCCGCGGCGAGGAGCGTGCGTCGCATCAGGCCCAGGCAACCACGCGAGGACGGCTCCCCCTTCCCGGGCCGTGTTCACACCCGCTCGGGGTCCCGAAGCCCCGAGCGGTCCCGCTCGGCGGAGCCGATGCGTCCGGTTGGTACGGTGAGCCGGTCCCGCCCCCATCGTCCAGCGGCCTAGGACTCCGGCCTTTCACGCCGGCAACACGGGTTCGAATCCCGTTGGGGGTGCCGAAGCACCGTCAGGCGTCGGCGGGAGGACGCCTCGAGCTCCTGTCGCACCCGCGGCTGCACCGCTGCCGCGGCGAAGCTGGCCCCCGGGGCGTGGAGGTTCGCTCCGAGGAGCTCCGTGCTCGAACGGTGTCGCCCGAGCAGGCCGCCCAGGTCGCCACAGAGCGTGTCGGCGCGACCTGGCCAGGTCGACGTTCCGGCCTACCATCGATCCGTGGGATCGACGCTCCCCGCCGAGGGGACGACGGGCAGTGAGCGGCGGGCACGAGCCCGCCTCCAGGCCGCGTTCGACAACGTCGTCGATGCCATCGTCCTCACCGATGCCGACCTGCAGGTCGTCGCCGCCAACGACGCCGCGACCGAGCTGACCGGCGGCGATCCGAGCGGCATCTCCGGGCTCGACTTCGTGCATCCGGAGGACCTGAGCGTGGCCGAGGAGGCGTTCGCGACCCTGCTCGCCCACCCCGGCGAGCGCATCATGATCGACCTCAGGATGCGGGCGCTCGGGGTCTGGCGACCGGTCGAGGTGGCCGCGACGAACCTGCTCGACACCCCCGACGTCGAGGCGATCATCTTCAGCTTCCGCGACCGACGACCGTCGGAGGCGCTCAGCAAGAGCGAGAGCCTCTTCCGCACGCTCGCCACCTCGGCACCGGTCGGGATCGTCACCGGCGACCGTCCCTGGGAGGTGTCGTTCGCCAACCGACGCTTCGCCGAGCTGATCGGCTCGACCGTCGCCGAGCTCCAAGTGGACGGTTGGGGCGACCTGATCGAGCCCGAGGATCGACGCAACCTCGAGCTGATGCTCGTCGCCCTCGAACCCGAGGACGCCGGCGACGCCGTGGACGTCGTGTTGACCTGCGGGCGCACCGTCCAGCTCACCGTGACGCGTCTCAGGCACGGGGGCTACGTCGCCGCGGCGACCGACATGACCGAGACGCACGCCCAGCTCGCGGAGGCGAGGGCGGCCGAGGCGGTGTGGGCGTACGCGGCCACCCACGACCAGCTCACGGGGTTGGCCAACCGGAGCCTCGGCATCGACCGCATCGAGCACGGGCTCCACCGCCTTCGCCGACGCGACCAGCTCGTCGTCGTGGCCTTCGTCGACCTCGACCGCTTCAAGGACGTGAACGACGCGTATGGCCACGATGCCGGCGATGCGGTCCTCCGCAGCATCGGGGGACGGCTGCGCGACCTCACCCGAGCCGACGACACGGTCGTCCGGTGGGGCGGGGACGAGTTCGTCGTCGTGGCCGCCGCCGACGACATGCACGGCGTCGACCTGCTCGGCCGTCGTCTGATCGCCGCGCTCTCGCGGCCCGTCGCGCTCGACGTGCCGATCTCGTCCGAGCTCGAGCTCGGCGTGTCGATCGGCATCGCGGCCACCGGCGACGCGACGACCGCCGTCGACGAGCTCGTCGGTCGGGCCGATCGAGCGATGTACGTCGCCAAGCGCCGGGGTGGAGGGCTCGAGATCGACGCCTCGACGCCACCCCGACGCCGCTCGGCCTCCTAGGCCCTCGAGCCCGGAAAGCCACGGTTTTCGGACACCCACGTGCGACACTGCGTCCACCAACCCCGAGACACATTGGGAGAACCACGTGGCAACCAAGGCTGAGCTGATCGCCGCCGTCGCCGACCGTGCGGACGCCGACAAGAAGACCGCCGAGGCCGTGCTGAACGCTTTCTTCGACCACACCGCCGAGCAGGTGAAGTCGGGTGACAAGGTGGCATGGCCCGGGTTCGGTTCGTTCTCGATGAGCGAGCGCGCCCCCCGGACCGGTCGGAACCCGCAGACCGGCGAGTCGATCAAGATCGGGAAGTCCCGCAGCATCAAGCTGTCGACGGCTTCCCCCATGAAGGAGTGGCTGCTCGGCGGCGCGAAGGGCCGCTGAGCCCCGCCGCTCGGACAACATCGGCCGGAGGAGTGGACACCTCTCCGCCGACGTGCTGACGTAGGCGCCTGATCCGACGACAAGGAGACCTGTCATGGGCATCTTCGACAAGGCCAAGGACCTCGCCGGCGACAACGCCGACAAGATCTCCGACACGGTCGACCAGGCGACCGACATGGTCGACGACAAGACCGGGGGCAAGTTCTCCGAGCAGCTCCAGAAGGTCGACGACCTGGCCGACAAGGTCGCCGAGAAGCTCGGCGACGACGGCGAGGCCGACGCGGAGGCCTGAGCGGCCGGCGCTCCGGCGTCATCAGCACGAACAACGAAGCGAGGCCGGGACCATCCGATGGTCCCGGCCTCGTCGCGTCCGGCGGGACCTTCGACCCGGGTGCGGGGGCGAACGACGAGGCATGCTGGATCCGTGACCGACATCGTCCGTGGTCCCGAGGGGCAGAGCACCGGCGAGACCGGTCCGGTGCGCGTGTTCCTGCTCGACGATCACGAGTTGGTCCGACACGGCCTTCGCGACCTCCTCGAGATGACCGGCGACTTCACGGTCGTCGGCGAGGCCGGCACGGTCGAAGAAGCGCTCGCCCGGATCCCACCGACGGCGCCCGACGTCGCCGTCATCGACGTGCAGCTGCCCGACGGCAACGGGGTCGAGGTCTGCCGCGAGGTCAGGTCCCGGATGCCGCACGTCGCCTGCCTGATCCTCACGTCCTACAGCGACGACGAGGCCCTCTTCGACGCGATCATGGCCGGCGCCGCCGGCTACGTGCTCAAGCAGATCCGGGAGAACGACCTGGTGGGCGCGATCGAGCAGGTCGCCGCCGGACGCTCGCTGCTCGACCCTCGCCTGACGGCCAAGGTGCTCGAGCGCCTGCGCGACGGCTCGCCTGAGGACGAACGTCTCGCCCAGCTGACCGACCGGGAGCGCAAGATCCTCTCGCTCGTCGGCGAGGGACTCACGAACCGCCAGATCGGTGAGGAGATCCACCTCGCCGAGAAGACGGTCAAGAACTACATGTCGAGCATCCTGTCGAAGCTCGGCATGGAGCGCCGGACCGAGGTCGCCGCGCTGGCCGCGCGCCTCGACGAGCGCTCCCACCGTCGCCTGCCCCCGGGATGACCGAGCTCACATCGCTCTGACGGCCGTCGCCTGCCAGAGTGTTCTCCTCACCGCCCCGGAGACACCCGAGGATGATCCATCACCTGCTCGGCGAGTTCGCGGAGCCCGTACTGAACAGCGTCTTCGCGATGAGCCCCGAGGGGCTGATCGCGGTCGATGACGACGGAACGATCGTCGCCGCCAGCTCCGGAGCGTTGAAGCAGTTCGGCTACACGGCCGACGAGCTGCTCGGACAACCCATCGAGCAGCTCGTCCCTCCGGGCCACGCCAAGGCGCACGTCGCCGAGCGGGACGAGTACCAGGTCGCTCCCACCCCCCGCCCGATGCGGGGCTACGGCGCCCTCAACGGCCTCCACAGCGACGGCTCGGAGTTCCCGGTCGAGATCTCACTGACCCCGGTGACCATCGGGGGCCGCGTCCTGTCCGTGGCGTTGGTCCGTGACGTCTCCGACCGGATCACCGCCGACCGGGCGACCGAGGCCGCCGAGCTGGAGCTGGAGATCACGACCGAGCGCGAGCGCATCGCCCGCGATCTCCACGACACGATCATCCAGTCGCTGTTCGCGACCGGCATGTCGATGCAGGCCGTCATGGGACGGATCGACGACGATGTCGCCCGGGAACGGCTGTCGAACTCGATCGACGCGCTCGACGACTGCATCCGGAAGATCCGCACCGTGATCTTCGGACTGACCGCGCACTCGGCCTGGGGCCGTGGCCTGCGCGGCGAGGTCCTCAAGGTCGCGGCCGAGGGGAGCCAGGTGCTCGGCTTCGAGCCCAGCGTCGTGTTCACCGGACCGGTCGACTCGCTCGGTGACGAGCATGCGACGCACATCGTGGCGACGGTCCGCGAGGCGATGTCCAACATCGGTCGTCACGCCGAGGCGACGTCTGCCTCCGTGACCGTCGAGGCGGGCGACGAGCTCGTGGTGACCGTCACCGACAACGGGGTCGGCATGCCGCTCGGTCGGGGCCAACAGAGCGGCCTCGCCAACCTCGAGCATCGGGCGCGAGAGCTCGGCGGGCACCTCGGCATCACGAGCGAACCCGGCAAGGGCACCGAGCTCGAGCTGCGCGTCCCGCTCAGCTGACCACGACGGAGCGGGTGGGCTCGCTACCTCGGCGCATGACGACGAGGTGGAGCGCGCCGACGAGAGCCGCTCCGAAGACGGTCACCGTCTCGACCGGTGGCTCGAAGCGGTAGGCCTCCGCTCCCCGGAGCAGCGCGTGCGCGAGCGCATGCGCCACGGCGAGGGCCTCGACGACGACGATGGTCCGACGCCTGGCTGCCGCCGACCCGGATGTGAGCAGCCAGAGCGGCACGGCGAAGAGCGGGATGTGGAGCAGGGTGAAGACGTCCGCGGCGACGTCCTCGGACAGGCCGGACAGCCCGGGCAACAGCTCCCACTCGCGGCGGATCATGGCGTCGAGCTCGTGGCAGATCAGCAGCGAGAAGCTCAGTGCGAACATCCACGCTCCGGGGACGGCATCGGTGCGTTGCCGATCGACCATCCATCCCCTAAACCGAGTGATCACTACGATCCTAGCGGCGTCAACCGTCCCGGAGGAACGCGGCGAGCAGCTGCTCGGCGGCGACGGTGGGCGTGAGCCGACCGTCGGCCACCGCCGCCTCGACCTCGCCGAGCGACGAGGTCACCGTCGGATCCGAGCGCAGGGTGTCGACGAGCTCCCGCTCCACCATCGCCCACATCCACCGCAGCCGTTGCGCCCGGCGCCGTTCGTCGAGCTCCCCGCTCTCGGCGAGGGCCCGACGATGCTGGGTCAGCCGGTCCCACAGCTCGGCGAGGCCGTCGCCGGTGATGGCGCTGACGAGCTCGACGGTCGGGGTCCACGACGGGCTCGCCGGCTGCAGGAGATGCAGCGCGTTGGCGTAGTCGCGCCGGGCCGAGCGGGCTCGGTCGGGATCGAGGTCGGCCTTGTTGACCGCGACGACGTCGGCGAGCTCGAGGATCCCCTTCTTGATCCCCTGGAGCTCGTCGCCCGCGTTCGGGAGCATGAGCACGCAGAAGGTGTCGACCATGTCGGCGACGACGGTCTCGCTCTGGCCGACGCCGACGGTCTCGACGAGGACGGTGTCGAAGCCGGCAGCCTCGACGAGCACCATCGTCTCCCTCGTGGCCCGGGCGACACCACCGAGCGTGCCGGCCGACGGGGACGGGCGGATGAAGGCCGCCGGATCCGTCGACAGCGCCGCCATCCGGGTCTTGTCGCCCATGATCGACCCGCCGGTGCGCGTCGAGGACGGATCGACGGCGAGCACCGCGACCCGATGGCCGGACGCCGTCAGGTGGGAGCCGAGCGCCTCGATGAACGTGCTCTTACCGACCCCGGGCACGCCAGTGATGCCGACGCGGTGACCGTCGCCCTCGCCCTCGGCGAGAGCACGGAGGAGCTCCTGGGCGAGCTGCCGATGCTCCGGCCGATGGCTCTCGACGAGCGTGATCGCCCGGCCGAGCACGGCACGGTCCCCGGCCCGGACGCCGTCGAGGTACTGCTCGAGCGAGAGCGCCGCCACGAACGGCTCAGGCCGGGGCGCCGGCGTAGCCGAGACGGCCGTTGAGCTCGACGAGGAGGTCGACCGCGGCCTCGGCGATCACCGTGCCCGGAGGGAACACCGCCGAGGCGCCCAGCTCGTGGAGCTCGGGCACGTCGGCCGGCGGAATGACGCCGCCGACCACGATCATGATGTCGGGACGGCCGGCCTCGGCGAGGGCGTCGCGAAGCGCCGGGACGAGGGTGAGGTGCCCGGCGGCCAGCGAGGACACACCGACGATGTGGACGTCGTTCTCGACCGCCTGACGAGCCGCCTCGTCGGGCGTCTGGAACAGCGGGCCGACGTCGACGTCGAAGCCGAGGTCGGCGAACGCCGTGGCGATGACCTTCTGGCCGCGATCGTGACCGTCCTGGCCCATCTTGGCGACGAGGATCCGGGGACGTCGGCCATCGTCGAGCTCGAAGGCGTCGACCATCGCCCGCGCTCGCTCGATCCGCTCATCGTCGGCCACCTCGGCACGGTAGACGCCCTCGATGGTGCGGATCTGCGCGGTGTGGCGACCCCACACCTTCTCGAGCGCATCGGAGATCTCGCCCACGGTCGCCCGGGCGCGAGCGGCGTCGACGGCGAGCGAGAGGAGGTTGCCGTCACCCGAGTCGGCGCAGCGGGTGAGCGCATCGAGCCGCGTGGCCAGCTCGTCGGCGTCGCGGTCGGCCCGCAACCGATCCAGCTTCTCGAGTTGCTGGCGGCGCACGTCGGTGTTGTCGATCTTGAGGACCGGCACGTCCTCGGGCTCGTCGAGGCGGTACTTGTTGACGCCGACGATCGTCTGGGCGCCGGCGTCGATGCGGGCCTGCGTGCGAGCGGCCGCCTCCTCGATGCGCATCTTCGGGATGCCGGCACCGATGGCCTCGGCCATCCCCCCGGACTCCTCGACCTCGGTGATGTGCGCCCACGCCCGCTCCGCGAGCTCTCGGGTGAGCCGCTCGACGTAGTAGCTGCCGCCCCAGGGGTCGATCACGTTGGTGGTCCCGGACTCGTGCTGGAGGAACAGCTGCGTGTTGCGAGCGATGCGGGCGCTGAAGTCGGTTGGCAACGCGAGTGCCTCGTCGAGCGAGTTGGTGTGGAGGCTCTGGGTGTGGCCCTGGGTCGCCGCCATCGCCTCGACGCACGTGCGCGTGACGTTGTTAAACACGTCCTGAGCGGTGAGCGACCAGCCCGAGGTCTGTGAGTGCGTGCGCAACGAGAGCGACTTCGCGTTCTGCGGGTCGAACTGCCGCATGAGCTTCGCCCAGAGCAGTCGGGCCGCCCGCATCTTGGCGACCTCCATGAAGAAGTTCATGCCGATCGCCCAGAAGAAGCTGAGTCGGGGGGCGAACGCATCGACGTCAAGACCGACCTCGCGTCCGGCGCGCACGTACTCGACACCGTCGGCGAGCGTGTAGGCCAGCTCGAGATCGGCCGTCGCGCCGGCCTCCTGCATGTGGTAGCCGGAGATCGAGATCGAGTTGAAGCGGGGCATCTCAGCGGAGGTGAAGGCGAAGATGTCGGAGATGATCCGCATCGAGTGGCCCGGTGGATAGATGTAGGTGTTCCGGACCATGAACTCCTTGAGGATGTCGTTCTGGATGGTCCCGGACAGCTGCTTCGGCGCCACCCCCTGCTCCTCGGCGGCGACGACGTAGAGCGCCATCACCGGCAGCACGGCGCCGTTCATGGTCATCGACACCGACATCCTGTCGAGGGGGATGCCCTCGAAGAGCTGGCGCATGTCGAGGATCGAGTCGATCGCGACGCCGGCCATGCCGACGTCACCGACGACGCGGGGGTGGTCGGAGTCGTAGCCGCGGTGGGTGGCGAGGTCGAAGGCGATCGAGAGGCCCTTCTGACCGGCAGCGAGGTTGCGGCGGTAGAACGCGTTGGACTCGTCGGCGGTCGAGAAGCCGGCGTACTGCCGGATCGTCCAGGGCCGCTCGACGTACATCGTGGCGTAGGGCCCGCGGAGGAACGGCGGGAGACCGGGGTAGGTCTCGAGGTGGTCGAGGCCCTCGAGATCGGCCGCCGTGTAGGCCCCGGCGACGGCGATGCCCTCGGGGGTCTCCCAGGGCGCGCCGCCGGACGGTGGGGTCGAGGTGCCGACGGCCGGCAGGCCGAGCTCGACGCCGGTGAGGTCGGGGACGGTCATGCGGAGACCTCCAGGAGGTCGTGGAGTCGGGTGCAGACGTCGATGACGTCGGTGCCGAGCGCGATCTGTCCGTCGACGCCGACGACGTCGACCTTCCCGGCGACGAGGAGGTGGGTCGCACCCTGCGCCCGCAGCGCGGCGGCGACCTCGGCTCCCTCGGCGCCGTAGCGGTCGTCGGAGGAGCAGAGGCAGGCCACGGTGGTCCCCGAGGCGGCGAACGCGCCGAGCAACTCGTCGCGGGTCGGCCCCTCGGGCCCGTCGGCAGCGAGCCCACCAGCAGCGACGAAGTTCGTGGCGAACGTGGTGCGAGCGCCGTGCTCGGCCAGCGGTCCGAGGTTGGCGAGGAACACCGTCGGCCTCGTCCCGGTCCGGCGGCGGTGGCCCTCCGCCGCGACGCGGAGGTGGTCGAAGTCGTCGGAGAGGCGATGGGCGGGCAACGGGATGCCCGACTCGGGCTCGCCGATCGAGGTCGGCCCGATGCCGTCGACGCCCGCATCGGGCAGGCCGGCCCGGATGGCGGCGAGATCGACCGTCTCGGTCGGGACGGGGTCCTCATCGAGCAGCGGGAACTCGCTGACCCCGGTGAGGGGTTGGCGGCGGGTGGCGAGGCGCCGGGCCCGACCGGCGTGGCTGTCGGCGAGCACGGCGGCGATCGATCCGTCCCGGAGTCCGGACAGCACGCCGCCCTCCCCCTCGATCCGCTGCATCTCGGCCCAGGCCACCTCGGCGAGGTCGACCGTGCGGGACTCGAGGTACCAGGAGCCTCCGCCGGGGTCGACGACGCGGCCGAGGTGGCTCTCCTCGGCCAGGACGACCTGGGTGTTCCGGGCCAGACGGCGACCGAACCGGTCGGCGACACCGAGGGCGTGGTCGTAGGGCAACACGGTGACCCCGTCGGCGCCACCGACCGCGGCAGCGAAGCAGGCGGCGGTCGAGCGGAGCAGGTTCACCCACGGATCGGTGCCGCTGAACATGCGGTCGGCGGTGCGGGCATGGAGCGTGATGGCTCGGTCGGCCTCGGCGACCCCACAGGCCTCGGCGAGGCGGGCCAGCGTCCACCTCGCCGCGCGCAGCTTGGCCATGGTGCCGAAGACGTCGGCGTCGGCGGCGAGCGTGACCTCGAGGCGACGAGCGACCACGCCGGCATCGACGCCGGCACGGTCGGCGGCCCGGAGGACCTCGGCGACGGAGCTGAGCACGAGGCCGAGCTCCTCGGCGGACCCCGCGCCGGCGCTCACGTAGGGCGTGGAGGACACGGCGAGGGCCGTCATCTCGGGATGGCGATCGTCGACCTCGGCGGCGAGCGAGACCGCCTCCTCCAGGAGTCGACCGGTGTCGCCCGGAGCGCCACCGGAGGCCGCCCGAGCGGCGAGGGGATCGACGCCGAGGGCGCCGCGGGCGGAGACGACGTCGACGCCGCGATCGGCGACCAACGTCAGATAGGCCCGAGCGGCGGCCAGACCGGACTGACCGGCATCGAGGGCAACCGGGGCGAGGTCGAGCAGCACGCCATCGAGCGCCCGGCCCAGCTGCTCGATCGTGCGGATCGGAACGCCGTCGACGGCGACCCCGTCGGCGTCGCCCGTCCGCAGCTGCCGGTCGAAGCGGAGCAGGATCGAGGTGACGCCGCGTTGGAGATCAGCGAGGATCGCGTCGTTGAGTCGGCCCACCTCGGGGTGGGCGTGCTCGGCGCGGACGTCCCAGGCGGTCGGGGTGGTCGACCGGCCGCGCACGAACGGGGCGGCGCCCGGCAGGCCGTGCTCGTCGTCGCGGAGCGAGATGCTCGCCGCCGTGTAGAGCGGTTCGAGGTCGAAGCCGTCCTCGGTCGGCGTGCGGAGGCGGTCGAACGGCTTGCCCGTGATCGCCGCGTCGACGGCGGCGAGCCACTCGTCCTCCGTGGGCGTCGGGAAGTCGCCGGCCAGCGTCAGCGAGTCGTCCATGTGGTCGCCATCCTCCTCGTCCCGCGCGCGAGCGTACGTGGGACGGTCCAGGCGGGCCGAATGCCGGACGGCCTCCTGGGAGGGGAACAACGGCCTGTCGGGCCGGAACCGTGCCGGTACGGTGCCGCCGTGGCTGCCGGACGACCTCGCAGTGGGACGGGTCGGGTCGTCCTGCTGAACGGTGTCCCCCGGGCCGGCACGACGAGCATCGCCCAGGCGATGGTCGGCACCGCCGACGTGGCCACGGTCAACCTCGGGGTCGACGTCGCGATGGCGGGCCTCCCGACGTCGCTCCGACCCGGCATCGGCCTGCGGCCCGGCGGGGAGCGTCCCGAGCTCGAGCCGTTCGTGCAGGCGGCGTACCGGGCCCTCTTCGATTCGATCGCTGCGCACGCCCGCCACGGGCTGGATGTCGTGGCCGACCTCGGGATCCACGACGACCACTCGACCCCCCTGGGGATCTGGCGTGACGGGGCGCTGCGGCTCACCGGCGTGCCGACCTACGTCGTCGGGGTCCACTGCACGCTCGACGTCGTGCTTCGACGCCGGGCCGAGCACCCGGAGCGGTACGAGGTACCGGACGACGGGGACGTGCCGATCGCGGCCATGCGCTGGGAGCAGGCGGTGCACGATCCCGGTTGGTACGACGCCGAGGTCGACACCTCGACGTTGGGGCCCGATGCGTGCGCCACCACGATCCGCGCCGCGATCGCGACGACCGAGCCCCAGGCGCTGCTCCGGCACATCTGAGACTCCCTCCCCACTCCCGCTACGGTGCGGGACCATCCGCTCGTCGAGCGCGAGCGCGGGAGGAGGGGACCGTGAGCGACGCCGACGACGGACCGGTGCGGGTCGAGCGGACGGGGCCGGTGATGGTGATCACCCTGGCCCGGCCCGACGCGCGCAACTCCTTCGACGAGCCGACCGCCCTGGCGCTACGTGCCGCCTTCGACGAGCTCGACGCCGACGACGACGCGCGCTGCGGCGTCCTCACCGGTGAGGGTGGCTTCAGCGCCGGGCTCGACCTCAAGGCGTTCCTCGACGAGGGGCTGCCGCGGCCGCTGCTCGAGCTGTTCGAGCGTGGGACCGAGACGCCCCTCGTCGCGGCGGTCGAGGGCTACGCCCTGGCCGGCGGGCTCGAGCTCGCGCTGACGTGTGACCTGATCGTCGCCGGGGAGGGCGCCCGGTTCGGGATCCCCGAGGTGGGCGTCGGGCTCTTCGCCGGTGGCGGTGGGCTCTTCCGGCTCCCCGACCGCATCGGCCTCACCCGCACCCTCGAGCTCGCCCTCACGGGCCGACCGATCGACGCCGCCCGAGCCGAGGAGATCGGGCTGGTCTCGTCCGTCGTCCCGGCGGGCACGGCAGTCGAAGCGGCCAGGGACCTCGCGGCGACGATCGCCGGCAACGCTCCCCTGGGAGTGCGCAGCTCCAAGCGGATCGTGTGGGGATCGATCGGGATCGGTGACGCCGAGTCCTGGCGCATGCAGGAACCGTTGCTCGACGAGATCCTCTCGTCCGCCGACGCGGTCGAGGGTCCGAGCGCGTTCGCCGAGAAGCGCGCACCGAAGTGGACGGGACGGTAGGGAGGTCCGATGTCGAAGGTCCTGGTCGAGCGGGAGGGTCCGGTCGTCACCATCACGATCAATCGCCCGGAGGTGCGCAACGCGTTCGATCCGGAGACCGCTGCGCTGCTCGCCGATGCGTTTCGCGACTTCGCCGCCGACGACGAGCTGAAGGTGGCGGTCCTGACCGGAACCGGTGGCGACTTCTCCACCGGCGCCGACCTCAAGGCGCTCTCCCGCGGGGAGACGCCCCGCCTCGAAGAGGACGGGGACTCGCCGGTCGGTCCGGTGCGCATGCGCCTCCGCAAGCCCGTCATCGCCGCCGTCGCCGGGTACGCGGTCGCCGGCGGCATGGCGCTCGCGCTGTGGGCCGACCTGCGGGTCGTCGAGCGGAGCGCCACGTTCGGCATGCCCGACCGCAAGGTCGGGGTCCCGATCGTCGGAGGAGTGACGGTCACGTTGCCCCGCATCGTCGGCCTCTCGCACGCGATGGACATCATCCTCACGGGACGGATGGTCGATGCCGACGACGCGTACCGGATGGGCATCGCCAACCGGTTGGTCGAGGACGGCACCGCCCTCGACGAGGCCAGAGCGCTCGCGCACGAGCTGGCCGACCTCCCGTGGGACTGCCTCGTCAACGACCGCCTCAGCCTCATCGAGGGCATGGATCTTCCCCGCGACTCCGCCGAGCTCAACGAGTTCCGGCAGGGCATGAAGGTGTTCGGGGCGTCGGAGATGCTGCAGGGCACGACCGCGTTCACCCGGCGCAAGGAGGGGTGAGCCTCATCCGGTCACGGTCATGGCCACGATCGGATCGGTGGCGGTTGGCGACGCCGTCCTCCAGCTCAGCGTGCCGTCGACGGCTCTGCTCCTGACACGGCGAGGTGCCCGTTCACCCGCCGCCAGAAGAACCGGGCGAGCAGCGCTGCGGCGAAGAAGCCGATCATCAGCGGTCGGGCGGTCTCGTCGAAGCGGCTGTTCACGACCTCGGCCAGCACGGCGCCCACGCCACCGCTGACCGCGCCGACGACGGCGGCCCCGGTTCCCGCCATCTCACCCAGCGGGCGCATGGCGGCCGCGGTCAGGTTCGGGATCATCATCTGGTGGAGCATCAGCACCGCGCTGATGCCGAGGACGAAGGCCCAGAACGGTGGGGCGCCATCGGTGGCGAAGGTCACCGCGAGCACCGCTGCTGTGATGCCGATCATCCCGATGGAGAGGCGGTCGATCAGACGGTCGAGACCGATCCGCTCGACCAGCCGGCTGTTGATGAGCATCGCCGACAGCATCACGAGCGCGGTGCCGCCGAAGAAGACGGGGAACCAGTCGGCCAGGTCGTAGGTCTGGTCGATGATGAGCTCCGCACCGGCGAGGTAGGCCATGAACGCGCCGAAGAGCGCCGTCAACGCAGCGATCGACGCCGCGGTGCCCGGGGTCCGGAGCACGGTGAGGATCCCTCGCCCCGCGGCACGCACGTTGAGCGGTCGACGCTGGTCCGTGGCGAGCGTCTCGGGGATGGAGGTGACCGCCACGGCGACCGCTGCTGCCGCGGCAGCGCACATCCAGAACACGGCCTGCCATCCGGACACGGCGAGGATCCCCGCCGACAGGCTCGGAGCGACGGCGGGCACGAGGAGGAACATCGCCATGACGAGCGACATCTGCTTGGCCATCTGGTCGCCGACGAACGCATCGCGCACCATGGCGAGCGCGGCCACACGAGGCGCAGCGCTCGCAAGGCCCCAGCAGAACCTCGTGAGGATCATCAGCCCCAGCGAACCGGCGTAGATCGAGGCGACGGCGAACGCGACGTAGAGACCCAGCCCACCCCACATCACCGCCCGGCGACCGAAGCGGTCGGCGAGCAGGCCGGCGGGGAGCAGACCCAGGGAGTTGCCGGCGAGGTAGGCGGTGACGAGCCCGGTGACGGCGGTGGCATCGGGCTCGAGACCCAGGGAGTCCCGGATCTCGTCGTACGCCGGGAGGACCGTGTCCACGCCGAGCGCCGTGACGGCCATGCACGCCGACAGGACGGCGATGAAGCCGACACGTCCCGGAACGAACCGCGAGGACGGGGCCGTCGGTCTGGTGTCGGTCACCCGGTCAGGGTAGGGAGGCGAGCGTGTCCGGCCGTCATCCGTACAGGTCGGCCAGGTCGGAGGGCCAGGTCCGCTCGATCGGCGGCTGGACCGAGCCATCGAGCACCGCCCGGTCCCCGACCGGCTGGTCGAGCGTCACGACGGTCGGACGCGGTGGGTTCCCTCAGTAGCCCAGCTCCCGGTCGACCACGTTGCGGAGCGCCTCACCGGACCGCAGACGGTGGACGTTGTCGACCAGGACGTCGACGATGCGATCGAAGTACTCCTTGCTGAGCGCAGCGATGTGCGGGGTGACCAGCACCCCGGGCTCGTCCCAGATCGGGTCCTCGGCCGGCAGCGGTTCCGTCTCGAACACGTCCAGCGCCGCCCGGGCCAGGGGTCCCTCGCGCAGCGACCACCGGAGCGCGTCGTGGTCGACGATCTCCCCACGGGACACGTCCACGAGCAGGGCACCCTCGGCCACGGCGGCGAGCTCGTCACGGCCGACCAGGCCGACGGTGTCGGGGGTCAGCGGGACGAGCACGATCACGATGTCGGCGTCCTCCAACACGTCCAATCGCCGTTCGGTCGACACCACCCGGTCGAACCCGTCGACCGGCCGACCCGATCGACTCACCCCGTCCACCGACACGCCGATGCCCCGCAGCATCTCCGCGCACCCGACGCCGATGTGACCGGTGCCGATGATCACGGCGCGGCTGCCGGCGAGCGGGGAGTGCAGTTGCCACGCCCACTCGTGGCGCTGCTGCTGCTGGACGAGCTCCGGTACCCGGAGGTGCAGCGAGAGCACCATGCCGAGGACGAACTCGGCCATCTCGGGCAGGTGGATGCCGATGGCGTTGCACACGGCCACCCGCTCGGGCAGCTCCGGGGCGGGGAGGATGGAATCCACGCCTGCCCCGGGCACCTGGATCATCCGGAGGGCGCCGGCGTCGGCCCAGTGCTCGCGCGGGGGTCGGAACGTGAAGAGCACCTCGATCTCACCGATCGCCGCTGCGAAGGCCGCCTCGTCGGGGAGCACGACGATCTCGGTGTCGGGCAGCAGCTCCCGGGCGCGGACCACCATCGGTCCGAGATCGGGGAACGAGTGGACGACGGGGACGCTCGGCGGGGCCATCGGCCCGGACACTACGCCCGATCACCTGGGCCCACCTCCAGCCGATCGCGGGTCGGCTCACGCCACACCGGGCGTTGCCGATGGACGAAGGCGGCGACACCATCGCACCGCACGAGGGGGCGATGCGACGGCCACCGACCGCGCGGTCCGAGGAGCGGTCGTCTGGCCTCGGCCTCAGCGGGTGACGAAGCCGACCAGCTCGTCCACGAGGTCGTCGACCGACCGAGTCGCATCGAGGCGGAGGTCGGCGACCGCCTCGAACAGGGGTCGGCGGCGTTGGTGCAACGCTGTGAGGGCCTCGGGATCGATCGTGCGGCGATGGGTGCCGGTCGCCGCCCGCTGGAGGGCGAGCTCGACCGGGACGTCCAACCAGACGACGGTCGAGCGTCGAGCGAGCGCGCGTCGACACGGCTCGCACTCGACGACCCACGCCGCTGCCGAGACGACAAGGGGATCGGGGAACGACAGCGCTCCGAGGAGCACCGCCTCCTCGAGATCGTGGAGCGCGTCGACGCCGTCAGCCTCGGCGATCTCGGCGCCGGTACACCCGAAGAGCGTCTCGATCTGTCCATCGGAATCGAGGTGGCGCCGCCCGAGACGCTCAGCGACCGGGGTCGCGAGGCTGGACTTCCCGGCGCCCACGAGCCCGGTGACCACGACGTGAGGCGAGGCTCCGATCACGGGCCCATCGTCGTCGAACCGAGGGAGCTCCGCGGGTCGACCGCTCCGGACGACCAGCGGTCCGACCCGGACGTCCGAGGCCCCGGCCGAGTGAACGGCCGAGGCCTCGCTTGACGTCCGCCCGGATCAGGCCCCTCCGGCGTTGCGCACCTCGATCGCGTTCACGAGCGGGTTCTGCACACCCGTCGTGGTGTAGGTGATCGTGATGACGCCGTCGCCGTCATCGGTGACGTTGAACAGCTCGGCACCACCGATCTGGTGGCCGTAGGTCGCCGACAGATCGAGGTCGTCGAGCACGACGTTGCCCTCGATGCTGACGTCGAAGATCCGCGTGCCCACGCCGCTCGTGCCGGGCCAGCCGTTCATCATGTAGAGGTACACGTCGACGTTCTGCCCGGCGATCACCGGGATCTCCCAGGTCATCGACGTGTCCGAGTATCGCTCGGTACCGAACAGCGTCGATGGCACCCACCCCGGCACCGAGGGATCGAGCCCGCCGACGGGGAACGCCCCGACATCGTTGCTGCCGGCTGCGGTCAGCGTCGGGTGGTTGGCGACGTCGCTGTCGGCCTCCCAGTCCTGCTCACCGTCGATGGCAGCGACGGTCGGCCCGCCGGCGTTGATCCGCTCGATGATGTCGGGGGCGGGCGGGTCCTCGACGGTGATCGTGACCGTCGAGGACGTGGCGGAGGCATCGGTGTCGTCCGCGACGGCATCAGCCGTTGCGGCGACGCTCACATCGACGTCGCCGGTCGCCGCTCCGGACAAGTCGACGGTGAAGCGGCAGGTCGCCAGGTCGCCGAACCCGAGGACGGCCGGGACGGCCGGATCGCAGCCGGCGCCGATGCCCACCGGGGCGTCGACGCCCGTCGTCTGCTCCACCGCCGTCAGATCGACGTCCGGGTTCGTGATCGGGTTCGTCACCAGCGTGACGAGCTCGAAGGGACCAGCCACGCCGGTGACGGTCGGGACCAGCTCGACGATCTCGATGGCCTTGATCGTCGTGTTCTCGATCGGGCCGTGGAGGAGGTCGATGTCGATCCCGTCTCCGTCGGCGACGACGACGAAGCGCTCCTGGACGGCGACGAACTGCCCGCCGGCCGCATCGAGCTGGTCGTAGTCGTCGAGGACGAGCTCGCCGTCGATCAGCACGTCGAAGAGCCGGTCACCGGGGTTGGACGTCGGCGGGTTGGTCTCGGCGAAGATGAGCCGGACCTCCACCGGGGTCCCGGAGGCGACGGGGAAGTTCCAGCCCATGGCGAGGCCGGACGGCGGGTCCCATCGCTCTACCTGGTAGACGGCGGCCGGCACGCTCGACGGGATCGTCGGTCCGGCGGTCACGGTCGTGCCGCTGGTCACCGCCTTCTTCTGGCCGTTGGGCTGGGCGACGTAGGCAGCGTCCAGGAAGGGCGACCCGGTGAACACCGGATCGGCTCCCCAGTCGATGCCACCGTCGATCGCAGAGGTCGCCGTGTCCGAGCCGGCGTTGACCCGGTACAGCGCATCGCCCACGGCGAACGACTCGACGACGACCGGGTCCACCACGAACGGCGCCGGGGTGATCTCACGGATCTCGATCGCGCTGATCTTCGGGTTGTCGGCCGAGGCCGGACCGACGAGCACGTCGATGTTGCCGTCGGAGGTGACGACCGTGTCGAAGACGACACCGGTGTCGGGTCCGTAGGTGGTCTGCAGATCGAGATCGTCGACGACGACCGTCCCATCGACGCTCACATCGAACACCCGGGACACCACGCTGTTGAAGGTCTCGGCGAAGTACAGCCGCACCTCGACCTCGGCGCCGACCGGGACCGGGAAGTCCCAGTCGTGGGTCGACCAGCGCTCGGTCTGGAAGAGCGCCGCCGGCGTGCCCACCGGCACGGTCGGATCGCTGGTGTCCTGCGCGTCGCTCGTGGAGCTCGTGTTGCCCCCGGTCCCCAGCGGAGACGGGCTGGCTGTGGTGTCGACGGCCCAGTCGCCGTCCGGGTCGACGACGGCGGGACCGCCGGCGTTGACCCGGAAGAGGACGGCCCCGGCCTCGGTCTGGGTGACATCGATCGTCAGCGGCTCCATGACCTCCGGAGCGATGCCGTCGCTGGCCCCGACGGTCACCTCGTAGCTGCCCGAGTCATCCAGATCCGTCGCCCAGGTGATCTCACCGGTCGACGGATCGATCGCCATCCCCACCGGCGCACCAGCCAGCGAGTACGTGATCGGGTCGAGATCGGCGTCCGTCGCCGTGACGAAGAACGACAGCACATCGCCCTCCCCCACCGACGTCGAACCGGCCGACGTGATCGCCGGCGCGGTGTTGGTGGGAGCCGCGGCGACGAGCACCTCGATCTCCTCCCAGCCGACGGCGAACGGATCGGCGGTGCCGAACGAGCCCGAGTTGAACGACGTCGAGATCACCCCGATCGCCAGCGCCTCGGGACCGTCCAGCCAGTCGAGCGGGATGGTCGTCGTACCGACCGACGTCAGGCCGCTCCCGGTGTCGTAGAAGCCCTCGACCGAACCGGTGACCGGGTCGATCACGAGCTGCAGCTCGGTGTTCTGCGCGCTGCCGACGACGCTCGGCACCGCCGGGTTGGCGACGCTCGTGAACGAACCGGCCTCCTCGATGCCCATCTGGACGCCACCGGTCCCACCGCCGGCGTTGACGACGAGCTTCAGGTAGTTGTCCTGGTCGCCCGGCCCGATGAAGATGCCCGCCGACTGGAAGTTCGCCGGTGTGAACCCGGCCGGGAACGGCTCGAGGACGAGGCTCCGCACGGTCGTCTCGCCGGTCAGGCTCGCCGGATCGACGCCGAACTGCAGCGCGTTGAGCTGGTCGTTCGGTGTCTCGAAGGCGTCGCCCGGGGGCGTGTCGACGATGGTGAGGATGCTCGCCGCACCGCCGAGCTTCACGTTCTCCGAACCGTCCCAGTTCGACTCCCAGTCCTGCCCGTTGGTCATCAGGCCGGTGAAGCCGAGGCCGTTGAAGATGACCGGCGAGCCCGCCACCGAGCTCTGCTCGAAGGTGTAGAGCAGCGGCGCCGTGGTGGTCAGGCCGTTGTCCGGATCGAGGGCGAACGTGTCGACGTCGTCGGTGATGCCGTCATTGTCGTCGTCGTTGTCGTTGAGATCGGAGACGCCGTCGCCGTCCTGATCGGCCGGGGTGTCGCCGCCGTTGCAGGGGTCGGTTCCGTTGTCGATCTCGTCGGCGTTGCTGTAGCCGTCGGCGTCCTCGTCGATCGCCGGGTCGTCGGCCCCCGTGCAGGAGATGCCGAAGTCGTTGGGCTCGAAGAAGACGATGCTGTCGCTGCCGAACTCGGCCACGACGATGATGCCGGGGAAGAGCCCGTCGTCGCCGACAGCGACGATGTCGAGCGGACCGCCGAGACCGGAGAAGAACAGCTGCTCCGGACCGGTGGTGCCCCCATCGCCGAGGTCGACGAGGCCGGTGCCCGCACCGTCGCGCTTCGCCCGGTAGACGCTCGAGCCGAAGGTGGTCATCAGCAGGTCGCCCTGGAGCGCACCGCCGAAGTTCGAGGCGGTGTACTCGGTGATGCCGTTGGTCGAGCCGCCGATCACGGCGAGACCGCCGCCCGGTCCGGGGGTGGCGTTGGTACCGGCCGGCACGTAGTCGCACGCCTGGTCGAGGGAGAACGGCGGGGTCCCCCGCACCGCACCCGGGAAGATGGTCGGGTTGCCCTGCGTCGGGTTGGCGTGGCCGGCGTGGTATCCGAAGGGCACGTAGTGCAGCTGGTCGTTCTGGGTGTTGCCGGTGCCGACCTCGACGTCGGTGCAGGTGTTGTTCACACCTTCACCGGTCGGCGGACCGCCCCAGCCACCGTTCGGCCCGTTGTCCGTGGCGAACAGGAACCCGTCCTCGGTGAGCACCAGGTCGTAGCCGTTGCGCCAGCCCGTCGACCAGATGTCGACCGGTCCGGCCACATCGAAGATGGCCATGTTGGCGCCATCGGCACCGCCGAACGGATCGGGGTTGCCCACGACGTTGCCCGGTGCGACCGAGCCGGCCGTCCCGAGGGTCGGCAGGTTGTAGGTGTTCTCGCCGATGGCTGCGAGGTCGATCGAGAGGATCGACGCCGACAGCGCGTACTCCGGTGTGAAGGCGAAGTTGTTGGACTTGCCGCCCTGGTTGGTGTGACCACCCGACTGCACGTAGAGCGTGTTGCCGTCGGGGCTCAGCTGCAGACCATTGGTGGCGTGGTTCTCCTCCGAGCGGGGCAGGCCCTGCACCAGGTTGAGCAGGTCCCAATCGGCACCGTTCCAGGTCAGTCGGCTGACGACACCGGAGTTGGTGTCGAGGCCGGTGTCGTTGCCGCTGCCGCCCGCACCGATCCGTGGATCGCTCGACGACACGTACAGCACCGGGTTGGTGGCGGTGCCCTCGGCGATCAGGCCGGTGACCTGGCGGTTCGTCTGGCCGGGAGCCAGCGAGCCGTCGTCGTTGTGGTTCGGGAGGTTCTTGACGTCGAGGATCGTCTCGGTGGCCGTCACCGTGAAGGTGCCGGAGCCGGGCGCCGCGCCGTCACGGGAGACCGTGTAGGCGTAGATGGTGCCGTTCTGCTGGGCGACGTAGAGCCGACCGTCCGGACCCCAGTCGAGCGAGGTCGGGTTGTTCGAGATCTCGCCCTGCAGGTTGGTCTTGCTGAACGAGACCGGGACGTTCGTGGTCGCGACACCGTCGAGGTCGATCGTGATCGGCGAGTTGGCGCCGTCGTGGGTGATCGTCACCGAACCGGTGGCTGCCGTCGCGGAGGCGGCCGAGAAGGTCACCTCGAACGAGTCGCTGCCATTGACCGGCAGGACGATCGGCGTCACCGCGTCGGTCGAGAACTCCGACCCCGTCACGCTGACGTCGGTGATCGTGATCGCCGGATCGCCGACCTCGAAGCCGAGGTTGTTCAGGGTGATCGTCGCGCTCGGGTTCGAGCCCACGGCCACGGCACCGAAGTCGACCTCGGTCGGGGTGGCGGCGAGCACGCCGGGCTGCGACTCGGCGACCACGACCTCCACCGCGTTCACGAGCGGGTTCTCCACCACGTTCGAGAAGGCGATGTCGACCGAGCCGTCCGAGACGACCAGGTACTGCAGTAGGCCGCCGACCTGATGGCCGAACGTGTCGACGAGGTCGAGGTCGTCCTCGACCACGGCGCCGTCGATGGAGATGTCGTAGACCCGATCGCCGACGCCACTGGTTCCGCCGAAGCCGTTGCCTAGGTACAGGTTCACGTAGACCTGGGTGCCGGCGGGGGCCGGGATGGAGTAGGCGAAGCCGCCGGTCGAGAAGCGCTCGGTGTCGAACACCGCTCCCGGCACCGAGGCCGGGACCGTCGGGCCCGGGTCGTTGCCGGCGAAGCCGGACTCACCGTCGCTGCCCACGTCGGAGAGGAACGGGTGGTTGCCGGCACCGTTGTCGGCCTCCCAGTCCGGTCCACCGTCGACCGCGGCGAGGAGGGGGCCACCGCTGTTGATGCGAGCCAGCACCTGACCGACGCCTGGCGACGTGTCGCCGGTCCCGGTCAGCTCGATGGTCTGCGGCGAGGCGTTCGCCCCGTCGTGGGCCACCTCGAGATCGGCCGTGAACGGACCGACGGCCGTCCCGCTGTAGGTGACCGTGACCTCGACGCTGTCGCTCGGGCCGACGTAGATCGGACCGCCGTTCGAGACGCCGAACACGCCGGCGTCGGCGCCGGTGATGTCGACCGAGGCAACGCGGATCGCAGGGGTGCCCGGTGCCGCGTCGTTGGCGATCGTCACGGTGCCGGTCGGCGTCGAGTCGTCGAGCACCAGCGGGTCCGGCGTCGCGGTGATGTTGCCGCTCGCGACGATGTTGGTCGCTCCGAGATCGATGATCTCGATGCCCTTGATCGCCGCGTTCTGGACGTCGCTGACCAGCTCGAGGTTGATCGTGTCGTCCGCGAGGGCGACCTCGAACGAGCGCATGATGCCGGCGTCGGTGCCGACCTCGTCGAAGACGTCGAGAGCGTCGAGGATCGTCTCATCCTCGAGCGTCACGTCGAAGACGCGCTCGCCGACGGTGTCGATCGGGTTCTGCCCGGTCGTGAAGATCTCGGCGAAGTAGACGTTCACCAGGTAGGTGTTGCCCGAGCTCGCCGGGAACGCCCACTCCAAGCTCATCTCGGCCGAATCGACGAAGCGCTCCGTCTGGAACAGCGCCCCGGGCGCCTGCGGTGGCACGGACGGGTCGGTGAGGTCGATCGCGTTCGTCGTGTCGAAGACGCCGGAGGCCGGACCTGCCACGAGGTACTGCGACGGGGACCCCGAGGTGTCGGAGGACCACGCCGGCGACGACCCGTCCGCGGCCGGGACCTCCGGACCACCGGCGTTCACCCGGAACAGCGCCGTGGCGTCGGCCGGCAGGACCGTGATGGTGACGACCTCGTCGGTCGTCTCCCCGTCGGCGGTCGCCGACACGGTGACCGCGTACACGCCGGTGTCGGAGACCTGGGTGGCCCAGGCGATGTCACCGGTGCCGTCGGCGTCGTCGGTCAGGACCGCACCGAGCGCCTCGATGTCCGGCGACGACACGATGTCGAGCGTGATCGGGTCACCGTTCGGGTCGACGGCCGTGATGTCGATGTTCACCGGATCGCCGGCGTTGACGGTCACGTCGGCGATCGGCGTGAACACCGGTGCGGTCGAGTCGACCTTCTCCAGGTAGACGAAGTTCGACGGATCCGACGCTGCTCCGCCGGCCTCGTAGCCGGCCATCAGGTAGTAGAGGTCGACCGGGTCGGCGACCAGCGGCTCCTGCACCAGGTCGTCGAGGGCGATGGTCACCGTCGCGGTGCCGGCACCGTCGAGGGTCGCGGGGTAGGCGACGACGTCCTCGGCCTTGTTGGCCTCGAACGGATCGGGCTGGAAGCCGGGATCGAGGTCGTAGCCGGACTCGACGACGTAGAGGACGACGTCGGCGTTCGGATCACCGGTGATCACGACATCGACCGTGTCGGCGGTCGTCAGGCCGGCGGTGGCTCCGTTGGCGAAGACGGTCGCCCCGAGCGCCACGGACGGCACGTCGATCGACGGACCGGCCCCCAGGTTCGGGGCGACGAGCTGTCCCGCGGCGTCGTTGATGCCGTTGTCGGCGTCGCCCGACGACTGGACGAAGAGCTCGCCGACCAGTTCCGTGGCGTCGGAGAAGGTCAGCGTCACGATCGAGCCGGAGAGCTCGAAGCCGGAGACCTCACCGGAGTTGCCGTTGACGGCCAGACCCTGGTTCGACAACGGGTCGGTGTCGACCGCGAACACGATCGTCTCGCCCGGCTGCCAGTCGTTCGCCTGGAACGTCAGGGTCTCGTAGCCACCCTCACGAGGGGCACCGAACGGGTCGATGCACGGATCGACCGGGGCGACGAGCCCGACGACCGACGCACTGGTCGCGTCCGGCTCGAAGCACTTGCCCAGCGCGTTGCCGGCTGCGCCGCTCGGGTCGAACACGATGTCCGGGTAGAGCGCGGTCGAGATGTCGATCGACACCTGCTCGAGCTCGAGACCGAGCGTCGAGGTGTTGGTCACCGCGATGCTCCCCGGCTGGAAGGTGCTCGTTCCGGGCAGGTTCTCGGAGCCATCGTGGATAACGACGGTGGCCGCGGCCTGTGGCCCGTCGACGACGGTGATGTTGAACGCCTCGACGGACTGCCCGCTGGCGTCATCGGCGGTGATGGTCACCGTGTAGGTGCCGAGGTCGGCGAGCGCCGGCGTCCACGTCAGCTGACCGGTGCCATCGGTGTTGTCGGTGAACACCGCGCCGAGCGCCTCGATGTCGGGGGTCGAGCCGAGGGCGAGGGTGAACAGGTCACCGTTGGGGTCGACCGCCGCGACGTCGACGACGAGGGTCTCGTCCGCAGCGACGGTGACGTCGTCGAGCGGGGTGATGAGGGGCAGCGTCGAGTCGACCTTCCGGAGGTACACGAAGTCGGACGGATCGGACAGCGCGGCGCCGTCCTCGTACGCCGCCATCAGGTAGTAGAGGTCGATCGGATCGCCGACCAGCGGCTCCTGTACGAGGTCGTCGAGGGCGATCGAGATCGTCGCCGTGCCGGCACCGTCGAGGGTGGCCGCGTAGGCGACGATGTCTTCGGCCTTGTTGGCCTCGAACGGATCGGGGTCGAAGCCCGGGTCGACGTCGCTGCCCGACTCGGTCACGTACAGCACCACGTCGGTGTTCGGGAGCCCGGTGACCACCACGTCGACGACGTCGTCGGTGGTCAGGCCGGCGGTCGCGCCGTTGGTGAACACGGTCGGGCCGAGGATCACCGACGGCACGTCGATGCTCGGACCGGTCCCGAGGTTCGGGGCGAGGAGCTGGCCCGCGCCGTCGGCGATGCCGTTGTCGGCATCAGCAGTCGGCTGGACGATCAGCTCGTCGACGAGCTGAGAGGCATCGGCGAAGGTCATCGTGACCGTCGAGCCACTCAGCTCGAAGCCGGAGACCGCACCCGAGTTGCCCGCACCGGGCACGCCCTGGATCGAGGTCGGATCGATGTCGACCGACAGGGCGAGGCTCTCACCCGGACCCCAGTCGGTCGCCTGGATCGTGATCGTCTCGAAGCCCCCGTCGCGCGCCCCGCCGAAGGGGTCGTCGCACGGATCGACCGGCGCGACGAACCCGACGGCCGCGGCATCGCCGGCGTTGGGCTCCAGGCACTTGGCCAGCGCGTCACCGGCCGAGCCCAGCGGGTCAAAGAGGACGTCGGGGTAGAGGGCCGTCGACAGGTCGATGGTGACCTCATCGAGCTCGAGCCCGAAGGTCGAGGTGTTGGTGATCACGATGCTGTCGCCGCCGAAGGTGCTGGCGCTCAGGATCGCCTCGGAGCCGTCGTTGATCGTGACGGTCGCCGATGCCGTGGGGTTCACGGCCGGGCCGTCGCAGCCGGCGGCCTCGTTGGCGGCGACCTCACCGGCGGTGAGCGCGACGTCGTAGATCGCCACCTGGCAGAGGGTGCCTGCCCAGGGACGGCTGCCGTCGTTCTCGTTGGCGAGCAGGAGCGGGTAGGCGAGGTTCCAGTTGGAGGTGTCGCCGCCGACCACGTTCGAGTTGGTGGGGACCCCGTCGACGTAGAGCACCCGGGTGCCGTCAACGGCACGGGTCAGCACCACGTGCGTGAGGTTCGTGGTCGCCGTGCCGGCCGGACTGAACAGGATCGGGTTGCCGTTGTCGGTCGAGCTCTGCGAGCGGACTCGAGCGGCGAACGCATCGTCGGGGAACGAGCTGTACCCGCCCTGGCCGAGCATGGCGTTGCGGTTCTGGGAGTCCACGCCCACGTTGACGACGCGAGCAGGACCGTCCTGGGTCACGTTGCCCGGGATGATCCAGGCCTCGATGGTGAGCTCGCCGGAGGCGGCCACCGCGGTGTTGATCTTGGTGGCCGGGCCGCCCGAGGTGATCTCGGTGTTGCCGGTGATCTCGAGGCCGTCGACGGTCCAGTTGACGGCGCCGGGGTCGGCGATGGTGAGGTCGAGGGGCGCTCCGACACCGGAGCTGTCGCCCACGGTGGTCCCGGCGCCTTCGGAGAAGTCGTAGAGCGCGACGAGCCCGTCGGGCAGCGGGGGTGCTTCGGTGATGGTCC
>JBCDAU010000007.1:0-162334 GCA_039185015.1 Actinomycetota bacterium
AGCCGCTGGTGCAGTTGGCCAACGAGGGTGGCCAGATCGTGATGAGCGCCGGTGCCTCTGACGTGTGCACCCGTGAGGGCGAGCTGGCCTGGGACATCGCCGTGCGCTTCGACGGCGGCGACTACGTCAACGACGTGTTCCCCCGCATCGTGGACGGCTCGCTGAGCGAGGGGGACGTGGTCGTCTACTCGCCCGGTGAGGAGCCGGATCTCGCCGGGGCCGTGTTCTGCGACGCCACGCCCGAGCAGGAGGCCGAGCTGGCCGACGCCTACGCCCTGGTCGCCAGCGGCGAGCTCGACGGCGCCTTCGATGAGATCGCCACCCGGGCGTTCGGGGGTTGAGGCCCACCCGGGGCAGACCCGGCGCAAACCGATCCCGGTGTCGACGCAGGGCTGACTACGGTCGCGCCGATGACCGGTGGGGCCGTCGAGGTGGAGTCGCTCGGCAAGACCTTCCAGGTCCCCGTGCGCGAGGCGGGGCTCGCCGCAGCGGTGCGCAGCCTGGTCCGTCGGGAGACCCGAGAGGTGCCGGCGGTCGACCGGGTCAGCTTCGAGATCGCCACCGGTGAGATCGTCGGCTTCCTCGGGCCCAACGGTGCGGGCAAGACGACCACGCTGAAGATGCTCGCCGGACTGTTGCACCCCACCGCTGGCACGGTCCGGGTGCTCGGCCACGAACCGTCGCGACGTGAGGCCGAGTATCTCCAGCGGATGACGCTGGTGATGGGCAACCGCAACCAGCTCCAGTGGGACCTTCCGGCCCTCGACAGCTTCGCCCTCACCCGCGCCATCTACCGACTGCCCGAAGCGGCCTTCCTCGCGCAACGGGACGAGCTGATCGAGCTGCTCGACCTCGGCGCGCTCGTCGACAAGCCGGTGCGGAACCTGTCGCTCGGGGAGCGGATGAAGGCCGAGATCGCGAACTCGCTGCTCCACCGGCCCGAGGTGCTCTTCCTCGACGAGCCGACGCTCGGGCTCGACGTGCCCATGCAGCGCCGGATCCGCTCCTTCCTCGCCGACTACAACCAGCGCCACGACTCCACCGTCATGCTCACGTCGCACTACATGGCCGACGTCGAGGCGCTGTGCGAGCGGGTGATCGTGATCCACCACGGAGCGATCCTCTTCGACGGGCCGCTGTCGGAGCTGTCCGAGCGGTTCGCCGGCCACAAGACGCTCACCGTCACGCTCGGCGAAGCGGCCGACCTGTCCGGCTTCGGTGAGGTCGTCGACGCCGGGGCCGACCGAGTCACGCTCCGGGTCGAGCGGGAGCGGGCGGCCGACGTCACGGCGCGGCTCCTGTCGGAGCATGCCGTGCGCGACCTCACCGTCGTGGACCCGGCGATCGACGACGTGATCGAGCTCGCCTTCGCCGACGGGGACCACGCGGGCGAATCGGCGGTCGGCGGGTGAGCGAGCCGACCACCGGGCAGCGACTCGAACGAGAGTCGCGGTGGCGGAGCTACGTCCGGCTCTACGCGACCCTCGGTCGGCTCTCGATCATCGAGCAGTTCCAGTACCGGGCCGCGAACTACTTCTACATGATCGGCATGGTCACCGAGCCGGTCATCTACCTCGTCGTGTGGTCGACCATCGCCGAGCAGAACGGCGGCTCGATCGACGGGTTCACACCGGGCACCTTCGCGGCGTACTACATCGTCTGGACGTTGGTCCGGAACATGAACATCGTCTTCACGCCCTTCGGCTGGGAGCACCGGATCCGCGAGGGCCAGCTGTCCGCCCAGCTCATCCGGCCCATCCACCCGATCCACCACGACCTCGGCTACTTCGCCGGGTGGAAGGTGGTCGTGATCGTCCTGTGGTTACCGATCGCCGCCGTGCTCAGCCTCATCTTCCGGCCGGACCTGTCACCTTCGCTCGCTCAGGTCGCCACCTTCGCTCTGGCGATCTGGGGCGCCTACCTGATCCGGTCGCTGATGCTCTGGATGCTGGGGATGGTCACCTTCTGGACCACCCGGGTCAACGCGCTCTTCGAGGTCTTCTTCGCCGCCGAGCTCCTGCTGTCCGGCCGCCTCCTCCCGGTGGCGCTCTTGCCGGACGGCGTGCAGACCCTCGCGTCGTTCCTCCCGTTCGAATCGACGTTCGGGTTCCCGATCACGGCGTTGACCGGGCCGATCACGGACGGGGAGCTCGTCGAGGGGCTGGTGCGGCAGATGGTCTGGATCACGCTCGGCACGATCGGGGTGCGACTGACCTGGCGCCGGGCGGTCAAGCGGTACACGGCGGTCAACGGCTGATGCGCCGCTTCGAGGGGGCGAGGGTCGCCGCGTTGCACCTGCGCATCGGTGTCATGAACGAGCTCCAGTACCGGGCGAACTTCGTGATCCAGCTGCTGCAGTCGATCGTCGCCATCACCACCGGGCTCATCGTCCTGGCGCTCATCTTCGACCGCACCGATGACCTCGCCGGCTGGAGCCGGCCGCAGCTCCTGATCGTCATGGGCGTCTTCACGCTGGTCGGTGGCGTGATCGGCTTCGCCATCGAACCGAACATGGCCCGGGTCATGTCCGACATCCGGCAGGGCACGTTCGACTACGTGCTCACCAAGCCGATCGACTCGCAGCTGCTCGCGAGCGTCCGCGAGTTCCGCCTCTGGCGGCTCAGCGACGCCCTCGTCGGGTCGATCGTGCTCATCTGGGGCCTGGTCGAACTGGAGACGTCGATCGGCCCGGGGGAGCTCCTCGCCTTCGTGCTGACCCTCGTCGCCGGCAGCGTGCTCGTCTACTGCTTGTGGCTGGCGTTGACGACCGGCGCGTTCTGGTTCGTGCGCATGGACATGATCCAGGAGCTCTTCAGCGGGCTGTACCGGGCGGGTCAGTACCCGGTGACCGTGTACCCGGTCTGGCTCCGAGCGTCGCTGACCTACCTCGTGCCGATCGGCTTCGCGGTGACGGTCCCGTCCGAGATGCTCACCGGTCGCCTGACGGCGTCCCGCCTGGCCATCACGGTCGGCTTCCTGATCGCGGCGTTCGTCGCGACCCGAAGGTTCTGGCGGATCGGCACCCGCCGGTACTCGGGCGCCTCGGCCTGACCGGATCCTCTCCCGTTCGTCTCCACCGGTCCTCCAGGACTTCGACGCCCGAGCGTCTCAGGGTGGTCCTCGTACATCCAACGAGGAGGAACACCCATGCCCATCACCCGTCTCGACCATCGTCGCCTGCTCATGCTGCTCGGCATCGCCGCCGCGTCGCTGTTCTTCGTCGCCGTCGGCGCGCTCGGTTCGCCGAACCCGGTGGCGGCAGCCGAACCGGACGACGCCGGAGGTGGCACCGACGCACGAATCGCCGAGCTCGAGGCTCGCGTCGCCGACCTGGAGGCGCTCCTCACCGGCGTCACCCGGGAGACCGTCGATGGGCACGAGTCGCTCGTCGTCACCGGCGCGAACCTCCACCTCCGCGACGGCTCGGGCGACACGGGCTGCTCCGGTGGCGATTTCGTCTCGCGTCAGTTCGAGCAGTGCAACGGCCTCGGCAACCTCATCGTCGGGTACGGCGAGGGGAACGGGGCTCGTTCCGGCAGCCACGGCGTCGTCATCGGCGAACGGCACGCCTATGAGAGCTACGGCCACCTGATCGCCGGCTACGCCAACACGGTCACCCACCGAAACGGCTCGGTGCTCGGCGGCGGCTTCAACACCGTCGACGCAGCCGTGGCGACCGTCGTCGGGGGTGGTGCGAACACCGCATCAGGCCCGACGTCGACGATCACCGGCGGACAGCACAACACGACCGCCGGCAACTACGGAGCGGTGGTCGGTGGCATCGGCAACGCCGCCAACGGCAACAGCGCCGCGGTGCTCGGTGGCCGGGCCAACATCGCCGGAGGTGATGCGGCGACCGTCTCGGGCGGTCAGGAGAACATCGCCGGCTCGGGCGACAGCTCCGTGCTGGGCGGTCACCGCAACACGACGACCGGTTCGCACGCCACCGTGGTCGGCGGTGCCCGCAACCTGGCTTCGGGTCTCGGCTCGGTCATCGGAGGCGGCGTCGACAACGCCGCCGACGGCACCGGCGCCTCGGTCGGAGGCGGACGTCGCAACGCCGCCGACGGCAGGTACTCGACCGTCTCCGGTGGGGCGATCACCTCGGTCTCCGGCAACGACGACTGGAGCGCCGGAACGCTCTTCGAGGACGACTGAGGTCCCGAGGTTCACCCCATGCCGTCGCGAGCGATCGCGATCAGCGTGCGCGCGACCTCGGCCGGACTGCTCCGACCGTCTCGGAACCAGAGCTGCGTCGAGTTGGCCGCACCGAGGACGAGCAGGCGGAACAACGTCGGGTCGACCGGCAGGTCGAGGTCGCCGACCAGACGCCGCCACCGGTCCTCGTAGCGCTCACGGGCGTCCCGGAGCTCCTCGCTGAGCTCCGGGACGCTCTCCGGCAGGACGCTCACGATCACCCGGGCGTAGGGCGACGGAGCGAGCACGGCCTCGACGTGGCCGACCAGCGCCGCCTCGATCCGACCCCAGGGCTCGTCGGGAGCGTCGGCGAGATGCCGGTCCACCGACGCGTCGACGTCGGCGACGCCCTGCTCGTACACCGCGAGCAGCAGATCGGCCTTCGTCTTGAAGTGGTAGTACGACGAGCCCGGACCCATGCCCACCGCTCCGGTGATGTCCCGAACCGTCGTGGCCGTGTAGCCGCGGCTGGCGAAGAGCTCGGCGGCGGCGTCGAGGAGCTGGCGGCTCCGGTTGTTCTCTCGGGTGCTGCGGGGCATCGGCTCTCGTGGACGCGGGACGGTGCCCGCCCATTGTCCCCGCTCCGCCACCCGCGGGTGTCGATCGGGAGAAGCTCACCCGGCGCTGGACCGGATCCGGTCGGGTCGGAGGGTGATCACGACGAAGGCGGCGGCGGGAGCGGACCGCCAGAGGTCGACCGTTGCCGCCACCTGCGGATCGGACAGATCCCAGTAGCGGGGGGCGAGCACCTCGGTGGCGAGGTGCTTGGCGTCGGCCTGGTGGTCGAGCTCCGCCGTTCCCTGGAACCGCACCCACATCGGCGCCTCGTCGAGGTCGTTCACGACGAGGACCGAGATCCGGGGGTCTCGCTCGATGGCCCGGACCTTCGGCGCTGTCGCCTCGGAGAAGATCCGCACCGCCTCGCCGTCCCAGTCGAACCAGACCGGGGCCCCGTTCGCGGTGCCGTCGGCGTTGGTGCGGAGCAGGATGCCCTGGCGAGTCCTTGCGAGGAAGCCGTCCATCTGCTCGGCGGTCATCTCGGCCATCGGCCGCTCCTTCGGTCTGGGGTCGGGCTCAGCCGCTGTGGGTCAGGCGGAGCTCGCGCTTGAGGATCTTGCCGGTCGCGTTGTGCGGGAGCTCGTCGATGAACACGACCGAGCGCGGCACCTTGAACCTCGCCAGGTTCGCTCGGCAGTGGTCGAGGATCGCCTTCTCGGTGAGTTCGCTGCCGTCTCGGATCACGGCGATCGCCCGGCCGACCTCGCCCCAGCGTTCGTCGGGCACGCCGATCACGGCGACCTCGACGACATCGTCCAGCTGGTACATCACGGACTCGACCTCGGCCGGGTAGACGTTCTCGCCGCCGGAGATGTACATGTCCTTCCAGCGATCGACCACATAGAGGAACCCGTCGTCGTCCGCGCTGACGGCGTCGCCGGTCTTGAACCAGCCGCCCTCGAATGACTGCTCGTTGGCCTCGGGCCGGTTCCAGTAGGCGGGGGTGATGGCGGGCCCCCGCACCCACAGCTCCCCTCGCTCGCCGGGTACGACGTCGTTGCCGTCCTCGGCGACGACCCGGACCTCGCAGTGCATCATCGGGAGTCCGGCCGAGCCGATCTTCACGGCGGCGTCCTCCGGCTTGAGCGCGGTCACGACCGGCCCGGTCTCGGTCATGCCGTACATCTGCTGGAGCGGCAGGCCCTTGCCCGCCCATCGTTCGATGAGCGGCTCGGGTGTGGGCGCCCCGCCGACGCCCGCCACCTCCACGGTCGGGAAGGTGGCGTCCTCGAACTCGGGCAGCTGCGCCATGAACACGTAGTTGGCCGGGACTCCGAGGAAGTGGGTGATGCCGGCCTCGGGATCGCTCAACATCGCCAGCGTCGCCGCCGGATCGAACGAACGGGCGATGACGACCTGGCCGCCGACGTGGAACGCGGGGTTCGCGAACACGTTCAGCCCGCCGGTGTGGAACAGCGGGAGGCAGACGAGGTTGATCATGCCGGCCCGAATCCCGAAGAACTCGGTGCAGTTGACGGCGTTCCACAGCGTCATGCCCTGGGTGATCTGGGCGCCCTTCGGACGACCCGTCGTGCCCGAGGTGTACATGATCATCAGGGGCGTCTCGTGGGTCGTCGGGGCCAGCTCGACCGCGGCGTCGGCGCTGGCCAGGAGCTCCTCGTAGTCGATGGCGGTGGCGTCCGAACCGTCCATGTCGATGCAGGTGCGGATCGAGCACCGTTCGGCGAGCTTCGTCGCGGTGTCGGCGAACTCGTCGTCATGGACCAGCACCGCTGGTGAGCAGTCGCCGAGGATGTACTCGAGCTCAGGAAGGGCGAGCCGCCAGTTGAGCGGCACGAAGACGGCGCCGAGCTTCCAGCACGCGAACTGGACCTCGAAGGTGTTGGTGGTGTTGTTCGCCAGCACAGCGACCCGGTCGCCCGCTCTGACCTCGAGGTCGGAGGCCAGCGCCGAGGCGAGGCTCGTGGTCCTCGCCTCCATCTCGGCCCAGATGAAGCTGCGACCCGTGGCGAGATCGCGCTGGGCCACCGCGTCGGGGCGAGTTCGAGCGTGGTGGGCGATCCAGTCGTAGGACCTCGTGGTCATGTCCGTCCTCCCCGCTGTCCGGTCGCGCCGGGGCGTCTCACGAGTCGATCCGCTCGAGGAGCAGCGCCATGCCCTGTCCGGCGCCGAGGCACATCGAGACGATCGCCGTCCGATCACCGGTCATCTCCATGTGCCGCATGGCGGTCAGCGACATCCGGACGCCCGTCGCCCCGGGTGGGTGGCCGATCGAGATCCCACCGCCGTAGAGGTTGCAGGACTCCCGGGACACACCCAGCTCCCGCTCGGCGTGCAGGTTGACGACCGCGAAGGCCTCGTTGATCTCGTAGTAGTCGATGTCACCGACTCGAAGATCCCGGCGGTCGAGCAGCCGTCTGATGGCCGGAACCGGCCCGCAGCCCATGATCCGGGGCGGGACACCGACGACCTCCCAGTCGACGACTCGGGCGCGAGGGCGAAGGTCGAGCTGCTCGGCGCTCCCACGCTCTGCGACCACGACGAACGCGGCCCCGTCGGTCATGCCGCTGGCGTTGCCGGCGGTGACGCGGCCGTCCTCCCGGAACACCGGCCGGAGCCCGGCGAGGGTCTCCAACGTCGTACCGGGCCGCGGGAACTCGTCGACCTCGAAGCGCCGGAGCTCTCCGCGTCGGGCGGGCACGTCGATCGGCGCGATCTGCTCGGCGAGGAAGCCGCTCTCGATCGCCTTGCCAGCCCTCTGCTGGCTCTCCAGGGCATAGAGATCCATATCCGTGCGCTCGTAGCCGAAGTCGTCGGTGAGGTTCTCCGCCGTCTCGCCCATCAGCGCGAGATCGAAGGGGTCCCGGTAGCCGTAGTCGATGGTGTCGACGATCTCGCCCGCGCCGCGCTTCATTCCCCACCGCGCCCCGGTGAGCGCGTACGGAGCACGCGAGGCGTTCTCGTAGCCACCCGCCAGGGCCACCGAGGAGTGACCCGTCATGATCTGCTGGGTCGCGCTCACGATGGCCTGTGTGCCGGAGCCGCAGGCCCGCGACACGTCGAGCGCTGCCGACTCCTCGGCGAGCCCGGCGCCGAGCCCGATCACCCGGCTGGCGAAGTAGCCCCCTTGGTCGACCGGCATCACGTTGCCGCAGACGAGGTGATCGACGTGCGCCGGGTCGAGGCCGCTCGCCTCGAGCGTCGCCCTCGCAGCGTGGATGCCCAGGTCCGGTCCGGGGATGTCCTTGAGCGACTTGCCGAAGTCGCCGAACGGGGTGCGCTTGCCCCCACACAGCACGACGTCGCGTGATTGTTCAGTCATCGGCGTTCCTTCCTCCGGAGCAGATCGCTCGTGCGATCAGCTCGTCGACGGCGTCGGCGAGGCTGCGCTCGCCGCCGTGCAGCGCCGCGCCGAGCGCCACCAGCGAGTCGCCTGCGGCGATGCGCCTGGTCAGCTCAGCGATCGTGGCCTGCCGCAACAGCTCGGTGGCCCGACGGCGGGGACCGTCGGACGCGTCCTGCGCCCCGTGGGCGTCGTCGATCGCGTCCGTGAGGGCCGCCAGGCCGGTCACCTCGGTGGCGCTCACGAGCACGACCGGGGGGACCGGTCCGGCGGGGCGCAGCTCGAGCATCGCCGAGAGCTCTCGTGCCGTGCGGTCGGCGTGCGGGAGGTCGGCCTTGTTGACCACGAGGACGTCGGCCACCTCGAGCAGACCCGCCTTGAGCGCCTGCACCTCGTCGCCCAGCCCGGGCGCTCCGAGGACCACGGTGGTGTCAGCGAATCGACTGATCTCGACCTCGGATTGGCCGGCACCGACCGCCTCGATCACGACGTCGTCGAAACCGGCGGCGTCGAGCGCGTCGAGCATGGACGGCACGGCGAGGGCGAGCCCGCCGAGATGGCCGCGGGAGGCGACCGATCGGACGAAGACCCCGGCGTCCTCGGTGTGGACGCCCATCCGCGTGCGGTCACCCAGGATCGCTCCTCCGGAGAGGGGACTGGACGGATCGACCGCGAGCACGGCGACCGCTCGACCCTGCGCTCGGAGCCGCTCGACGTAGGCGCTCACGAGGGTCGACTTCCCGACGCCGGGCGGGCCGGCGAAGCCGACCACACGTGCCGAACCGCTCCGACCGCACAGCCGGCGACGTAGGGCATCGGCTTCGACCCCGCCGCGCTCGAGCACCGTCAGCGCCTGGGCGACGGCTGCGTGGTCGCCGCGCTGCAGCCGCTCGAAGGGCGACGCCGCCACGGTCGCCGGAGGCGGTGCCAGCGACCTCGAGCTCATGCGACCACCAGCGGGTGCCCGAACCCGAGCTCGTCGCGGAGGGCTCCGACGATCTCGCCGTGGGTCACGCCGGCCTCGGCCGCTTCGACGACCTTGGCGTAGATGTTCTGGTCCTCGCTCTGTGCCGCGCGGCGCAGGGCCGTCAGCGCACCGTCGACCTGCGCCCGGCTCCTCGCCGCCTTCGACGCGACGAAGGCCTCGACGTGGGCGCGCATGGCGGCCGGGTCCGGACGCATCGGTGGGGGAGGGCTGCCATCGTCGTCGCGCTGGTAGCAGTTCACGCCGACGATGCGCTCGTCGCCGTTGTCGATCCGCTCCTGGGCCGCCAGCGCCGACCGGCCGATCATGGACTGGACGAGTCCGGAGCCGACCGCCTCGTACATCCCGCCGGCAGCGTCGACTTGGTCCATCACCGCGAGGATCTCGGCCTCCATCTGATCCGTGAGCGTTTCGACGTAGTACGACCCGCCGAGCGGATCGATCACGTCGCACAGATGGGCCTCTTCGCGGAGGATGTTCTGGGTCGCGACGGCGATGCGGGCGGTCTCCTCGGTCGGGCACGTGATGGCCTCGTCGTAGGCATCGGTGTGCATCGACTGGAGCCCGGAGAGGATTCCCCCCACCGCTTGCACCGCGACGCGGGCGATGTTGTTGAGGGGCTGCTGCGCCGTGAGGTCGACGCCGCTGGTCTGACCGTGGAACTTGAAGCGCCACGAGCGCGGATCTCGGGCGCCGAGCCGCTCCTTGGCGACCCGGGCCCAGATCCGGCGCCCAGCCCGGAACTTGGCGACCTCCTCGAACAGCGAGATCGAGACGTCGAAGAAGAAGGTGAAGCGGGGGAGGATCTCGTCAGGGTGCATCCCCCGTGCGAAGCAGTCCTCCGCGTACTGGATCGCCGTCGACAGCGTGAACCCCATCGTCTCGGCCGGTGTCGCGCCCGCCTGCTGCATGTGCTGACCGACCACCGACACGGGGTTCCAGTTCGGCACCGCCTCGGTGCAGTACTCGACGTGATCGACGAGCAGCCGGCGCGAGCCCGGCTGGGACAGTCGGTAGAACATGTGGTTCGCGACGAAGTGCGAGATGTAGTCCGACTGGTTCGACGTGCCGGTGATGCGATCGAACGGGACGCCCCGCCGCTTGGCCACGCCGAGCACGAAGGCGAGCAGGGTGAAGGGCGTGGGGTCGTTCATCGCCGTCGAGATCTCGCCGAGCGGCACACCGTCGAGGGCGGTGTCCATGTGGTCGACGTCGTTGACGACCGTTCCGCAGGTGCCGAGGAGGGGGAGGGGGACCTCGTCGCAGTCGAGCCCCCGGAAACCTGAGTTGCACGGCAGCAGCGAGATGGCGCTGGCTCCGTCGGCGAGGAGCATCCGGATGCGCTCGTTGTAATCGGCCGGCGTGCCGAGGCCGATCAACTGGCGCTGCGTCCAGGTCCGCCCCCGGTACATCGTCGGGTAGATGCCGCGGGTGAACGGCGCCTCGCCCGGGAAGCCGAGATCGTCGACGTAGCGCGAACCGTCCCAGTCGTCGGGGCCGTAGATCGGCTGGATCTCGATGCCCGAGCGGTTGCGTACCGCCCCGTCGTCGGGGACGCCGGCGCGGTACGCCTGCTCCCACCGCTCCTTCGCCGCACCGAAGCCCGGCAACGTCAACTGCATCGGTTCGACGGACGTCATGCCCCGAATCCCTCCCGCTCGTGCGAGCGCAGTTGCGCCTCGCGCCCCCAGCGCTCCACCGCGTCGACGATCCGCTCCCTCGACGATCCCGGCCCGAAGACCTCCCGGACGCCGGCGCCGGTGAGCGCCGGGACCTCGGAGTCGGGAACGATCCCGCCGACCACGACTGCCACGTGGTCGAGTCCGGCCTCGCGCAGCGCCGTCATGAGGTCCGGGACGATCAGGTGGTCGGTCGCCAGTGACGACACGCCGATGACGTCGACGTCCTCCTGGAGCGCGAGCGCGACGACCGCGGAGATCTCCTGCCACGGCGGCGTGTAGACGACCTCGTGGCCGGCGTCGCGGAGGAAGGCGGCGACGAGGCGTGACCCCCGGTCGTGGCCATCGAAGCCGATCTTGGTCACGAGGACGCGCAGTGGTGCGGCCTCGTGGTCGGCGGTGCCGATCGGTGCGGCGGTCGTGTCCTGCATGCGCTGGTGCCCCCTTCGCCTCGAGTCCGTTGTAGTCGAGATCTTCCCATTAGACAAGCGCTTGTTCAGTTAAGCGGCTCGCCCGTCGGACAGGAGTCGGTGCTGGCTCGTCGTGCGCGGGCGGCTCGGTCACGCCGGTTCGATGGACAGCCATCCCGGCGGGTCCGCGGATACTGTGGTCCGCTCTGGTCGGAGGCGGACGAGGCGACGTGGCGTACGAGCTGGGTGTCGATCTGGGGACGACGTTCACGGCGGCCGCGCTCCACCGCGACGGCGAGGTCGAGGTCGTCGAGCTGGGCGGACGCGCGGCGACGATCCCGTCGGTCGTCTACGTCCGCGACGACGGGGCGATGCTCATCGGCGACGCTGCGGTTCGTCGGGCGATCTCCGAACCGGCGAGCGTCTCCCGTGAGTTCAAGCGCCGCATCGGCGACCCGACCCCGATCTTCGTCGCCGGCCAGCCCTTCGCCGCCGAGACGCTCTCCGGTCACCTCCTGCGGGCCGTCGTCGACCAGGTCGCCGAGCGTGAGGGCGGGCCGCCCGAACGGCTGGCTGTCACGCACCCCGCCAACTGGGGCACCTACAAGCTCTCGCTCCTGAAGGAGGCCATCGCCGCAGCCGGCTTCGAGGACGTCCTCACCCTCGCCGAGCCCGAAGCAGCCGCGATCCACTACGCCACGCTCGAACGGGTCGACCCCGGCCGCACCGTCGGCGTCTTCGACCTCGGCGGTGGCACCTTCGACGCCTCGATCCTGCGCAAGCTGCCCGAGGGCTTCGAGGTGCTCGGCCGACCCGAGGGCATCGAGCGGCTCGGCGGCATCGACTTCGATGAGGCGGTCTTCGCGCAGGTCAACAAGTCGCTCGCTGGATCGTTGGCGCAGCTCGACCCAGAGGATCCGGCGGCGATGGCCGCGGTCGCCCGCCTGCGCGACGACTGCGCCGACGCCAAGGAGGTGCTGTCGGTCGACACGCAGGTCACGATCCCGGTCGTGCTGCCCACGGTGCAGACGGAGATCCGCATCACCCGCGCCGAGCTCGAGCAGCTGATCCGACCGAGCCTGGGCGACGCGATCGGCTCGATGCGACGAGCGGTCCGCGGTGCCGGCATCGAGCTCGGCGATCTCGACGTCGTGTTGCTGGTCGGCGGAAGCAGCCGAATCCCGCTCGTCGCCCAGCTCGTCGCCGGCGAGCTCGGGCGCCCCGTGGCCGTCGACGTCCACCCGAAGCACTCGGTGGCCATGGGGGCAGCGTGGGCCGCCGCTGGCGCGGGCGCCGCCGAGGAGGCTGCTGCCGTCACCGCTGCGCCGCCCGCGGTCCCACCGCCGCCGGCGACTCCGACGGTCGACGAGGCTCCCGAGGTCGCGGCCGCGCCGACTCCTACCCGCCAGCAGGAGACCGCGGTCGCCGACGCCGTCGCTCCCCGCACGCCCGATGCGGCGTCGACGCCCGACGCCATCCCCGATCGCAAGCGGGAGACCGCCGTCACCGAGGCGGCACCGCCGCCACTGGATGGGTCCAACAACGGCGACGAGGTGGCGGCGTCCGCCGCCGTGGCGTCAGCAGCCTCACCGCCCCCGCCCCCGCCGACGGTCCCGACCGCTCCCGAGATCCTCCCCGTGGATCAGGTCAAGGACCGGCAGACCGGCCTGCTGGTCGGCGGCGCGCTGGTGATCATCGCTGCGATCGTCGCTGGCGTCTTCCTCGTGCGGGGCGGCGGGGACGGCGACGACGGCCCGACCGACGTCACGACCGCCGACACCGTGGCGCCCACCACGGTCGCCCCACCGCTCGAGACCGAGCCACCGCTCACCACCGTCGCACCACCTCCCGAGACCGAGGCGCCGGCGCCGCCGACCGAGCTGACCCCGCTGACCGCAGCCACGCTGGGCGGGTCGGGCTTCGACCTCGCCACCATCCCGCTGGGCCCCAACCCGGTCAACGCCGAGGTCGGATTCGGTTCGCTGTGGGTCGCCATGCACAACAGCAGCGAGGTGTGGCGGATCAACGTGGACACCCTGGAGATCGAGGCCCGGATCTTCACCGGCCCCTCACCGCTCGCGCTGCTGCCGACCTCCCGTGGACTCTGGGTCGGCAACGCGAACGGCAACACCGTCTCGCTGATCGACCCCGACGCCAACGCCGTCGTGGCCGAGATCGAGGTCGGCCCGAGCCCGTTCGGGATGACCTCGGTCGAGGGCAGCGTCTTCGTCGCCGTGCGAGCTGCTCAGCAGATCGTCGAGATCGACGAGGCGACGGCGACGGTGGTCTCGCGGTCGCCCGACCTCGGTGCCGAGCCGGCGACCGTTCAGCTCTCCGGCAACGCGCTCTGGGCCGCCGGGGTCAAGGAGTTCGACGTCGTGTGGCGCCTGCAGGTCCGCGACCTCACTGCCGTCGAGACCTTCCCGCAGCTGCTCGGCCCCGACCGTGGGGACGTCGAGCGGCCCGGCCCGATCCACTTCGAGGCCAACACGACGTGCCAGTGCGCCTACATCAACTACGGCGAGCCGGATGTGTTGCTCCAGCTCGATCCCTTCACCGGTGCCGAGATCGGCCGGGTCGACGTCGGGCGACGGGCGATCTTCCGCATCGGGCCGGACGCGCTGTGGGTCGCCCCGGTGGGCAGCACGCAGGTCCAGGTCCTCGATCCCGACACCCTCCAGCTGATCGGGCTGATCGAGACCAACTCGCTGCTGGAGGAGCGCCTCTTCGCGGTGAGCGAGGAGGCGCTCTTCGTCTTCCACGACGTGGGCGGCGGCACGATCGGCCTGACGCGTGCCACCCCGATCGGCTGAGGTCGCCGTCGAGCGTGGTCGAGGTCGAGTCGTGAACGAGCCATCGGAGAGCTTCCTCGCGTCGCTCCCTCGGAAGCGGATGGCGGCCGGCATCGTGTTCCTCCGCGCAGACCGGCGCGTGCTGTTGGCGGACCCGGCCGCGGAGCTGTCCGAGTGGCGGTGGTTCGGTGTCGCCGATGCCGTGTCGGTGCTGGCGGATCGCGTCGGTCGCCGGCTCACCGCGTGCTTGGTCGACGGTGAACCCGCCACGGGGCTGTACCTCGAGGATCAGGTGCCCGTCTGAGGGACGCTCATGGCGCGCGCGTCGCGCGGCGGGGCAGCCGGTGTGCATGGACGTCACCGAACACATCAGCCACCGACGCTGTCACCGAGGGCGATGATCGGACTCCACGCCGGCCATCACGAACAGCGCCGTCGCTCGCTCGGCCACGTCGGCGGTGTGCCAGGTGCCCGGCTCGTTCACCACTGCCTGACCAGCTCGCAGCAGAACGCTCGTGGTCTCGCCGTCACGTTCCTGGTGCACGGTCATCGAGCCGTCGAGGCAGATCACGAGCTCGGCGCCTTCGTGATGGACCTCCCAGACGTTCCAGTCCTCGGTGAACGTGAAGGTGCAGAGCAGCCGCCCCTCACCGTCGTCGTCTGCGTGCTGCTCTGCGTACGCCGCGGTCGCCGAGAGAACCTCCAGCCGTCCCCCGCTCCCCAGGTACACCGGGCTCGTGGAGATCTCGAACGGCTCACCCATCGCCTGATTCAACCACCGAGCGGTCCGTACGGGAACAGCGACGTTGGGTCGAACGTCGGACCGCGTCTCGCACCGCCCGCGCGAGAGACGTGCCGGGACCCGAGGCCAGCTCGTCCGTCACGACCGAGGGTCGTCGCCGGTGCCGCCAGGCGTCTCGGCGTCGCATGAGCGCCAGGGCGCGTCGCCGAGGTTGGTCAGCAGGCCGTCGACGAAGCTCTCCAGCATCCACGTGAAGTAGTCGTCGGCCGACATGCCGGCCAGGGCGTACTGCCCCCGGCGCAGAAGCGGCAGCTCGCTCGGGTCGACCCCGACGGGAACCGTCTCGACGCGGCCGGGGGTGCTGCGGCCCAGTGCCGCGTCGAGCTCGGCGCGGCGCTGCCGTTCGACCGATGCCGTGGTGAAATTGGCGACCGACGAGCCCAACGCGACGGCGTCGGGTGCGCTGATGCCGAACGCGGTCAGCTCCCGGACGAATCCCTCGATGGTCCGCAACCAGTTCGGTGAGTGCGTCCCGGTCCGGCCGAAGAAGTCGCCCAGTCCGTCGTACTCCAGAGCCAGGCTCCGTACCCCGTGGCCGATGCCGACCAGGTAGCTCGCGACGTCGTCGGTGTGCCCGGGGGGCATCACGTATCGGGCAGCGATCTCGTCGCCGGCGAGCGCGACCAGGTGGTCGCGATCGTCGACGTAGCGGTAGAGGCCCGAGATCGACACGCCGAGCTCGTCCGCGACCGACTGGAGCGTCAGGTCCCGGAGGCCGACCTCGATCGCCGCCGCGACGACCTGAGCGCGCGACAGGGCTGCGGGCCGACCCGGGGATCGGGACCGTCTCGGCATCGAACGGAGCCTACCCGAAGCCTATTCGCAAATAGTTTTCAGAAATGACTTTTCAGTGTGTGGGGAGAGTGCCTACCATCCCGTCGTGCCCGGACGCCGCGGCCTCGATCGGTCCGCCCTCGCGCCCGGGCCGTTCCCCGCGGTCGCTGCCCGAAAGGACCCCTGTCTCATGAAGAGCCGCACCAACCGCCGCCCGTCGCCGTTCGTCCGCGTCGCCCTCGCGCTCTCGATGGTGCTCATGGCGGCGTGCGGCGGCGACGGCGGCGATCAGACCGAAGCCGCCGACACCGGTGCGTCGGGGTCGGCGTCGTCCGCCTCGGCGTCCGAACCGAGTGGCTCGGCCGGCGCATCGGCGCCGGCCGCCACCGAGGCGACCGATGACGACTCGACCGATGAGCCGGACGCCGCACCCGAGTTCCGAACGATCGAGCACCTCGGCGGCACGACCGATGTGCCCGTCGACCCGAAGAACATCCTGGCGCTCGACGAGTACTCCGCCTTTCAGCTGTGGGACCTCGGCTTCGAGCCGACGACGGTCTACGCCTCGCTGTTGACCCTCTACACCGAGCCTGTCGCCAACGAGATGGGTGTCGAGCTCACCGAACACCTGCTCGCCGACCCGGCGATCGAGGCCGCAGCCGCGATCGCTCCCGATCTCATCGTCAGCTTCGGTCATCCGGTCACCCTGGAGCGGTACGACCTCTGGAGCGAGGCCGGGCCGATGTTCCTCTACTCCGATGCGGCCCCCTGGCAGGAGCAGCTCACACGCGTCGGCGAGGCCCTGGGCGCAGAAGACGTCGCTGCTCAGCGCATCGCAGGGATCGACGCCGAGATCGCACGGATCGCCGCCGAGATCGACGCGGCCTTCGAGACGCCGCCGACGGTCTCGATCATGGGCAGCGGCGAGGGCTTCGGGCCCTTCGCCGCGCCCGCCATGCTGACCACCAGCGGGGCGTTGCTCGACCAACTCGGGTTGGACCGCCCGGACGCGCAGCGCGTCGAGGTCAACCCGGCCCTCCCGCTCATCTTCTTCTCGGAGGAGACCCTCCTCGACCACGACGCCGACTTCGTCTTCGTGCTCGCCGACGGCGGCTTCTACGGCGATGGGATGGGCGACCTTCCGCTCTTCCCGAGCCTCACCGGCACCACCGCGAACGTCTCAGGCGAGTTCTGGCTGGGGACGTTTCCCTTCGCCGTCTCCTGGATCCTGGCCGACATCGAGGCGGTGCTCCTCGGCGACGGTGTGACCAGGACGGGGGCTGACGTGGTCGACCACTGGAACGCCTACCGGGGATAGCCGGTCGAGATCACCAACGCGCCGACACCGGCAGCGTGTGGCGGAACCCATCGCAGAGCGTGTCTGTCGTGGTCGGTGGTGCCAGCGTGAAGGAGTGCCTTCGCGGCGAGCGCCCAGCCGGAGGCGCGAGGGGCGTCTCGCTGTACCGATCGCCCACGTCAGATGACGCTGAGTGCGACCTCGATGTTGTTCCGCGTCGCGTTGGAGTAGGGGCAGACCTCGTGGGCGCGCTCGACGAGCGCCTGAGCCTGGTCGGGCGGCAGGTTCGGGATGCTCACGTCGAGCGCGACCTCGAGACCGAAGCCCCCGTCGGGTGTCTGACCGAAGCCGACGGTGGCCGACACCTCGGAGTCGCTGACGTCGGACTGATCGAGCCCGGCGATGAGCTTGAGCGCGGAGTGGAAGCACGCGGCGTAGCCGAGGGCGAACAGCTGCTCCGGGTTGGGGCCCCGCCGGGCCCGCCCATCTCGGTCGGGATGCGCATGTCGAACGAGATGCTGCCGTCCTCGAGCTCCGATCGACCGTTGCGGCCATCGCCGGTCGCGTTTGCCGTGGTGGTGTAGATGACGTTCATGGTGTTCCTCGTGCTCGTCGAACTGCGACGCGAACCTACTGGCGTCGGGCATGTCGACCTGCGGGCGAAGGTGGGGCGACGCCAAAGCTGCGGCTCGACCGGCTCGGACCGTGGCTCCGGCCGGTTATGCGACCTCGCTGGGCCAGCGGTCGCGGTAGCGCTGCACCAGCCATCGGTTGAGCTCCCAGTGGGTGGTCTCCTGCCAGGAGTACCGACCGCGGGCGGCGAAGCGTGAGTTCAGGCCCTTCTGCACCTTGGTCGTGGCGTCCTGGTCCTGCTCGACGAACACCTGCACGCCGGCGTCGGACTGGGCGAGGAGCTGGTCGAACATCGGGTGCTCGAGCGCCTCGGGGTGGACGAGGTAGCCGATCTCGACGTCGATCGTGCCCGCCGTCTTCGGGCGCACCAGGAAGAAGAAGGCGATGTCCGGGGCGAACCCGAAGCACAGGGTCGGCGGTGTCATCGCGAAGACGGCGTGCATCCGATCGGTCTCGGTGAGATGCGGGAAGACCGGCAGGATCGCCTTGTGCGTCGCGTTGAAGCCACCATCGATGTGGGTGAAGCCGTTGGTGCGGAAGATGACGTTGGAGGCGTCGTCCCACGGTTCCGGGAAGTCGGCCATCGACGACGGGCAGAAGTCCTGGATGACCTGATGGAGCCGGTTGGCGTGGTAGCCGTCGTTGAAGTTCTCGAACATCACCTTCCAGTTCCACGGCAGGTCGTGGAGGGTGAAGGTCTCGAGGGCGACGGTCTCACCGAGGCGCCAGTTCTCGATGTAGGGCTCGACGCGAGACATGGTGGGCGCGAGCGGCTCGATGTCGTGATCCATCGAGGCGAAGACGAAGCCCTGCCACTCCTCGACCTTGAGCTCCGGCAGCCCGAAGTCCGCCTTGACGAACCCTTCGGTGCGCTCCATCGCCGGCGCGCCGAGCAGCCGGCCGTCGAGCCCGTAGATCCAGTGGTGGTACGGGCACTTGAACGTCGAGCAGTTGCCCGCTCCGTCGGCCACGACCATCCCGCGGTGCTGACAGACCGAGCTCATCACCCGCACCTGACCCTGCTTGTCACGGGTGACGATCAGCGGCTCGCCGGCGATCTCGACGGTGAAGAAGTCGCCCGGCTCCGGGATGCGGCTCGATCGACCGACGCAGATCCACTCGTGAGCGAAGATCGCCTCGCGCTCGAAGTCGAGGAACTCCTCTGAGGTGTAGATCACCGGCGGCAGCGTCTCGGCCGTCTCGATCGAGGTGACCGAGCGCTCGAAGTCGGCGAGCAGCTCGGGGGTCAGGACCATGGTCGGCGGGGCGGACGTCATGACGGGACACCTCCGGAGGGTGCGGGGTCGCGGAGCAGGAACTTACGGATCTTGCCGACCGACGTGCGGGGCAGCTCGTCGACGACGTGGAACTCGGCCGGGCGCTTCGACTTGGCCAGCTCGGTCTCGCAGTGGGCGGCGAGCTCCTCGACGTCGAGCTCTTGACCGCCAGGCCGGGCGACGACGTATGCGACGGGCACCTCGTCACGAACCGGATCGGGGCGACCGACCACCGCGACGTCGAGGACGGCCGGGTGGCGCGCCACGACCTCTTCGACCTCGACGATCGACACGTTCTCGCCGCTCACCTTCAACACGTCGGACCGACGTCCGTCGAAGCGCCACTGCCCATCGTCGATGCGGGCCCGGTCGCCGGTGCGGAACCACCCGTTGCGGAACGACGCCTCGGTGGTGGCCGGATCGTCCAGGTATCCGGCGAACAGGCTGCGCCCACGCGCGCCGCGGACGCAGATCTCGCCCACCTCGCCCTCGGGGACCGGTGCTCCGTCGGCATCGAGCAGGGCGAGCTCGCAGCCCAGCGTCGTCTCACCCATCGTGTCGGGCCGGGTGTCGATCGCCCGGGACGTGAGCACGGCGGGGATCGTCTCGGTCATGCCGTAGAGCTGACGAGGCCGGCAGCCGAGGAGGGCGGCGATCTCCTCGTACTGCGCGTCGGTGAGGTTCTGGGCGTACCAGCAGTGGCGAAGAACGAGTCCGGGCTCGGGGACCGGGGCGGCCGCCAGGATCATGCGGATCGGCGCGGCGAACAGGCTGGCGTGGGTGGCTCCGTGGCGAGCTGCAGCGGAGAGGAACCCGCTCGCCGAGAAGCGGGGCATCAGCGTCACCGAGGCGCCGGCGCTGATCGCCGCGGCGAAGGAGTAGTACTGCGCGTTGGCGTGGAAGAGCGGCAAGACGACGAGGTGCCGGTCATCGGCGGTCGTCGCAGAGGCCGCCGCCATCACGTCGCCGGCGAAGGCGTAGTTGGCCTGGGTGACCTCGACGCCCTTGGGAGCGGACGTCGTGCCGCTGGTGAACATGACCGCTGCACGGGCGGCGGGACCGACCTTGCGCTTCGGTGGCGCCTCGGCGCGGAGACGATCGAGACGGGTGTCGTCGACATCGACGGTCACCAGGGCCACGTCGGTCTCGGCGCAGGCGGCCACCGGAGCCTCGGCGCCGTCGACGGCGACCGTGAGCACCGCCTGGGTCCGGCGTTGATGCTCGGCGAGCTCGCGGGCGGTCGCCGTCGGGTCGGACGGCACGATCCACGCGCCGAGCCGCGCGGTCGCCAACCACAGCGCGACGAAGGCCGGTGAGTTGGTGAGCACCAGGTGCACGGCGTCGCCGGCCCCGACCTGGCGCGCCACGAGGCCGCCGGCGACGTCGTCGACCACTCGGTCGAACTCGGCGTAGGACCAGGTCGTCACCTGGCCGTCGGTGCCCTCCCACACGAGGAACGGCGCGTCGCTGCGGCGGTGGACCGCCGTCGACCACCGTCCGGCGAGGGTGGGGGCGGCCGGGTTCACGCTGCTGGCGCCTCCGCGGCCCCGTAGCCACCACCACCGGGCAGCTCGAGCCGGACGACGTCGCCCGGCTGCAGCTCGATCCGGGCCTGGGTGCGCACCGGCTCGCCGTTGACGAGGAACCGGCCGGGCGATCCCGCCTCCCCGCCGAGCAGGCCAGCCGGCTCCTCGGCGAGGCGCGAGGTGACGGCGTTGAGCGTCCACGGGTGCGCCGTGTCGACGGTGAACTCGATGACCTGACCGAGCCCGCCGGGCTGCGTGCCCTGGCCACCGGAGCCCTCCCGCAGCTCCTTGCGGAGGAAGCGGATCGGGGCGGAGGCCTCGACGACCTCGAGGGGCACCGCCGAGACGCCGGTCGGGTAGGCGACGGCGGAGAGGCCCGGCTTGGCCGCACGGGCACCGACGCCGCCTGCGTAGGTGAACATCGCGGTGATGAACGGGCTGCCGTCGTCGTGGGTGCCGGAGACCTGCATCGTCCACACGGCACCGGCGCCTTCGGCCATCGTGCGCTCCGGGAGCAGCTCGGCCATGGCCCGGAGCAACGGCATCGGCAGGAACATGCCGACGACGTGGCGGGCGGTGCACGGTGAGGGCGAGCGGGCGTCGACGATCGAGCCGGGCTCGGTGACGAGCTTGATCGGAGCGAGGCTGCCGTGGTTGTTCGGGATCTCCGGGTTGAGGAGGCTCCGCACCGTGAACGTCGTGTAGGCGTGCGTGTAGTTCCGCACCACGTTGATGCCGAAGGGACTCGGCCCCGAGGAGCCGGTGTAGTCGACGGTGAGCTCGCCGGCCTCCGGGTCGACGGTCACGGCGGTGTGGATGTCGATGGTCGATCCGTCGGCGAGGTCCAGGATCGAGTGGGCGCGGTGCGTGCCGGCTGGCAGCGCTCTGATCGAGGCCCGGGTGGCCTCCTCGGAGCGGCGGATGATCTCCTCGCCGAGCTCGCTCAGATCGGGGAGTGCGTGCGCCTCGAGCAGGGTGAGGAGCCGGCGAGCCCCGACCTCACCCGACGCGATCTGCGCGTGCAGGTCGCCGGCCATGTGCTCGGGTTGGCGAACGTTGGACAGGATCATCCGCCACACGTCCTCGTTGCGCTCCCCGCCGACCATGAGCTTCAGCGGCGGGATCCAGAGGCCCTCCTCGAACACGTCGCGGGCACCGGCACCGATGCCGTAGCCGCCGACGTCCGTGTGGTGGATCGTCGAGCCGAACAGCGCGATCGGCCGACCCTCGCGGAACACCGGCACCAGGACCGTGACGTCGAGCAGCTGCCCGGCGGTGCGGTACGGGTCATTGGTGACGAGCACGTCGCCGGGGACGAGGGTGTCGAGCGGGACATCGGCGAGCACGGCGGGGCAGGCCATCGCCAGGCTGTTGATGTGGCCCGGCGTTCCGGTGACCGCCTGAGCCACCATCCGCCCCTGCGGATCGAACATCGCGTTGGCGAGGTCGCCCGCTTCGCGGACGATGGGGGAGAAGGCCGCCCGCTGCAGGGCCCTGGCCTGCTCGTTGACCGTGGCGATCAGCGAGCCCCACAGCACCTCGAGCTCGATCGCGTCGATGGTCATGAGCGTTCCTCCTCCGTGCGGGTGGCGACGATCGCGCCGTCGTCGGCGACGACGGCGGCCCATCCGGGGCGCAGGACCACGGTGGTCTCACGTTCCTCGATGACGGCCGGCCCGGCGAGCTCCTGACCGGCGGACAGCGCTGCCCGAGCGTGGACGGGAGTCGGGACGGGGTCGGCGCCACGCTGGAACTTGACGGCCCGGACACGTGGTGCGGCCGCCGCCACGGCGGTGGGCACCGCAGCGGCGACCGCGAACGGGGGCGGGTCCGCGATCGCGGTGACCCGCCAGGTCACGACCTCGACCCCGACGCCGGGGATCCGTAGGCCGTACACCTGCTCGTACTCGTCGTGGAAGGCTTCCACGGTGGTGGCGAGATCGCAGGGCCATTGGTCCCCTTCGCCGACCCAGATCGTGAGCTCGTTGCCCTGGCCCTCGTACCGGGCGTCGAACCCGTACCGGTAGCGGACCTCACCGGGTGAGATGCCGGCATCGCCGAGCACACGACGCCCCTCGGCACGGAGCTCCTCGCAGACCGCGTCTCGCTCCTCGACGACGGACTCGTCCAGCGACCGGACCAGTGTTCGGGCGACGTCGATGCGAACCGGTGAGACGAGGGTGCCGAACGCCGACAAGACGGAGGCGTTGACCGGGAAGACGACCCGTGGGGCCTCGAGCAGCTCGGCGACACCACAGGCGTGGACGGGGCCAGCGCCGCCGAAGGCGATGAGCGACACGCCGCGCAGATCGATGCCCCGCTCCACGGCGTGCATCCGGGCGGCGGCGGCCATGTTCTGCTCGACGACCTCCCGCACACCGACGGCGACGTCGTCAGCGGTGGTGTCGAGGCCGGCCCCCAGCGGCTCGAAGGCAGCACGGGCCGCGGCGCCGTCGAGGGGCATGTCGCCACCGAGGAACGCGTCCGGGTCGAGCAGTCCCATCACGACGTCGGCGTCGGTCGTGGCCGGGATGGTGCCGCCGCGCCCGTAGGCGACCGGGCCGGGCTCGGCGCCGGCCGAGTCGGGGCCGACCTTCAGCAGCCCGAGGTCGTCGACACGGGCGAGGCTGCCACCGCCGGCGCCGATCTCGACGAGGTCGACCGACGGGACCTGGCATGGATACCCGGAGCCGGCCTTGAAGCGGTAGACGCGGGCGACCTCGAAGGTGGTGGTGAGGTCGGGCTCGTGGTCCTCGATCAGACAGGCCTTGGCCGTCGTGCCACCCATGTCGAAGCAGAGCAGCCGGGGCTCATCGAGGCGGCGGCTGTACCAGGTGCCGGCGAGCGCGCCGGCGGCCGGGCCGGACTCGACCAGGCGGATCGGGAGGCGTCGTGCCTCCTCGGCAGCGACGACGCCGCCGTTGGAGAGCATCATCAGCACCGAGCCACCGAAGCCGGTCTCGGCCAGCCAGTCCTCGAGCTCGGTGAGGTACGGGCCGAGCACCGGCATCGTGGCGGCATTGCACGCGGTGGTGACCATCCGGGGGTACTCGCGGATCTGCGGTGCGACGTCGGCTGACACGCAGGTCGGGACGCCGAGGCGCTTCTCGAGCCCCTCGGCGACGGCTCGCTCGTTGTCGGCGTTGGCGTAGCCGTGGAGCAGGCAGACGGCGACGGCCTCGACGCCGGCGTCGGTCATCTCGGCGGCGAGCCGATCGAGATCGGCCTCGTCGGGACGGGCGAGCACCTGCCCCTCGGCTGACGTCCGCTCGTCGAGCTCCCAGGTCAGCTCCCGCGGGATCGGCGGCGCCGGGAACTCGATCTGGAGGTCGTACATGTCGTAGCGGTGCTCGTCGCGGATCAGCAGCGTGTCGCCGAACCCGGTGGTGGTGACGAGCGCGGCCCGACCGGTCTTGCCCTCGATGAGCGCGTTGGTGACCAGCGTGGTGGCGTGCACGATCGGCGCGGTCACGTCGGCGGGCGTGACGCCGGCGGCGTCGAGCACCCCGAGGACACCGGTCCGGACGCCGTCGAGCGGGGCCGACGGTGTGGTGAGCGTCTTCTCGACGGTCACGGTCCCCGCATCGGCGTCGAGCAGCACGACGTCCGTGAACGTGCCGCCGATGTCGACGGCCAGCCGCAGGTCAGCCACCGGCCGCTCCGTTCGTGCTGTTCAGGTCACCGCGATCGGCGTTGTAGTCGTCGCCCCGAGGCGGTGCGAAGACGTCGACGATCCAGACCTCGCCGCCCCGGTCGGGGTCGCCGTGGAAGATCGAGCCGCCGTGCACGACCCCCTTGGGTGCCACGTAGCTGTCGCCCGGACCGAGCGTGACGCGCTCGCCGTCGCCGATCTGGAACTCGAGGCGCCCGGCCGCGATGTAGCCGAACTGCTCGCTGTCGCGATGCTCGTGGAGCCCGGACTGCGGGGTCGACTCGTGGATCCGCCACAGCCACACGGACAGGTGCTCGCCGGTGACGATCCGCCGACGCATCCCGGGTCGGACCTCGACGAACTCGGCCTCGTCGTGGAACTGGACGTGGGGGTTGATGGCGCCCCGACGGTCGGTGCTGGTCATGTGGGTCCCGTCACTGCAGTCGATCGATGAGGGTGCGCTCGACGTCGTCGAGGTGGGCGGAGACGACCTCGGCGACGGCGATCTGCTCCCCGGCGACGACCGCCTTCGCGATGGCCCGGTGGGCCTCGCCGGAGCGGGCGATCACCTCGCGCACCTCGGCCTCGTTGGGCTCGGCGGTGAGGAGGGCGTCGGTGCTGTCCGAGTCGAAGAGCGCATCGAGCACCTTGCCGTGCAGCTCGGTCAGCAGCGCGTTGTGCCCGGCCCGGGCGAGCGTCGAGTGGAAGAGGCGGTCGAGCGCTCGGAACTCCTGCAGGGGCAGGTCGTCGTTGAAGCCCTCGGCGAGGATGCGGAGGCGCTCACGCTCGTCGTCGGTCGCTCGACAGCTCGCGAACTCGGCGAGCGGGATCTCGAGCAGGCGGCGGACCTCGAACAGCTCGCGCACGCGCTCCTTGCGGAGGTCACGGCCGGTGAGGTCGATCTCGGGGAGGTGCTCGACGACGACCGTGCGGTTGCCGCGGCGCTCGACGACGCCGAGGGACACGAGGGCCTGGATCGCCTCGCGCACCGACGTGCGGGCGACCTGGAGCTCGTCGCAGAGCGATCGCTCGCTCGGCAGCGGATCGCCGGGGGCGTAGGCGCCCCGCCCGATCGCTCCGAGGAGCTGATCGCGCACCTCTTCCGAGATCGTCCGTCGGGCGACCGGTTCGAACGTCATGCGTGCTCGGCTCCGTCGAGGAACGACACCAGCGCATGCTTCCACGCCACCGAGGCCTTGTCGGCCTGGACGCTCACGACGCCGTCGTTGCGGAGGGGGAGCGGGCCGTCGAGCAGCTCGAGCATGCGCTTGTCCTCGGCGGCGATCATGTGGTCGAGGCCGAGGACCTCGTCGGCCGGGACGTCGTGGTCGTCGTTGCGGTAGACGATGAACGTGAACCAGCTCCGTTCCTCGTCGATCGGGGCGGTGCAGAGGTAGAGGTTGTGCTCGAGGCCCGTGTCGTACCGGATGGTGCTCCGGACGATGAAGGGCAGGTGGAAGCCGCTCGACATCGAACGGTGGACGACCTGCTCCTCTTGGCCGGACGCCGAGGTGCCGGCGCCCTCGTTGGCCGCGCTGACGTCGTAGGCGTAGCCGGTGAAGCCGTCGGGCAGCGGACCGATCGAGAAGTTCGGCACCTGCCGCTCGGCGGCGCCACCGAAGCTCTCGGCGTGCACCCACGGGAAGTGGGTGATGTCCATGAAGTTGTCGACCATCCGCCCGGCGGCCGCCGTCCACTCGACGACGGGGGTGTTGATGCGACGGAACGCCGGGTCGGCCTCCCACGGCGCCGCCGGCACGTCGCCGATGGGCTCGCCCAGAGCGACCCACACCAGGCCCAGCGCCTCGACGCACGGGTACGGGTGGAGGTGGGCCCGGGGAGGAACGGGGGCACCCGGTCCGGAGCTCGGGACCTCGACGCACCGGCCACCGTCGTCGAAGCGCCAGCCGTGATACGGACACTCGAGGCAGCCGTCGACGAGGGCACCGGCCGAGAGTGGAGCGTTGCGATGAGGGCACCGGTCGGGGAGCGCCGTCGGCGTCCCGCCGTCGCCGACGAAGAGCACGAGACGCTCGCCGCAGAGGGTCCGGGACAGTGGCTCGGTGCCGAGGTCGTCGAGGCGAGCGATCGGGTGCCAGCTCCGCCGAACGGCCTCGCGGTGGATCAGACCGTCGCTGCGAGTTCCGCCGGTTGCCAACGGGTTCCCTTCCGACCGCGGACGATTGGTCCGATGGTCAGACCACCCTAGGATCGGCGTCGTCGGGTGTCCAGCCTCCCACCGCCGAATGTTCCGATGGTCTGACCATCGGACCACTGCTAGCTTGGCGGTTCTCGCCGAGCAGACGGGGGCACCTGTGGGTACCGACGACACCGACGCCATGCCGACCGGCCTCACCCGGCCTCGATGGACCCACGTGGCACTCCCATCGATCGACATCGACCAGACGGTCGAGTGGTACGAGACGTTCACCCCGCTCGAGGTCGTCGCCCGGTTCGAGGACGACATGGGCAAGAACGCCTGGATGTCGAACCCCGACCAGGTCGAGGATCCCTTCGTCCTCGTACTGGTGATGTTCTACGCCGACCAAGGGAAGGCTCAGCCCCAGCTCGCCCCCTTCGCCCACCTCGGGATCGAGCTGCCCGAGAAGGAGCAGGTCGACCACTACGCCGACCTCGCCCGCGAGGCCGGCTGTCTGGCGCTGGAGCCCCAACAGCTCCCGCCGCCCATCGGCTACGTCTGCATGGTCAGCGATCCCGACGGCAACCGCATCGAGTACAGCTACGGCCAGCAGGTGTTCGAGAAGGTCAGGGAGCGCTGGGGGTCGAAGGCGTCCGCGTAGGTGGCTGACGATCCCGGCGCCGTCGTCCTCGCCTATCTGGACGCCCTGAACCACGCCGACGTCGACCGGGCCTGCGCCCTCGTCGGCCCAGAGTTCCACAACGAGCACACCTCCGGACTCGCTTCGAGCCTGCGGGGCCGGGAGGCCTATCGCGAGCGTCTTCCCGGCTTCCTCGCCGACTTCGTCGGCCTGCGCTACCGGCACGAGGCGGTGATCGTCGCCGGTGAGCGCGTCGCCGTGCCGTACACGATGTCGGCGACCGTGACGGTCGAGACCGGCCCCCGGGACATCCGACTCCGGGGCTGCTTCGTGTTCCAGGTCGTCGACGGCCTCATCGTCCACCGTCTCGACTACTGGGACGGCACCGAGTACCTCCGACAGACCGAAGCGGGAAACGAGGGCGAAACGTGACGACCGTAGGTTCCGGCGCCATGACCGGACTCGCCGTCTCGACGTCCCCGGAGGGGGCCACCACCCACCAGCTCGCGGCCACGCCCGACACCTGCTACTGGGGGCATCTCGATGCCACCATCGAGCCGGTCCTGACCGTCGCCGCCGGCGACGTCGTCGAGATCGAGGCCGTCACCCACCACTCCGGCGACGCTCCCGACCTGCTCATGGACGACGGCGTCCGAGCGATCTGGGACGGCATCCCCGAGTCCGCCCGGGAGCCAGGGGTGCACATCATGACCGGGCCGATCGAGGTCACCGGTGCCGAGGCTGGCGGGACGCTCGCCGTGTCCATCCTCGACATGGCGCCCCGCCTGCAACACGGCGCCAACTGCGCGGCGAACTGGGGCCTCCTCTACGACGTCGCCGGCAAGGAACGCATCACCATCTACGAGCTGCTCGAGGCGACGCCGGGCGCGGTCGGCGAGGGCGCCTTCGGCTCCGAGGCCCGACCGCTCTTCGGCTTCGACTTCACTGCCCGCCCGATCTACGACCTGCCCGGTGTCATCACCCCGCCCGACGACGCGAGCCGTGAGCCGTTCTCCCGCGAGGTCAGGGTGCCCGTCCGCCCCCACGTCGGTGTGATGGGCGTCGCTCCGCCGCCGGAGGTCGGTCGGGTCAACTCGATCCCGCCCGGCGACTTCGGCGGCAACGTCGACAACTGGCGGTTCGGTCCCGGAGCCACCGTCCTCTACCCGATCAACGTCGACGGCGCTCGGTTCTACGTCGGCGACCCGCACTTCGCGCAGGGCGACGGTGAGATCTGCGGCACGGCGATCGAGGCCTCGCTCAACGCGCGGATGCGACTCGATGTCGTGGAGGACTTCGCCGTCGAGGGCCCCGTCCTGCTCCTCGGCGACACCGTCACGACCCACGGATTCTCCGAGGACCTCGACGCTGCCATGCGACAGGCGGCCGAACGGATGCTGAAGCTGCTCGTGGACCGCTACGGCTTCACCTTCGACGACGCGTACTCCCTGGCATCGGTGGCGATCGACCTCGGCGTCACGCAGGTGGTCGACGGCACGCTCGGGTGCCACGCCACGTTCGACACCTCGATCCTCCGATGAGGCTCACGCCGCACGAGCAGGAGCGGCTGATGGTCACGGTCGCCGCCGATGTCGCGCTGCGCCGTCGTGGGCGCGGGCTGCTGCTCAACCATCCCGAGACGATCGCGGTGCTGACGACGCACGTGCTCGAAGGCGCACGCGACGGCCGCACCGTCGCCGAGCTGATGGCCTCCGGCTGTGAGGTGCTCACCACCGACGACGTGCTGCCCGGGGTCGAGGTGCTCGTTCCCGAGGTGCAGGTCGAGGCGACCTTCCCCGACGGCACCAAGCTCGTCACGCTGCATCATCCGATCCGCCTCGGTGCTGCGGCGCCGGAGCCGACGGTGGTGCCGGGCGAGATCCTGCCCGCCGACGGCGACGTCGTGATCCTCGACGGGCTCGACGCCATCACCGTGCGGGTCGCCAACACCGGCGACCGCCCGGTGCAGGTCGGGTCGCACTACCACTTCGCCGAGGCCAATCCGGCGCTGTCGTTCGACCGCGACGCCGCGCGGGGTCGACGCCTCGCCATCCCCGCCGGCACCGCCGTCCGCTTCGAGCCCGGCATCGATCGCGACGTCGAGTTGGTGCCGTTCGGTGGCGCGCAGGTCATGGCCGGCTTCCGAGGCGAGCACGGCGACGTCGTCACCCCGGGAGGTGGATCGTGACCGCCATCGACCGCTCCCTCTACCACCAGCTCTATGGCCCGACCGTCGGCGACCGGGTCCGGCTCGCCGACACCGACCTGCTCGTCGAGGTCACCGAGGACCGCTGCGTCGGTGGCGACGAGGCCGTGTTCGGGGGCGGCAAGGTGATCCGGGAGTCGATGGGCCAGTCCCGCACCACCCGGGCCGAGGGTGCTCCCGACCTCGTCATCACCGGCGCGCTGATCGTCGACCACTGGGGCGTCGTGAAGGCCGACGTCGGCGTGCGCGACGGCCGCATCGTCGGCATCGGTCGGGCCGGCAACCCCGACACGATGGACGGCGTCGATCCGGCGCTCGTCATCGGACCGTCGACCGAGATCCTCGCCGGCAACGGCAAGATCCTCACCGCGGGGGCGATCGACAGCCACGTCCACCTGATCTGCCCGGAGATCTGTGCCGAGGCCCTCGCCTCGGGCATCACGACCATGGTCGCCGGCGGCACCGGTCCCGCCGAGGGGTCGAAGGCCACCACGGTCACCCCCGGCTCCTGGAACCTCGCTCACATGCTGTCGTCGCTCGACACGTGGCCGATCAACATCGCGCTGCAAGGCAAGGGCAACACCGTCGACACCGAGGCGCTGCTCGAGCAGCTGCGGGGCGGGGCCAGCGGTTTCAAGCTCCACGAGGACTGGGGCTCGACCCCGGCGGCGATCGACGCGTGCCTGACGGTGGCGGACCAGACCGGCGTCCAGGTGGCGCTCCACACCGACACGCTCAACGAGGCCGGCTACGTCGACTCGACCCTGACGGCCATCCGCGGCCGGTCGATCCACACGTATCACACCGAGGGTGCAGGAGGCGGGCACGCGCCCGATATCATCACCGTCGCGTCCGAGCTCAACGTGCTCCCGTCGTCGACCAACCCGACCAGGCCGCACACCGTCAACACGGTCGACGAGCACCTCGACATGCTGATGGTCTGCCACCACCTCAACCCGGCGGTGCCGGAGGATCTCGCGTTCGCCGAGAGCCGCATCCGGCCGACCACGATCGCCGCCGAGGACGTGCTCCACGACCTCGGCGCCATCTCGATCATCGGCTCCGACAGCCAGGCGATGGGTCGGGTCGGCGAGGTCATCATCCGCACCTGGCAGACCGCGCACGTGATGAAGCGCCGCCGCGGCGCGATGGCCGGCGACGGCGCCGCCGACAACGAGCGGGCCAAGCGGTACGTCGCCAAGTACACGATCTGTCCGGCGATCGCGCACGGCCTCGACGGCGAGGTGGGTTCGGTCGAGGTGGGCAAGCTCGCCGACGTCGTCCTCTGGGACCCGGCCTTCTTCGGCGTGCGGCCCCACGTGGTGGTCAAGGGAGGATTCGTCGCCTGGGCCCAGATGGGCGACGCGAACGCCTCGATACCGACACCCCAGCCCGAGCTGCCCCGGCCGATGTTCGGAGCGGCACCGCCGGTCGCCGGCCGTACCTCATTGGCGTTCGTGTCGCAGCTCGCCCTCGACGACGGGCTCGACGAGCGGCTCGGTCTCGACCGGCCGATGGTCGCCGTCACCGACACCCGCTCGGTGTCCAAGGACGACCTCGTGAACAACACGGCACGGCCCGACATCGCCGTCAACGCCGACACCTTCGCGGTCACCGTCGACGGTGAGGCGATGGAGGTCGAGCCGGCGGTCGAGCTGCCGATGGCCCAGCGCTACTTCCTCTTCTGAGCAACCGTGGGACCGCTCGCGTTGCTGCTCGCCGACGGCCGCCTGCCGACCGGCGCGCACGCGCACTCGGGTGGCGCAGGCTGGGCGATCGGGGAGCGACTGGTCACCGACGAGGTCGACCTGGAGCGGTGGTGCCGGGAGCGACTGCGCACCGTCGGCGCCGTCGACGCCGCAGCGACCGTCTGGGTTCGGTGCCGCTGGCCCGACGTCGATCTCGTCCAGGTCGATGCCGAGCTGTCGGCACGGGCCGCAGGCCCGGGTGCCATGTCCACCAGCCGCCGCCTCGGTCGAGGTTGGCGCCGACTCGCCGACGCGGTCGCACCCGGCGCCCTGGACGGCCTTCCGAAGGACGCCCATCGCGTCGTCGTGCTCGGAGCGCTCGCAGCCGTCCTCGACATGGCCGCCGACGAGGTCGCTGCGGTCGTGATCCACGACCTGGTCGCCGAGGCGTGCACGGCCGCGGTGCGGTTGCTCGGCCTCGATCCGCAGCAGGTGACTGCCGTGCAGGTGCGGCTCGCCGACGCGCAGCGCGCCGTGATCGCCGATGCCATCGGCGCCGCGGCCGGCTCGATCGCCGACCTGCCCTGTCCGACGTCGCCGCTCGTCGAGCTCGCCATCGAAGGCGGCGTGGTGGCGCCCGAGCGCCTGTTCGCCAGCTAGTGACATCGGGCCCGGGAAGGTAAGCAGATGCACGATCACCACACCGCTGGCGGGGCCGTCGTCGAACCTCGCCGCCACCGCAGCCTCCGGGTCGGCATCGGCGGACCGGTCGGCACCGGCAAGACCGCCACGGTCGAGGCGTTGTGTCGAGCCCTCCGCAGCGAGCTGTCGGTGGTGGTCGTCACCAACGACATCTTCACCACGGCCGACGCCGATGCGCTCAAGGCCCGCGGCGCGCTCGACCCGGACCGCATCGTCGCGGTCGAGACCGGCTGCTGCCCGCACACCGCCGTGCGAGATGACGTCACCGGCAACCTCGACGCGGTCGAGGACCTCGAGGACCGGTTCGATCCCGATCTGGTGCTGGTCGAGAGCGGGGGCGACAACCTGACGCTGACCTGGTCCAGGGGACTGGTCGATCGGCAGGTGTTCGTGCTCGACGTCGCCGGCGGTGATGACGTGCCGGGCAAGGGCGGACCGGGCATCACCAACAGCGATTTGCTGCTGGTGAACAAGATCGACCTCGCTCCCCATGTCGGCGCCGACCTCGACCGGATGCGTCGCGATGCCGCCGCACGCCGGGGCGATCAGCCGGTGGTGTTCACCAGTGTGCGCGGCGAGGGGGTCGAGCCGGTCGCCGAGGTGATCCGCGGCTGGATGGCCGCTGGATGACCGTCGCCGCCGCGGACCTCCGGCGTGGGGCGGTGGTGGGGACCGCCGAGGTCGTCGCCGAGCGGGTGGCCGGGCGCGACGTCGTGCGCTGCACCGGCAGTGGGCCACTGACGCCCCGCCGGCTCCCGGATCGCGTGCTGCTCCTGGGGGCCACGGCGGGGCCGTTGGGCGGCGACGTCCATCGCATCAGCGTCCGGGTGGGACCCCGAGCACAGCTCCGACTCGGCTCGGTGGCCGCCGCGATCGTGCTCCCCGGGACGGGCTCGCCTGCGGTCGTCGAGGTCGACATCGAGGTGTCAGCAGGCGCCGAGCTGGTCTGGGAGCCGGAGCCGACGGTCGTCGTCGAGGGCGCAGAACTGCGGTCCACGACGAACATCCGCATGGCCGGCGACGCCCGTCTGTTTCGCCGGGACGAGCTGGTGCTGGGTCGCCACGGCGAGGGTCCTGGGTCGGTGCGGGCCCGTCTCGACATCGTGCGCGACGGGCGGGCGGTCATCCGGCAGGAGGTCGCGCTCGGCCCGGGCGTGCCGGCGGTGACCGACCACGACCAGATCACCGAGATCATCCGCATCGGTCATGACGCCGTACCCGCCGAGGTCGTGCCCGTCGGCGGTGGGTGGCAGGGGAGGTGGTCGCCGACCCACGGTGTCGTGCGCGAGATCAGCTCGCGTCGACGTTCGTCGCCTCAGGTCCCGAACGTTGTCCGGTAGTCGGTGATCGCGGCCTCGATGACCCGGTAGGCGTGCTCCCGGCCGTACCGCTCCTCGATCGTCACCTCGTGCGGCTGACCCGGGACGAGCTTGTAGGTGAGGAAGTAGTGCTCGAGTCGCTCGGTCAGCTTGGTCGGGAAGTCGGAGAGCTCCCGCGTCTCCGCCCAGACTGGATCGCCCTTGACGACGGCGACGATCTTGTCGTCGACCTCGCCGCCGTCGATCATCCGCAACCCGCCGACCACGCGGGCCGTGAGCAGCACGTCCGCCCGGTCGATGGGCCGCTCGGAGAAGACGCAGATGTCCAGCGGGTCGCCGTCGGCGATCATCGACGTCGGCGTCAGCGCGGCGACCTCGTCGCCGCAGTAGGTGCGAGGGATGAACCCGTAGAGGGTCGGCGGTGCGCTGCTGGTCAGCTGGACGCGGTCGACCTTGAGGAGGCCGCTGTCCTTGTCGAGCTCGTACTTCACGGTGTCGAGCGGCGTGATCTCGACGTACGCGGTCACGAACACCGGCGCCTCGGGCCCGGCCGGCACGCCGTGCCACGGGTGAGCCCGATTCGGGGAGTGAGGGGTCACGAACCCTCAGGATGGCACAGGTGGTCAGCCTGTCCGCCGACGGCGGGGTCCCGTCTCGTCGGCTGGTCAGATCGTCCAGTACGGCTTCGAGGTGTTGCCCAGCCCGTGCAGTTTGGCTGTCATGTTCGGAGGGATCTGCACACCGAGGAGGGGCCATGACCGCCGCCACGCCCGCACCGTTCGCCACCGTCCCGGCCCGCCGTCTCCGGGGATGGGACTCGATCGAGCTCTGGGTGGGCAATGCCCGGGCCATGGCTGGGTTCCTGTGCGGCGCCTTCGGCTTCGAGGTGACCGCCTATGCCGGTCCCGAGACCGGGGTCACCGAGCGGTCGTCGTACCTCCTCGAGCAGGGCGACATCCGACTCGTCGTGACCGCCGGCCTCGTCCCCGACTCGGAGATCTGGTCACACGTCCGGGCGCACGGCGATGGCGTGCACGATCTCGCGTTCGTCGTCGACGACGCCGCCGCCACCTACGAGGCGGCCATCGAGCGCGGCGCCCGGTCGGTCCGCGAGCCCTACGAGCTGCGCGACGATCGCGGCGTGCTCCGCCTTGCCGCCGTCGCCACCTACGGGGAGACCAAGCACACCTTCGTCGATCGCTCCGAGTACGACGGCTACTACTGCCCGGGCTTCGAGCAGACCGGCCTACCCCCGGCGCCCGCGGCGCCCGAGGTCGGCCTCGTCGCCATCGACCACGTCGTCGGCAACGTCGAGGAGGGTCAGCTCGACCGATGGGTCTCCTTCTACGAGGAGGTGATGGGCTTCACCCAGCTGCGTCACTTCGACGAGTCGCAGATCGCCACCGAGTACTCGGCCCTGCGCTCGACGGTCGTGTGGAACGGCGACGACGTCGTGATGCCCATCAACGAGCCCGCCGACGGTCTGCGGAAGAGCCAGATCCAGGAGTACCTCGACACGTACCACGGCCCCGGGGTCCAGCACCTGGCCTTCCGGACCGACGACATCGTCCGGGCCATCGCCGCGCTGCGGGCCCGTGGCGTGCGCTTCCTCGAGGCCAACGAGGAGTACTACGCCGACGTGCGCGCCCGGTACGCCGACCTCGACGTCCCCTGGGACGAGGTGCAGCGGCTCGGGATCCTCGTCGACGTCGAAGCCGACGGCCATCTCCTCCAGCTCTTCACCGAGCCGCTGAGCGACCGACCGACGATCTTCGTCGAGATCATCCAGCGGGGCGGGGCGACCGGCTTCGGCGAGGGCAACTTCAAGGCGCTCTTCGAATCGATCGAGAAGGAACAGGCACGGAGGGGGAACCTGTGATCGGACGGCCGCGGCCGGCGGTGTCGGCCCTCCCGGCGTATCGGCCGGGGCGCTCGGCCGAGATGGCCGAGCGCGAGCACGACATCACCGACGCCATCAAGCTGGCGTCGAACGAGCTGCCGTTCGGGCCACTCCCCTCGGTCACGGCCGCGATCGCAGCGGCCGCGGCCGAGACCCATCTGTACGCCGACCACCGGGCCGAGGCGCTCCGGGCAGAGCTGGCGACCCGCAACGGCGTCGCTGCCGATCAGGTGATGGTCGGCGCGGGTTCTGTCGGTCTGCTCCAGCAGCTCGCGTTGACCTACCTCGATCCCGGCGACCGGGTCCTGTTCGGGTGGCCCAGCTTCGAGGCCTACCCGGTGTTCGCCGCGCTCGTCGGCGCCGAGGTCGTGCGGGTGCCGCTGGTCGACCACACCAACGACCTCGCCGCCCACGCCGACGCGATCGACGACCGCACGAAGCTCGTGATGATCGCCAACCCCAACAACCCGACGGGCACCGCCGTGGGGCTCGGCGACGTCGCTACGCTGCTCGATCGGGTCCCACCGGACTGCCTCGTCGTGCTCGATGAGGCCTACCGCGAGTTCGTGACGATGGAGTCGCTCGGGGACCCGATGCCGCTCCTCGCCGAGCATCCGAACCTGATCATCCTGCGGACCTTCTCGAAGGCGCACGGCCTGGCCTCGCTTCGGGTCGGCTATGGCTTCGCCCATCCCGAGGTCGTCACCGAGATCGACAAGACCCTCGTGCCGTTCATCGTCAACGGCGTCGGACAGGCGGCTGCGCTCGCGAGCCTCGCCGCCCGGGACGAGATGGGTGATCGGGTACATCAGGTCGTCCTCGAGCGGAGCAGGGTGATCGCCCGGCTCGCCGAGCTCGGTCACGAGGTCCCAGATGCCCAGGCCAACTTCGTCTGGCTACCCAACGGCGAGGAGGCCGCCCCACTCGCCGAGCGCCTCGAGCGGGCCGGCGTCGTGACCCGGGGCTTCGCCGGCGCCGGCGTGCGCGTCACGATCTCCACGCCCGAGCACAACGACCGGTTCCTCGCCGCACTGAGCTCATGAGCGAGCGGACCTGGGTGCCGGTCCCGGAGGGCTCGCCCTTCCCGGTCGAGAACCTGCCCCTCGGGATCGGTGCCCGCTCCGGTGGGCGGCCGACCGCCTGGGTCGCGATCGGTGATGATGCGGTCGATCTCGCCGCCATCGACGCTCTCGGTGCGTTCGTCGACATCGAGCTCCCGGACAGATGTTGGTCGAGTGGTCGGCTGAACGAGTTCCTCGCCGCCGGGCCGGCGGTGTGGTCGATGGTCCGGGCTGCGCTGGGCGACCTGTTGACCGATCGCGCGGCTGCCGACCGCCTCGCGCGGGCCATCGTGTCGCGGGCAGATCTCGTCATGGGCCTGCCGGTCGCGGTCGGCGACTTCGTCGACTTCTACTCCTCGATCCACCACGCCACGAACGTCGGCCGGATCTTCCGTCCCGACGCCGAGCCGCTGCTGCCGAACTGGCGGCACCTTCCCGTCGGGTACCACGGGCGGTCCGGCACGATCGTCGCCGACGGTGCCGAGATCCGCCGGCCGGCGGGCCTGCGGATGGTCGACGGCGAGCCGCTGTACGGCCCGAGTCGTCGACTCGACATCGAGCTGGAGGTCGGCACCATCGTCGGCGTCGGCTCCGACCTCGGTCGCCCGGTCACCGCCGACCGGGCCGGCGACCACCTCTACGGACTGTGTCTGGTGAACGACTGGTCGGCCCGTGACATCCAGGCCTTCGAGTACCAACCGCTCGGTCCGTTCCTCGGCAAGAGCTTCGCCACCTCGGTGTCGCCGTGGCTGGTGAGCTTCGAGGCCCTCGAGCCGTACCGGACGACGCCACCCGTCCAGAAGCCGCCCGTCGCCGACCATCTCCGCCTCGACGAGCCCTGGGCCTTCGACGTCACGCTCGAGGTGCTCCTGCAGACCAGCGACATGAGGGCACGGGGACAGGCGGCGGCGACGATCAGCCGGACCTGCTTCGCCGACATGTACTGGACGCCGGCTCAGCAGTTCGCCCACGTCACCGCCAACGGCGCCAGCTCCCGACCGGGGGACCTGCTCGGGTCGGGCACCGTGTCGGGTCCTGAGCGGGGGAGCGAGGGCAGCCTGATCGAGCTGACCTGGAACGGGGAGCGACCGATCGAGCTGCCCGACGGCTCGACCCGCACCTTCCTCGTCGACGGCGACCGGGTGACGCTGCGGGGATGGGCCGGCGGCGACGGTGGGCCGCGGCTCGGCCTGGGAGAGGTGACGGGCACGGTCGTGCCGAACGAGGAGGAACGCTGATGCCGCACTACCGATCGGTGGGGGAGATCCCCCGCAAGCGCCACGTCGACCATCGCCGTCCGGACGGTGGTCGGTACCACGAGGAGCTGATGGGCCAGGAGGGCTTCTCCTCCAGCTCGTCGCTGCTCTACCACCGGCACTCGCCATCGGCTGTCGTCGCGATCGAGCCGGCTGACGCCAAGCTCGCCGAGGTGACGCCCGACGTCCCGCTGGCCCCTCGCCACCTTCGCACCGGGGCACTGACGCCGTCCGACGACCTGATCACCGGCCGCCACGAGCTCCTCGCCAACGACGACGTCTCGATCGCCTGGGTCACCGCGGCCGGCGACAGCCCGCTCTACCGCAACGCCGCCGAGGACGAGCTGCTCTACGTGCAATCGGGCGTCGCCGTGTTGGAGTCGGTGTTCGGACGGCTCGCCGTCGATCCCGGCGACTACGTGATCGTGCCGGCGGGCACGACCCACCGCTGGACGTTGCCCGACGGGCCCGTCGGGATGCTCGCCGTCCGCAGCCGGGGCCACGTCACGGCGCCGAAGAAGTACCTGTCGTCGGGCGGGCAGTTCCTCGAGCACGCGCCCTACTGCGAGCGGGACCTGCGAGCGCCGACGGAGCCGCTGACCGTGGAGGGGCAGGACGTGCCCGTGCTCGTCCGCAACCGGGCGGGCACGACCGTGCACGTGCACCGGCACCATCCCTTCGACGTGGACGGCTGGGACGGCTGCCTCTATCCGTGGGCGTTCTCGATCCACGACTTCGAGCCGATCGTCGGCCGGCTCCACCAGCCGCCGCCCGTGCACCAGACCTTCGAGGGACCGGGCTTCGTCGTGTGCTCGTTCGTGCCCCGGCTCTACGACTTCCACCCCGACGCCATCAAGGTGCCGTACCACCACGCCAACACCGACAGCGACGAGGTGCTCTTCTACTCCGACGGCGACTTCATGAGCCGAGCGGGCTCCGGTATCGGCGTCGGTTCGATCTCCTACCACCCGGCCGGCTTCGTCCACGGCCCGCAACCGGGCAGCGTCGAGGCCAGCCTCGACAAGGATCGCACCGAGGAGACGGCGGTGATGATCGACACCTTCGCCCCGCTCGGGCTCACCGATGCGGCCCGATCGGTCTCCGACCCCGACTACCCGTTCAGTTGGGCGAGGGAGGTCTGATGGCGGGACTACGCTGGCCGGGCAAGCCACAACGGGGGAGCGAGACGTGAGCGACACCACGATCGAGCGGGACGACGTCGAGGTCGACGAGTCCGCCGAGCTGATCGAGGACGAGCTGCTGGTCGAGGAGATCTCGATCGACGGCATGTGCGGGGTGTACTGATCACCGCCGTCGCCGGGGTCGACGCCTTCGACCCCACCCGTCCCTATCGGTTGCACCCGCAGGTGGCCGTGCGTCCCGAGCCGTTCGGCGCCCTGGCGTACCACTACGGCAACCGTCGTCTGAACTTCCTTCGCCATCCGGACCTGGTCACGGTCGTCTCGACGCTCGGTGATCATCCGAGCGTCGACGATGCGCTCGCGGCCTCCGGGGTGGCCGAGCGCCGCTGGCCCGCCTTCCGGAAGGCACTGGCCCGCCTCGCAGCGTCCGAGTTCTTGGAGCCGAACACCGATGCCTGAGGGCTACCTGTCCGATCTGCCCGCACCGACGCTGAGCGCTGTCAAGCAGAGCGGCCTCGCCGACGAGATGAAGGCCGGGCTCAACAGCCCGATCTGCCTGACCTGGGAGTGGACCTACGGCTGCAACCTGTCGTGCGTGCACTGCCTGTCGTCGTCGGGTCGACGCGACCCGAACGAGCTGACGACCGAGCAGATGAAGGCCGTCATCGACGAGCTCGCCGAGATGCAGGTCTTCTACATCAACGTCGGCGGCGGTGAGCCGACGATCCGGCCCGACTTCTTCGAGCTGGTCGAGTACTGCGTCGACCGCGGCGTCGGCGTGAAGTTCTCCACCAACGGCGGCAAGATCACCCGCGAGACCGCCGAGCGGCTCGTCGCGATGGACTACGTCGACGTCCAGATCAGCCTGGACGGGACCGACGCCGCGACCAACGACGCCGTCCGCGGCCCGGGCAGCTTCGACATGGCGATCCGGGCCATGGATCACCTGAAGGCTGCCGGGTTCCGGGGCTTCAAGCTGAGCGTGGTCGTCACCCGGCACAACGTCGGTCAGGTCGAGGAGTACGAGCGGCTGGCCGACGAGTACGACGCCGAGCTGCGGCTGACCCGCCTGAGGCCGTCGGGGCGTGGCGCTGACACCTGGCACGAGCTCCACCCCACGCAGGAGCAGCAGCTGTTCCTGTACCGGTGGCTGATGGACCGACCGCACGTGCTCACCGGCGACTCGTTCTTCCACCTCTCCGCCTTGGGCGAGCCGTTGCCGGGCCTCAACCTCTGCGGGGCCGGTCGGGTGGTCTGCCTGATCGATCCACTCGGCGAGGTCTACGCCTGCCCGTTCGTCCTACACGAGGAGTTCAAGGCTGGATCGGTGCTCGATGCCGGCGGCTTCGCCGAGGTCTGGCTGGAGTCGGACCTGTTCACCGAGCTGCGCCAGCCCCAGAGCGCCGGTGCCTGCGCGTCCTGCGGCTCGTTCGACGCCTGCCAGGGCGGGTGCATGGCGGCCAAGTTCTTCACGGGCATCCCGCTCGACGGCCCGGATCCGGAGTGCGTGAAGGGGCACGGCGCCGAGCTGCTCGAGGGCGTCGAGGCCGCCGACCGCCCCGACCCGGGACCGGGCCACACCAAGGTGGCGTTGCTGTCCCGCCCCGGCGGCTCCCGCCTGGCCTGAGCCCGCCGGCGGCTGAGGTGCCAGGGGCCCGATCTGATCGCGGTGGCGGCGATGACCAGTCGGGTGGCGGGAGGCCGTCGTCGATGAGGGCGCAGATCATCAGCGATCCGGAGCGATCAGCTCCACGGTCGGGAAGTAGGTGCGGTAGCGCCCGACGTCACGGGTCAGGAGCGACCGGCCGGTGACGGCGGCGTGGGCGCCGATGAAGAAGTCGGGCAGTGTCGAGGAGCGTGTCCCGCCGTTGCGGCGGTACTCCACGAACACCTTCCCGGCGAGGAACGCAGCAGCCCAGGGCAGTGGCTCCCGTCGGTAGTCGGCGGCGGGCAGAGCGTCGTCGAGCGCTTCCACCGTGGTGAAGCGGACCGAGACCTCGGAGAAGATGATCGGGTTGACGTGGAGTGGTCCACGCTCCGCTGCGGCGGCCAACGCCCCGCCTGACCACTCGGCCCACTGCGGGTCGTCGGTGAGGATGTCGAGCAGGACGTTCGAGTCGACGATCGTCCCGGAGGCCATCTCAGGAACCCCGGGTCAGGGCCAGGATCTCGTCGGTCGTCATGGCGATGTCGCCGCGTCCCCTGAGCCGGTCGGCCAGCTGCTGGCCTCGGGTCGGAGCGTCGGTCGCCTTGCGGACGATGATGGCGTCGTCGACCCGCTCGAACCGAACCTCGGTGCCGGCGCCGATCCCGAGCTCGTCGCGCAGCGGCTTGGGGATGGTGATCTGGCCCTTCTCGCTGACCTTCATGGTAGGAATCGTACCGGTTGGAATCGGACGGCGGCTCAGCCCAGGGAGGGCGTCTCACCGACGGGGGTGCAGTCGGGTTCGCCAGCGCAGTCCGTCCACACCCGTGAAGGTGGCGTACAGCGCGTCGGCGTCCTCGATGCCAGTCTCGCCATCCACCGTCGCCTCGGAGCTGCAGGCCGCGACGACCAGAGCGAGCACGACGACCGCCCGGATGTGCGTCACGACCGCCAGGCTGGCAGCCGACCGCGTCACCAGACCGGTGGGAGGAAGCCCTCGGGGATGATGAGGTCCTGCTTCGCCAGGTCGTCGATCGCCCCGGCGCCGATGCCGAGCATCGTGGCGTCGATGCCGCCCCGGATGATGTCGAGCACGTTCTCGACGCCGGCCTGACCGTTGGCCGCGAGCCCCCAGAGGTAGGCCCGGCCGATGAGCACGGCCCGGGCGCCGAGGGCGACCGCCTTGACGACGTCGCTGCCACGGCGGACGCCGCCGTCGAGCAGCACCTCGATGTCGTCGCCGACCGCCTCGGCGATCGCCGGCAGCGCGCGGATCGGTGAGATGGCGCCGTCGACGTTGTTCCCGCCGTGGTTCGACACCGAGATGGCCGTGGCACCGGCCTCGACGGCTCGCTTCGCCTCGTCGACCCGGAGCACGCCCTTGACCATGAACGGCCCGTCCCACTCACTGCGCAACCAGGCGATGTCGTCCCACGTCGGCTGGGGCGTGCCCATCCACGTGCCATAGGCCTCGAAGAACCCGGGCACGGGGTCGTCGCCGACCGGGAAGTTGGGCACGCCGAGGGCGGGCAGGGCCCCGCTGCGGACCCACTCGAGCAGCCACGTCGGCCGCAGCGCGACCTCGGGGGCGTGCTTGATCATCGTGCGGAGGTCGATGGCCTGCGGGATGTCGGGGCTGCCCCAGTCGCGGCCGTGTGAGAAGGACCAGTCCACCGTGAGAATCAGACCGACGGCACCGGCGTTGCGGGCTCGCTCGAGACGACCGAGCATCGAGTCCTTGTCGCCGGCCCAGTAGATCTGGAAGAAGGTCTGCGGGTTGGCGGCGATCACCTCGGTGATCGGCTTGGAACCGAACGAGCTCAGGCCCATCGGGATCCCGCGGGCGGCGGCCGCGGCAGCGACGGCGACCTCACCGTCGGGGTGCACGGCCTGCACACCGGTCGGCGAGATCATGACCGGCATGGAGGCCGGCTGGCCCATGATCGTGGTGGCCATCTCCCGGACGTCGGGTCGACCGGCGGTCAGGGTCTGGAAGCCGAGCGCGTCGAAGGACTCGGTGTTGCTGCGAGAGGACACCCCGGCCTCCGCGCCGGCCACGAGGGCGCCGTAGACGGAGGCGGGCAGGCGTCGCTTCGCCCGGCGTTGGGCGACGGCGACGGTCTCGAACCAGGGGTTGAACCACAGACTCACAGGGGACATCTTCGCCGTTCGGCCGTGGCGGCCGCCACACGGTGTCACGGACAGAAGAGGCTGGTGATGACCCCGAAGGCGGTGATGATCACCACGACCGTGAGCACAGGCCGATGGGGTGGAGGTACGGGTGGGATGCTGCACTGGGGAGGTGCCGGAGCTGGGGTCGCACCGATCGCCGGAGGTCGCCGAGGGGACGACGCTGCTCGTGCCGCTGGGCTCGACCGAGCAGCACGGTCCGCATCTCCCGCTCGACACCGACACCCGGATCGCCGCAGCCGTCGCTCGGGCCGCTGCAGCGGATCGGGACGACGTGCTCGTCGCCCCGGCCCTGCCGTACGGAGCGAGCGGCGAGCACGCCGGGTTCGCGGGCACGCTCTCGATCGGCACCGAGGCGTTGCACCTCGTGCTCGTCGAGCTCGTCCGCTCGCACGGCCCGGAGTTCACCCGCACCGTCTTCGTCAACGGGCACGGCGGGAACGTCGAGGGCGTGCGCAGCGCCGTGGCGCAGCTCCGCGACGAGGGTCACGACGTCACGGCGTGGTCGCCGAGGGTGCGGGGCGGCGATGCCCACGCCGGTGAGACCGAGACGTCGCTCCTGCTCGCCATCGCCCCAGAGGTCGTCCGCCCGGATCTCGCCGAGCCCGGGGACCAGCGCCCGCTGGCCGAGGTGATGGCGGAGCTGCGGCGAGGTGGGGTCCGCGCCGTCAGCGACAACGGCGTGCTCGGCGATCCGACGGATGCGTCCGTCGAGGCCGGACGTGCGACGCTGGCGGCGCTCGTCGCCGACCTGGTGGCGCTGCTGGACGGCGAGGAGATCGACACATGACCGAGCAGCCGGTGGCGATCGTGACCGGTGCCGCCCGGGGGATCGGCGCGGCCACCGCCCGGTTCCTCGCCGCCGATGGGTGGCGGCTCGGCCTGGTCGACGTATGCGAGGACGACCCCGTCCTCGGCTACCCGCTCGGCACCCGCGACGAGCTCGAGGCGACCGCAGCGGCGTGCGGCACGGACAGCGTGGTCGTCGTCGCCGACGTGCGTGAACAGGCCGCGCTCGACGCCGCGGTCGCCGAGGTCGTCGACGAACACGGCCGCCTCGACGCCGCGGTGTCGGCCGTCGGGGCCATCGCCGGAGGACCGCCGGTGTGGGAGACCGGCGATGACGTCTGGTCGGCCATGCTCGACATCAACCTCGGTGGCGTCTTCCGCCTTGCCAGGGCTGCGGTGCCGCAGCTGCTCGCCGTGCCCCGGGCCGAGCGCGAGGGACGTTTCGTGGCTGTCGCCTCGACCGCAGCGGTCCATGGCCTACCGCAGCTCGCCGCCTACACGGCGGCCAAGCACGGCGTGGCCGGACTGGTGCGCGCCCTGGCCGCCGAGCTCGGCACCGAGGGCATCAACGTCAACGCGGTCTGCCCCGGTTCGACGATGACGGCGATGCTCGAGGCGAGCGCCTCGGTGTACGACCTCCACGACGTCGAGGTCTTCGCCGGACACCAACGGATCGGCCGGTTGCTGGAGCCGGAGGAGATCGCCGCCGCGATCGTCTGGCTGTGCTCCGCGAGCGCGTCAGGGATAACGGGAGCCGTTCTCCCTGTTGATGGCGCCTTCGGACCGATGGCCAACTAGCTTTCGGCCCTGAGACATCCGTCACGAAGGGGAGACGACGATGCGTACTCGGGCTGCGATCCTGCGGGAAGTGAACACGCCGTGGAGCGTCGAGGAGATCGAGCTCGACCGGCCCAAGGCGGGCGAGGTCATGCTCAAGCTCGTCGGCTCCGGGCTCTGCCACTCCGACGACCATCTGCTCACCGGCGACATGGTGATGCCGCCCGAGGTCCAAGCCGAGCTCGGCATCCAGCAGTTCCCGGTCATCGGCGGCCACGAGGGTGCCGGTGAGGTCGTCGAGGTCGGACCGGGCGTCGACAACCTCGAGGTCGGGGACCACGTCGTGCTCGGGTTCATCCCCAGCTGCGGCCGGTGCCCGTCGTGCGCCAAGGGTCAGCAGAACCTCTGCGACCTGGGTGCGTTCCTCCTCGCCGGCCGTCAGGTCACCGACCTGACCGCCCGCCACCACGACCTCCAGGGCAACGACCTGGGCATCATGTGCTGCATCGGCACCTTCGGCGAGTACACCACCGTCGCCGAGGCGTCCTGCATCAAGATCGACAAGGACATCCCGCTCGACAAGGCCGCGCTCGTCGGCTGTGGGGTCACGACCGGCTGGGGTTCGGCCAACTACGCGGCCCAGGTGCAGCCGGGCGAGACCGTCGTCGTGGTGGGCGCCGGTGGCATCGGCATGAACGCCATCCAGGGCGCCAAGATGGCCGGTGCGGGCATGATCATCGCCATCGACACCAACGACAAGAAGCACGAGCTCGCTCAGAAGTTCGGTGCCACGCACACCTTCAACAACGTCCAGGACGCCCTGCCCGAGGTCATGGAGCTCACCCAGGGCCAGATGGCCGAGAAGTCGATCATCACGATCGGCATCGGCAGCGGCGCGATCATCCAGGACGTCATGGCGATGACCGGCAAGGGCGGCACCTGCGTGCACACGTCGGTCGCGCCGATCGCCGAGATGGACGTCAACCTCAACCTCTTCGAGCTCACGCTCCAGCAGAAGACGCTGAAGGGCTCGATCTTCGGGTCGGCGAACCCCCGCCGCGACATCCCGCGTCTGCTGGGCATGTACCAGAACGGCACGCTGATGCTCGACGAGCTCATCACCCAGACCTACGACCTCGATGACATCAACGTGGGCTACGACGCCATGCGAGCGGGCGACAACATCCGCGGCATGGTCATGTACGACCACGCGTCGTAGGTGGGCGGCGCCACGACGCATCAGCCCGTCACCCCGGCGGTGATCGGGTGAGCTTCGACGCGACGGTCGTCGATGCTGCAGAAGAGGTGGTGGTCGGTCGCCGACGCGAGGTCGAGATCGTCGTCGCCGCGTTGGCGGCAGACCGGCACATCCTCCTGGAGGGTCCGCCCGGCACCGGCAAGTCGACCCTGCTCCGGACCATCGCCGGCGCAGCCGGTGTCCCCTTCGTCTTCGTCGAGGGGAACGCCGAGCTGACGCCGGCGCGGCTCGCCGGCCAGTTCGACCCGGCCCGGGTGCTCACCGACGGCTACGCGCCCGAGGTGTTCATCGACGGCCCCCTCACCGAGGCGGTCCGCGATGGGTGCCTCCTCTACGTCGAGGAGCTCAACCGGGTACCCGAGGAGACGCTCAACCTCCTCATCACCGCCATGTCCGAGCGGGAGGTGCACATCCCGCGCCTCGGCCACATCCCTGCGGCCGACGGCTTCCGCCTCGTCGCTGCCATGAACCCCTTCGACGCCGTCGGCACCGCCCGCATCTCGGCGGCCGTCTACGACCGCATGTGTCGGGTGGCGATGGGGTACCAGTCGCTCGACGACGAGGTGGCGATCGTCGCCCACGAGGCCGAAGTGCCGGCCGGCGACCTCACCCGCCAGATGGTCGAGGTGTGCCGTCTCACCCGCGAGCACCCCGAGATCCGCATCGGGTCCTCGGTGCGAGGCGCGATCGATGCGTTGTTGCTGGCGAAGCAGCTCTCGTCGATCCGCGACGACGGCTCGGCGGCCACGTTGCTCGACGCCACCCTCGCCGCCCTGTCTGGCCGGGTCCGGCTGCACGAGGGCAGTGGCCGGAGCGCCGAGCAGCTGATCACCGAGCTCTTCTGGAGCGTCTTCGGCACCGAGGTCGAGGAAGGCGGCGAGCACTCGGGAAAAGGTTCGACCCCGGCTGGGGCGACAACGGACTGAGGGTCGCCGAGGAGGGCGAGGCGGCGCGCGAGGCCCTCGACGAGCAGCAACGCAAGACCGTGCCCCGACGAGAGCTCGAGAAGCACGAGCAGTTCGAGGACGTGTCACCGGACGTCGGCCAGCTCGACGAGACCGCCTTCGAGGAGCTCCTCGAGGAGGACGCCGACGAAGCGTTGTCGATGCTGGCCAACATGACCGGCGCGACCGACGAGAGGCTCCGCGCCCTCGCCCGGCGGCTCGCCGCCCGTGTCGTGCTCGACCTGTCGCGCAGCGGACCGCCGCGGGCTCGCGGCGTCGGTCGACTCCGTCCGAGGAGCGCAGCGCAGGCGACCGGAGACCTCGACATCGAGGCGAGCTTCGACGCCATCGCCGTCGCCCGGGCGGGGAAGGAACCTCCGGCGCTCGACGACCTCGTGGTGCGGGAGTGGTCGAAGCCTGACACGGCGCTCTGCCTCGTGATCGACGCCAGCGGTTCGATGGGCGGGGAGCGGCTCGCCATCGCCGGCCTCGCTGCGGCCGCAGCGGCGTTCCGTGCGCCCGTCGACCACTCGGTGCTCGCGTTCTCTGACAAGGTGATCGCCGTGAAGTCGCAGGACGTGATGCGGGATGCGGAGGCCGTGGTCGACGACGTGTTCTGCCTCCGCGGCCACGGCCCGACCGACCTGCACCACGCGCTGACCCAGGCTCGCCTCCAACTGGGGCGCTCGCGGGCGAAGCGGCGCATCACGGTGTTGCTCTCCGACTGCGAGGCGACCGAGGGTGAGGATCCGGTGCTCGCCGCCCGCCTGCTCGACGAGCTCCTCGTGATCGCTCCAGAGGACGCCGCCGAGGATGCGGAACGCCTGGCGATGGCCGTCGGAGCCCAGATGGCGACCTTGAGCGGTCCGTCCGACGTGGGCTCGGCCTTCGGGCGGCTCCTCGATCGGTGACCGGGCCGGCGCAGCTCGAGCTCACGCTCGATGCCGAGACGCGTCGATCGGCGGACGGGCGGCTCCTCATCGGCGGCTCACCGTTCCGGATCGTCCGGCTCAGCGCGACCGGGGGTCGACTGCTCGACCGTTGGCTCGCCGGCGAGCCCGTCCCCGAGACCGGTCCGGCGGCCGGCCTCGCCCGGCGCCTCGTGAGGGCCGGGGTCGCCCATCCGCTCTGGTCGACGGCCGAGCATGCGGTCGATGACGTCACGATCGTCATCCCGGTTCGCGACGACCCCGACGGATTGGCCGAGACCCTCACCTCTCTCGGTGAGCCCGGCCCGCTCGTCGTCGTCGACGACGGGTCCGAGGATGCCGACGCCGTCCGGTCGGCGGCCGATCGGACGGGGGCGACCGTGCTGCGCCGCGATCGGTCCGGCGGGCCCGGGGTCGCCCGTGAGCACGGCCGGACGATCGTCGAGACGCCGTTCGTCGCGTTCGTGGATGCCGGCTGCCGGCCCGAGCCGGGTTGGCTCGACGGGCTGCTCTGCCACTTCGTCGATCCGGACGTCGTCGTCGTCGCCCCGCGCATCCGGTCGGTGCCCGGTCCGACGACCCTCGAGCGCTACGAGGTCGACGGCTCGCCGCTCGACCTCGGCGGCCGACCCGCACCGGTCCGACCCGGCTCCTCGGTCTCCTACGTGCCGACCGCCGCCCTCGTCGCCCGGGCGGACGCTCCGGCCTTCGACCCGGCGTTGCGCTTCGGCGAGGACGTCGATCTGATCTGGCGGATCGTCGCCGGCGGTGGCGAGGTGCGCTACGAGCCCTCCGTCACCGTCTGGCACCGACCGCGGAGCAGCTGGCGGGCCTGGGCGGAACAGCGGCGCAGCTACGGGTCCTCCGCCGGACCCCTGTCGACGCGTCATGGCGCCGCGGTCGTGCCCTTCGTCGCTCCGGCGATCTCGACGACCGCATGGCTCCTGGCGCTGGCCAAGCGCCCGGGCCTCGCCGCGGTGACGGCAGTCGGAGGGATGGTGGCCGGGCTGCTCAAGTTGCATCGCTCCGGTGTCCAGCCACGGGTTGCCGTGGAGGTCGTCGCGACGAGCCAGGTGCGGATCGTGCACGCCATCGCGCGGTCGACGCGACGGACGTGGTGGCCGTTCGCCCTCGTCGCCCTCGGGCGGCGAGGCCTGCGCTGGCGACTGCTGCTCGCGCTGCTGGCCCCGGTCCTGGCCGAGACCCGGCGAGCCCGCCCCGAGGTCGGCGTGGCTCGGTCCACGGTGGCGACCATCGCCGACGACCTCGCCTACGGCGTCGGCGTCTGGGAGGGCTGCATCGCAGCGAAGACCGTGCGACCCCTGGTCCCACACCTGTCGCTGCCCGAGGTTCCCGACGCGTGGCGCTCCAACCGGGCGACCTGAGCCGGGTCGAGCGGGCCCAGGCGGGTGAGGGACCGCAGCCGAGGTCCGCCTACGATCCGGGCGTGTCATCACCCCCGGCGACGCAGTCGCCCATGGATCGAGCCTTCCTGAACGGCGTGGAGGGCGTCACCGAGCTCGTGCTGGTGCGTCACGGCCAGCAGCGGTTTCCCGCCGACGTGCGCAGCTCGGTGCCCGAGGATTGGCGTGATCCGCCGCTGTCCGAGACCGGTGAGCGTCAGGCCGAGGCGGTGGGTCGGTACCTCGCGAACGAGCGGATCGACGCCGTCTACGCCTCACCACTCCTGCGTGCTCACGACACCGGTTCGGCGATCGCCGCCCCGCACGACCGCGAGCTCAACGTCCTCGCCGAGCTCGAGGAGATCCACGTCTTCCGCGACCTCGAGCCCGGCAAGACGGCGGCGGAGGCGCTCGGTCAGCTGCAGCTGAGCGGTATGCGCGAGCGCTGGGCACGAGAGCGCCGGTGGGACGTCTACCCGCACACCGAGCCGAGCATGGAGTTCCGTCGCCGGGCCAATGCCGCGGTCGAGGGCATCATCGCTCAGCACCCGGGCGAGCAGGTCGCCGTCGCCTGCCACGGCGGCGTCATCAACGCCTATCTCGCCGAGATCCTGCACCTGGGCGAGGACATGTTCTTCCGGCCGGCCCACGCGTCGGTGCACCGGGTCCTCGCGCTCGGGGATCGTCGGGTGATCCTGAGCCTCAACGAGGTGCCGCACCTGCCGGAAGGCGACTTGCTCACGGTCTGACCGTCGGCGTTCACCACCACCTGACGTGGTCTTCGCGGAGCCTTGACGTTGAGCCGCTGCATGTGACGAAATCGTGACAGCGAGCGCTTTCAGCGAGCTGACATGGGTCTTGCCGGCTGGCAACATGACGAACATGTTGAGGTCCGGGGTCGGTCGAGCGGTGATGGGCGTCGCCGCGGTCGTTGCAGGATTCGCGCTCCTCGTCGCTGCGCCCGCCGCTGTGCCGCACGAAGGTGGCCACGATGACCTCCAGCTCGCTGGCGACGCCCAGACCGAGCTCGTCCTCGACGCCGCAGCGAGCGGTGGCGTCGTCGGGGGTGCCTCGACCCCCGACGGCGACGGCTACTGGATCGCCTACGGCGACGGCACCGTCCAGGCCGTCGGTGACGCCGACTGGTTCGGCGACGCGAGCGACCTCCCGCTCAACGGGCCGGTCCAGGGCATGGCGTCGACACCGTCGGGCGAGGGCTACTGGCTCGTGGCGTTCGACGGTGGCGTGTTCAGCTACGGCGATGCCGAGTTCTACGGCTCGATGGGCGGCGCACGGCTCAACGCGCCGATCTTCTCGATCGCACCGAGCCCCACGGGCGACGGCTACTGGTTGGTGGCCTTCGACGGCGGCATCTTCGCCTTCGGCGATGCCGCCTTCTTCGGCTCGATGGGTGGCACTCGGCTCAACGCACCGATCAACGGGATCCTGTCGACGCCGGCGACCGCCGGCTACCTGATGGTGGCGAGCGACGGTGGCGTGTTCTCCTTCGCGCCCCAGGGCGTCGAGCCGGCCTTCTTCGGCAGCCTCGGTGGGACCGGCGTCCAGGACGTCGTCGGCCTCGCCGCGACCCCGTCGAACCAGGGCTACTGGATCCTCCGGTCCAACGGCGTCATCGCCGGGTTCGGCGACGCGGAGGACCTCGGCGAGGAGCGAGCCCGGAACGGCAACACGGCCGTCGGCATCGTCTCCAACCCGACCCGGCAGGGGTACCGCGTCATCTACAGCGACGGTTCGACGGCGGCGTTCGGGCGAGCTCCCGGTGGACGCCGTGACAGCGATCCGGTGCCCGCCCCGACCCCGACGGCCCCGCCGACGACCGCGCCCGCACCCACCACACCGACGCCGCCGGTCGACCTGCCCCACCCGGTCGGTTCGGGGCTGTATCCGCCGAACGGCGAGGTCGACTACTTCATCGTCGACGGCGACAACACGCCCGGTCGGTACCCGGCGTGCAAGCCGATCGAGTACGTCACCGACTTCTCGTCGGCGCCCCCCGGTTCCCGTGAGGTGCTCGCTGACGTGCTCGCCGAGATCTCGGCCGCCGGCGGCTTCGAGTTCGTCTTCGCCGGTGAGGTCGATGCCGACTTCGCGTCGTGGCGTGACAACTCCTCGGTGGGCAACGCCTTCCGCCCACTGCTGTTCACGTGGAAGAACGGCAACGAGCACCCCTTCGGGGGTGCGGTCGGTCAGGGCGGCTCGACGGCACGCTTCGGACGCCTCGCCGACGGCGGCTCCGGCTGGGTGCTGGTCAGCGGTGCCGCGGTGTTCCGGGCCGACGTCGACTACGAACGGCTCGGCTCCTCGCAACGAGCCGTGGTCCTGCACGAGATCCTCCACGTCCTCGGCATGGACCACGTCGGTCGCACGAGCGAGGTCATGTACCCGTCGCTCACCTCCCTCGACCGGATGGGCCCGGGTGACACCTGGGGCGTCCACCAGGTGGGCCGCGGCACGCCGTGCCGCGACCTCGCCGAGGGTCATCGCTGGGCCGACGTCGGCTGAGCTGACACCGCCACCCGACTGGCGCCGATCGGGTTGACCCGATCCTGCTCCTGGTCGTTCGCTACCCTCCGCGTCGGGGGAGCCATCCGACCCAGGAGGGGCGACGTGGAGTTGCGGGCAGATCTGACCGCGTTCGAAGCCGTCAACTACTTCTTCCACCGGGCCGCGGCGATCGACCATCTGACCGATGCCGCGATCGCCGTGTTGAGCGGGACCTACCGCGAGCTGCGGGTGCAGGTGCCGGTCCGGCGGGACGACGGCACGATGTCGGTCTTCAACGGCTACCGGGTGCAGCACAACGGCGCTCGTGGTCCGTACAAGGGCGGCATCCGCTATCACCCGGCTGCGGATCTCGAAGAGGTTCGAGCGCTGGCGTCGCTCATGACCTGGAAGACCGCGCTCGTCGACGTGCCGTTCGGAGGCGCCAAGGGAGGGATCCAGGTCGATCCCGGCCCGATGTCGCACGCCGAGCTCGAGCGGATGTCGCGGACCTACTTCGGTCAGATCTCCCACGTCATCGGCCCCACCCGCGACATCCCCGCTCCCGACATGAACACGAACGCGCAGGTGATGTCGTGGTTCATGGACGAGTACGGCAAGCGGCGCGGCCACACCAACCAGATCGTGACGGGCAAGCCGGTGGCGCTCGGTGGATCACTGGGTCGTGAGTCGGCGACCGGTCGCGGGGTGCAGGTCGTGCTCGACGAGGCGGTCGCCGACCTCGGCCTCGGTGACCCGAAGGACCTCTCGATCGCCATCCAGGGCTTCGGCAACGTCGGGTCGTTCGCCGCCAAGTTCGCCCACGAGCAGGGCTACAAGATCATCGCCGTCTCCGACGTCAACGGCGCCATCTTCGACGGCACCGGCCTCGATGTCCCGAAGCTCTGCACCCACGTCGAGCAGACCGGCTCGGTCGTCGGGTTCGCCGGCGCCGACGCCATCTCGAACGACGAGCTCCTCACCTCGGACGCCGACGTGCTCATTCCCGCCGCCCTGGGCGAGGTGATCACCGAGCACAACGTCGGGGACATCTCGGCGAAGCTCATCATCGAGGCCGCCAACCATCCGGTGACGCCCTGGGCCGACGCCGCGCTCCACGACCGGGGCGTGGTCGTGATCCCCGACATCCTCGCCAACGCGGGCGGGGTCATCGTGAGCTACTTCGAGTGGGTCCAGAACAACCAGGAGATCCGCTGGGACGAGGACGAGGTGGATCGTCGTCTGGGCAAGAAGCTCACGACCGCCTATCGACAGTGCCGCGAGTTCCAGGACGCGGACGACGACGTCGGCTCGATGCGTGAGGCCGCGTTCGGTCTCGCCGTCGACCGCGTGGTCGAGGCGGCGACCCTGCGGGGCTACCTGTGAGCGAGGAGGAGAGGTGACCGACGCCGACCGACCGACGCTCGTCGAGCTCGAGGCCGACGAGTGCTGGAACCTGATCGCCGAGGCCGACGTGGGGCGGGTCGGTTTCGTCACCCACGATGAGCCGACGATCCTGCCCGTGAACCACGTCATCGACGATGGTGCGATCTACTTCCGCACCGGCTTCGGCGCCAAGCTCGATCTCGCCCAACGGCTGAGCGGGAGCCGAGTCGCGTTCGAGGTCGACGGCGTCGACGCCGAAGCCCGTCGGGGTTGGAGCGTCCTCGTGCGCGGCACCGTCGAACCAGTGCTCGACACGGTCGTTGCCGCGCATCTCGATCGTCTCGGCCATCACGTCTGGGCCGACGACCTCGAACGCACCTCGTGGGTGCGGATCGGGGTCGACGAGTTGACCGGACGACGAATCGAGTCCCCGCCGCCCGACTGAGTGCCCGTCCGAGGCGTCGGATGCGCACCGCCACGGCCGACTCTCCGAGCGTGACCGGTACGGTCGAACGGCTCGTCCTACGCTTCGATCGTGGGCACGTGGTGGAATCGGAGCAAGCTGGTTCGCAGCAGTTCCGGGCCGGCGGCGATGGGCTCTCGGCCGGGAACACCTGCGCCGCCGATGGCAACCCGGAGCGTGCCGCGGCGTGGCCGGAAACGTTCGGCGTGGGCCGCCGTCGTCCTCGCGACCTCGGTCGCCTCGACGATCGGGACGCCGGCGTCGCCTGCCGTCACGAACACGAGCGAGATCGAGCTCCTGGTCGCCCATCCGGGGCCGACGCACGAGTCACCGATCAGAACGGTGCTCGACCTCTCAGCGGATGGACGCGCCCTCTTCTTCCGGCAGTGGCCGTGGATCTCCGCCGACGACGGCGACTGGCTCGTACCCGACGGCGCGAGCGCACCGGAGAGTGGCGCCCTGACCCGCAACGGGGCCGAGCTCGTGCTCGGACCCGTCGTGTACGACCGGTCGACCGGCGGTCGGACCGTGCTCGCCGAGGTCGACCACGTCGGTTGGACCGGAGCGTCGCGGGACGGGTCCGTGGTGGCGTACGTCGGGTCCGTCGAGCGATACGTCGAGTCCCGGCGGACGTCGGACATGCTCTTCCACGTCATCGATCGGATGGCCGGAACGGGGCCGATCGACCTCACCGGCGGACACCGCCCCGTCCGCGTCGCAGTGTCCGACGACGGCTCCGCTGTGGCCTGGCTGTCCATCGAGCACGACGCGTCCGTCGCAGATGGGTACCACGTCAACACCTGGCGGCGAGTCGATGGGCAGGTGTGGCGCAGTCCGGAACGCTTCGTCACCGACGACCTGGACGTCGCCGACGACGAGGCGGTGTACGTCATCGATCGCAGCGGGACGCTTCGTCCGCGCGGCTTGCTCCGGGTCTCGCCGTCCGGCACGACGCTGGTCGCTTCAGACATCGGTCCAGTCGATGGATGCGCGGTGACGGTGACCGTCGACCCGCCGAGCCTGCTGGGCCGGTACGGCCCCACGATCGCATCGGAGGACGTGCTGTGGTTCCGGAGCACCGGAGCGACCTGTGAGCTCGTGCAGACCGACGCTGACGGGACCACGACGGTGCTGGACGGGGACGTCTCGGTGACCGCTCCGATCCTCCGCAGTGATGACGGGAGCGTCATCGCCTACCACCGGGGAGGGCCCCTCTCCGGCCGTCAGGTCGTGATCGGCCACGACCGCCTCGACCCGACCGCCCCCGTCGTCGACCTCGACACGAGGAGGAGGTGGCCAGAGGATCCCGAGTACAGCGTGACGTTCTCCGACGGCGCCATCGTGACCGATGGGGGCTGGATTCGGAACGCCGCCCGCATCCCGCTCCTACATCCCGGTGAGCAGGTGGTCGCAACGGAGTTCACCGGCGGTGAGGAGTACCTGCAGTTCACGAGCAGTGGACGAGCGATCGCCTACCGACGGGCGACCCACCACGGCGACCTCGACGGCGTCGCGCTCAACGCTCCGATCATCGACGCCGTCGCGTCACCGTCCGGCGAGGGGTACTGGATGGTCGCGGCCGACGGCGGGATCTTCGCGTTCGGGGACGCAATGTTCCACGGATCGCTGGGCGGAACCCCGTTGAACCAGCCGGTGATCGGCATGGCCCCGACGCGCTCGGGCGATGGGTATTGGCTGGTCGCCAGTGACGGCGGCGTCTTCGCGTTCGGGGACGCGCGGTTCCACGGATCGATGGGCGGAACGCCGTTGAACGCTCCGGTTCGCGGGATTCTGCCCTCGGCAGGCTTCGACGGGAACGGCTACCTGCTCGTCGCCGCCGACGGCGGCATGTTCTCGTTCGGTGACACCGAATTCTACGGCTCGCTGGGCGGCCGCGACCTCGATGCGCCGATCGTGGGCGCCGACGCGCCAACGGCCTACGCCTACGTGCTCGTCGATGAGACCGGCCTGACGACGCGGTTCCAGTGCGACTCGCCGGGGCGCTGTCGCTAGCCGTCAGAGCTCGCCCGACCGAGGGCCGGTCCGGTCCTAGGCGTCGGACGCGTCGAAGAGGTCCTTGGCAGCCGGGTAGTTGGCCTTGCCGTTCGGCGCCCGGGGCACGTCCTCGACGACGAGGAGCTGCTTGGGGAGCTTGTAGCTCGACAGGCGGCCCTTCGTCTCGGCGATGATCGCCTCGGGATCGGCGTCGGACCCCGGAGCGAGTGATGCCACGCCCACCACGCGGTTACCGAACCGCTCGTCGGGCACGCCGAACACGAGGGCGTCCTCGACGGCCGGATGCACCTTGAGCGCCTCTTCGACCTCCTCGGGGAAGACCTTCTCGCCGCCGGTGTTGATGCAGTTCGAGCCCCGCCCGAGGAGGGTGATCGAGCCATCCTCCTCCACCGTGGCCATGTCGCCGATGAAGGCGTAGCGCTCGCCCCGGATCTCCCGGAACGTCCGAGCCGACTTCTCCTCGTCCTTGTAGTAGCCGATCGGCACGAGGCCACCGTTGGCGACCATGCCGACCACGCCCGAGCCCGGCTCGACCTCGTTGTCCTCGTCGTCGAAGACCTTGGTCGTCGCCTGCATCGTGAACTTCGCCGTCTCGCCCTGCGGGGTGTCCTTGGTGGTGATCTGCTGGCCCATGCCACCCTCGGTCGAGCCGAGCACGTCGGCGATCGCGAGGTGCGGCACGTGGGCGATCATCGCCTGCTTGACCTCGGTCGAGAACATGGCGCCCGAGGACACGATCATCCGCAGTGACGACGCATCCCAACGGTTCGGCTCGGCGTCGAGCGCCCGGACCATCGGCTTGGCGAACGCGTCACCGACGATCACGAGCGACTGCACGCCCTCGCGCTCGATCGCTGACCACATCTCGGCCGGGTCGAGCGACCGGCTCTCCAAGAGCACGGCCGTGCCGCCCAGCGTGTGGGGCACCATCATCCCGAGCCAGCAGCCCGTGCCGTGCATGAGCGGCGGACCGGACATCGCCACGGCCGACTGGCCCGCGTCGTAGAGCTGCTTGGCCATTGGCGCGAAGGCATCGGGTCCGTCGAACGGCGGCAGCCCGACCATCGCCGGATACCCCTCGATGAAGAACTTCGTGAAGTCGCGCATCGGGTACATGACGCCCTTCGGCATCCCCGTGGTGCCGCCGGTGTAGAACATGTACAACTCGTCGCCCTGCGGCTCGATCCGCTCGGCCGGCGAGGTCGTCGCCTGCAGCTGGTCGTAGCTGATGGCGCCGTCGACGCCCTGCGAGCCGTCCTCGGCCGGACCGTCGTCGACCTCGATCAGCAGCTTCAGCTGGGGCAGCCGGTCCTTGACCCGAGCCACCCGGTCGCCGAGCGACGAGTGGAACGCCAGCGCCTCGATGTCGGCGTTGTCGAGGAGGTAGTAGAGCTCCTCGTCCAGGTACCGGTAGTTGACGTTGATCGGGACGCCACGGAACTTGATCGCGGCGAAGTTGGTCTCGGCGTACTCGGGCGAGTTGTAGAGGTACATCCCCACCTTCGAGTGGGGACCGAGGCCGGCGTCCAGGCACGCCTGCGCGAGGCGGGCAGCGTTCTGTTCGTAGTCGGCCCACGTGACGCGCCGGTCGCCCTGGGCGACGGCGATGTGGTCGGGCACCGCGTCCGCGACCGACTCCCAGATCATCCCGAAGTGGTTCTGCATCACCCGATTGTGGCAGAGGTCACAGCGCCGACCCCAAGCGAGGACGGGCGGCGTCCTCCGGCGATCACGAGCGGCGTGGACGTTCCGCCGTCGCGTCGGCGGGGTTGGCTCAGCCGTCGATGACCCGCACGCCGACCCGGTCGACGTCGAGCACCAGCACGCGCCCCTCGGGCAGGTCGGCGCCGACGTCGTCGACCCCGTGTCGCTCGACGAAGGCGGCGACCGTCGGCCCGGATCCGCTGAGCCACGCCGCCAGCGAGCGCGTCGCGAGCACGTCGAGGGCGGCGCGGCTGTTCGGGACGAGCTCGAGGCGTCCGTCCTGGTGGAGGCGGTCGGTGGTCGCCCCTGCCAGTGCTGTGGCGTTCCCGGTCGTCAGGGCGCCGACGAGCAGCGCGGTCCGTCCGATGTTGAAGACCGCGTCAGCGAACGGGATCGTCTCCGGCAGCCGTGAGCGCGAGGCATCGGTGGAGGTCGCCCAGTCGTCGGGGACCCAGGCGACGACCGCCGCGTCGAGCCCGAGCTCGAGCGGGAGCAGTCGGTCGCCGGCGCTGATCGTCAAGCCCCCGTAGGTGGACGGAGCGGCGTTGTCAGGATGGCCCTCGAGCTCGGTGGCCCGCTCGTAGATCTCCGGACGGGAAGCGTCGAGCTCGTCGCCACGCTGGACGACGGCCGCGGCGAGTCCGGCGACCCGCGCCGCCGCCGAGAAGCCGAGACCTCGACCCGGCGGGATGGGGGACCGCCAGGACAGCGGACCGGTCCCGCCGGCCCCTCGGAACGCCCGCATGCCGGGATGCGTCTCCTCCATCGGGCGGTCGTCGCCGAACCAGACCCGGAACGGGAGGTCGAGCGCGAGGCCGAGCGCGTCGAAGCCGGGGCCGATGTTGGCCGAGCTGGCCGGTGCGACGATCTCCACGGTCCTCCGAGCGCAGGTCCAGGGGGCTCGCCGGATGGTAGGTGCGGGCACCACACTGTCGGAACCACGAGCCTCGGAAGGACCCCCGTGACCGTTGCGACCAAGCGCCCGTTCGAGATGACCGCCGAGGTGGTCGACGCCGACGTCCTCGACCGTGCCGCACGCCGCTTCGCCGACAACGGGATCGTGCTCCCGACCTTCGCCCAGCTGGTCGACCCGACCAGCGCTCCGGCCGATGTCCGCGAGTCGCTCGGGACGGTGGAGCCCGACGCCGCTGACGCCCGCAACCTCTTCCGGGTCAACTGGTACAACGCCCACGACCGGCAGAGCACCGTCGACGTGCCCGGGCACATCGTCGTGCCGCCCGAGCTCACCGGCGTCGAGGCGACGATCGTGTTGGCCTACGGCTACCGGTTCCCGATGATCCGGGCCCACAAGGTGCTGGCCGCCTACGCCTGCCTGGTGCCGCGGGTGGTCACCGGACAGTTCGATCCGACCTCCCAGCGCGCGGTGTGGCCGTCGACGGGCAACTACGCCAGGGGCGGCGTGGCCATCAGCCGGATCATGGGCTGCCGAGGTGTCGCCGTGCTCCCCGAGGGCATGAGCAAGGCCCGCTTCGACTGGCTCGACCGATGGGTCGCCGACCCGGCCGACATCATCCGCACGGTCGGGACCGAGTCGAACGTCAAGGAGATCTACGACGCGTGCGCCCGGCTCGAGCAGGAGCCCGACACGGTCATCCTCAACCAGTTCTCCGAGTACGCGAACCACATCGGCCATCGGGTCGTCACCGGCGACGCGCTGGCGACCGTCTACGAGCACGTCGCCTCCTCGCTGCCCGGAGCCCGCCTCCGCGCCTACGTGTCGGCGTCCGGGTCCGCCGGCACGCTCGCCGCGGGCGACCACCTCAAGGACCGGTACGGCTCGCGCATCGTGGTCGCGGAGGCGCTCGAGTGCCCGACGCTGCTCGAGAACGGCTACGGCGAGCACAACATCCAGGGGATCGGCGACAAGCACGTGCCGTTGATCCACAACGTGATGAGCTCCGACTACGTCTCGGCCATCAGCGACCGATCCACCGATGCGCTGGACCTGCTGTTCAACTCTCCTGCCGGACACGACGAGCTCCGCCGCCAGGGCGTGCCCGAGGCGACGATCGGTGAGCTGACCCATCTCGGCTACTCGTCGATCTGCAACGCGCTGTCGGCGATCAAGCTCGCCCGCTACGAGGGCTACGGCCCCGAGGACGTCATCGTCACCGTCGCCACCGACGGCAGCGAGCTCTACGACGCCGAGCGGGCGCAGTACACCGCCACCCACTACCCGGACGGCTTCGGTGCGGTCGATGCTGCCGCCGTGTTCGCCGAGCACCTCGCGGCCGTCGACACCGATGCCTTCCTGTCGCTGCGCGAGGCCGATCGGCGGCGCATCTTCAACCTCGGCTACTACACCTGGGTCGAGCAGCAGGGTGAGTCGGTCGAGGACTTCGACCGCCGTCGAGACCAGGCCTTCTGGTCGTCGTTGCTCGACCTCGTCGAGCCGTGGGACGAGCGGATCCGGGAGTTCAACGAACGCACCGGGTCCCTCGCCGGGTGAGCGCCTGCGCCCGCTGCGGCCAGGAACCCGCAGCCGACCTGGGACGATGCCCCCGGGCCGGCCTCGATGACGACTGCGTGCTCGCTCCTCCACTGCCCGGGCGATGGTGGTCCGATCCCGACGAGCACCAGCCCTTCCTTCGCTATCGACGGATGCTGTGGTCGTGGCGCACGGCGACGGCGGTGGGCATCGACGACGCCGCCTACGTGTCGCTGGTGCGGGACCTCGACGACGCGGTGGCCGACGTGGACGGGGCTGGTTTCGGGATCACGCCGACGGCCCGTCAGCCGGCGCTGGCGTCGGCCATCGGATTCGACGGCGAGCTCTGGGTCAAGGACGAGACCGGCAACGTGTCCGGCTCGCACAAGGCGCGGCACCTGTTCGGGATCGCCGTCCACCTGGCCGTGCTCGACCGGGCCGGTCGCGTCGAGGGCGCCGACGCGACCCTGGCCATCGCCTCGTGCGGCAACGCCGCCCTCGGCGCGGCGGTCGTCGCCGCCGCAGCCGAACGCCGCCTCCGCGTCTTCGTCCCTCCCGTCGCCGCGCCGTCCGTGCTCGACCGTCTCGACGCGCTCGGCGCCGAGATCGAGGTGTGCGAGCGGCGGGAGGGTGAGGCCGGCGATCCCTGCTACCTCCGGTTCCGAGAGGCGGTCGCGGACGGCGCCCTCGCCTTCGGCTGCCAGGGGCCCGACAACGGCCTGACGATCGACGGTGGCCGAACGCTCGGCTTCGAGCTCGGCGAGCAGGTCGGTGCAGCCGGACTCGACCGGCTGTACGTGCAGGTCGGCGGGGGAGCGTTGGCCACGGGCGTGTCCGACGGGGTCGCCGTGGCCGCTCGGGCCGACGGTCCGCTCGATCGCGAGCCCGCCCTCGTGCCGGTGCAGACCGAGGGCTGTCACCCGTTGTCGTTGGCGCACGAGCGGGTCGTCGGCGCATACGGCGGCGATGTCGACGCGGCGTCACGCCACCGGTCGGAGGTGATGGTCCCCTGGCCGGTGGAGCCGCACTCGCTCGCCGGCGGGATCCTGGACGACGAGACCTACGACTGGCAGGCCGTCGTCCGGCGCTCACTGATCACCGGAGGCCTCCCCGTCGTCGTGAACGAGGAGCAGATCGCCGACGCTCACCACCTCGGCGTGGCGCACACCGGCATCGACGCCGAACCGACCGGCACCGCCGGGCTCGCCGGACTGCTCGCCGAAGCCCCCGAGGTCGCAGCGGCGTCGGCGGCGGTGCTCTTCACCGGCGTTCGCCGCTGAGGCGGCTCGGCGGCTCCACCACCCGAGCACGTCGTCAGGCGTCGGCCGCGATCCGGAAGCCCAGGTTGCCCGTGGAGGAGTCGAGGCCGTTGCTGCTTCGCGCGCTCACCCGGTACCGATCGCAGTACGAGTCGTGGCAGAGGTACGACCCGCCACGCATCACTTTCACGTCGCCGCGAGGCGGGCCGACGGGGTCTGTGCGGCGTTCGCGCTGGTGGAAGGTGGGGTGGAACCAGTCGGCGCACCACTCCCACACGTTGCCGGCCACGCCGTGGAGGCCGAAGTCGTTGGGCTCGTACGCGTCCGCCGGTGAGGTGCCTGCGTAGCCGTCCGCCGTGGTGTTCTCGGCGGGGAAGCGGCCCTCGAAGATGTTGCACCGAGTGATTCCGTCCGGCGCGAACTCGTCACCCCACGGGTAGCGGCGGCCCTCGAGCCCACCGCGCGCTGCTCGCTCCCACTCCGCCTCCGTCGGGAGCCGGACACCGGCCCAGCCGCAGAACGCCTGCGCGTCGTTCCAGGAGACGTGGACCACCGGATGTTCGAGTCGTTCGGCCACCGACGACTGCGGCCCGTCCGGGTGGGCCCAGTCGGCCCCCTCGACGACCCGCCACCAGGGCGCCTCGGCGACGCCGTGGGTCGGCGGGAAGTCGTCGGGCAGGAAGGCGGCGAAGACGAACGACCAGCCGTACCGCTCCGCGTCGGTGCGGAACCCGGTCGCCGCCACGAACTCGGCGAACTGCGCGTTGGTGACGGCGGTGGCCGCGATCCGGTACGCCGACACTCGCACTCGCCTGCTCGGCCCCTCGCCGTCGGCCGGCCAGCGAGGGGCGTCGTCGGTGCCCATCGTGAAGACGCCGGTGGGCACCTCGACGAGCGCTTGCTCCATGGCCGCACCCGGTGCGTGTGTGCCGGCCGGCCGTGGCTCCGCCGAGTCGTCAGCACCCGATCGAGATGGAGCGCAGCAGGGCCCGGCCGGAGGGTCCGCGTCGCTCGCCATGACGTGGATGCTCCCACGTCGCAGCTGTTCCACGACGCGCCCCGTCGGTCTAGGTTCGCGGTATTCGCTCCTGAGGAGGTTGGGCCGTGGAGGAGTATCGACCGGGGACCGCGTTCAGCGGGGTGGTCGGCCGGACCGTCGAGGAGTCCTCGCCGGCCTGGCCCGAGCCGCGGAGGGCTCGCGACGGAGCGCCCAACGTCGTGTTCATCGTGCTCGACGACACCGGCTTCGGTCAGCTCGGCTGCTACGGGGCGCCGATCGACACGCCGAACCTCGACCGACTCGCGGCCGGTGGTCTTCGCTACCGCAACATGCACACGACGGCGCTGTGCTCGCCGACTCGCTCGTGCGTGCTGACCGGACGCAACCACCACTCCAACGGCTTGGCCTGCATCACCGAGGCATCGACCGGTTTCCCCGGCTCCAACGGCAACATCCCGCACGAGAACGGGTTCATCGCCGAGATCCTCCAGGGCGAGGGCTACAACACCTACGCCCTCGGCAAGTGGCACCTCACGCCGGCCGATCAGATCTCGGCGGCCGGGCCCTACGACCGGTGGCCGCTCGGGCGTGGCTTCGAGCGGTTCTACGGCTTCATGGGTGGGGAGACGCACCAGTACTACCCGGAGCTCGTCCACGACAACCACCAGGTCGAGCCGCCGGCGACGCCGGAGGAGGGGTACCACGTCACCGAGGACCTGGTCGACCAGGCGATCTCCTACATCGCGGATGCGAAGCAGGTCGCACCCGACAAGCCGTTCTTCATGTACTTCTGCCCCGGGGCCATGCACGCACCCCACCACGTGCGACGGGAGTGGTCCGATCGGTACCGGGGCCGCTTCGACGACGGCTGGGACGCATACCGGGACGAGACGTTCGCTCGACAGAAGGAGCTCGGCATCGTGCCGCCCGATGCCGAGCTGTCTCGGCACGACCCCGACGTGGCCCGTTGGGAGGACTGCTCCGCCGACGAGCGGCGCCTCTACGCACGGATGATGGAGGTCTACGCGGGCTTCCTCACCCACACCGATCACCACATCGGGCGGATGCTCGACTTCCTCGAGCAGCTCGGCGAGCTCGACAACACCATCGTGATGGTGATCTCTGACAACGGCGCGAGCTCCGAAGGTGGTCCCCACGGTTCGGTCAACGAGAACCTGTTCTTCAACAACGTGCCCGAGTCGCTCGAGGAGAACCTCGCCCAGATCGACGAGCTCGGCGGGCCCGACACGTTCAACCACTACGCCTGGGGCTGGACCTTCGCCGGCAACACCCCGTTCCGCCGTTGGAAGCGCGAGACCTACCGCGGTGGGATCTCCGACCCGTTCATCGTGCACTGGCCGGCCGGCATCTCCGCTCGCGGGGAGGTCCGGACGCAGTACACCCATGCCGTCGACATGATGCCGACCGTCCTCGATGCGCTCGGGATCGAGGTGCCGACGTCGATCAAGGGCGTGGCGCAGTCGCCGGTCGAGGGCGTGAGCTTCGCCCACACCTTCGACGACGCGGAGGCGCCGTCATTGCGCTCGACGCAGTACTTCGAGATGCTCGGCCACCGCTCGCTCTACCACGACGGCTGGCGGGCGGTGTGCCCCTGGCCAGGCACGTCGTTCAGCGAGTCGGGGCGCTCCTTCGGCGACCCGATCTCGAAGGAGCAGCTCACCGAGCTCGACGCCACGGCATGGGAGCTGTACCACGTGGCCGAGGACTTCGCGGAGAACCACGACGTGGCCGCCGAGCACCGAGACCGGCTGATCGAGATGATCGCCACCTGGTACGTCGAGGCGGGCAGGTACGGGGTGCTGCCGGTCGACGGCCGCGGCACGTCGCGTCTCGCCGAGGAGCGTCCCACGATCGCGGCCCCTCGGACGTCCTACACGTACTACCCGGGCACCCAGGCCGTGCCCACCAACGCAGCGGCGATCGTCCTGAACCGCTCTCATTCCATCACCGCCGAGGTGGAGGTGCCCGAGGGCGGGGCCGACGGGATGCTCATCGAACATGGCGGCACCGACGGTGGCTACGGCCTGTACGTACTCGACGGCCGCCTGACGTGGGTACACAACTACGTTGCCCGAGAGTTCCACCACGTGCGCGCCGAGCGGCCCGTGCCTGCCGGTCGGCATCGGCTCCGGTTCGAGTTCGACGTGACGATCGAGCCCGACATCGCCGCAGGCCGCGGCGCCGGGGGCATCGGGCAGCTCTACCTCGACGGTGAGCTCGTCGGAGCCGCTGAGGTCCCCGTCACGTGCCCGCTCTCGCTGGGGCTGACGTCGGGCGTGCGAGTCGGCTGGGCGCCGGGGGCGCCCGTCGGCCCTGAGATCACCCCGCCGTTCGAGTACGGCGGCGTCATCCACTCGGTGACGGTCGACGTCTCCGGCGACCTGGTCGAGGACGACGAGGCAACGCTCCGGCGGATCATGGCCCGCCAGTAGCGGTCGGGCTCAGGAGGCGATGCCCAGATCGCCCGGCGCGATCAGCGTCGGCCCTGCATCATCACCTGATCGAGGCGCCAGGGCGTCAAGTCGGGCGCGGGCCGCGTCGACCACCGACGAGGCGAAGGCGTCGGGCAGGCGGGCCGGGTCGACCAGCGCGGTCTCGAGTGAGCGAGACGGCCCGACGAACACCGGTGACGGCACGGCGTCGGTGCGGCCGCGCCGTGCGCTGACGAGATCGCCGAGCGCTTGGGCGACAGCGGCGCGCCGGCGTCGACTCCGGGGCGCACGGTTGACGACGGGCAGCAGCCGAGTCGGCTCCACCCCGTGCTCGCAGAGCTCGCCGATCGTCCGGGCGAGCGCGTGGACGCCGTGGAGGTCGTCGAGGCCGACGACGACGATCAGGTCGGCGCGGCCTGCGACCGAGCGGGCCAGGAGGTTACGGTCGGCGACGTCGGCCGAGCCGGTCGCCTCCACGCCTTCGACATCGGCATCGACGTCGGCGACGACGAGTCGGTGCCGATCGAGGACCGAGTCGAGCGCGGCAGCGAAGGCACGGGGCCGGAGCACCGTCCAGTCTCGGTGACGGCGGAGGCCGAGCAGCAGCCGGTAGCCCCGGTCGTCCGAGGCCCAGGTGAGCTCGTCGAGCGCTGTCGGTGCCGGACGCCCGATCTGGTGCGCCTCCACGAGCTCCTGGACGCCGGGGACGACGTCGGTCGCGGCGTGGAGCATGCCGAGGTCGGCGTGGAGGGCGAGATCGGCGAGCAGGACGTCGTCGGGACGCCGGGCGTCGCCCAGTCCCTGTGAGATCGCCATCGCCACGACCGAGGTGCCGGTGCCGCCCGGACCGGTGACACCGATCAAGCGGCCGGCGACCGGCTCGTTCGTGAGGCTCGGTGGCGCCGGGACCTCGGCGATGGACGGGATGGATCGAGCGACCGAGAGCACGGCGTCGGTGAGGTCGCCGGGATCGACGTCGGCATCGAGGACGGTCACGAGGCCGGCGGGCCCGTCAGGACCGCCCGGCGACCGGACGCCGATGATCGGGACGCCGAGCTCGCCCGCCACGACCACGAGGTCGCGGTCGAGGCCCGGGCAGGCGGTGTCGACGAGCACGACCGACCACGGCCGTTCGTCGAGCCGTCGGCGGAGCTCGTCGACGCCCACGCAGCGGGCGAGCTCCACCGGCACCTCGCCGGTGGCGGCCCAGCGGCCGAGCGCCCGGAACCACTCGCTGCCGGGCGGAGCCGTGCCCAGGGCGACGAGGCGACTCATCGATCGCCGCCCGGGGTGATGCGGATCAGTCTGACGTCGCCGTCGTCGAGCGTCCCCAGTGCCCGAGCGAGCTCGGGATCGTCGACACCGAGGACGACCACCACGCCGGCGCCGCCCAGCGCGTCGACGGGTGCGGCGACGCTCGCCACGCGAGCGGGGCCGAGCTCGACGGGCTCGTCACCGCCCGACACGACGAGCACCTGATCGCCGGGTCGGAGGCGACCGCCGACGGCTTGCGCCTCGGCCAGGTCGAGCGCGAGCTCGAAACGGTCCGTGTCGACGTCGACGGCGTCGACGGCGCTGCGTTGGACGACCTCGTTGGCCGCGAGGTCGACGCGGAGGGTCGTGCCGACCACCTCGGCCGGGTCGGTGACCGACCGATCCAGGACGACATCGGGGGCGTCGATGGCGGCGAGGGCGAGATCCTCGGGACCGAGGACGACTCCGGCCGGCAGGTCGCGGACGGCGACCACGACGTCGGTGGAGTCGGATCCGCCGCTGCTGGCAGCCAGGGCGATCAGCGCCGCGAGCGCCACGAGGAGTCCGCCGAGCACCGGCCGGGCGCCGGGCCAGCTCGGTCGGGCAGGCAGACGGCGAGGTGATCGGGTCGAACTCGCGGTCGTCGTCACGTCGGGTGGTCCTGAGCCGTGCACGAGCGCGGAGCGTAGCGGGTCTGTGGTGTCGAAGGCCAGGCGAAGCACCGAGGAGCATCGAGAGACTCCGAGGATCCCCCTACCCAGGGCGCGCGGTGGCTAAGGTCGACGTATGTCCGATGACACCACGTGGCTGAGCACCAAGGCGGCGGCCGAGCGCCTCGGGGTCACGCCGCGGACGCTCTATCGCTTCATCGACGAGGGACAGCTTCCCGGGTACCGGATGGGCCGCGTGATCCGCCTCAAGCAGGCCGACGTCGATGCCTACATCGAGACCTGCCGGATCGAGCCCGGCACCCTCGAGCACCTCTATCCCGAGGTGCAGGGCGCCGACGCCGACGCCTGAGCCGAGCGGGCGTCGGGACCTGAGAGCGGCGGCCCGGCCGTCCGCCCGGTCAGTCGCCCAGGAGACGGCTGACCACCTCGACCACGCCATCGTGCTCGCTGTCGGGCACCTCTTCGTCGGCGGCCGCGAGGACCGACGGGTTCGATCCACCCATGGCGAACGAGCGTCCGGCCCACTCCAGCATCTCGAGGTCGTTGACGTTGTCGCCGACCGCAGCGGTCAGCGCCGGATCGATGTCCAACCGCTCGCACAGCCGTGCGAGGCCCGACGCCTTGTCGACACCGGGGCCGGCGATCTCGACGAAGCCGAGCCCGCTGTGGCTCGCGGCCGCCGACCCATCGAGCGCATCGACGGCGATCTTCCAGAGGGCCTCGCCGTCGATCTCCGGATGCACCGCCAGGATCTTGTGCATCTGCTCGGTGGCCAGATCGAGGACGTCTCCGACGAGAGGTGGCTGGTCGGGGCGCTCCGGGATGGCTGCCTCGAACGCCGCCTCGAAGGCGAAGGTCAGCTCCCACTCGGCGGCGAAGGCCACGCCGGGCGCCGCGGCGCGCAGGCGCTCGACGGTGGGGCGCACCGCTGCGCCGAGCGGCTGCACGTCGATGAGCTCCTCGTCGCCGACGTGGTAGGTCACGCCGCCGTTGGAGCACACGGCGTACCCGTCGATGCCGAGCTCCAGCGCAGCTCGTTGCGTGAAGCGGGGCGGACGACCGGTGGCGGCGACCACGACGATGCCGGCGCCGCGTGCGCGGTCGAGGGCCGAGCGGACCGCAGGCGCGACGGTGCCGCCGTGGCGGAGCGCCGTGCCGTCCAGGTCGGTGGCGAGGAGTTGGATGGGGGGCAAGGCATCGACCGTATCCGCGGGCTGTCGCGATCGGGTTCACTGAACCGGTGTCCCGCGACGTCTCCTTGCCCGATGACCCCGCCGAGCTGGAGGCTGCCCACCGGCTCATCGCCCCGCACGTGCGCCGAACCCCGATGCTGGCGGTCGGGACCGATCTCGTGCCGGGCATCGACGTCGTCCTGAAGCTCGAGCTCTTCCAACACGCCGGCTCGTTCAAGCCGCGAGGCGCCTTCCACCTCACCCTCGTTCGAGCGCGCCCGGCGGCCGGCCTCGTCGCCGCGTCGGGCGGCAACCACGGCATCGCCGTCGCGCACGTCGCCGCCGCGCTCGGGCTCGCCGCCGAGGTCTTCGTGCCCGGCATCTCGTCCCCGGTGAAGCGCGAGCGGATCGCCGCGCTCGGGGCGAAGGTGAGCGTCGTCGGAGACGTGTACGACGACGCCCAGGCCGCCGCCGACGAGCGTGCGGCAGAGACCGGAGCACTGCTCGTCCACCCGTTCGATCTCCCCGAGATCGTGCAGGGGCAGGCGTCCCTCGGGCGGGAGATCGCCGCCGACGTGCCCGACGCCGACGCGATCGCCGTCGCGGTCGGTGGTGGTGGGTTGTTCGCCGGGATCGTCGCCGCCCGCCCGGGTCCCCGCATCGTGCCCGTCGAGCCGACGGCAGCGCCCACGCTGGCCGGTGCGCGGGCCGCGGGCGAGCCCGTCCGGGTCGACGTCGGAGGTCTCGCCGCCGACAGCCTCGGCGCCCGTCGGATCGGTCGGTACGCGCACGTCGCCGCCCAGCGGGACGGCGTCGAGCCGTTGGTGCAGGTCGACGACGCTGACATCGTGCGTGCGCAGCGGCTGCTCTGGGAACGGGTCCGGGTGGTGGCCGAGCCGGGCGGCGCCACCGCGCTCGCCGGCCTGCTCGCCGAGCCCGGGCGGTTCGACGGACAGCGCGTCGTCGTCATCGTGTGCGGCGGCAACGTGGACCCGTCGACGGTGGGGTGAGCCGCTGAGCAGGCGAGGGCCGGTACCCTGGCGGCGTCGTCGTCTTCCGCTGCCCGACGACGCTGCGAGCCACTGGTCCACCCGGCTCGCTGACGAAGACCAACGCAACCGCACCCGGGCCGGTGGACGGCTCCGGGGGAGAGACAACCCATGACCACCTTCGCCGAACTGGGCGTCGAGACCGCCCTGGTCGACGCCCTCGCCGACCAGGGCATCACGGCCCCCTTCGCCATCCAGGAGATGACCGTCCGAGACGGTCTCGCCGGACGGGACGTCTGCGGCAAGGCCCAGACGGGGAGCGGCAAGACGCTCGCCTTCGGCCTCCCGCTCGTGTCGCGCACCGAACGAGCCGAGGACGGCAAGCCGACCGCGCTGATCCTCGTGCCGACCCGCGAGCTGGCCAACCAGGTCGCCGAGGTCGTCGCCCCGCTCGGCGAGGTCCGCGGCCTGCGCTCGCTCGCCGTCTACGGCGGTACCAACCTCGACAAGCAGATCGAGGACATCAAGGAAGGCCTCGACGTCATCATCGCGACGCCGGGCCGCCTCATCGACCTGATCGACCGGGGGGCCATCGACGTCCGGGGCATCACCCGGGTCGTCATCGACGAGGCTGACCGCATGGCCGACATGGGCTTCCTGCCCCAGGTCGAGTGGGTGCTACGCCACATCGAGGTCGAGCACCAGACGATGCTGTTCTCGGCGACGCTCGACGGCGCCGTCGATCACGTCATCAAGCGGCACCTCTCCGATCCGGTACGCCACGAGGTCGTGTCGGACCAGGTGACCGTCGACCAGATGCATCACCGCTTCCTGAAGGTCCACGAGATGGACAAGGTGCGGGTCATCGCCGCCATCGTCCGCAACGCCTCCCGCACGATCGTGTTCACCAACACGAAGCGGGCCGCGGATCGCCTCGTGCGCGACCTCAGCAAGGAGGGCGTCCGCGTCGCCGCCATCCACGGTGACCTCCGCCAGCAGGCCCGCGAGAAGGCCCTGGAGCGCTTCGCCGAGGGCAAGCTGCCGGCCTTGGTCGCGACCGACGTGGCCGCCCGTGGCATCCACGTCGACGAGATCGACATCGTGATCCACTCGGATCCGCCGGACGACCACAAGACGTACCTGCACCGGTCCGGTCGGACGGCCCGTGCCGGTTCGACCGGCGTCGCCGTGAGCCTCGCTCTCTGGAACGAGGAGATCAAGGTCAAGCAGCTCCAGCGCCGCCTCGACCTCGCGTCCCCGCTCGTCGAGGTCTTCTCCAACGACGGCCGCCTCACCGACCTCGTGCATGGGTGGGGCGATGAGGACGACGTCGCCGGGCAGGCCACCGGTTCCTGACGGGCTGGACGAGCGGCTGGCCCTCGCGGCGCGAGCCCTGGCGCGCGCCGACGGTGTCCCCGCCGCCGTCCTCGATGACGATCCCTGGCTGACCGGTCGCGCGGACGTCGAGGTCGACGATCTCGAGGCTCGGGCGGACGCGCTCGGTCGCTTCCATCAGCGGGCGCTCGCCCGCGCCGACCGCCTCGCAGGCGGCGTCTTCCACACCCCGGTCGAGGTCGGGCGCGTCCTGGTCGACCTCGCCCTCGACGCGCTCGGTCGACGACCTGCCGCGGTGCTCGACCCGGCAGCTGGGGGAGGTGCCCTGCTCCTCGCGGCCGCCGATGCGCTCGTCGACCGAGGTCACCCGCCGGACGAGGTCATCCGATCGCTCGCCGGCGTCGAGATCGACCCGCTCGCCGCGTCGGTCGCGACGTCGACGCTGCGTCGGTGGGGGTGGCGGCACGGACTCGGCTGGTGCCTCGACGTCCAGATCGGTGCGGGAGACGCGTTCTCCTGGCCCGCCGATCGCCAGGTGGACCTGCTGGTCGCCAACCCGCCCTTCGGGGGACGACTTCGGGGGCCGGCGCTGCCCGCGCCACCCGTGCGCGTTCGGGCTCGGCTGGGCGCCTACGCCGACCTGGCCGCCGCCTTCCTCGTGCTGGCCGATCAGCTGACGGTGGCCGATGGGGTCGTGGCCTGCTTCACCCCGTCGTCGCTCCTCGGAGCGCGTGATGCCGCAGAGCTGCGCCAGCACGTTGTCGAGCGTCGCCGCCTGGCCGCGGTCTGGGTCGATCCTCCGCCCTTCGACGAGGTGGCCATCGACCCCTGCGCGGTCGTCCTGGGCCCGCCGGGCTCGAGGACCGCGGCCCTCGTCGGGGGAGAACGGCTCGAGGTCGAGGATCCCGGGCCCACCTGGTCAGCCGCTGCGTCCGCGGTTCCGGAGCCCGTCGGGCTCATGACGGCCGGACGGCTCGGCGACGTCACCGAGGTCATCTCGCCCTTCCGCGACGAGTACTACGCGCTCGCCGACGCCGTCGACGAGGACGGCCCCGGTCCGCTCCTCATCACCTCGGGGCTGATCGATCCGGCCCGATCCCGATGGGGGCGGACGACGGCGCGCATCGCCCGTCGTCGCTTCCGTCGTCCCACCGTCGTGCTCGACCGGGTCGGGGCTGCCGGCGAGCGATGGGTCGAGCGCCAGCGGCGGCCAAAGGTGCTCGTCGCCAGTCAGACGCGCCGGATCGAGGCGATCGCCGACCCCGACGGGGACCTGGTCGGCATCACGCCGGTGGTCGCGGTCGTGCCCCACGACGGCGACCCGTTCGCCGTCCTCGCGGTGTTGCTCTCGCCGATCTCGACCGCCGTGGCCAGGCGAGGGAGCACGGGCACCGGCCTGACCCGGTCGGCGATCCGCGTGAGCGGTCCCGCCCTCGCCGCCCTCCCGCTGCCGGCAGATGCCGGCGCCTGGCGCCGGGCCACCGAGCGACTGCGCCTCGACGGCGCGGCGGCGCTGGTCGAGGTCGAGCAGCTGATGTCCGAGGCCTATGGCCTGAGGCCGGACGATGCGCTGTGGCGATGGTGGGAGCTCGCCCGGGCGACCCTCACCCCGGCACCCAGCGAGTGACGTAGCGTCCTCGCCGGCGCTCCCGACCACCCACGGCGCGAGGCCGCGGAGACATGCCGCCGTACGTCCGGCATTGTGGTCATCGAGACGGCTTCGGGGGGACGGGGATGCACGACGACGGCATGGAGGGCGGCGACCTCTTCATCACCCCCCGCAGGATCGTCTGGGCCTACCGGGCCGCTGCGGTGTTCATGATCGTCCTGTACCTGACCGCAGCGAGGACGCACTTCGGGGTCCTCGCCCTGGTGTTCTTCGCGCTCGGGGCGTGGTTCGGTTCGAAGGCGGTGCTCGTGACCGATGCCGAGGTGCTCGTGTCGACGCTGTCGGGCCCACCTCGGCGGGCGCCCTACGACGCGATCATCGCCGTGCAGGCGGACGCCGGCGCCTGGGCGCTGCGCATGGTCGACGGTTCGCGCTTCCACCTCCCGCCGGTCGAGGACCGCGACGCGGTGATCGCGGCGATCAGGCGACACGTGCCCCGGGTGCGAGTCGACCGCCTGGCCATGAACGGCGGGTGGATCCGGAAGCTGCTGCGCCGCGAACGCTGAGTCGGCTCAGGCCTCCGCAGCCCGCTTCAACGCGGCGAGCGTGTCCCGCATCATCGTCTCGGTGTGGGCTGCCCGTGCTGCGAACTGCTCGGGCGTGGCCGCTGCCATCGCCGGGGTCTTGTTCACGATCCACCACCGTTCGGTGACCGTCGTCCCGCCGCCGGCGCCCGGCGCGAACTCGTAGCTCCACCACGTGCAGTTCTGCTCCACCCCGAGCACGACGAAGGTGAAGTCGCGGCCCTGCTCCGCCGCAGCGACCTCGCACTCGCGCTCCCAGCTGCGCTCCGGCGTCTCGTTGGCCCCGACGAACCAGTCGCCGACCCTCCCGGTGCCGCCGTCGAGCCACCGCCCCCCGACGCTCTCCGGGGACCACTCGCCCATGCGGGTGATGTCGCTCACCATGTCGTAGAGCTGCTCGGGCGGTGCGTCGATCTCGATGTCGACGGCGTGAGAGGCGATGGCATCGGTGCCTGGGCGCATGGCGCAGTCCTAGCACCCGAGGCGGTGGCCGGCTCGGGAATCCGTCGCCGCCGCCAGCGAAGCCCGATAGCTTGGGGCGGACATCCGGAGAGGCCCGAGCGATCGGGTCCGGCAACCTGGGATGGACACCCAAGGTGCTACCCGCCTCGGCGGGGATGTGGCCGGGCGAAGGCCCGGCAACCAAGTGTCCGAGCGGCTCCGGCCGCCCGAACGTCGGTGTCCACCCTCGCGATGAGGGAGAACGTGAGCGACGACGGAGCACCGCCGGTGACGGGAGCGACCACCGACCACACGTCGGCACCCGGTCGCCGGCTCGTCACCCTCGCGCCGGGAGGTCTGCCGCTCGACGGCGGGCGTCGCCTGTCGTCGATCGAGGTCGCCTACGAGACGTGGGGTCGCCTGGACGACGACGGGTCCAATGCCGTGCTCGTCTGCCACGCCCTCACCGGTGACGCCCACGCCGCCGGCGAGGGCGGGTGGTGGGCCGACGTCATCGGACCCGGCCGGGCGATCGACACCGATCGGTTCTTCGTCGTGTGCTCCAACGTGCTCGGCGGCTGCCAGGGCACGACCGGGCCGGCCTCGATCGATCCCGTCACCGGTGAGCGGTTCGGCCCCGACTTCCCGACGGTCTCGATCCGCGACATGGTCCGCGTCCAAGCGCAGCTCGCCGACCACCTCGGCATCGAACGGTGGGCCGGCGTCGTCGGCGGCTCCATGGGTGGGATGCAGGCGATCGAGTGGGCGGCCATGTACCCGGCCCGGGTCGGTGCGCTCGCCGTGATCGCCTCGACCGTGGCGGCCTCGGCGCAGCAGATCGCCTGGTCGATGGTCGGCCGGCGAGCGATCGAGCTCGACCCCGGTTTCCACGGCGGCAACTACTACGACCTCCCGCCCGGCGAGGGACCACACCGGGGCCTGTCGCTCGCTCGTGCCGTCGGGATGATCCACTACCGCTCGGACCAGGAGTTCGAGGCTCGGTTCTCCCGCCACTCGGCCGAGGAGATCGACCCGCTGCGGCTCGACCACCGCTTCGACGTCGAGTCCTACCTCGACTACCACGGCGACAAGCTCGTCCGGCGCTTCGACGCCAACACGTACCTCGTGCTCAACAAGGCGATGGACCTGCACGACATCGGCCGTGACCGGGGCGGCATCACGCGGGCGCTCGACCGCATCCAGGCGCCCTCGCTGATCGCGAGCGTGACGACCGACTTCCTCTACCCGCCGCACCAGCAGGTGATGCTCCGCGACGCTCTTCGGGAGCGGGGCCGTGCGGTGACGTGGGTCGAGATCGACAGCCCCAACGGCCACGACGGCTTCCTCACCCACGGCGACCAGCTCGAGGGGCCGCTGGCGGACTTCCTCGCCGACATCACAGGAGGCGGACGATGAGCGACCAGGCCGACCTGCGGCCCGACACGGTGGCGGTGCGCACGGGCCGCCGCCGCAACGGCGACGCGCTCGCTCCGTCGCTCGTGACGACCACGAGCTGGTCGTCGCCGACCGTCGACGAAGCCCACCGCCGGGCGCGCACGCCGCGGTCGCCCGAGTTCTACGCCCGCTTCGGCAACCCTGGCGTGCAGGACTTCGCCGATGCCGTGGCCGACCTCGAGGGCGCCGAGGCCGGCGTCTGCTTCGCCTCGGGCATGGGGGCCATCTCCTCCACGATCCTCGCCCTCTGCTCGCAGGGCTCCCACGTCGTGGCGCAACGCCAGCTGTTCGCCGCCACCCACCAGCTCTTCACCGGTGTCTGCGCCCGCTTCGGCATCGAGGTCGCCCTCGTCGACGCCGGCGACATGGACGCGATCGAGGCCGCCGTCGTCCCGGGCCGCACCCAGGTCGTCTTCGTGGAGACGCCGGCCAACCCGGCGATGACCGTCGTGGACCTGGAGCGCCTCGGCCGGATCCAGGGCCCGATCACCGTCGTCGACTCCACCTTCGCCACGCCGATCGTCCAGCGACCGTTGGAGTTCGCCGGCATCGACCTCGTCGTCCACTCGGCGACGAAGGCCTTGGGCGGACACAACGACGCCACGCTCGGCGTCGCGGTCGGCGAGCGCGACCTCATCGACTGGATCTGGGGCTACTCCACGATCCACGGCGCGACCGCGTCTCCCTTCGACGCGTGGAACGGGTTGCGTGGGCTGCGGACCCTCGGCATCCGGGTACGGCGCCAGAGCGAGTCGGCCCAGCGAGTCGCCCAGGTGCTCGACGCCCATGAGGCCGTCGACGTGGTGCGCTACCCGGGCCTGCCCTCGCACCCGCAGGCCGACGTCGTGGGCCGTCAGATGTCGATGGGTGGCGGCTGCTTGGCGGTCGACCTTCGCGGCGGGCTGGAGGCCGGCCGTGCCTTCGCCGAGGGGCTCGAGCTCGCCCACCTCGCCCCGTCGTTGGGGGGTCCCGAGACGCTGGTGACCCATCCGGCGACGATGACCCATGCCTCGATGCACCCCGAGGACCGGGCGGAGGCGGGGATCGGCGACGGACTGGTTCGCCTCTCGATCGGACTGGAACACCCCGATGACCTGGTCGACGACGTCGAGCGGGCGCTGGACCACCTCGATGCCGTGTCGCCCGTGTGATCGGCGCCGGTATCGGTTCGATGACGGCTGGATGACCCTCCAGCGACGGAACAGGCGTCGTCGGTATCCTGTGTCACGTGGAACGGATCTCGCGCACCATCGACATGGCCAAGAGCTCCTGGGCGGTCCTCCGGGCCGACCGTGAGCTCCTGTGGCTGCCCGTGCTCTCGGCGATCGCCTCGTTGATCGCCCTGGCGGTGTTCTTCGTCCCGGCGTTGCTGCTCAACGACGGGCTCACCGACGAGACGGGTGCGACCAACCCCATGGCCGTCGTGCTGCTGGTGATCGGTTCGCTCGTCGTGGCCGGCATCGCCGTGTTCTTCCAGGGTGCGCTGGTCCACGGCGCCGACGAGCGCCTCGGCGGCGGCGATCCCACGGTCTCCTCGGCCATCGGCGGAGCGATGGCGCGCTTGCCGCAGCTGCTGGCCTGGGCCGCTCTGAACTACGTCGTCGGCTCGATCATCCGGGCGATCCGGGAGCGCGGTGGACTGCTCGGAGCGATCGGCGGCTCACTGGCCGGGATGGCCTGGAACCTCGTGACGTTCCTCGCGGTGCCGGTGGTCATGATCGAGCAGCGGGGCCCGATCGACACCGTCAAGCGATCGACCGAGCTGTTCAAGCGGACCTGGGGTGAGAACGTCGCCGCGCAGGTCGGCTTCGGCATCCTCGGCTTCGTGGCGATCCTGCCGGTGATCCTCGTGGTCCTGCTCTTCAGCGCCCTCGGCTCGGCCGGCGTGGTGGTCGGCATCATCATCGCCGCCGTGTACATCGCGGCGGTGATCGTGGTGATGTCGGCGCTCAACGCCGTCTTCCAGACCGTGCTCTACCGCTACGCGGCCGACGGCGTCGTGCCGGAGCAGTTCGGTGAGACCTCGATCGGCGGCGCCTTCGAGCACCGCTGAGCCGAGAGCGGCAGCACGGCCCGGCGGTCACTCGACCGTGGTGATCCGCTCGTCGAGCTCCTCGAGCACGATCCCGTCGAGGCCGAGCAGGCCGACGCCACCGAGCTGAGCGATCTGCTCGGTGGTGCGAGCGCTCGCTCCCGCTGCGGCGACGCCTCGGCGTTGCGTCGTCCAGCTGAGCGCGAGATCGACGACGTCACGCCCCTGGTGGCGGGCGAGGTCGATGAGCCGTTCCCGCAGCCGGACGATGCGATCCTCGGGGCCCTCGTCAGCATCGTCGTCGGGTCGGATCAGTCGCCCGCCGGCGAGCGGCGAGGTCGCGAGCGCCGCCAGGCCGAGCTCATCGACCGCCGGGAGCAGCTCCTGGTCGGGGCCGAGCCGGTGCGGGCCGTACTCGACCAGCATGGCGACCGGTGTCGTGAGCGCGAGCTCGTCACAGGCCTGGACGACCTCTTCCAACCGCTCGGCGGGCAGCTCGCCGATGCCGAGCTCCCTGACCTTGCCGGCGACCACCAGCTCGTGGAGCGCGGTGAGCGTCTCCTCGAGTGAGGTTCGGGGGTCGACGTCCCGAAGGACGTAGAGGTCGATCCAGTCCCGCTGGAGGCGGCGCAGGCTGGCGTCCACCGACGTCCTGACGTGCTCCCGGGAGAGGCGGGCGACCCCGAGCTCGGGTGCGGAGTCGCCCACGGTGGTGGCGAGCACGACGTCGTCTCGGCTCGGTCCGATGGCCCGCCCCACGTGCACCTCGGCTTCGCCGTCGGCATCCGTCTCGGTGGTGAGGAGCAGATCGAGCCCGACATCGAGCGCGCCGGCCACGAGACGGGCCGACTCGGTCCGGTCGAGCAGCGTGGCGAACCAGCGCGTGCCGAGCCCGACCGGGTGCACCTGCAGGGAGCCGAGGTCGCGTCGTTCCACGGGGCCGAGGCTACGGTCGCTCACTGTGCCCGAGATCATCGAGGTCGAGCTGTACCGGCGCCTGGCCGACGAGCGCGCCGTCGGTCGCACCGTCGAGGCCATCCAGGCGGACGACGAGTGGTTCCTGAAGGGCGACACCACCGCCGCAGCGCTGGAGGCCGCACTGCTCGGAGCGACGGTGACCGGCACCCGGCGCATCGGCAAGCTCATGCTGGTCGACCTCGACACCACGACCCTCGGGCTGCGCTACGGGATGACCGGTCGGCTGCTCGTCGACGACGAGGCGGCCATCGCGCAGCTGGAGTACTCCTCCGACCGCAACGATCCCGCCTGGGACCGATTCTCGATGACCTTCGACGACGGCGGCCGGCTCGTCGTGCGGGACCCGCGTCGACTCGGTGGTGTCGAGCTCGAACCCGACGAGTCGAAGCTCGGCCTCGACGCCGCAACGATCGATGCGTCGGGCCTGACCGGCGTGCTGGGCTCGTCGACGGCACCCCTCAAGGCCCGCCTGATGGATCAGGCCCGACTCGCCGGCCTCGGCAACCTGCTGGTCGACGAGACGCTGTGGCGGGTCGGTCTGTCGCCGGTGCGTGAGGCGGGCTCGCTGTCAGGGGAAGAGATCGGTCGCCTCGCCGACGGCATCCGTTCGACGATCGCCGACCTCACCGAGCGGGGTGGTTCGCACACCGGCGACCTCCACGACGAGCGTCACCGCGACGGTCACTGTCCCATCACCGGGGCGCCGCTCCGGCGGGAGACGGTCGGTGGTCGCACGACCTACTGGTGCCCGGAGCGCCAGACGTGAGGCCGGTACGCTCGCTCCCAGCCCCAGCGCCGGCGGACCGGGACCACGAGTGATCGCAGCCACGACCAGAGCAGCCGTCCTGGCTGCCGTCGACGGACCGGTCGTCGCCGACCGGGTGGACGAGCCCGTGTCGCTCCTCTTCACCATCGCCGGGTTGCTCGCGGTGCTGGGCCTGCTGATCGGTGGGCTGACCGTGCTCTACATCCGGGCGACGAAGCCGAGGCGGACCGTCGATGAGGTGCCGGAGCCGCCCGCCGACGGCGCCGTCCCGGTCACCGAGGTCGAGACGGCCCCCGTTCCGCCCCATCGTCGCTCACCAGTGCTGCGACTCCGCGCGCCGAAGCTGCTGCGCACGGCCGGCCGACGGTAGGTTTGGCGTCATGGCCGAGTTCGATCCCCAGGCGATGATCGAGCGCTTCCGTGAGCGGGCGCTCGCCGTCAAGCAGCGCACGATGCCCCCGGTCGAGGGGCCCGCTCGGGAGCAGTTCAAGCAGCAGGCGCAGCAGGACTTCATGGACTTCGCCATCATCGGCGACGCCGACATCACCTTCGAGAACGGTGTGCTGACCCTCACGGTCGACCTCACCGGCGGCGGCTGATCAGTCCCGATCCCGCCGACGATCGGTTGGTCGGGGAGCAGGTCGCTGCTACGATCGAGGGCCGCTTGCGGACGTAGCTCAGTTGGTAGAGCGCAACCTTGCCAAGGTTGAGGTCGCCGGTTCGAACCCGGTCGTCCGCTCCACGAAACCCCTGGTCAGAGCCCTTACCAGGGGTTTGTGTCGTGTCAGCGGATATGGGGGCGATATGGGGGTGACCCCCAGGCCTCTCCCACGCGCCGCGTTCGACTGCGCACTGCTCGTCGTTTCGACGGTGCCGACACCAACTTGTCCGCTGCCGAGGACAGGACCTGGGTTCGGCTTCTGAAGCCGTGGGTACACCGCCGGTAAGCCCGCTCACTCCACTAGCCGAAGGGGCGGATGCGAGGGCGGCGTCGCCTCCCGGCCGCCATCAACTGACGTAACGACGAGCCGGCCAATAAGCGCATCGAGGTCCGATCGTCGGAGGTTCAGCTCCGAAGCGATCCGCGCACGCGTAATGCCCTCCTTCCGAAGCGCAGCGAGTGTCTTGGCCAGGACCTGAGACTGCTCCCGGGGCAGGGAGTTGGGCTCCTCGGCACGGCCGATGCGAGAGAGCTGGACGCACAGGCGGTGGTACGACCAATCAGTCATGAGCTCCAGCTGACGGAGCCGGAACCCGAGTGCGGCGACAGATACCTTCCACCGGTGCTTAGCCGTCACGAGGTCGTTGAACGTCGGAGCGCGAGGTGCTGCGACGAGCAGGTCGTCGCGAGGCATGAGGAAGCTTGAGGCGAACAGGTCGGCTTCTCGCTCTTCGGTCTTGCCACGCGGCTCGCCGTGGTGCCGGTGAAGCACAAGGTGCGCGAGTTCGTGGGCCAGGTCGAAGACCTGTCGCTCCGGCGTCTTGTGAGTGCCTACGATTATGTACGGAGTGTTCGTCGAGTCCTGCCAGAAGGAGAAGGCGTCGACTTCTTGGCACTCGGCTGCGAGCGCAAAGACACGCACTCCGTTCGCTTCCAGAGTCTGTAGAACGTTCGAGACCGGCGCACTTCCAAGACCCCAGCTGGCGCGGACTTGCGCAGCTGCCCCTGCCGGATCGACTACTCGCTGATCGACGTCTGGCAGGTTCGGGGTCGGGAGTTCGAACCGATCTGAAAGCCAGGCCTCGAACTCAGTGCACAGCGTGCCCGATGCGAGTGCCGCATCGCGTTGGGAGGCGCTCATTCGCGATAGGGCACGGAAGCTCGCCGCCTCGAGTGGCACGAGGTCGCCCATAGCTGCGTAGAAGAAGCTCTCTGGGAACTCGAGGGCTTCCGCGAGCCGTGCGACCATCGAGGGCGGAGGATCTCTGCGGGCGCGTTCGTAGCTCGTGATAGTTGGTGCCGTCACGCCAACGAGGGCTGCAAGTCTTGTCTTGTTGTAGCCGCGTCGAAGGCGCGCAAGTTCTAGGCGCTCCGCCGCGAAGACTGGCTCATCCATTCACGCTGTCCGTCGGGGGATCTCGATGTCCGGCGCGTCCTGCGGTGACTGGGGCTCGCGAAGACTTGGTTCCATCCCAGGTCCGAGATTGCCGAGGATGACTCGCTCCGCCCAGCCCGTAGCGATGCCACCCGCTTCAAAGACGGGGGCGTACAACTCGGCCCAGAGCCCATCCTCGTCGCGATGGGTGAAGAACCACCAGAAGTCGACGGGCTTGTCGTCGTCGCTGAAGAGCCTCCCCTCGTGGGCCTCGCTCGCAGCTCGTCTGCTGTGCGGCCCCTTGAGCGAGCCGTTGTGCGGCTCGCCATCCGCCTGGCCGGTGCCAGCAGTGCCAGCGGTGGCGTGGATGGCGATTGACTCGTCGTGGTTGAAGGCGACTGGGATCCCGAGGTGGTTGCCCTTGTGCCAGCCTCCGTCCGTCTCACCGCCGCGCTCGCACAGCGTGCTGCGCATCCGCGACCCTGCGGCGTACTCCTCATGGCCGTCGTACCCGAACGGCGGAACGCTACGACGATCGATGTCTCCCTCGAACGCAACGCGAGCGAGCAGGGGGCGTGTGAGATCCAGCTCATGGAGACGCGCATCGACCTCATCAGTGCGGCCGAGGATCCGTCCGCGGGGTCTTGGTGAGGTGGCGGTCATAGCTTCCTCCGGGCACAGATTCGCAGTTTTGCGACCTAGATCTAGGTAGCAAAACTGAGCATAGCAGTCCACTGGTCGGTCCCGGTGGAGGAGTCGCGTTGCGGCTGGCGCCCGTCCGAGACGACCGGCAGCGCAGTGTGCATGCGGGCGAGCGCAGTGTCGGTCACTCTGCGTCGTATGGGGGTGGCCCCCATATCCGTATGCGCCAGACGCATTCGCTGAACACGAGACGACAAGATGCGGCAACGTCTGCACACCAGATGCCACAGCGAGCATTGAGACGACACAGGTCGTGACGTTGCCAAGGTTGAGGTCGCCGGTTCGAACCCGGTCGTCCGCTCCAACGGATTCGCAGCTCAGAGGCCCTGCCGACACTGCTCGGCGGGGCTTCGTCGTTCTCGGCGTGTGCCTGCAGCTACGGTCCGACGATGGAGCGATTCCATCCGATCGGGACGCCGGGCGAGCCGTGGGGTGACGCCGAGCGGCGGCAGTGGTTCGAGACCCAGGCCGTGCAGCGCAGCTACGCCGACGAGGTGCTGGCGAAGATCGACCTGCTCGGCGGCGAATGCGAGGTCATCGACTACGGGGCGTTGCCGACCGATCCGGAGCGCTATCCGTTGAAGGCGGTCTGCGTCGCCTCGGACGATCCAGCCGCTCCGTGGGTGTTGGTGACCGGCGGCGTCCACGGCTACGAGACCAGCGGGGTGCAGGGGGCGCTGGCCGTCGTCGCCGAAGAGGCCGGCCGGTACCGACAGCACTGCAACCTCGTCGTCGCTCCATGCGTCAGCCCGTGGGGCTACGAGGTCATCCACCGCTGGAACCCGGGTGCCCACGACCCCAATCGGTCGTTCCACGCCGACAGCCCCTCACCCGAGGCGGCTGCCCTCATGACCTTCGTCGAGAGCCTCGACGTCGACTTCGTCGTCCACATGGACCTGCACGAGACGACCGACAGCGACGAGGACGAGTTCCGGCCCGCGCTCGCCGCACGCGACGGCGTCGCCCACGAGCCCGGCCTGATCCCCGACGGGTTCTACACCGTGGGCGACACCGAGAACCCCCAGCCCGGGTTCCAGCAGGCGATCATCGAGAGCGTCGCCGAGGTGACCCACATCGCTCCCGCCGACGAGAACGGCGAGATCATCGGCGAGGACGTGACGCAGCCCGGTGTCATCAACTACCCGATCGCGAAGCTCTCGCTCTGCGCGGGCATGACCGGCGCGACGTTCACGACGACGACCGAGGTCTACCCCGACAGCCCGACCGCAACGCCGGAGATCTGCATCGCCGCGCAGTTGGCGGCGGTGCGCGGCGGACTCGACCACGCGCTCGCCCAGCTCTGAGCGTCGACCTCGTCCGATGCGCATCGTCTCCCTGAACGCCTGGGGTGGGGCGATGTTCGAGCCGTTGCGCGACTGGCTGCCCGGCGCCGACATCGATGTGCTGTGCGCGCAGGAGGTCACCAGGACCCCGGGCGTCGGTGGGTGGACGCGGTTCGAGGACGCCGAACGGAGCCTCCCGCAGCGGGCGAACCTCTTCGAGGACATCGGCACCTCTCTGAGCGCCCACCAGCGGAGTTTCGTGGCCTCCGACGCCGGGCCGGTCACCCTCGAGGACGGCCGTCGCCTGCGTCAGGAGTTCGGGCTCGGCACCTACGTGGCCGACTCGCTCACCGTCGTCGGCCAGGTCGCGGAGTTCGTGCATGGCAGCTTCTGCGAGCACGACGACTGGCCGACCGGCGACCGGCCTCGAGTCGCACACGGCCATCGGATCGTCGAGCCGGCCACCGGCCGCTCTGTGAGCGTCGTGCAGCTCCACGGCCTGCGGGATCCGGCAGGCAAGGCCGACACGCCGGCGCGGCTCGCGCAGGCGCACCGCGTCGCCGCGGTCGTCCAGGCGGTCCGGGACGACGGCGACCTCACCGTCGTGTGCGGTGACCTCAACCTGCTGCCGGACAGCGAGACGTTCGCCGTCCTGGGCGAGCTCGGGCTCGTCGACCTGGTGGGGGAGGCCGACACCCGGACCTCCCGCTACGCCAAGCCGCTCCGCCACGCGAACTACTGCTTGGTCTCCGATCCGGACGTCGTGCGGGGCTTCGTCGCCCCGGCCACGCCGGAGGTCTCCGACCACCGGCCGCTGATCCTCGACATCTGAGTCTCGCCTGACTGGGCTCGCCTGCCGCTCGGGCGGCCGGGATGTCATGGGTCGCCGTCGACGTCGCGATGCGCGTCGATCCACGCCGAAGCGTCGGCATGGACGGCGATCATCGTGCGCCCGAGCCACTGCTCCGACTCGTAGAGGTTGGCCTCGCCGATGGTCGCGACGGCCTCTGAGGCTCCGAGCTGCGCCCGCACGTTCGGGTCGGAGTAGATGAGCATCAGCTTGCACTCCGCCTCGGCGAGCGACCGTGTGTAGCGATCGACGACGGCGACGAACGTCGAGCCGAGCGCGTTGGTGCCACGGAGCCGGAGCACCACCACGGAGTTGCGGCTCCGTCGCGTGACCACGGGCAAGGAGTCCTCGAACACCGCAGCCGAGGCGAAGAACAGGCTGCCGTACGGCTGGAGGATGAGCACCTCGTCTCGGCCCACCTCGGCGGGCGGGTCCGTCTCGCGGAGTCCTTCGTCGTCGACGACCCAGCGACTGAGGCTGACCCGGTTCGACACGCTGATCACGTGGAGGAGGATCGAGAGCGCGACGCCGAGGAGGACGGCGGTCTGCAGCGGGATGAGCATCGTGAACACGAAGGTGATCGTCATCACGGTCGCCTGGGGCGAGCCGGTGCGCCACACGGCCTTGAGGTCCGCCGGCTTGATGGAACGGAACCCGATGAGCATCAGGAGGCCGGCGAGGGCGGGCATGGCGATGAGCTCGACGAGCTCTGATGCGGTCAGGACGATGCCAGCCATCACCGCAGCGGCCACCAGCAACGCGACCTTGGACTGGGCGCCCGCCTGCCTCACGAGCGCGCTGGCCGACATCGATCCGCCGACCGGCATCCCGCGGAGGAGGCCGACGGCGACGTTGGCGACGCCCTGGCCGATGAAGTCCTGCGACGCGTCGGGGTATCGGCCGTCGGGGTTGGGGAGTCCCGAGGAGATACCGGCTCCCTGGACGAGTCCGATGAAGGCGAGCGCGAGCCCTGGCACGATGAGCGAGGGGACCGCGCCGAGGTCGGGGAGGACCGGCGTCGGCAGCGAGTCGGGCACAGCGACGATGTCCTGGAGCTGGATCACGTCGCTTGCCGAGAACGCGACGATCGCCGAGGTGACCACGATCGCGACCACGAGGCCGAGCGGACCCAGGAAGGTGCGCTCGAAGACCATGATCAGGGCGATCGTGAGCGAACCGATCGCCAGCGAGGCGAGGTGAGCTTCACCGAGGTTGGCCAGCAGATCGGCGGCACGTGCGACCCGGTTGGCGCCGTCGGCCTCATAGCCGCTGAAGTTGTCGAGCTGCCCGAGGATGATGTTCACTCCGACCGCGCTGATGAACCCCACCATCACGGCGTTCGAGACGAACCGGAGCAGCGTCCCGAGCCTCAGGACTCCGGCGAGGAGCATGAACATGCCCGTGAGCACCGCGAGGGTGAACAGTGCCGCTTCACCGTCCTCGCCCTGGACGACGGGAACGTCCGCGACGACGATCGCCATGGCGCCCGTCGCCTGGACCGCCATGAACGTCGCACTGGTGAACAGCGCGCCGCTGGCCGTACCGACCATGTAGGCGTAGAGACCGAAGATCGGGTTGACGCCCGCCAGCAGACCGCCGGCCAAACCGTCCGGGACGCTCTGGACGCCCAAGACGAGGCCAGCGACCCCGTCGTCCTTGAGCGGGCGACGGCGGAAGCGTGCCGTGAGCGAGCGTGCGGCACGTCCCACCTCCAGAGTTCAGCAGATCCGACCGTGTCCGCCGAGCACGCATGCCCGGACCAATGGGGAGTGACGACCGACGACACGTGAGGACAGAGCGCTCGTCCTCAGCGGCAACGGGCGTGCGACGGGGCTAGGTTCGGACCGTGGGTGAGGCGATCGGTGGGGTCCTGGGGTACGCGATCGGGGTCGCTGTCAGCCCGGTCCCGATCGCCGCTGTGATCCTGATGCTGTTCTCCCGGCGGGCTCGGTCGAACAGCACGTCGTTCCTGGCTGGGTGGATCTTCGGCATCGCCGTCGCGTCGAGCATCGTCCTGGTGATCCCCGGCCTCGAGGCGGACGACCGCACACCGAGCGACGGCACCGGCTGGACCAAGCTCGCGCTCGGCGCGGCTCTCCTGGTCCTTGGCGCATGGCAGTGGTGGTCGCGGCCGCGGGGCAACGCTGAGGCCGAGCCTCCCGGCTGGATGGACCGGGTCGACGGTCTCACACCACCGGCGGCCTTCGGCCTCGGGTTCGCGCTCGCCGCGATCAACCCCAAGAACCTCGTCCTCGCCGTCGCAGCAGGTGCGACGATCGCTTCGCTGCCGCTCGATGGGGGCGAGGCCGCTGGCGTCGTCGCGATCTTCACCGCCGTGGCGGCGGTGAGCGTGGTCGTCCCGGTCGTCGCGTACCTGGTGAGCGGTCAGCGGCTCGACCGAACGCTCGAGCTCGCGAGGGCCTGGCTGATCGCCAACAACCAGGCCGTCATGGCCGTGCTGTTCATCGTCTTCAGCGTCAGCCTCGCCGGCGACGGGATCGAGATCCTCTCCAGCTGACCGCGATCCGTCGCTGCCGGGCCGGAATCGATGGTGCTCCGCCTCAGGCCGGTGCGTAGCGTCACCGGCGATGCTGATCGTGCGACGTGAACGGGTCGACGACCGGGCGACCTCCCGGGCGGTCCACGCCTCGGCCTTCGCGACCGGCGAGGGCGAGGCGGTCGAGGCCGGTCTGCTCGATGCGCTCCGGGAGGACGGCTTCATCGCCGAGCTGTCGTGGGTCGCCGAGCTCGACGGCACGGTCGTGGGCCATTGCATCAGCACCAGGGGTGCGGTCGGTGACGTGCCAGCGCTCGGGCTCGGTCCCATCGGCGTGCAGCCCGATCTGCAGCGGGGCGGCGTCGGGACGGCGCTGATGCGCGCCTCCATCGGCGCCGCCGACGCGCTCGGCGAGCCGCTCATCGCGCTCCTCGGCGACCCGGGGTACTACGGCCGCTTCGGTTTCGTCGCTTCCGGCGCGGTCGGCATCGAGCCCCCTGAAGCCGGGTGGGGCGCCTACTTCCAGGTGTTGACCCTCAGCGCGTGGACTCCCGACATCAGCGGTCCCTTCCGGTACGCCGCCCCATTCGACGATCTCGGCTGAGGCGCCCAGCGCGCAGCCGACCTAACGTTCCACCATGGGGTTGGAGCCGGGGCCGATGCGAGTGATCCGGGGCGCGTTCTCGACCAAGGACCAGGTCCTCGACGAGATACGGCGCCTCGACCTGTGGCCGACGACGTACGTCTCGGAGCGGATGCGGGAGTTGCCGCCGCACTGGCACGACGTCGACAACCACGGGTTCGTGCTCGAAGGGCACAGCTATGTCCTCGACGAGCGCGGCGAGCGCGTCGAGCTGGGCCCGGGCGACAAGCTGGAGATCCCCGCCGGCGCGATCCACGCAGAGGGCGAGGTGCGGGACCGAATGGTCTACATCGTGGGCATCCCGGTGGCAGCGAACCTGCTCGACGCGCTCCAGCTCCTCGACCCGACGGACAGCCCGCTCGCCTCGGAGCAGGCGTCCGCCGAGCGGGGCGTCTGACTCAGAGCTCCCTGAGCGTCGCCACCAGGGTCGGGAGATCGGCGCCGCGGGCCATGATCTCGTCCATGCCGCCGACGACGCCGGTGAGGTTGGCCATCACGATGTGCTCGAGGCCCGCCTTGGCGTAGCCCTCGAACTGCGTGGCCAGCTCCTCGGCGTTGCCGATGAAGAGCACCTGCTCGACCATCTCGAACGGGATCGTCGGCGCCAGGTCGCGCAGCTCGTCGGCGTCGAGGTCGTGGATGATGACGTCGATGAAGCCCTTCGAGTCGTTGCCGAGGGGATGCTCCAGACCGTTGGCCTCCCAGATGTGGCCCATCGCGAACAGGCCGAAGAGCTTGCCGACCGGCTCGGCCTCGAACATCTCCGCCGCCCGCTCCTTCGACTCGGCGAACAGCGTGAACGGCAGGAAGCCGGCCTCGGGATGCGGACGTCCGGCCGCGTCGGCGTGGCCCTTGATGGTGGTGAGCTTCTCGCCGTACTCCTCGGCGGTCATCCACCAGGCCGGGATCCAGCCATCGCCGTACTGGCCGGCGAGGCGCAGCATGCGGGGCCCGTGAGCGGCGACCCACACGGGCGGCGAGCCGTTGTTGCCGTACTTGCCCTCGTAGGTGAGCGGGAGGCCCATGCGGCCGACGCCATCGGGCATCTTGCCGGTGTCGAGCAGGGAGCGGAGCTCGATGAGGCACTCCTCGAGCAGGCCGACCGGCTTGTCGAAGGGGTACCCGAACGGCAGGAGGCTCTCGGCCTCACCGGAGCCGATGCCGAGGATGAAACCGCCCGGGATCAGGTCGTGCAGCGACAGCGCCGTGCGGGCGAGGTCGGCGGCTCGGCGGCGGGTCGAGTCGGTGACCGAGATGCCGAAGGGAATGTCGGTCATCCCACCGACCTTCACGCCGTAGGCGAACGGGTCGTAGAAGGCGTCCGGGTCGGCGGCGACCGTCGACAGGGGGATGTCGGACCACAGGCCGGGGTGGAAGACGCCCAGGATGTGATCGGGCGCCCAGAGGGAGTCGGCCCCCATCTGCTCGTAGAGCGGCAGGATCTGCTCGGTGCTGGCGAACGGGAACTGCGCGGGCAGGTTGATGCCGACCTTCACGGGGTCTCCTCACGGTGGGATGAGTCCAAGTCGCCGCGAGGAGCGACACCGTGCGTCCCCCAAACGCAGCGCACCGGATCCCCTCGGCCGGTCGCAGGCTACCGGACGTCGATCGGCCCCTTCGAAGCGGGAGTCGTCACTCCTCCGGTTCGATCACCCCGGCGAGCTCGAGGATCTTCGACGGTGGGAGGTACTGGTCGCGCACCTCGGCGCCGAGCGACGCGAGCGCGTCCTCGACCGCATTGGTGAGTGCCGCAGGTGACCCGATCATGCCGCCCTCGCCGACGCCCCGGAAGTCGTTCTCGCCCGGCGTGAGCGTCTCGAGGTGGTCGATCTCGATGTGGGGGATCTCGGTGCTGGTCGGCACGAGGTAGTCGAGGTAGGTCGTGGCGATCATGTTGCCGTCGCCGTCGTAGGCGGCGTGCTCGTAGAACACGGCGCCGATGCCCTGGGCGACACCGCCGCGCACCTGTCCGTCGACGATCGCCGGGTTGATGATCGGCCCGCAGTCCTCGACCACGAGGTAGCGGGGGATCGCGACCTGTCCGGTGGCGAGGTCGACGTCGACGACGGCGACGTGGGTGGCGCAGGACCAGCCGCCGTCGCCCTTGCCGGCGTACGACTCGACCGCCTCGAACACGGCGCCGTCCTCGATGCCCTGGTCGGCGGCCGCCGCACCGGCGACCTCGGCGTAGCTGAGGCCGCGGCTGGGCACCCCGGCGACGTGGATGACGCCGCCGGTGATGGTGACGTCAGCCGGGTCCGCCTCCAGCATCGTCGCCGCCTGCGAGACGACCTGCTCCCGCAGCGAGCGGCTGGTCTTGCGGATCGCTCCGCCGCCGATCGGCCCGCCCCGGCTGCCGCCGGTGCCGAGGAAGCTGAAGCGGGTGGTGTCGGTGTTGCCCCACACGACCCGGATGTCGCCGATGTCGACGCCGAACTCGTCGGCGGCCACTTGGGCGTAGGTCGTCTCGTGGCTCTGCCCGTGCGGCGACTGCGAGGTGAAGACGGTGATGGTGCCGTCGGCGTCGACCGTCGCCTTCGCCTCCTCCTGAGCGAAGAGATCGGAGCCGGGGGAGAGCGCCTCGAAGAAGTCCGGCGGTCCGGGTGCCGCCTCGTGGTAGCAGGCGATCCCCACGCCGAGCTTGCGGCCGGCGGCGTCGGCCTCGGCCCGCCACTGGGCGATCTGGTCGTGATCGAGCAGCTCGAGCGCCCGCACCAGGGTTGCCCTCGTGGACGCCGTCTCGTCGAGGGTCGGGCCGGTGACCATGCGGGTCGGGAAGTCCTCGGCACCCATCATGTTCTGCTGCCGGAGCTCGACGGGAGTCATCCCGAGCTCGCGGGCGACCACGTCGAGCATGCGCTCTCGTACCCAGGTCTCGTTCGCCCACGGACCGCGGTACGGGATGTGCTTGCCCTTGTTGGTGGCGATGATGCGCGACCGCATCTCGTAGGCCTCCCACCGGTACATGCCGGGGAAGTACACCTTCTGCATCGACTTGGTGATGCCCGCGCCGACCGGGAAGCCGGGGTAGGCGCCATGGTCGATGTCGGCCTCGACGCGCATGCCCCGCAGCGTGCCGTCGTCGTCGACGGCCATCGAGATCGTGAACTCCTCCTCCCGGGCCTGCCCACCGTCGAGCAGGTTCTCGACCCGGTCCTCGATCCACTGGATCGTCCGCCCGAGCGCCTTGGCCGCCGCGACGACGGCGATCTCCTCGCGTGGTGTCGAGCCCTTCGAGCCGAACCCGCCGCCGATGTCCTGGCAGACCACGGTCGGGAAGTCCTCGGAGGAGAGCACGCCGAGCGCCATGCCCGGGAGGTGCTTCAGCAGCGAGCGGTCGCGGCGCAGCTGCGAGACCATGCCCCGGTTGTCCTGGCTCTGGAGCGACTCCTGGTTGTCGCCGAAGAACGACCCGGCTCCGGATCGAAAGGCATCGAGCCGCTCGCGCATGCCCCGCAGGGCCTGCCCGGACTCGCGTGCGGTCTGCTTGGTGGTGAGCGCCGCGGCGGCCCACTTGAGGAAGTGCGGCGCCTGCGTCGCGCTCGTGATGGTGAGGTGACCGGTGTCCGCATCGACCTCGACGACGGTCCCGCGGGTCTCCATCGGCTGGTTCGCCTGCCGCTGGCACCGAAAGGTCTCGGTGATGACGCGGTCGGCGCGGGCGAAGACCTGGTCGACCTCGCCGTAGGTGTCGACCGCCTCCAGCAGGACGTTGCCGTTGGCCTTCTCCCACAGCTGGGGCGTGTGCGACTGCATCGCCGTGGCCATGTCGGGCACGGCGGGCAGGTCGTCGTAGTCGACCACGACGAGTTCGGCGCCGTCTTCGGCCAGCGCCCGCGACTCGGCGACGACCAGCGCCACCGGATCACCGACGTGCCGGACCCGCTCGTCGCTCATCGCCCAGAACAGCGGCGTGTACATACCCGGCAGCATCAGCATCGGGACGAACGGGTTGGTGCGCTCGACGATGTCCGCGCCGGTGAAGACGGCGACGACGCCATCGAGCGCCTCCGCCTCCGACGTGTCGATCGAGACGATCCGGCCGTGAGCGATCGGCGACCGGACGAAGGCGGCGTGGAGGCCACCCTCCGGTCGGACGTCGGCCACGTAGCGCCCGGCGCCGATGAGCAGCCGCTCGTCCTCGACCCGCTTGACCGACTGCCCGACGAAGCCGAGCCCCGAGGTCTGCACCGCCATCAGCCCTCCCCTCGCAGGATCGCCGCAGCGCGCTCGACGCCACGGACGATCGACTCGTAGCCCGTGCAGCGGCACAGGTTGCCGCTGAGCTCCTCTCGGATCTGCTCGACGGTCGGGTTCGGCTCCCGATCGAGCAGCGCCACGGCGCTCATCATGAACCCGGGCGAGCAGAAGGCGCACTGGAACGACATCGCCTCGTACATCGCCCGCTGGACGGGGTGCATCTCGTCGCCGTCGGCCAGGCCCTCGATCGTGGTGATCTCGTGGGTGGTGGCGGAGACGGCGAGCATGAGGCACGACCGGGCCGGCTCGCCGTCGACGAGGACGGTGCAGGCGCCGCAGACGCCGTGCTCGCAGCCGAGGTGGGTGCCGGTCAGCCCGGCGCCTTCGCGAAGGGCGTCGGCGAGGTCGGTACGGGCCTCGACGCTGATGGTCCGGGGTTCGCCGTTGACCCGGAGCGTCACCTCGGTCTCGGTGCCGATCGGGACGGTCGTCATGCGGTCACTCCGATGCGGGAGGTCGCCTCGGCGAGCCCCTGGTTGGTCAGGACGCCGGCGATGTGGCGTCGGTAGGCGGCGCTTGCGTGGAGGTCGGACCCGGCGTCGAGCGTCGTGCTCACGATGCGACCGGCTTCGGCGAAGAGCGCTTCGCTCGGAGCCTGGCCGCGGAGCGAGTCCTCGGCCGCCGTCACGCGGACCGGTGTGCCGCCGACCCCGAGGAAGACGAGCGCTGCGTCGTCGATGATCCCGTCGAGCACATCGACCCGGCAGGCGAGGCCGACGAGCGCGTAGTCGCCGTGGCGGCGGGCGATCTCGACGACGGCCCCGCCGGAGGTCGGCGCCCAGGCGGGGAAGCGGACCTCGGCGAGCAGCTCGTCGTCGCGGAGGCCGGTGCCGAGGTAGCCCTCGAAGAAGGTGGCCGCCGGAAGCTCCCGAGTGCCCGCTGCCGAGCGGGCGACGAGCGTCGCGTCGGTGGCGACGCACACCGCCGGCATCTCGGCAGCCGGGTCGCCGTGGGCGATCGAGCCGACGACGGTGCCCCTCGTCCGGATCGGACGGTGACCGACGAGGGGAAGCGCCGCGGCGATCATCGGACCGTGCTCGGCTACTGCGGGATGGTGCTCGGCGTTGGCATGGCGCACGAGGGCGCCGATGCGCAGTCCGTCGGGGCCGGCGGCGATGAAGTCGAGGTCGGCGTCGAGGCCGTTGATGTCGACGAGGTGGGTGGGCCGGGCGAGACGGAGCCCCATCATCGGCAGGAGGCTCTGGCCGCCGGCGAGGATCTTCGCCTCGTCGCCGTGCTCGGCGAGCAGCGCGAGCGCCCCGTCGACGGTCGACGGGCGGTGGTAGGTGAACCCGGCGCTCTTCACGAGTCCGCCTCGGCATATCGGTGGCCGTTGGTGGCGAGCCAGTCGGCGAACGCCCTGGGCATCCGGGAGACGATCGGTGTGAGGAGCCGCTGCGTCACCGGCGTCGCGACGGCGGCACGTCCCGCCAGCTCGATCGCGTAGCGAGCAACGGCCTGGCACTCGGCACCGCGCGGCTCGAGCGTCCACTCCTCGGCCATCGCACCGATGGTGGGGACCGTTCCGCGCTCCATCACGAACACCATCCGCCGGCCCGGCTCCCACGCCACGAAGCGCTCCTCGAGCACGCCGGCCCCCACGCCGGCCGAACGGGTGGACCCGACGCCGTGGGGAGGCTCGCTCGTCCAGGCAAACTCCTTCGCGCCGGGGATCCACTCGGCCCAGGACGGGGCGTCGGCGAGCGCTCGCCAGGCCGTGTCGGCGTCGACCGGCAGCGCGCTCCGCACCGCCACACGGATCGGTGCGTCGTCGAGGAACTCCCGCCCGACGCTGCGATACGTCCTCTCGCGTGGCACGACTGACCTCCCCCTCGTCGGCGGGCGAGACGCTAGTCAACGACCGGGGCCGTCGACGGGGCGCTGCTCAGATCGTCCCTGCGGTGAACCCCCGTCGGACGTCCTCGGCACGGGCGCGCACCTCGTCGAGATCGCTCAGGCGGCGCATGTTCGCCAGCGGCCGGGAGAGGCGGTGGTTTCCGCCGAGGCGCTCCTCGTGACGGGCGAGGAAGTCCCAGTACATCGTCGTGAACGGGCAGGCGTCGTCGCCGACCCGCCGCTTGTGGTCGTAGACGCAGCCCTTGCAGTAGTCGCTCATCCGGTTCACGTACGCACCGCCGGACACGTACGGCTTGGTGGCCATCCGCCCGCCGTCGGCCCAGAGGCCCATGCCCATCACATTGGGCACCATCACCCACTCGGCACCGTCGACGTAGCGATCCCACATCCACCGCATGACCGCCATGGGCTCGATGCCGAGGAGGTTGGTGATGTTCGACAGGATCATGAGGCGAGGGATGTGGTGCACCCAGGCTCGCTGCTCCAGCCCGTCGAGTACGTCACTGAGGCAGCTCATCTGCGTGCCGGCCTCGCCGGTGAACGCGGGCGGGAGCGGCTCATGGTGTTCGAGGACATTCGCATCGGCGTGGTCGGGCCAGAGCCAGTAGAGGCCCCACACGTACTCCCGCCAGCCGATCACCTGGCGGATGAACCCCTCGGCCGAGTTGATCGGGACGTCGCCCCGTTCGTAGGCCTCCGCCACGGCGTCGCAGACCTCGTCTGGCAAGAGCAGCCCGACGTTCAGATACGGGCTGAGCACGCTGTGGGCGAGGGCCCAGGAGCGGCTGGTCATCGCGTCCTCGTAGGGGCCGAAGCGGACGAGCTCGTGGTCGATGAAGTGTCGGAGGCGGGCGAGGGCGGCCCGGCGCGACGTCGCCCAGATGCCGACCGGATCCGCACCGTGGGTCGATGGGAGGGAGGCGAGCACCTCGGCGTCGAGCTCGTCGAGCGTCGACGTCTGCGGCTCGGAGAAGATCGACGGATCCTTCGGCGGCGGCTCGCGGTTGTCGTGGTCGTGGTTCCAGGTGCCGCCGACCGGCTCGTCGCCGTCCATCAGATAGCCGGTCGCCTGGCGGCGCCAGCGGTAGAAGCGCTCCAGCTGCATCGTCGACTGGGTCTCGGCCCACTCGGCGAAGTCGGCGTGGTGGCAGAGGAACTGATCGGAGCGCACCTGCTCCACACCCAGCCGCTCGCACATCGCCCGGGCCCGCCGCGAGTTCGGCTCGGTGGCGACCACGTCGTCGGGGGAGCGCTCATCGACGTGCGCTCGGATGCCCTCGGCGATCGACGGTGAACGGCGCAGGTCGACCTCGAACCCGGCGTCCCCCAGCTCGTCGCCGAAGCGTCTCATCGCCGTGATCACGAGGTGGTTGCGCTGGACGTGGCGACCGGAGCGCAGCAGCCCGTCGCTCTCGACCAGCAACACCCGGGTGTCGCTGGGATCGGCGTCGGCGAGCGCACCGATCCGACGGTTCAGCTGGTCTCCGAAGACGACGACGGTGCGCACCCGCCGAGTGTGGCCCAGCCCGACGGGCGCTCAGGAACCAGCGACGTCCCGGTCGTAGCGCCAGCCGCTCTCGGCGAGCAGGAGCCGATGCCGTGGTCCGGGGCGTTCGAGGTCGGCCGGTGCGGGAGCAGCGGCCGACGGGTCGTCGCGGTAGGCGACGTCGCCGTGCCAGAGGCACCAGCGTCGGTCGTCGCCCAGCACCAGCTGCGTTGCGAAGCGCTCGCCGGGCGAGGCTGCCGTCGCCGCGTGCACGCTTCCGTGGGCGGCGAGTTGGAGCAGGGTGACGAAGGTCGGTGGGGCGAGTTGCAGCTCTCCGGCGCGGTGGCGGTCGAGCACCTCGGACGGCGTGATCCAGCGGTGATCGTGGACCTCGGCACCGTCGATGGTGACATCGTGGCTGTCGAGCTGCGCTGCAGCGGACGCGAGGAAGAACCAGGTGGAGAACCGCCGGTTGGGGGAGTCGTTGTCGGGGAGCCAATGGCTCCAGAACGAGAGCCCGTCGGGGTCGAGCAGCAGCCCGACCTCCTCCTCGGTCTCCCGGACCGCTGCGGCCCGGGCGGCGGGCAGGGGATCGGGGGCCGTGCCGTGGGGGACGTCCTCACGCTCGATCACGCCGCCCGGGAAGGCCCACATCCCGCCGAACGAGCCCACCTCACCGCGCCGGATCATCAGGACGTCGAGCCCGGAGTCGATCGAGTCGCGCAGGAGGAGCACCGTCGCAGCCGGCTCGGCCGGACGCTCGGCGCCGGGGTGGTCGAAGACGTCGATGACGCCGCGGGCGGTCGGCGGTCGGCGTCGGTCCATGGCCGCACCGTAGGCGGGCTCGGCGGGTCACCTCACGACGACGAGCTCGTGAGCTGCCCGTGAGGCGGCGAGGTAGAGCTCGCGGGGCGTCATGCCATCGGCCTCGACCACCACGGCGTCGTACTCCACGCCTTTGTGCTCCCAGATGTCAGCATCGCTGCGGATCTCGGCGACGGTGTCCCATCGGTCGCGCAGGTCCTCGAGCAGCGCCCTGGCGTCGGCGACCTCCCGGACCGCACGCCCGGTCGGGCGCACGCCGAGCATCTCGACCGCGCCGAGCTCGGGGTGGGCGGCGGCGAGCTCGTTGAGCCACTCGACGATCTCGGCCGACTGCCGGTACGCCGTCGTCATCTCGGCGACGTCGGTCCCGAGCTCCTTCGCTGCGGCCGAGAGGCCGAGGCCACCGAAGCGGGAGCGCTGGGCGTCGTCGCCGACGAGGGTCAGTCCCGGCGCCCGTCGTCGCATCGCCCGGAGCTGGAGCTCGGTGAGGTCCTGCGCCTCGTCGACGATCGCGTGGGAATAGCGGGCGGGCACTCCCTCGATGCGGCTGCGGACCTCGTCGGTCACGCCGCCGTCGGCCTTGACGGCCATCCAGTCCCGGATCAGGCCCGGGGACGCGCCGAACGACTCGAGCAGCCCGGGGTCCCGGAGGCGGCGGAGCGCCTGGTTGGTCGTCAGCTGGGGCACGGCATCGGCGACGGCCTTGGAGACGTCAACGCGCTCGAGCCGCTTCGCCGTGGCGAGGCGGTCGACGATCAGCTTGCGGCGCTCTCGCCAGGGCAGCGCACCGGCCCCGACCTTGCCGGCGACGTCGGCGATCAGCTCGGCGGGGATGCGTCGCCCGCGGACGGTCACGTCGTCCGGCTGCACGATCCCCTCCATGAGGAGGTCGACGATCTCGGGCCACTCGGGATGACCACCGGCGTCGGTGTCCGGACCGAGCAACTCAGCGAAGGTGGTCTGGCGGATGCGCCGCTCGCCGAGGGTCGGGAGCACGCTGGCGACGTAGCGGAGGAACCGGTCGGACGGGCCGACGACCAGGATCCGGTCCGAGGTGATCCGGCGATCGTTGTAGACGAGCCACGCCGCCCGGTGCAGCGCCACGACCGTCTTGCCGGTGCCGGGGCCGCCCCGCAGCACGAGTCGGTCGTCGGGGGACAGGCGGACGAGCTCGTCCTGCTCGCTCTGGAGCGTGGCCACGGCGGCCCGCATCTGCTCGCCCTTGCCCTTCGACAGCTCGGCCAGCAGCGGCGACGAGCCGCGGCTCTCTCCGGTGAGGAGGTCCTCGATCAGCAGGTCGTCGATGCAGCCGACGTACGAGACCCGCTGGACCAGCCCGTACCGGTCGTCTGCCGCCGCCTGGTAGAAGCCGCGGGCGAAGGGGGCCCGCCAGTCGACCACGAGCTGGTCGCCGTCGCGATCGATGCCGTAGAGGCCGATCCGCCAGGGCCGGTCGTCGTCGACCCGACCGAAGACCACCAGCTCCTGCTGCAGCTGGTCGACGGTGTCGGCCACGATCGACTCGATGTACTCCTGCGACAGGGCGTCGGCGCCACCCTCGACGCCGGACAGTCGCACGAACCGATCGAGCCGGTCGGTCACGGCGTCGCGCGCTTCGTCGAGCGCGCGTCGTTCCCCGTCGAGCGTCACCGTCCCCACGGGCTCGACGATGGCGAGGGCGCCCAGCGCGAGCAAGCGACTTTCGGCGACCTTCCAGTCGGATGGAAGGTCGATAGTCTGGAGACATGCGTATCGGCGAACTGGCATCGCTCACCTCCGTCACCACCAAGACGGTCCGGTACTACGAGTCGATCGGGCTGCTCCCCGAGCCGGCCCGCACCGAGGCGGGCTACCGCGACTACGGCGACGATGCCGTCGACCGGCTGCGCTTCGTGCGCGACGCCCAGGCCACGGGCCTGTCGCTCGCCGAGATCACGTCGGTGCTGGAGCTCAAGGAGGCGGGCCGGGCGTCCTGTGGCCACACCGCAGCGCTGCTCGACCGTCACCTCGACGAGCTCGACGACCAGATCAACCGCCTCGTGGCCGCCCGCGCCTCGCTGCGGGCGCTCGCCGATCGCGCCGACGGGCTCGACCCGACGGCGTGCACCGACCCGCATCGCTGCCAGGTGATCGCGCCGACCCCGGCCGAGGCTTGACCTTCCCGTCGGGGGGAAGGCGTACGGTCGTCGACGTGGCACTGATCGAGCACCACACACGAACCGAGCTGACCGTCGATGGCATGACCTGTGCCGGGTGCGCTTCGCGCGTCCAGGAGGCGATCGGTGGCGTCGACGGCGTTCTCGACGCCAACGTGAACTTCGCCACCGGCCGGGTGGTCGTTCAACACGCCGACGGTGTCGGCGAGCGACCGCTCCGCTCCGCGATCGAGTCCCTCGGCTACTCGGTCATCGAGGCGACCGCCGCCGACGACGCCGCCCGCACCAGGGAGCGCGAGCTCTGGCGGCGCTTCGTCGTCGCCGCCGTGCTGACCGTCCCGGTGATGGCGTTGTCGATGATCGGTGCCCTCCGCTTCGACGGGTGGGAGTGGGTGGTCGCCGCCCTCGCCACGCCGGTGATCTTCGTCGCCGGGTGGACGTTCCATCGGGCGGCGCTGCTCAACCTCCGTCACCGCACGGCCACGATGGACACCCTCGTCTCCGTCGGCACCACGGCGGCGTGGACCTGGTCGGCGGTCGTCCTGCTCGCCGACGTCGACGGGCACCTGTACTTCGAGACCGGCGCCGTGATCATCACGTTGATCCTGCTCGGCAAGTACGCCGAGTCGAGGGCGAAGCGACGCTCGGGCGACGCGCTGCGGGCGCTCGCTGACCTCGGCGCTCCGACCGCCCGGCTCGTGGACGGCACCGAGGTGCCGGTCGAGGAGCTGGTCCCCGGCATGCGGTTCGTCGTGCGACCGGGGGAGCGGATCGCCACCGACGGCATGATCGTCGAGGGCCGCTCAGCGGTCGACGCGTCGATGATCACCGGCGAGCCGGTCCCGGTCGAGGTCGGGCCCGGCGACGAGGTGATCGGCGCGACCCTCAACGCCGACGGATCGATCGTCGTCGAGGCGACCCGGGTCGGCGCCGAGACGGCCCTGGCCCAGATCGTCGAGCTCGTCGACCGGGCCCAGGGGAGCCGGGCCGAGGTGCAGCGCCTCGCCGACCGGGTGGCTCGGGTGTTCGTGCCCGTGGCGATCGCCATCTCGGTGGTCACGCTCGCCGCCTGGCTCGCGTTCGGCGACTCGGTCGACGAGGCCTTCACGGCGGCCGTCGCCGTGCTGATCATCGCCTGCCCGTGCGCGCTCGGCCTGGCCACGCCGCTCGGGATCATGGTCGGGACCGGTCGAGCGGCCCAGCTCGGCGTGATCATCAAGGGCGGCGAGATCCTCGAGGACACGAGGGCGGTCGACGTTGCCCTCCTCGACAAGACCGGCACGGTCACCGAGGGCCGGATGGAGCTCGTGGAGGTGGCGGGGAGCGGTGAGCGCCGGGAGGAGATCGTGCGTCTCGCCGCGACGCTCGAGAGCCGCTCCGAGCACCCCATCGCCCGGGCGATCGCCTCCGCCTCGGGGGACCACGGCGTCGTGGACGACTTCGTGAACCGTCCGGGTGCGGGCGTCGTCGGCCGGGTCGATGGCATCGAGGTGCGGGTCGGACGGCCGGAGCTGTTCTCCGAGGTCGCCGCCGAGGCCGCGACGGCGCTCGCCGCCGCCGAGGAGCGGGCGCAGATCGCCGTGCTCGCCGGGCTCGGTGAGCGAGCCGAGGTCGTGTTCGTCGTGGCCGACCGGGTGAAGCCGACGTCGGCGGACGCCGTCCGGGCGCTGCGCGGTCAGGGCCTCCGGGTCGTCCTCCTGAGTGGCGACCGGCGAGCGACGGCGGAGGCGGTCGGATCGGCCGTCGGGGTCGACGAGGTGATCGCCGAGGTCCGACCCGACGACAAGGCAGCCGAGGTCAGGCGTCTCCAGGAGGCCGGGCATCGTGTCGCGATGGTCGGCGACGGCATCAACGACGCACCGGCGCTGGCCACCGCGGACCTCGGCGTGGCGCTGGGTACCGGCACCGACGTCGCCGTCGAGGCCTCCGACCTCACGATCGTGAGCGGTGACCTGCGCGCCGTTCCCGAAGCGATCGAGCTGTCCCGTCGGACGTTGTCGACGATCCGCGGCAACCTCTTCTGGGCCTTCGCCTACAACGTCGCGGCGATCCCGCTCGCCGCGACCGGCGTGCTGAACCCGATGATCGCTGCGGGAGCGATGGGATTGTCCTCGCTCTTCGTCGTCTCGAACAGCCTGCGGTTGCGCGGCTTCGAGGGCCTCCGCCGCTGAGCGTTCAGCCGCCGGGCTCGTGCGTGCGGGCCACCAGACGCGACGACGAGGAGTCGACGAGCAGCGTCTGGATCTCGTCGTCGTCGAGCGGCACGGAGTACACGAACCCCTGCACCGACACGTCGGCGGGTGCGAAGCGCTCCAGCTGGTCGAGGTGCTCGATCCCCTCGACGATGACGTCGAGGCCGAGTGAGCGACCCAGCGAGATCAAGCCGTCGACGATGTCGGCGTCCCGCCGTTCGGCGAGCGCACCGGAGATGAAGCTGCGGTCGATCTTCAGGCCCTGGAGCACCGCCGAACGGAGGTGCGTGATCGAGGAGGCGCCGGTCCCGAAGTCGTCGAGGTAGAGGCCGACGCCACCCTCGGCGAGGCGCTTGAGCCCCGACGATCGGCGGCTCAGGTCGAGCAGCGACTGCTCGGTGATCTCGATGACGAGCCGGTGGGGGTCCACGCCGGCGCGGGCGAGCTCGGTGAGCACGTGGTCGATGAACGTGGCGTCGGCGAGCTGCTGGGGCACGACGTTGACGTGCATCCGGAGCTGGTCGTCGCTGATGCCCTCGGCCGTCCACGCGGCGAGCCGATTGATCGCCGTGGTGATGATCCACTCGCCGATCGGGACGAGCATCGGCGACTCGATGAGCACCCCGATGAACTCGTGGGGCGAGATCTCGCCGTGTACCGGATGGTGGAGTCGGACGAGCGCCTCGAGGCCGACGATCCGGTCACCGTTGACGATCGGCTGATACCGGAGCCGGAAGCGTTCCTCGTCGATGCCGTGGCGGAGCTCGCGGCTGATCTCGGCGACCGATCCGAAGATGTGGTCGTGGTCCTCGAACTCGGTGAACCGGTTGCGGCCGTCGCTCTTCGACCGGTAAAGCGCCGCGTCGGCGCGACGCAGCACCTCGTCGGCCTCCATGGAGCGCTCGTGGACGGTCACGTAGCCGAGGCTCACGCTGATCTCGAAGTTGCGATCGGCGAAGGCGACCTGACCGCCGAGATCGTGGTGGAGCCGGGCGATGAGCTTGCCCGCGGTGTCGGCGTCGGGAACGCCCTCGGCGATGATCAGGAACTCGTCACCGCCGAGGCGGGCGGCGGTGTCGGCCCCCCGGACGAGGGCGTTCAGGCGACGGCCGATGGCGCAGAGCGCTGCGTCGCCAGCGGCGTGGCCGTAGAGGTCGTTGATCGACTTGAAGTGGTCGATGTCGAGTTGCGCGACCACCACCAGGCCCGTTCGTCGGCCGACCTGGTCGAGGGCGTGTTGGAGGCGGTCGAGTGCCAATCGGCGGTTGGCGAGCCCGGTCAGCGGATCGGTGAGGGCGAGGGTCGACAGCTCGTGCTCGGTGACGACGCGGCCGGTCGTCTCGGTGATCACCAGGTGCATCGCCTCGTCGTCCGGCACGCCGCCGGCCGGGATCGCCCGGCCGGAGTACCAGCGGCGAGTGCCGCCGTTGTCGATCGGTCGATCGTCGAGGTGGGCCGGCTCGCCGGACTGTCGCGCCGACGTGAGGAGTCGAGCGGCCAGCGCCATCACCGGGTTGGTCAGGGCGAGGTTCGGGAGCGTCGTGTGGAGCGGATCGATGCCGAGCTCGGCCCGGAGCGCCAGGTTGGCGGCCACGACGGTGTCCGCCTCGTCGACGGTCATGATCAGGTCGGCGGATGCGTCGGCGACGGCCCGGTAGCGGTGCTCGCTCAGGTCGAGCTGCTGATAGCTGGCCTCCAGCAGCGTTCGGGACAAGACGACGTCGCACAGGTTGCCCAGGGCGGCGTCGACGCGGCCCCAGCGCCGGTCCGAGGCCTCGATGGTCAGCACGGCACTCCAGCCGTCGAGCGTCCGCGCGATCACGTGTTCCGGGCGCCCACCGCTGGTCGAACCGGCGGTGGCGACGACGCTGCCGTCGGGGTCGATGATCCGGATGGACGCTCGATCGAGGTTGAGGTGCCCGACCAGGCGATCGATGACCTCGTCGATCACGCTCGGCTCGACGGTGCCGGTCGTGTCGGTAGCGATCGAGGCGGTCAGGGTCGCGATGCGCTCGCTGGCGGTGACCTCGTAGGAGAACTCGAGCGTGCCCGCCAGGCGTTCGGCGGAGAGCAGCGACTTCGGGAGCACGGTGGTCGCGCCGGCTGCGGCGGCGTCGGCCCACACCTCCCGGCCGTCGGAGCCGGTGATGACGATCACGGGCGGGGCGAGCTGCTCCTGGCTCAGGTCTGCCGCGAGGTCCAGCCCGCTCCCGTCGGGCAGCGTCACGTCCACCAGGACCGCGTCGTAATGGTGCAGGTAGAGCATCTCGTGGGCCGAGCCGAGCGTCGGCGCGACGTCGGTGACGGCTTCGTCGTCGGCGTCTGCCAGCAGGCGCGAGATCAGGCTTTGGTACAGCGGGTCATCGTCGATGACCAGCAAGCGTTGCCCCACCGGCTGCCACGTCACGGAGCGCAACGGTACCACCACTGCGAGTTCGTTCTGCTCCCAATGTGCTCGACCCGCCACGGGAGGTGGTCTCTGGGCTACGGTGCGGACGTGACGACGGGGGGGAATGAGGTCGAACCTCGGCTCGTGGTCGCCATCGGCGCGTCCGCCGGCGGGCTCGAACCGCTGCAGAACCTCGTGGGTGTGGCTCCGGTCGGTGCGGGGATCGCGTACGTGGTGCTGCAGCACCTCTCGCCTGATCACCGAACGCTCATGCAGTCGCTGCTCTCGCATCACACCCAGATGCCCGTGGTGACGGCCGAGCACGGCATGGAGGTGCGCGGCGATGCCATCTACCTGCTCCCGGCGCGCCACCTCATGACCATCTCCGGCGGCGTCTTGTTGCTCGAGGAGCAGATCCGGACCACGGGCGACCCGCTTCGCACGATCGACCGCTTCATGATCTCGCTCGCCGAGGAGCGAGGCGAGGCATCGGTGGCGATCATCTTGTCCGGAACGGGCAGCGACGGTGCCGACGGGGTGCGGGCGGTGCGCGCCGCCGGCGGGTTCACGATCGCGCAGGACTCCTCAGCGGCCTTCGGCGGGATGCCCGAGTCCGCCGTTCGGACGGGAGCGATCGATCGCGTCCTCGAGCCGCATCTGATGCCCGACTCCATCCTGGCCTTCGCCGTCGATCCCGACTCGGCGCGCGAGGACGACGTCGAGATCGATGCAGATGCCCCGTACGGCCGGATCATCGACCGTCTCGAGGAGTCGTTCGGCATCGACTTCGCCTCCTACAAGCCGAGCACGGTCCATCGGCGCATCAGCCGACGTTTCGACCTGACCGACCAGGACACCGAGGCCGACTACCTCGAACGTGTCGTGTCCGATCCCGACGAGCTCGCCCGTCTGTACCACGACCTGCTGATCGGGGTCACCCAGTTCTTCCGCGACGGTTCGCCGTGGGTTGTTCTCCGCGAGGTGGCCAGCGAGCTGGTCGTCGCGGCCGCCGAGGAACGCCGCGACGTGCGAGCCTGGGTCGCCGGCTGCGCGACCGGTGAGGAGGCCTATTCGGTCGCGATGGTGCTCCACGAGGCGGCGGAGCGCGCCGGCTACACCGGTCGCATTCGCATCTTCGCCAGCGACGCCGACCCGACGTCGATCGAAACGGCCGGACTCGGGACCTACTCCGCCGAGTCGGTCGCGGCCATGTCCAGCGAGCGACGATCCAAGTACTTCGTCCCCGACGGCGACCGGTTCAGGGTCACGAACGAGGTGCGCCGCCTCATCACCTTCACGACACACAATCTCCTCAGCGAGGCGCCCTTCACCCGGCTGGACCTCGTGACCTGCCGCAACCTGTTGATCTACCTCCGCCCCGAGGCCCGCGCCAAGGCGCTTGCCCTCCTGCACTTCTCGCTCCGCACCGGAGGAGCGCTGTTCCTCGGCAACTCGGAGTCCGTCGAGCCGTACGGGGGCGAGTTCGCCGAGCGGGACACTCGGAGCCGCGTGTACACCAAGACGCGCGACGTCCGGCTCATCGGGAGCCAGCCCATCAGCCGCCGCGAGACGTTGACGCCGACCCCGACGCCACCGCGGTCGACCGCCAACGAGTGGTTGATGCGTGCCTACGACGACGTCCTCGACCGGTACGGCCCCACGGGCTTCCTGATCGACGAGCACCGGCGGCTGCTGCACGTGCTCGGATCCGCCGGTCGGCTGCTGGAGGTCACCGGTGGTCGCGTCACGGGCGACCTGCTCGACCAGCTGGACGAGTCGTTGCGCGTGCCCTTGTGGGGTGCGATCCAGCAAGCGTTCAGCTCGCGCGAGGACGTCGCCATCGACGACGTCGTCATGCGCACCACCGACGAGGAGGAGATCGTCCGAGTCCTCGTATCACCGTTGCCCGAACGTCTCCAAGGACCGAGCGTCGCCCTGGTCGTCATCGAAGCGGGTGCGGCGAGCATGCCCTTGGATGCCCGATCCGGTCGCGGCCTCGTGCGCCGCGAGAGCGTCGAGATCGGCGAGACCGAGCCCGCCGATGTCGTGTTCCTCGAACGGGAGCTGCAGCTCACTCGCGAGACCCTGCAGAGCACCGTCGAGGAGCTCGAAGCGTCGAACGAGGAGCTGGTCGCCTCGAACGAGGAGCTGCAGTCGACGAACGAGGAGTTGCAGTCCGTCAACGAGGAGCTGCACACGGTCAACAGCGAGTACTCGCAGAAGATCACCGAGCTCACCCAGCTGACCAACGACCTGGACAACCTGATGGCGAGCAGCGGGATCGGCACCCTGTTCCTCGACTCCGATCTCGGCGTGCGCAGGTACACGCAGGATCTGGCCCAGATCTTCCGTCTCCGTCCCGGTGACCTGGGTCGTTCGATCGAAGACCTGGCCCCGCGGCTCGGTCTCGACCGGCTGTACGACCGGTTGCGTGCGGTGGTCGAGACGGGGGAACGGGCAGAGGAGCAGACGAAGCTGGACGGTCGGAGCGTCCTCGTGCGCCTCAACCCGTACCTCGTCGACGGCATGATCGATGGCGTCGTCTTGACGCTCGTGAACGTCGATGTCCTGATCGAGACCCAGGAGCAACTGGCGGCTGAGGCCGAGCGGTTCGACGCGTTCATGGCGAACTCGCCGGCGATGAAGTGGGCGCTCGATGAGCTCGGTCGTTTCGCTCTCGTGAACGAGACGTACTGCGAGGTCATGGGTGTGAGTCTCGAGGAGTGCCTCGGGCGAACCCCTGCCGAGGCGCTCGCGGGGAGACCGTCGTCGTCGTTCCTCGACCGCACTCGGATCAGCAACGAGCGGTCGAGGCGTGACGGCCGCGTCGACTACGACATCGAAGTCGAGCTCGAGCACGGCGTCCGCTGGATGCAGGCGGTCAAGTTCCCCTTCGACTATCGGGGCCGGACCTACCTCGGAGGTTCCGCGATCGACGTCACGGAGAGTCGCGGCGCCCAGGTGGCCGCCGAGCAGAGCGCAGCGCGCATGCAGGAGCTGCTCGACTCGTTTCCCGAGCCGGTCTGGTCGTTGGACGCCGATGGCCGGATCGAGCAGGTCAACGCTGTCGCTCGAAGCTACTCCGACGACGACCCGGTCGGTCGGCTGCCGGTCGATGCCTACGGTCCCGACGTGGCGTCCTGGCTCGCGGAAGATCGCGCCCCGACCCCTGAGTGGCCACTCGGCGCCAACGGTCCGCGCCACCTCCAGCCCGTCTCGTCGACCACGCGTGAAGGCGGGCGGCTGGTGGTCGGCCTCGACCTCTCCGACCTCGTCGAAGCTCAGCGTCTGCTCGAGCGGCGGAACGTGTCGATGGCGGAGCGGAACATCGAGCTCGATCAGTTCGCGCACATGGCATCACACGACCTTCGGGCGCCGATCCGAGCGATCCACCTGATGGCTCAGCAGGCACTCGCGGGCGAGGAGGACCCTGGCGTCTTCGCCGAGGAGGTCGCAGCGACGGCGGAGCGGATGCGGGACGTCATCGACTCGCTCCTGGCGTACGCCAACGTCGGGCGCCACGAGGTCAACCTCATCCCGATCGAGCTGGACCTGGTCGTCGAGAGCGTGAGCCTCGACCTGCGAGCTGAGCTCGCCGAGATGGGCGGTCGGATCGAGAAGGGCGAGCTGCCGGTCTGGCACATCGATCCGGTGCTCGTGCGGCGAGCGCTGATGAACCTGGTCGAGAACGCCCTCGTCCACGGCCGAGCGGACGAGCCGATCGTGCGCATCGAAGCTCACGAGGTCGATGGATTCATCGAGATCGATGTCATCGACAACGGGAACGGGATCGCTGACTACGAGGGCATCGACATCTTCGACCCGTTCACCCGGGTCAACGCCTCGCACGATGGCAGTGGCATGGGCCTCGCGATCGCGCGCCGTGTGGCGCAGCGTCATGACGGCAGCATCCGCGTGATGGAGACCGGCCCGAAGGGCACCACGATCCGACTGCGACTCGCGGCGACGGAGCAGCCCGATGGTTGACCAGGTCGTCGTGCTCGAGGACAGTCACGCGGACCAGCGCTTCCTCCAGCGAGCCGCCGAGGGTCTCGATCTCGAGGTCGCCTTCCACATGTGTGACGATCTCGCGGCGGCACGGGCGGCCGTCGAGCAGCAGGAGCCGTCGCTGGTGATCGTCGACCTGAGCGTTCCGGGTGGCACGGGCTTGCACTTCATCGACGAGTTGCGATCGACCCGTCTGGCGCTGCCTGCCGTCGTGCTCACGTCGTCATCGGCGCCGTGGGATCACTCGGGCGCGATCGCGGCGGGGGCTCGGGCCGTGCACACCAAGCCCTTCGAGTGGGACGAGTACCGCCTCCTCGTCGAACGGATGCTCCGCTACTGGCTGGGTTGAAGCCGCGGCCGAGCCTTGACCGGCAGGTCGATGACGAACGTGGTGCCGACATCGACCTCTGACTCCACTCGGATCTGGCCACCGTGGCTGGCGACGATCCGCTTCACGATGGCGAGCCCGGCGCCGACACCGTCGCCCTGTGGAGTGCCGCGGCGGAACATCTCGAAGACCTGGCCGACCACCGACGGGTCGATGCCGCTGCCATTGTCCTCGACGCGGAGCTCGACGGTGCCGGCTCGCTCCAGCGCGTTGATCCGGACCCTCGGTGCGCGCTCGTGGTGGCGGTACTTCGCGGCGTTGACGAGCAGGTTCGTGATCAAGGTGGCGAGGAGTCGGGGGTCGGCCTCGATGGCCGGGAGCTCGCCGACCTCGATCGTCAACTCGTCGTGCGCCGCGGCCGTGGTCTCGATCACGCGCTCGACGAGCGGCCCGAGATGGACGACCTCGGTGTTGATCTCGCCGCGTCCGACGAGCGCATACTCGAGCATCGCCTCGAGGAGGCCCTGCATCGATGAGGCGGCGTCCATCGCGAGGTCGAGCGACTCGATGGCGATCGGTGGCGCGTCGGCGAGTTGTTCGGTGGCGTCCTCACGGAACAGCTGGAGGAAGGACCGGACCGACCGCAGCGGGGCGCGCAGATCGTGGGCAACGACGTAGGCGAACTCCTCGAGGTCACGCGAGGTCTGTCCCAGCTCGATGTTGGCGAGCTCGAGGTTCTGCGCATGCGCGGCCAACGCCAGGACGAGCTCCTCGAACGCGCTCTCGCCCGAGCGCGGACGAGTGCTGGCCTCGATCGCGCGTCGAGCGAGGCCGGCGATGACGAGGTCGCGCTCGGTCCACGGCGCTGACCGATCTCCGAGCTCTTCCACGAAGACGGCGAACGATGCCCGCGGCGTGAGCTCCTTCTCGGCCGACGTCGTCGTATCCGAGGCGCCGGCCCAACGGAGGTGGCGGACTGCCGGTTGCCGGTACCAGGCGAGATAGCCGTCGGCGAGTCTGGCGACGACGACACCGCCTCCGATGCCGTCGAGATGGTCGGTCGAGCGCGCACCGACCTCGGGGTCGGAGGCGAGCAGGTGGACGATCCGCTCGTCCAGCTCGTCCCGGCGATCGACGTCGCCTGCGATGTGGAGCTCGTCGCCGCGTCGGGCGAGGAAGCCGTCGCAGTCGATGAGGCCTGGCATCGGGGTCAACAGCCGTTCGGAGAGCGTGACCGCTTCCGGCGTCGCGATGAGCTCCCGGAGGAAGAGGAACTGCGTCGCCAGGCGCACCTGCTCGATCTGGGCCTGTTCGTCCGCGGAGCGCCGGGCGAACTGCTCGGACAGGAGTCGGGCGAGCAGCTCGGCGGTCCGACGTACCGGCAGCGGGATGTGTCGCTCCGTGCGGTGGTGGCACGCGATCAGCGCCGCCAGGCGGTTGTTCACGGTGATCGAGAGCGTCAGCGTCGCTCCCACGCCCATGTTCACGAGGTACTCGGTGTGGATCGGCGAGTGGGCACGGAGCTGGGAGGCGCTCAGATCCAGCTCCGGAGCGAGCTCGGCTCGGCTGATCGGGACCGGGGGCGAGGCGACATCGATGAACTGCCGGATCGGGTTGACGACGAGGAGCGCCCGCGCCTGGCGTGGGATGTCCGTTGCCGGGTAGTGGAGGCCCAGGAACGGCTCGAGCTCGTCGACCTTGCTCTCGGCGACCACCTCGCCGTGTTCGTCGGGGTGGAACTCGTAGACCATCACGCGGTCGAATCCGGTGAGCGTGCGCACGAGCTCGGCCGTGAGCTGCCGGGCGCTGTGGAGGTCCGCTGCGGACTCGATCGCCTTGCTCATCGAGGCGACCTGCGCAGCGAGGCTGTCGAGCTGGCCGAGCTCTCCGACCGGCTCGAGCTCGATGACGGATGTGCGGGCGACCTCGTGGGTGGCGACGTGCCACGGCCTCCCGAAGGCATCGACGCGGGCGTCGAGTCGCACCGCCAGGACCGCAGGGGGCAGTCGGTCGACCGGGTCGCCGACCGCCAGGCCGGTGACGCCGTCCGCGTCGGCGAGGTGGGTGATCGTCGCGCCGTCGTGGCCGATCAGGACGCCGATGCGTTGGACGGCGCCGATGCGGTGGATGGGCTCGCGGTCGCAGTTGTTGAGGTCGACCGCCTGGTCGCCGAGCAGCTCGGCGACGGACGCGTCAGCGTTCACGCGAACCGGTGTCGGCCGGGAGTGCTTCGGCCCGCGTCACCTGACGCCAGAACGCGATGCTGTCGCGGATCTGAGCCCTCAGGCCGTCGAGGTCGCTCGGCTTCACCAGGTAGGCCGAGGCGCCGCTCGCGTACGCACGCTGGATGTCGCTGTCGAGGTCGGAGCCCGACCAGACCATGACCGGCAGGTCGACGAGGTCATCTCGGCTCCGGATCCGTTCGAGCACCTCGAAGCCCTCACCGTCGGGGAGGCGGAGGTCCAGCAGCACGAGATCGGGGGCCGTGAAGTGGCTCAGCGCGTCGACGGCTTGCAGTGCGCCCCGGAGCTCCGCTCGGTGGTCGACGACCACGTCATCGAAGTGGTCCTCGATGGTGCGACGGTAGAGGCGCACTTGGAGCTGGTCGTCCTCCACCATCAGCACGCGCATGTAGCGTCTCCCTCAGCGCGAAGTCTCGCAGGCAGCGATGTCGCGCCGAAACCCCGCCGGACGTAGCGGCGACGGTGAGCAGCAGGCGACATGGCGATCTCCGATCCTAGTCCATGCCCTGGGTGGTAGTCGCACCTCGAAGAGTGGTGAGGAGTCGGTCCACGTCGGACCGCTCCGTGGGCTCCGCTCCCACCGACACCCGAACCATCCAGCGTCCATCGAGCAGCGACGGCGTCAGGTAGGCGGCGCCGCGGTCGTTGATCTCTCCGACCCAGCGCAGCGTGTGCTCGTCGAGCTCGTCGGCCGTGAGCCCGGGCGGCTCGTGGCGGATGCACACGGTCTGCAGGTTGACCGGCGCGACGACCCGCCAGTGCGGCTCGGCCTCGATCCGTTCGGCGAACCAGCGGGCGTTGTCCAGGTCGCGCCGGAGCCGGGCACGCACGGCATCGAGGCCGTCGAGGCGCAGGTGGAACCAGGGCTTGAGCGCCCGGAACCGACGCCCGAGCGGGATGCCCCAGTCGCGGTACTGGGTGACGTCGCCGTCGGTGCTCGTGCGGAGGTAGCTCGGGTTGGTCGACATCACCTCGACCAGCCGCTCGGGCTCGCGCACGAAGAACAGCGACGTGTCGATGATCGTCCCCAGCCACTTGTGCGGATTCATCGAGAACGAGTCGGCGTCCTCGACACCGTCGAAGAGGTGGACCATCTCGGGCAGGAGCGCAGCGGAACCGCCCATGGCGGCGTCGACGTGGATCCACACGCCGTGCCGCCGCCCGACCTCGACGAGCCCCGGCGTCGGGTCGACGGCGGTGACGCCGGTGCTGCCGATCGTCGTCACCAGGGCTGCGGGTCGGCGGCCGGCCTCGGCGTCGGCGCGCATGGCCGCGTCGACCGCCTCCGGGGTGAGCGCGTAGTCGTCGTCGGCGATGGTCGGGATCACGTGGAGGTTGGCGTGGCCGTAGCCGGCGAGTAGCGCGGCCTTGTTGACCGAGCTGTGGGCCTGATCCGAGCAGTAGACGACGAGCGGCTGCCCGAGCCCCACGAGGCCGTCGGTGTTCTGGCTCAGCCCGCTGGCCTGCTCTCGCGCGCACAGCAGCGCCACGAGGCAGGCCGTCGACGCGGTGTCATGGATCGTGCCCCTCCACGTGCCGCGTAGGCCGACGAGGTCGGCGAACCAGGCGCACGTGATCTCCTCGAGCTCGGTGAGCGCCGGGCTCGACTCCCAGTTCAGGCCGATCACTCCCAGGCCGGAGCTCACGAGGTCGCCGAGCACCGAGGCGAGCGCAGCGTTGGCCGGGAAGTAGGCGTAGTAGTCCGGGTGCTGGAAGTGGGTCAGCCCCGGGACGATCGTGTGCTCGAGGTCGGCGAGGAGCGCTTCGAGCGGTTCGGGCAGGTCGGGCGGGGGAGCGTCGAGCCGATCGCGCACCCATCCGGGTTCGACCGACGAGCGCACCGGGCGATCGGCGATGCCGGCCCGGTAGTCGGCGATCCAGTCGACGAGGCGGTGGCCGGCTGCTCGGAACTCCTCGGGCGTCATGGCCGGGAGCTTCGCGCAGCTCACGCCGTGGCGGTCAACGACTCCTGGAGGGCTGCGAGCTGGGGCGTGCGCACCCGGAACCAGGCCCACTTGCCCCGCTGCTCCCGCTCGAGGATCCCGGCCTTCACCAGCTGGGAGAGGTGGTGGCTGATCGTCGGCTGCGCCCGATCGAGCGCGGCGGGGAGGTCGCAGGCGCACGCCCAGCCGTCCTCGGAGGCAGCGATGAGGCTCACGAGCCGCAGGCGGACGGGGTCGGCGAGCGCCTTGAGGATGGTGGCGAGCTCGACGGCGTCGCGCTCGTCGAGCGGGGGCCCGAGCAGTGGGGGGCAGCAGGGTTCGTCGGCGCTCACGGAGATACATATTGACAGACATCGATGGGAAATGGCATCGTATCGACAGTGATCAATATGAAGGAGCAGCCATGCGACTGCAGCTGGCCATCAACGTGTCCGACCTCGACGAGGCGATCGAGTTCTACGACCGCATGTTCGACGCCAAGCCGGCCCGAGTGCGGCCGGGCTACGCCAACTACGCCATCGCCGACCCGCCCCTCAAGCTCGTGCTGTTCGAGGGCGCCGGCGACGGCGGCACGCTCAACCACCTCGGCGTCGAAACCGAGACGGCCGACGAGGTCGTGGCTGCGGAAGCTCGTCTGAGCGACTCCGGCCTCGAGACCACCGGCGTCGACGACACGATGTGCTGCTACGCCGAGAAGACCGAGACCTGGGTGGAGGCGCCCGACGACGTCCGCTGGGAGTGGTACGTCCGCACCGGCGACTCCGAGCAGCTCGCCAACGTCGTGGTCGGCTCGGAGGAGTCGGCCGAGGGCGGCTGCTGCGGCGCATGAGCGTCGTCATCGAGTTCGCGCCGACCTCGGCGCTGCCCGCCGTCGCCCTCTCGGCGGCGGCCGGACCGATCAACGCCCGCTTGGTCGAGCGGGGACTCGCCTCGCTCGACGCCGCGGCGGCGTGGCTCCACGCACAGCCGTACGGTCACAACCGGCGCCGTGACGCGACGGCGATCTTCGACGAGGGCGTCGGTACCTGTGTGACCAAGCACGGCACCTTCGTCACCGCCAGCCAGGAGCTCGGTGTCGACGTCGCGCTGGAGTGGGGGACCTACGCCCTCACCGACGAGATCGTCACCGGTGTCGGCGAGATCCTCGCGAGGTACGGGCTGCCGTTCGTGCCCCGCGTGCACTGCTTCCTGCGTCACGGCAATGTCCGCGTCGATCTGACCGAGGGCAACTGCAACGGCAAGAACGTGCTCATCACCGAGTACCTCCAGCTCGATGAGGTCGCGTTCGGTGCCGCCGAGGAGCCCCACCTCCGGCGGGTCGCCGAACGGCTGTGCCGGGAACATCCGGACTTCGCCGACGCGACGCCGGACCTGCTCGCCGAAGCCCTCGACGCCTGCGGTCCGACGTTCGTGGCGGCATGCGCCCGCCAAGCGGTGTCCTCCGGCTAGACACGGAGGCATGGACGAGGTGGACGCCGGACCGGTCGCCGATCTGGTGGTGGTGGCCAACCGGCTGCCGGTCCGTCGGACCGATGAGGGCTGGCGCACCAGTCCCGGCGGGCTGGTCGCGGCGCTCGCCCCCGTGCTGGCCAAGCGCCGCGGCGCCTGGGTCGGTTGGACGGGGGAGGGCCTCACCGATCCGGTCCTGCCGGACCCGTCGCCGTTCGAGCACGACGGGATGCTCCTCCAGGAGCTACCGGTTCACGCCGACGAGGTGGTCGACCACTACGAGGGCGCCGCCAACGGCACGATCTGGCCGCTCTACCACGACGCGATCCAGGCTCCGGAGTTCCACCGGCACTGGTGGCGGACGCATCTGTCGATCAACCGACGCTTCGCAGAGGCGGCTGCACGCATCGCCGCTCCGGACGCGACCGTGTGGGTGCACGACTACCAGCTGCAGTTCGTGCCGCAGTTCCTACGGGAGCTCCGGCCGGACGTCCGCATCGGCTTCTTCCTGCACATCCCGTTCCCACCGGAGGAGCTGTTCGTCCGGCTCCCCTGGCGGCGCGACGTGATCGAGGGGCTGCTGGGCGCCGATCTAATCGGCTTCCAGACCCTGTCGGATGCCCGGAACTTCCGGTCGCTGTGTCGTCGTCTCGCCGGTCACCCCGTTCGCCACGGTGACGTCACCGTCGGCGGCCGCACGGTGCGGACGGGCGTGTTCCCGATCACCGTCGATGTGGCCTCGATCGAGGAGGCCGCTCGACGCCCGGGTCGCGAGGAGTCGGTCACCGAGCTCCGCGAGCGGCTCGGCAACCCGGCCACCGTGCTCCTCGGCGTCGACCGGCTCGACTACACCAAGGGCATCGAGGTCCGCCTCAAGGCCTTCCGGGAGTTGCTCGACACCGGCCTCCTCCGGGTGCCCGAGGCCGTCATGGTGCAGGTGGCGACGCCGAGCCGCGAGGATGTCGCCGCGTACGTCGAGGAGCGGGATCGCATCGAGCGCCTCATCGGCGAGATCAACGGCACCTTCGGCCAGGTCGGCGCACCGGCGGTGCACTACATCCACCGCACGATCCCGTTCGACGACCTGGTGACCCTCTACCGGGCGGCCGACATCATGATGGTGACGCCGTTCCGCGACGGCATGAACCTCGTGGCCAAGGAGTTCGTGGCGACCCGGATCGACGGGACCGGAGCGCTGGTGCTGAGCGAGTTCGCCGGAGCTGCGCACGAGCTCACCGCGGCGACGCTGGTGAACCCGCACGACACCGACGGAGTGCGCGACGCCATGGCCCGCCTCCTGCGGACCACTCCTGCCGAGCGACGCGTGGGCATGCGCACGCTGCGACGGGCCGTGCGGCGGTCGGACGTGCATGACTGGGCCAACAACTTCCTCGTTGCGCTCGAGGCGGCGACCGCCCTGAGCGAACACACGTTCGACAACTGATCACCCCGTCCGTACCCTCGGCGCTCATGGCGCGAGGACGGGTCGGACCGCTGGGGGAGTTGCGCATCGTCGCGGCCCAGATCGACGGTGCCGTGCGTCGCCAGGACGATCTCGAGGTGATGCGGGGCGAGCTGATCCGTCAGGCGTTGGGTGACGGGCTCCCGGTCGAGCGGATCGCCCGGGCGGCGAGGTTGACCACCGTCGAGGTCGAGAGGCTCCGCCAGGTGGCGGGGCCCGAGCGGCCCGGCGAGCGAGCGGATGCGGAGCGCCACGGAGGTGGCGTGGAGCATCGAGGAAGCTCGCTCAGAGCGGAAGATCAGAGGGCGGCCCAGGAGGCGCCGTGATCGACGGCCGCCGTCGCCGCTCGCTCGACCATCGAGTCGAACAGGTCACGGCCCCGGCCCGGCGGTGGGTCGATCGTCGACAGGTTGTTGGCGAACATCGACGACCACCAGAGGAACGACTCGGCGTAGTCGGCACGGAGCTGGTCGGTGTCGAGCGCGACGCCGTGGCGGGCGACGCCGTCGGCGTAGCGGTGGAGGAGCTCGTCCTCCCACGCGCGACGGTCGTCGATCGTGGCGCTGGTCGCCAGGAGGATCGCGAGGTCGGTGACGCCGTTGGTGCGCATCGCTGTCTGCCAGTCGATCAGCCGCACGCCACCCCGCTTCGGGAACACCAGGTTGTCGACCCGCACGTCGGCGTGAGCGAGCGCGAGCGGGCGCTGCGCCTGAGCGGCGAGCCACCGGTCGAGGCGCGGCGCAGCATCCCGTAGCGTCGCAGCGAAGCCGTCGGGGAGCAGCTCGCCGAAGCGTCGTTCCCAGGCATCGAGCGAGCCGACCACGGCATCCCGGAGGAGTCCGGCGGTGCCCGAGTCGATGCCCGGCATCCACGGGGGCGAGCCCGCGGTGCGGTCGTCGTACCGCCCGTGGAGGTCGGCGATGGCGTCGGTGACGACGCCGAGATCATCGAGGCCGGCGCCGGCCAGCTGGTCCAGCTCACGGGCGGGGTGGATCTCGTCGAGCACGAGGATCCACCGATCTTCGACCTCGTCGCCGAGGGCCACCCGGCACCGGGGGACCAGGTGCTCGAGGTCGGCGGCGAGCTCGGTGTAGAAGCGATGCTCGCGGCGCCACACGTCGAGCAGACGGCCGACCTGGCGCCCGCCGGTGTCGGCGGTCGGCACCTTCGCGATGAGCCGGTCGTCCTCGCCATCTGTGAAGCGCACGTGGAGTCGGGCGAGGTCGCCGAGGAAGCTCGCCCCGTCGCCCAACGGCTCGGCCCGCAGCTCGTCGACCGGGCGGCGCATCGCCGCGCCGAGCCAGGCGGCGTCGATCTCGGCGAGGCTGGTGGGGACCGTCGTCACGTCGTCGGCTCGAACCGCTGCGGGATCCACGTGCGGAGACGCTCGGTCACCTCGTCGGCGACCTCGACGAGGAGATGGTCGGCGCCGTTCAGCACGTGCAGCTCGCCGCCGACGAGGAAGTGGACCATCTGGCTCGCCGCCGCCGGCAGGATCCGGTCGCGGTCGCCGTGGAGGAGCAGGACCGGCACCTTGCCCTCGAGTACCTCACCCTCCTCGCACCCTGCGACCTGGGTGGCGAGGGTCACCACGCCGACCGTGCGAGCTTCGAGGGCGACCGCGGCCCGCACGGCGACCGCTCCGCCGAACGAGTGGCCGACGGTCACGAACCGCTCCGCTCCCTGCCGGGCGGCGAGGTCGGCGGCGGCCAGGAGGTCGTGGGTGCAGGCGTCGAGGTCGTTCGGCCGTCGATAGCCCACACGGATGGTGGCGATTCCCTCCTCCGCGAAGGTGACCCCGAGGCGGTGGTAGACGCTGTCGGCGGGACCGAGGGCGCCGCCCATCGCTCCGCCGCAGGCGAGGACGACGTCGTTGCTGTGACGGTCGCCGTGCCACCACAGCGAGAGCAGTCCGCCCAGCGTGTACATCTCGATGTGCCGCAGACCCGGGGCGATCGTCGCCTCCTGGACGGCGAGCACGTCGAGCGCGTCCAGCGGCGACCGCCGCTCCTCACCCGATCCCTCGTCCACGGCGCAAAGCCTGGCACGATCCGAGCGGTGCTCCGGTAGCGTGTGGTCCCTGGTGCCGTGGCCGAGTGGTTAGGCAGGGGCCTGCAAAGCCCCGTACACCGGTTCGAATCCGGTCGGCACCTCACTCGCTCCACCCAGCGCCGCCGGCGCCGCAGGTGCGGCAACGGCTCGACCGGGCCCGGGTAGCGTCACCGCCATGGGCGCCCGGACGCTCGGCGTCGCTGTCGTCGCATCCATCGGTCTCCTGGCCGCCGCGTGTGCTGGCGGGGACGCTGCAGGAACCGTCACCGAGCGAGCGACCGGCGCCTCGGAGATCGAGGCGGCGGCGTCCTACACCATTGCGGGCGAAGCGGACGTGCCTGACCGACGCCATGCGGTGCTCGACCTCGGCGAGGGCTGGGAGTTGCGCAGCGCCGTCGACTACGAGGTCGACCCGGACCTCGGAGACGGCACCGACTGGTGGGCAGAGCACGAGCGGTTCGGACCCGTCGACGAGAACGGGAGCTTCGAGGGGTTCTCGGTCCGGCTCAGCGGCCATGACCTGCCCGCCGTCGAGTTGGTCGAACGCCTCACCCGGCTCGGGTTCGTTCTCGAGTCGGTCGACGTCGCCGGTACCGACGGGCAGGCCGGGACCTCACCGGACGGTCCGGTCGTGGTGGTCTGGTCGCTCGACGACACCTACGCCCTCATGGTGCTCAGCTCCGACCTCGACGTCATCGAGCTCGTCGGCGCGGCAAGCGCCACCCGAGTCGTGACCGGCGCCGAGTGGGCAGCGGATGGCGGAGAGTTCCTGGCCTGCGTGCCGGGCTCGGATGGCTGCGGCGTCCTCGGGGAGATCGGCTGATACCGCCAGGCGGACGATGTGTCCGAGCGTCGGCCGCGCTGATCGTCGCCGGGGTCGTCCTCACCGGATGCTCCGACGACGTCGGCTGGTCGGGTGCGTCGTTGCACGTGGACCGCCACGGTGTCCACACGATCAGCTTCGACTTCGGCCGCTGCTACGGCGACCCCACCCGGATCACCGTCGACGAGACCGACGAGCAGATCCGCATCGACGTCAGCGGTCGGTCGAACCGCGACAACGACTGCGCGTTCGCCGGCGAAGTACGCCTCGACGCGCCGCTCGGCGACCGGGTCGTGCTCCTCCTCGACGCCGGCGACACCTACCGTCGCTGCGAACGGGGCGCTCCTCCCACCGGTGATGACGCCCCCCTCGGCACCTCCCAGACGCTCTGCACCGGTGAGACCACGACCGCACAGACCTGGGTGACACCGACGACCCAACCGCCCGTGCCGGTCACGAACCTTCGCATCGCCACACTCGGCGACGCCACGGATCCCGCGAACAGCGTCTGCGGCCCCAACCTCGTGCTGCTCGGCGACGTTCCCGATGGATCGGCCGGACAGATCGCGCTGATCATCCCGGTCACTGGGCTGATCGACCCCGAACCGGGCGACCTCTGGGATGCCGACGTCGCGGAAGCGGTGCTCTGGCGCTGGGACGGCGATCCCACCGGAGCCGGACTCGTCGATCAGCCCATCTGCGTCGACCCCGGCCCCCGGACCGAGATCGTCCCCGTTCGGATCGACCTCACCGGCACGACCGGCGACGACGGTGCCCTCGTCGTCGAGGCGGCCATCGTTCGTGACATCGCCGGTCACTCCCTCGACGCGCCCGCCGTGCTCGACGGCCCCGTCGCCGTCCGCCCCTGACGGGACGGCCGGCCTCCGGGCCGAGAGTGTGCGTCGACCCGACGTCGCACGATCAGGGGCAGGTCGCCTCGAAGGTGCCGTCGATCCCGTCGACGTCGTCGGTGGTGTCGTCGTCGAACGAGGTGCTGGCCGTCAGCTGGCGCCCGTTCAGCACGATCGGTTCCGGATCGATGCCCAGCAGCTCGGCCGAGAACTGCGATGCGCTGAGCGAGACGGACGGGTTCTCGAAGTCCTCGATGTCGTTGATCGACACGGTGTGCCCGAAGGCGTCGATCGAGGCGTAGAGCTGGAGGCCGTCGGCCAGCGCCGACACCACGACCTCGGCGCCGGCCTGACCGATCTCGTCCTCGCCGAAGGCGCAGAGCACCGCGTCGAAGGTCCAGGACCGTCCGTCACTCATCACCAGGCTCGCCCCACCGCCGCCGACCGCGTCCTGGAGCTCTTCGAGCTGCTCGGCGGCCTCGTCGATGGCGTCCTCGGCCGCGTCGCCGCCACCCGCGATGACGGTGTCGTCAGATGCCGCCTCGGTCGTCTCGGCCGGCTGCTCGGCTGCCGAGTCGTCCCCGCCGTCGGCGTCGTCGCTGTCACCGCTGCACGCGGCGAACGATGCGACCGCGGCGATGAGGAGGACGAGGCGGCGAAGGGTGGGCGGCGTCATGGCGACGACGGTACCGACGTCGCCCGGGGCGATGATCCCCGCCGGGTCACCCAGCGTGCCCAGGCGGTTCGCTGCACCGGTCGGTCGCATCACGTCGGTCCGGATCCCGGTGGGAGGGCCGGACCGATCGATCCGTCGTCAGCCGCCGTGGGGGCGAGGGTCGCTGAAGATGATGATCGCCAAGACGGTGAGGACGACGATCGCGGCGAGGATCGCCCACTGGGCCTGCACCCCCCACCGCTGCCACCACGTGATCTCGTTGCTGTGCCCGGTGCGGCTCGGCGTCGGTCGTCCCTTGGGTGCGGTCGTCGACTTGTTCGTGCGATTCGAGGAGCTCACGCCTCACCAACGATCCTGTGCGACCGGCGCATTCCCGAGATGGGGGGTGATCTTCGGGAGGGTGAGACGCCGGTCACACCTCAGTGGCGGGGTCGGGCGACGCGCAGGGCCCCCGGCTCGGCATGGAGGCGGACCGGGCTGGGGCCCATCCGCTCTCCGTCGCCCCAGAGGTCGCCGGCGGCCTCCACCACGACCTCCTTGGCCCGCCAGGTGCGCACCGCCGGGTGATCGAGGTGCTCGCCGGCGAACACCTTCGGGAAGACCCGCAGCAGCGTGAGCCGGCTGACCGGCGAGATCGAGGTGACGTCGAGGAGCCCGTCGGTCGGATCGGCGTCGGGGCAGATCTGCATCCCTCCACCGAACCGGGGGGTGTTGGCGACGGCGAGCATCATCGTCTCGGCGTCCACCTCGGTGCCGTCGAGGGTGAGCATCGCCGGCCAGCTCCGCAGCCGTGGGAGCTCGACGATGGTCGCTGCGGTGTAGATCCGCGAACCGAGCGGGAGGGGGATGCGGTCAGCAGTCGCGTTCACGACCGCCGAGAAGCCGGCCGTCGCGACGCTTGCCGCCCAGCCGTGCTCGGAGCGGATGGCGTCGAGCGGCTGGGTCGGGCCGAGCGCGATCTCGATGGCGGCGTTGGTGTCGTCAGGGATGCCGAGCGCTGCGGCGAAGTCGTTGCCGGTCCCGACGGGCACCACGCCGAGCTCTCGGTCGGTGCCGGCGAGGTGTTGGATGACGTGATGCACGAGCCCGTCTCCGCCGACGGCCACGATCCGCCTGACGTGATCGGGCAGCGCGGCGACAGCCGCTCTGGTGGCGTCGGCGTCGTCCGCGTCGAGCTCGGCCGTGACGTGCCCGCGCCGCGCCGCGGCGCGGCGGAGTCGGCCCACCACCTCTGCCGCCCGACCACGACCGGACGTGTCGTTGGTGACGATGGCGAGGTCCGCACCGGCGCTCACGACCAGCACCGTACGCGGCGTGCTCCGGCCGCGGAGCGACGATCGGTCGGTGGCCGAACGACGGAGCGAATCGGCGCCTCCCGTGCTATCGTCGGCGTCTCCACGGGCCGTTGGCGCAGTTGGCTAGCGCGCTTCCCCGACACGGAAGAGGTCACTGGTTCGAGTCCAGTACGGCCCACCGAGGAACCACGACAGAGCGCCGGCGATCAGGTCGCCGGCGCTCTCTCGTTCCTGGCCCGGTTCATCCGGGCGTCACCGATTCAGCGGCGCTCGAAGGTGTTCTGCAGGCCGCCGAGCAGCGAGCCCTCACCGGCGCTGTTCCCGCCGATCGACGGGGCGTTGGCGATGATGCGGTCGGCCAGCCGCGAGAACGGCAGCGACTGGATCCACACCTTGCCGTGCCCCGACAGGGTCGCCAGGAACAGGCCCTCGCCGCCGAACACCATCGACTTGAGGTTGCCGGCCCGCTCGATCGAGTACTCGACACCGGGCGTGAATCCGACGAGGCAGCCGGTGTCGACCCGCAGCGTGCCGCCGGTCAGCTCCCGCTCGACGACGGTGCCGCCGACCGACACGAACGCCATGCCGTCGCCCTGCAGACGCTGGAGGATGAAGCCCTCACCACCGAACAGGCCGGTGCCGAGCTTCTTCTGGAAGGCGATGTCGATCTTCGTGCCGAGCGCGGCGCACAGGAACGCGTCCTTCTGGACGATCACCTCGCCACCGAGCTGCTCGAGATCCATCGGGACGATCTTCCCGGGGAACTCGGCGGCGAAGGCCGCGTGGACCTTGCCGACGCCCTCGTTGGTGAAGTGGGTGAGGAACAGCGACTCCTGCGACAGCGCTCGCTTGCCGGCCGACTTGAGCTTGCCCCACATGCCCTGGTCGGGCTCGGAACCGTCGCCGAGCTTGGTCTCGAAGAGGATGCCGTCCTCCAGGTAGACCATCGCCCCGGCCTCACCGATGACCGTCTCACCCGGGTCGAGCTCGACCTCGACGAACTGGAGGTCATCTCCGATGATCCGGTAGTCGACCTCGTGGCTGGTCTTGGCCATCGCTGATCTCCTGTCTCGATGTTCGCCACCCGAAGGTAGAACGTGGCGAGCGATCGAGCGGCTCAGGCGGTGGAGGCCTCGGTCTCGGCGTCGGTCACCGGTACTCCGTCCTCGTCGTCGAGGCCGTCGAGGAGGCCGGGACCGTCGTCGACTGGCGCACCATCGTTCTCACCGGACACCGGGTCACCGTCATCGTCATCGGAGGCGGGTTCGCCGGCCTCGTCCGTGGCCCCGTCGGGCTCGCCGGTGGCCCCGAGGAGGTCGCGGTTGTCGCCGAGCACGTCGGACAGGACGTCGTCGAGCTCGTCGATGCCGGTGCGCTCCTCAGCCGGCGGCTCGTCGGCGATCGGCGCGTCGAGGACGCTCTCAAAGTCGAGAAGGTCGTCGTCGACCGGTGACGACATCCGGAGCTCGTCGACGAGCCCGCCGTCGATGCCGCCGACGGCGACCGGGGCGGCGATCGACGGTTCCTTGGCCGTGCCGCGACGGAAGATCCGTCGCCACAGGCTGACCCGTTCGCGCTGCCCGACGTGGATCCTCAGGCTGCCGAAGACCGTGATCGCGTCGATCTCGATGGGCGGGAGCTGGCTCCGGGAGCTCGACAGCGGGACCTCGCACGACGACCCACCGAGGAACGCCATGCCGGAGGGCTGGACGACGGTCCCCTCGGGCACGATCACCTCGACGGTCGCGAAGACCGAGACGATGGAGAACCAGAGCTCATCGGCATCGGTCTCGGCCTGTCGGAGGTCGAGCAGGCAGCGTCCGAACAGCGTCAACACGCTCGTGTCCTCGGGGACCTTCCACCGGCTGGTCCGGCGGGCGCCTCCGACGACCGAGACGATGCGCGCCTCGTCCTCTGCCATGAGGTGCCTGTCGGCCGATCACGGGGTCGGTTTGAGCGGATCGGCCCTGGTGAGAGCGGCGCTCGACTCCTAGCTGAAGCCGCCGTCCACGCCCTCGGGGCGGACCTCGAGCTGTGCGGCGACGTCGTGGGGGGCCGGGAGATCGCTCCGCTCGAAGCTCGGCTCGCCCTCGGTCTGCTCGGCCCAGCGTCGGAGCACCTCCCAGGCGTAGATGCCGGTGGCGTGCCCGTCGCTCCAGTCGATGCCGAGACCCCAGTTGCCCACCAGGCGGGCATCGGAGATCCGGATGTCGGCGATGGCGGCCGGGGCGGCGACGGGCTGGCCGAGCTCGCGACGGCCGCGGCACTGCGCGCAGGGACAGGCCAGGCGCAGTGGTCCGACCGCGAAGGTCGCCTCGTAGCCATCGCTGAATCGCAGCCAGACGTGGGAGCTGCGATCGACCTCGATCTGGTCGACCTCGAAGCGGGCATCGGCCATGGCCAAACCGTACTGGCGTCGGGACGCGCAGCCCCTGTCCCGTCGCTGACTACGGTGCCGGGCATGCGAGCGATCGTCCTGGACGAACACGGCGGGCCCGAGGTGTTGCAGGTCCGCACGGTGCCCGACCCGGTGCCCGGTCCCGAGGAGGTCCTGGTCGACGTCGTCGCCACGGCCCTCAACCGGGCCGACGTGCTCCAGCGGATGGGCCTCTATCCGGGGCCGCCCACCGAGTTCGAGATCCCGGGCCTCGAGTACGCCGGCCGGGTGGCCGCCGTCGGTGAGCGGGTCCGCTCCTGGCGGGTCGGCGACGAGGTGATGGGCATCGTCGGTGGTGGCGCCTACGCAGAGCGCCTCACCACCCACGAGCGTGCGGCGCTCCCCGTGCCGTCGACGGTGCCGTTGACCGACGCGGCGGCGCTGCCCGAGGTGTACCTCACCGCGTACGACGCCCTGGTCGTGCAGGGGGGCATGACCTCCGGTCGGTGGGCGCTCGTCCACGCCGGCGCCAGCGGGGTGGGCACGGCGGCCATCCAGATCATGAAGGCGATCGGCGCCCGGATCATCGTGACCGCGTCCTCGGGAAAGGTCGCCGCCTGCCGTGAGCTCGGCGCGGACGTCGCCGTCGACTACACGAGCGAGTCCTTCGTCGAGGCGGTGACCGAGGCGACCGGCGGTCTCGGCGTCGACTGCGTGCTCGACGTGATCGGCGGGGAGTACCTCAACGACAACGTCGACGCCGTTCGGGTCGGCGGTCGGATCATCCAGGTCGGGGTGATGGGACAGGGCAAGGCCGACTTCGTGCTCGGCAAGCTGCTCCCGAAGCGCGCCGCGCTCATCGGCACCGTGCTCCGCTCCCGTCCGCTGGAGGAGAAGATCGCCCTGGCGCAGCGGTTCCGGGCCGAGCTGATGCCCCTGTTCGAGTCCGGGGCCATGGGTCCGGTGATCGACTCGCGCTTCACCCTCGACGACCTCCCCGCTGCCCACGAGCGGATGGAGAGCAACGCCAACGTCGGCAAGATCCTCGTCGACGTGGTGGGCTGATGGAGCTCCTCCTGATCCGACACGGCCAGCCCGAGTGGGTGCGCGACGGCCGCAACGTCGACGATCCTCGGCTCACAGCGCTCGGGGAGGAGCAGGCGCGACGGGCAGCGAAGGCCGTCGCCGGCCTCGAGGTCGACCGGCTGCTCGTCTCGCCGCTGCTGCGAGCGCAACAGACCTGCGCGCCGATCGCCGCGGAGCTCGGGATGGAGCCGGAGACGCTCGACTGGCTCGCCGAGCTCCGCAACCCGGTCTGGGACGGCACCGACCACGATGTCGAACGCATCTTCTCCGAGGCTCGCCGCCGACCGGCCGAGGCCCACTGGGACGGGCTCGAGGGCGGCGAGAGCTTCCGTGAGTTCCATGACCGGGTGGTCACCGGCCTCCGCGGCTTCCTCGCCGAACGGGGCGTCCGCCCGGACCCGACCGACTACCCGGTGTGGGAGGTGGACGAGCCCGGCGAGCGGGTCGTCGTCGTCGCCCATGCCGGGACGAACTCCGTGATCCTCACCCACCTCCTGGGTGTGCAGCCGGTGCCGTGGGAGTGGGAGCGCTTCGTGTTGCATCACGCGTCGATCAGCGTGGCGCTGGCCGTCCCCATCGCCGGGCACCGGTCGTTCAGCCTGCTGCGCCTCAGCGACACCCGGCACCTCCCCGGCGAGCTCGAGACCCGCTGAGGCAACGCCCGCTCGCCCGGGCCGAAGAGACGGCCGGTCGATGGGGCCGCCCTCAGCCGGCCAGCCCGTGCTCGGCCAACCAGTCGGGGTCGGGGGGGATGAGCTGGAGCACGTCGAGCAGCAGGCCGTCCGGTGCAGGGGCGAAGAACTGCCGTTGGCCCCAGGGGTGGTCGACGGGCTCGGCGAGGGGCGGGACGCCCGCCGCGACGAGGTCGGCGTGGACAGCGTGCGCGTCCTCGACGACCACGGCGATGGCGGTGCCACGCACGGCGTGGCGGTGCGACGGCGGGACCGACTCGTGGTCGGCCGCCGTGATGGCGACCTCCCAGTCGGGGTGGTCCGGCTGGACGAGGCTCATGAACCAGCCGATGTCGAGCTGGGCCTCGAAGCCGAGGTGCTCGACGAAGAACGCGGCCATGGCCGCCGGGTCGCTGGCGAAGATCGAGGTGACGGAACGGTCGTAGCGCATGGGGTCCTCCCGGTGCTCGTGTTACTACACCTGTAGTGCTACTACACTTGTCGTAACCGAGTCGAGGGGTCACCGGCATGAACGAGGTCACACGGGCGGAGTCGCTGGCCGACGCCGGCCTCGCCGTGGTCGCCGCTCAGGGGATGCGCGGGCTGACCCACCGGGCCGTCGACCGTGAGGCCGGCGTCCCACAGGGCACCTGCTCGAACTACTTCCGCACCCGCGACGAGCTGATCGTCGCCCTCGGGCATCGGATCTTCGAGCGGCTCACACCCGACGAGGAGTACCTCGACGACCGGGCAGCCGGGCCACCGACCCGCGACCGGTGGGTGCGGCTCATGGTCGAGCTGCTCGATCGGGCCCACGCTGCGCCCGACCTCCACCTCGCGCTGTTGGAGCTACGGCTCGAAGCGACCAGGCGTCCGGAGCTGGCCGAGCCGTTGAGCGCCGTGATTCGGGGCGCGCTCGAGGCCGACCTCGCGTTCCACGAGTCGTCCGGCCTCCCCGGCGGGGCCGAGGAGATCGTCCTGATGCACCTCGCCGTCGGCGGACTGATCACCGAGCTGCTGACGCTGCCCGACGCGCTCGGCATCACGGATCCCGAGGCCGTCCTCGCCGTGCTCGTCGATCGGCTGGTCTTCGCCGCGACCTGACCGGCGGAGCGCGACGGGTCGTCAGCCTCGGCGTTGCAGGAGTCCGGCGAGGTTGTCCGGGCCGAGGTACTGCATGGCGTCGGGCGTGCCCCCGTCGAAGATCGCCGTCAGGTCGGCGAGGACCGACCGACCGATGTCGAGCAGCGCATCCGGGAGCGCGCCGGCGAGATGCGGCACGCAGATCGCGCGCTCGGCGTCCCGGATCGGATGGTCGCTGCCGAGCGGCTCGTTCGGAAACACGTCGGTGGCGACGGCGAACCGGCCGGCGGTGACCAGCTCGGTCATGGCTGCGAAGTCGACCAGGTGGGCGCGGCTGACGAGCACCAGGAGCTGATCGCTTCGGAGGCGGCCGAGTCGTGTGGCGTCGAGCAGGTGGCGGTTCTCGGGCGTCGGCGCGGCGAGGACGAAGACGACGTCGGCTCGGTTCAACAGCGCATCGAGATCGACCGGCTCGATCCCGCGGGCTCGCAGCGCAGCGTCGCCGGCCGGCGGGTCGTAGGCGAGGATGCGAACCCGGAACGGCTCGAGGAGCTCCTGCAGCCGTACCGAGATGCCGCCGGCGCCGACGAAGCCGACCGTCGCGCCGACGAGCGTCGCGTTGGTGCGGTTGCCATCGTGGAGCCAGCGCTCGGTCCGTTCCCGCATGGCCCGGTCGGCCGCGACGACGCCTCGCCGCCCCGCGAGGGCGAGCGCCAAGGCCATCTCGGCCACGACCCGCCCGAACGACGGCGCACAGGAGCCGACTCGGACGCCGCGTTCCACCAGTCCGACGAGCCCGAGCCCGTGCTCCTCGAAGCCGCCGGCCACCTCGAGCACCGCTCGAACGGGTGACTCGTCGAGAGCGACGACGCCGTGCCGCCAGTCGGCGTAGACGATGGCATCGGCTCGGGGGAGCGCCTCGAGGAGGTGCTCGGTCGGCATCGGCTCGTCTCGGCCCCACAGGACCTCGAATCGCTCGTGGAGCGTGGCCCACGTGGCCTCGTCGAAGATCTCGTCGACCCGGCGGAAGGCCGGGTCGACGATCACAGCCGGTCGGCGGTCCATCGTCGTACCTCGGTGCGCACCGGTGTCGCGCCGATGTTGGTGACCTCGACCTCGATCGGGCTCGTGCCCTCCCATCCGACGAAGGACTGCGAGGCGCCGCCGTCGCAGAAGACCTCGAGGCTGCCGTGGTCGACGACCACGAGCAGCGTCCGCTCGTCGGAGCTCGGGTCGAGCGCCGAGCGCGACGTCGCCGGGGCACGTTCGGACGGTCGTTCGATCGCGACCACGTCACCCTGCACCCTGATCGTCGTGGTGAGCGCTGTCTCCGGATCGTGCAGCCGGAGCTCGACCGAGCGTCGCTGGTCGACGCCGAGCTCGACGGCGATCGCCGCGCACCGTCCGGCGGCGAACGTCGGGGCTCGCTCGCCAGGTCGGGTGGTGCACCGTTCGGTCTCGCCGTCGGGGAGCACCGGCTGCTGCACCAATCGTGGCCGCCCACCGAACCTGCGGAGGTCGAGTCGACGTGGCACCGACATCCGTCCCCGCCACGGCCGTTGGATGCCGGTGGTGTCGAGGCGCTCGTCCAACCAGGCGATGGCCACCGCGTCCGCTCCGTCGGCGCGATCCCAGGCCATCGCGGCGTAGAGGGCGACCCCGTCGTCGAGGGCGCGCCAGGGCTCGGTCGGATCGAGCGGGCTGAACACGACGCCGTCGAAGTCACCGACGGCCCAGAAGACCCGGGCTTCGGGGCCTCCCTCTCGGGTCGGGATGGCACAGACCATCGCGACCCATCGGTCCTCCCCGGTCTCGTCGCGGAGCACGAACAGATCGGGCACCTCGAGGATCGGATCCCGGTGGGGGAGCACCGGCCGGAACGTGGCCGATCGCGTCCAGGACCGGAGGTCGGCACTGGTGAAGAACCAGAGCTCGGTCTCCACCGCGAGCACCATGGTCCACCACGAGCCGTCGTCACCGTCGTGCCGTCGGACCTTCGGGTCGCGGAAGTTCCTGATGCCGGCCGGCGGGGAGAGCACGGGGTTGCCGTCGAACTTGGACCAGGTGTCGCCGTCATCGCTGTGGGCGAGGCTCTGTCGCTGCCGGCCACCGTCGTCGTGGGTGAACACGGCGACGAGCGAGCCGGCTCCGAAGCCGGACGTCCCGCGATCGTCCGCGACGGTCGTGCCCGAGAAGATGAGGCCGTGCTCGTCCGGCGCCATGGCGATCGGCCGGTGCTCCCACCGGACGAGGTCGCGACTGACCGCATGGCCCCAGTGCAGGTTGCCCCAGTCGGTCGAGTCCGGGTTGTGCTGGAAGTAGAGGTGGTACAGGCCGCGGTGGCGGACGAGGCCGTTGGGGTCGTTCAACCAGCCGCTGGGCGGCGTGAAGTGCAACAGCGGTCGGTCGGCCCCCGGCGGGGCGTGGCTCGTGCTCAACCCTTCAGGCCCGACGAGGCCACGGATTGCACGAACCACTTCTGGAAGACCAGGTAGAGCGCCAGCACCGGCATCGTCATGACGGCGGCGAAGGCGAACACGTCACCGAAGGGCACCTGGGGGTCGACGAACAGCACCTGCATGGCGACGGGCAGCGGCCGCACCTCGGGGCCGCGCGTGACCATCAGGGGCCAGAAGAACGAGCCCCACACGAACAGCGCCTGCAGGATGCCGACCGTCGCGAACGCGGGCTTCGAGAGCGGGACGATGATGCGGCGGTAGATCGTCCACCGGCTCGCTCCGTCGATGAGCGCCGCCTCCTCGATCTCCTTCGGGAGCCCGATGAAGGCTTGGTAGAAGAGGAAGATGAAGAAGGGGTTCGCCACGAACGGCACGATCTGGACGTGGTAGGTGTCGAGCCAACCGAGCCGGTTGACGATGAGCAGCAGCGGCACCGACACGCTCTGGAACGGCACGATCATGAGGGCGACGATGAAGCCGAGCACGACGTTGCGCCCGATCCACTGGAGGCGGGCGAGCGCGTAGGCGCACATCGAGTTCACGACCAGGCCGAGCCCGACGGTCACGACGGTGATCAACGCGCTGTTGAACAGCGCCCGGGTGACGCCGTCCCGGTCGAAGATGTCCGCGTAGTTCTCGAAGGAGAACGCACGAGGGATGAAGGCCCAGATGGTCCGCTGGTCGGCGATGATCTGCGTCTCGTTCGGTTGGAGCGAGAGCACGATCATCGCGACGACCGGGAAGACGAAGAACACCGCGAGCAGGGTCATCCCCGCGTAGGTGATGAGTCGGCCGATCAGGACGCGCCGACGGTTCGCCGCCGCGGCCTCATGCTCGAGGGCCGGGCTGGTCACGGGTTCGGACGAGGTCGTCGCGGTCATCAGGCGATCTCCCGCTCTTCACGGAGCAACCGTCGCTGCGCGAAGGCAACGATCAACACCAGCACGAAGTAGAAGACGCCGAGGGCCGAGCCGAGGCCGACCTGGCCCTGGCGGAAGCCGAAGGTGATAAGTCGCAGGATCATCGTCTGGGTCGCGTCCTGCGGGCCGCCCTGGGTCATGATCTCGACCTGGTCGAAGAGCGCGAAGGCCAGGATCGTGGTCGAGAGGACGACGAAGATCGTCGTGTTCTTCAGCTGTGGGACGGTCACGTAGCGGAACTGCTGCCAGGTCGACGCTCCGTCGATGCGGGCCGCCTCGTAGAGGCTGTTGGGGATGGCCTGGAGCCCGGCGAGGTAGATGACCATCTGGAAGCCGACGCCCTGCCAGATCGACATGATGATGATCGCCGCCCTGGCGCCGTTCTGGTCGAGCACCCAGTTCAGGAAGCCGAACCGCTCGGGCGTGAGGAAGCCGAAGGAGACCGTGTCGAGCACGGCGTTGATGAGGCCGCTGGTCGGGTTGAAGAAGAAGGTCCACATCACGGCGACCACGACCATCGTGACGGCGACCGGAGCGAAGTAGATCGTCCGGAAGACGTTGCGGAACCGGAGCTTCTGGTTCACGAGGACGGCGAGTCCGAGGGCGAAGGCCGTCTGCACCGGGACCACGACCAGCACGAAGATGGCGTTGAAGATGAGGCCGGAGCGGAAGCTCTCGTCCTCGAACAGCCGTCGGTAGTTCCGGAACCCCACCCACTCGGTCGGCAGGTTCGGGTTCGGGACCAGGCGCTGGTCCGTGAAGGACGAGTAGATCGCCACCAGGAACGGGGCGAGCAGGAAGGCGCTCAACAGGATGATCGCCGGTGCGGCGAACATCCAGGCCTCGAGGTTCTCTCGTCGTCGTCGTGCTCGGCGGCCGGCGGTGCGCTCCGCTGAGCCGTCAACGGTCGTGGTCATCACTTCCCCCTGGTCTCGACGTCTCCCCAGACGTCAGCCGTGTGTGATGCGACCCGACGTGGGCTCCGGACCTGTTTGAGGTTGGGAACACCGGAGCCCACGTGGGTCGGGGGCGGGCGACGAGCTCAGGGTCGCCGTCGCCCACCCGGATGTGGAGTGCTCAGCTGCCCGTCGGGTAGCCGGCGTTGTCCTCGATGTTCTGGTCGATGGCCTCGGCGGCCGAGGTGAGCTCGGACTGCACGTCGGCACCGGCGATGATGTCAGCGACGGCGGAGGCGAACTCCTCGGTCACGGTGGCGTAGCCCGGGAAGATCGGCCGGGGAACACCACGTCCCTCGGCGAGCTGCTGGGCGAACACCTCGAGCGGAGCCCCTTCGCCGTACAGCGACGACTGCTCGAGCGCCGACAGGCGGGACGGAACGGCCCCGTTGCCGTCGGTCATCCGGAGGATCTCCTCGACCGAGACGAGGTGCTCGAGCACCTCCCATGCGGCGTCGGGGTCTTCGCATCCGCTGGAGATGCCGTAGTTCCACGAACCCATCCCCGTGACGGCCTCGCCGCCGAAGTTCGGCATCGGCAGGACGAGCAGGTCGTCACCGAGTCCTTCGACGTTGACGCCGTACTGCCAGTGACCGACGAAGGCGACGGCCGCGGTCTGGGCGCCGTGGAACGAGTCGTCGCCCGCGGCCGCCGGGTCGACCCAGCCGTTCTCGAACCAGCCCTGGAAGGTCTCCATGGCCTCGACCGATGCCGCCCCGTCGAGCACGCCCGTGGCGGACAGGTAGTCGCTGCGATCGACGAGGTCGCCGCCGAACGACTGCAGGATCGGCGAGAAGCCGTAGGTGTACCACTCGCCCTGGCCGTAGTTGGTCTTGAGGTCGAGCGGGAACTCGATCTCGGGCAACTCGGCGAGCGCGGCGAGTCCGGCCTCGAACTCGTCGAGCGTCCACGGCTCGTCGAAGGTCGGGATCCGCACGCCTGCCGCGTCGAGGTAGGAGCCGTTGGCGTACATGCCGAGACCGGAGTCGAACTGGCCGAGGCTGTACAGCTGACCGTTGTACGTGCCCTGGTCGATGATCGAGGGCAGGAAGTCGGCGCGCAGCTCGTCCGAGACGTACTCGTCGATCGGGATCAGGAACTCCGACCAGGCGAAGTTGTAGACGAACGGCCCGTCGAAGTCGAGCAGGCACGGCAGATCGCCGGCGAGCGCGGCGGCGTTGACCTGATCGGTGTACGTGCCACCGGGGATGTCGGTCTTGTCGATCTGGATGTCGGTGCGCGACGCGTTGAAGGCATCGACGGCCGCGTCGGTGGCCTCCTGCTCCTCGGGTGTGCCGGTGTGCCACCACATGGAGACGGTCACGGCGTCGCCGGAAGCCCCGCCGTCGTCGCCACCGCCGCCACCTCCGCCGCCGTCGGACGACGCCTCGCTGGAGCTGTCGTCGCCGGAGCTGTCGTCGTCGGAATCACCGCAGGCCGCGATCAGCAACGCCATCGCAGCCAGCACGGCAAGGATCCGAAGGATCGATCGGTGCATGGTCCCTCCCTCTGGGCCGCCCGTTGGTCCCCCGAGCGGCTACTGATACGAAACACTAAATCGTATTAGTAGCTCGGGCAAGAGCTACGATCGGGCTTCGTGGCGGGAAACGGGAAGCGGCGACCGTCGATGAACGACGTCGCCCGCGCAGCAGGGGTCTCACAGACGACGGTGTCGTTGGTGCTGAACGACCCCGAGAACTCAGGGATCCCGCAGGCCACACAGGAGCGCGTCCTCGAAGCGGTGAAGACCGTGGGCTATCGCACCAACCGCCTCGCCCGCGCCATGCGACTGTCGCGGACCGACACGCTCGGCTTCGTCGCCGACGACATCGCCACCTCGCCGTACGCCAACCGCATGATCAAGGGCGCCCAGGACGCGGCCTGGGAAGCAGGGCGGTTGCTGCTGATCGTGAACACCGGCGCCCTCGATCGTCCCGACCACGGCTCGCGCGAGCGAGCGGCGGTCGAGCAGCTCCTCGAGCGTCAGGTCGACGGCATCGTGCTGGCCGCGATGTTCCACCGCGTGATCGATCCGCCGCCCGCACTGGCCGAGGTGCGGTCGGTCCTCCTCGACGCACGGGCCGAGGACGACTCGATGTCCTCAGTGGTGCCCGACGAGTACGAGGCGGCCCACACCGCCACGCGCTACCTGCTGGACCACGGCCACACCCGGATCGCCCACATGACGACGAACTACCCGAGCGCGGCCCCCAAGCTCCGGCTGGCGGGTTACCGGGATGCGCTCCTCCAGCGGGGTGTGACCCCCGATCCGAAGCTCGAGGTCACCGGGATCAGCAACACGCCGGGTGGGCGGGAGATGATGGAACGCCTGCTTCGCCTGTCGACGCCCCCGACGGCGGTGTTCTGCTACAACGACCAGGCCGCCATGGGGGCCTACCAGGCCGCCGCCGCGCACGGGATCGGCATCCCCGACGACCTGTCGATCGTCGGCTTCGACGATCAGGAGCTGATCGCCGCCGACGTGGTCCCCGGTCTGAGCACCATGAAGTTGCCCCATCACGAGATGGGCCGGTGGGCCGTCGACCGTCTGCTCGACGAGAGCGACGAGCCCACGCACGCTCGGATGCGGTGCGAGCTGATCGAGCGTGACTCGGTCGCCCGAGTCACGGACGCATCGAGCTCCTAGCGGTTGGCGAGCTGGACGTACGAGCGCTCGTCCGAGCCCCGGTACAGCTGGCGCGGTCGCGTGATCTTCTGCTCCGGGTCGTCGAGCAGCTCCATGTAGTGCGCGAGCCAGCCCGGCGTCCGGCCGATGGCGAAGAGCACCGTGAACATGTCCATCGGGAAGCCCATCGCCTCGTAGATGAGGCCGGAGTAGAAGTCGACGTTCGGGTAGAGCCGACGATCGATGAAGTAGCTGTCGGACAGCGCGACCTCTTCGAGCTTCAGCGCGATGTCGAGCAGGGGGTTGGTGCCGGTGACCTTGAAGACGTCGTCGGCGGTCTGCTTGATCTGCGTGGCCCGGGGGTCGTACGCCTTGTAGACGCGATGACCGAAGCCCTGGAGCTTGGTCTCGCCGGCCTTCACCTTCTCGACGTAGGCCGGGACGTTCTCGAGGTCGCCGATCTCGTGGAGCATCTTGATCACGGCCTCGTTGGCGCCACCGTGGAGCGGCCCGTAGAGGGCGCACGTGGCGGCAGCGAGGGCGCTGTAGGGATCGGCGTGCGACGAGCCGACCGTGCGCATCGTGGTGGTCGAGCAGTTCTGCTCGTGGTCGGCGTGGAGGATGAAGAGCTGGTCGAGCGCCTTGGCGAGCACCGGGTCGGGCTCATAGGTCGGGTTGGCGATCGAGAACATCATCGACAAGAAGTTGCCGGTGTAGTCGAGGTCGTTGCGTGGGTAGACCCGTGGGAGGCCGAGGCTCTGCTTGTACGCGAACGCCGCGATGGTGGGCAGCTTGGCGATGAGCCGCTGCACCTGGATCAGCAGGATGTCCTTGTCGAAGATGTCCTTGGCCTCGGGGTAGAAGGTCGACAGCGCCGCCGTCGACGACACCACGACGCCCATCGGGTGGGCGTCGTAGCGGAACGACTTCATGAACTCCGAGATGTCCTCGTGGATGTAGGTGTGGTGCGTGATCTGGTAGATCCACTCCGCGAGCTGGTCCTCGGTCGGCAGCTCGCCGTGGATCAGCAGGTACGACACCTCGAGGAACGACGAGTGCTCGGCGAGCTGCTCGATCGGGTAGCCGCGGTAGCGCAGGATGCCGTTCTCACCGTCGACGAGCGTGATGTCGCTCGAACACGAGGCGGTCGACAGGAACGCCGGGTCGTAGAGCCGGAGCGTCGGATCGAGCTGCCGGAGCGCCGACGACGGGAACTGGCCCTTCTCCAGATCAACGGTGACGGTCTCGCCGGTGCGATTGTCCGTGATCGTGACCGATTCAGGCACGTGGTTCTCCCAACTCGTCGATGCGCGTTCGACGGGGCCGAACGACGGCGGCGCTGCCGGCGGACTCCCCGAACGAGCCGCACGTTACAGCGTCCGTGTGGCGATGAGGGACCCGACGCGGCCGGGGACTCGCCGACCGATGGATGTCGACGACGTCCGAGCGCGCGACGCCTAGAGCGGCGTGTTGTCGTGGACCCGGTGAGGGAGTCGTTCGCGCTTCGACGAGAGCAGGTCGAGCGCCGCGCTGAGGTGCTGTCGGGTCGCCGCGGGATCGATGACCTCGTCGACGAGTCCCCGCTCGGCCGCGACGAACGGGTTGAGCAGCCGTTCCTCGTAGTCGGCGACGAAGGCGGCCTTGCCGTCGTCGTCCTCGCGGCGGGCGAGGATCTCCGCGGCCTGGCTCGCGCCCATGACGGCGAGCTCGGCGGTCGGCCAGGCGAGGCAGATGTCGTTGCCCATCGCCTTGGAGTCCATGACGATGTACGCCCCGCCGTAGGACTTGCGCAGCACGACGCAGACCCGGGGGACCGTCGCCCGTGCGTAGGCGAACGCGAGCTGGGCGCCGTGGCGGATCATGCCTCGCCACTCGAGGTCCTTGCCCGGGTAGAAGCCGGGGGTGTCGACCAGCGTGACCAACGGCAGGTTGTAGGCATCGCAGAAGGCGACGAAACGGGCACCCTTCTGGCTCGCCGGGATGTCGAGCGTGCCCGCGACGGCCATCGGCTGGTTGGCCACGATGCCCACCGGGTGCCCGCCGATGGACGCGAGCGCGGTGACGAGGTTGGGCGCCCAGCCGGCTCGCAGCTCGAGGATCTCGCCGTCGTCGACGACGGCCCGGGCGATGTCGCGCACGTCGTAGCTCCCGGTCGAGGAGCGGGGGAGCAGGTCGAGCAGCTCGGGGGTCGGGCGCTGCGGATGGTCGCCCGTGGCGATGATCGGCGGAGCCACGTCGGCGTGGTCGGGGAGCAGCGAGAGCAGTGCGGTGATCGCCGCCTCGGCCTCGGGCTCGTCGTCGACGATCATCGAGGCGACGCCGGTCGAACGGTAATGCGCACCGGAGCCCCCGAGGGTGCCGGTGTCGATCTGCACGCCGGTCATCATCTCCACCATGATCGGCCCGCTCACGAAGGCGTACGCCTCCCGGGTCATGACCACGTGGTCGGCGAGGCCGACGAGCAGCGCCGAGCCCGACACCGCCGGGCCGGTCACGGCAACCAGGAACGGCACCACGCCGCTGAGGTTCGCGATCTCGGCCGCCGCACGGCCCCAGCCGATGACGGCGGCGACGCCCTCCTCGACGTCGGCGCCCGACGATGCGACGAACCAGACCAGCGGGATGCGCTGCTCGCGGGCGAGGCGGGCCGCGTCGGTCATGAGCTCACCGTCCGCGGGGGTCAGCGCGCCGCGCTTGGTCGACGGATCCATCCGGACGACGACCGCTCTCCGGTCGCCGAGCAGTTCGACGGCCGCGCTCACCGTGCCCGGTGCTGCCGATCGGAGTGGGAGTCGGTTGAGGACGGTCGCCATGCGACCGGCGAGCCTACTGCTCGGCGCCACTCGTCCCGGGGGGATCGCCCCGGGTCTCGGCGGCGTGGATGCCGTCGACGAGCGCGGCCTGCTCGATCACCGTCTCTCTCAGCACGCGGGTCACCGCCCGTCCCGGCGCCGACGGCAGCGCACGGCTGTGACGGACGAGGCCGACGCGACGTCGGGGCGCTTCTTCGATGGGGACGCTGCGCCAGTCGCCGGCGCTCGTGCCGACCATGGCGGTCACGGGCACGACCGTCGGGCCGAAGCCGTCGATCGCCAGCGAGGCCATGAGGCGGACGCCGTCGATCTGCACGAGCGGATCGAGCTGGACGTCGACGTCGCTGGCCACGCGATCGAGGACGTCGCGGACGGCGTTGCCCGGCGGGCCGAGCAGGAGTGGATGGCGGGCGAGCTCCACGAGGTCGACCGAGTCCAGCTCGGCCAGCGGGTGGTTGGTCGGCGTCACGCAGACGAGCTCCTCGTCGAAGAGGATCTCGACGTCGAAGTCCGGGTCGGCGATGGGCAGGTTGACGATCGACTGCTCGATCCGTCCGGCGATGACCTGCGGGAGCAGGCCGGTGGTGGTCGCCTCGACGAGCACGAGCTCGACGCCGGGGTGCTGTTCGAGCAGTCCTTCGACCAGCGGCGCTGTCAGCCACCGGCTCGTCGTGCCGACCATGCCGAGCAGCGTTCGTCCGGAGACCTCGCCCTGGACGGACGCCAGGTCGTTGGTCAGGGCGGCGAGCTCGGCGTGGACCCGACGAGCCCGCTGCACGACGACCTCGCCGGCGCGGGTGAGGCGACCGGCCCCGCGGTCGACGAGCTCGACCGCGAGCTCTCGCTCCAGCTTCGCGATGTGCGAGGAGACGTTGGACTGGACGGTGTGCAGTGCCGTCGCAGCGGCCGAGAACGTGCGGTGCTCGGCGACGGCGACGAGCGTGTCGAGCTGTCGGAGATCCATCAGCGCAGGCTAGCCGTCCCATCTCATCGAGAGATGGGAAGTATCTGATCTAGCTGCTTGGCAGATGGCCGGTGCGTCCGTAGGGTGATCAACACAACGGGAGCAACACACCGATCCCCCTCGGTAGCTCCCCTCAACGGCCCGGCTTGTTGGATCCCCCTCCCGAATGCCGGGCCCGCCACCACGCCTCATATGGGATCCCCCTCCCCGCTGTGGTGGCCCTGGGTTCGAGTTCCCCGCTCGGAGCCCAGAAGACATCGAGGCGGTCACCTCCCCAGGTGGCCGCCTCTTGTCGTTTTCGCGCCGGGGCTGCCCGGGGTCGCGGTGCCGAGTAGCGTCGGCGCTCGTGAGCACCGCTGCCGTCTTCGATCTCGACCGGACGCTCCTCTCGGGCGGCTCCGGGCCCGTCATCGCCGAGGCGTTGCGCCGGGTCGGCCTCGGTCCCGAGCGCTCGATCCCCGGCGCCGAGGCGCTGTTCAAGGTCTACGAGACGATCGGCGAGACCTACCCGAGCATGCTGTTGGCTCGCCAGGCCGTCTCACTGTCGTCAGGCTGGCCGGTCGAAGAGGTCGCCGAGGCAGCCGAGGCCGCGGGCGGAGCGCTCGAGGAGCTCGTGTTGCCCTACGCCAAGGCCGAGATCGAGGAGCACCGCGAGGCGGGGCGACGCCTGGCCCTCGCGACGACCACCCCCGAGCACCTGGTGGCGCCCCTGGCCCGGCGTCTCGGCTTCGATACCGTCATCGCCACCCGGTACGGCACGAGCGACGGTCGCTACGACGGCTCGATCGACGGCGAGTTCCTCTGGGGTCGGGCCAAGCGCGACGCCGTGGTGGCCTGGGCCACGCACGAGGGCATCGATCTCCGATCGAGCTACGCCTACTCCGACTCGTACTTCGACGTGCCGCTGCTCATGGCGGTCGGCAACCCGTACGCCATCAACCCCGATCCCCGCCTCGAAGGGGTCGCCCGACTCCGCCGCTGGCCGGTTCGGTACTTCGACGCGCCGGCCGGCGTGCCGAAGGTCGCGGGCCAGGAGCCGCAGAAGATCGCCATGCCGCTGGCGGTGCCGGAGTTGTTGCCGTTCGCCCGGCTGCGGATCGACGGCGTCGAGCACCTGCCCGACGAGGGCGGCGCGATCATCGTGTTCAACCACCGGAGCTACTTCGACTCCACGGCGATGGCGTACCTCCTCGCCCAGCACGGACGCCCTGCTCGCTTCCTCGGCAAGAAGGAGGTGTTCGACGCCCCGGTCGTCGGGCAGCTCGCCTCGTGGATGGGTGGCATCCGGGTCGATCGGGGCACCGGCAGCAACGAGCCGCTGGAGCATGCCGCCGATGCGCTCTCGGCAGGCGAGATGGTGGCGATGGCGCCGCAGGGCACCATCCCGCGTGGCCCTGCCTTCTTCGAGACCGAGCTGAAGGCCCGCTGGGGTGCCGCACGGCTGGCCGCCATGTCGGGTGTGCCCGTGTTCCCGGTCGGCCTGTGGGGCACCGAGAAGGTCTGGCCTCGCAACCAGCGGGTGCCCAAGGTGCCCCTGTTCTGGCGCCGCCCCGAGGTGTCGGTGACGGTCGGCCCGGCGGTCGAGGGGCTGAACGGCGACCCCGATCACGACACCTCGACGATCATGGCCGCCATCGTCGACCTCCTCCCGTCGGAGGCCCGCGAGCCGTACGAGCCCACCGAGGCCGAGCTGCTCGCGACCTTCCCGCCGGGCTACGACGGCGACCCGACCCAGGAGAGCGATCGCCGTCCGGGCACCGACACCTGAGGCGTCAAGATCCGGCCGCCAGCGGCCGATGTCACCGACATGGCCACGCCCTCCTGGAGTCGACGCGCACATCGGGCGATGCCCCGCATCCTGGTCGCGGCCGGACGGCTGCGGATCGTCGACGGTGAGCTCCGCTTCGATCCAGCGAGGACCGAGCGCTGGTTCGGCCGTCAGCCGTGGACGGTGCCCCTCGACGAGATCGCCACGATCGACTCGGTGCCCCGGTCGTTGGCCGAGGTGATGCGCGGCGGCCTGCTCCGCCGCCTCCGCGTCGTCGATCGATCAGGCGATGAGGAGCTGTTCGTGCTCCCCGGCGGCGTCGACGCGGCCATCGAGGCCATCACGTCGGCCGCGGCCACTCAGGCGTCGGCGCGGTCGACCAGCGCGATCGTGTAGCCGATCTCCTCGTCGGCCATCTGGAACGACGGATCGACCCACACGTCGGTCGGGAGCCCGGTCTCGTCGTCGTAGGTGACGCGGACCTCGTCGGCGTCACCGATCCACGACTCGATCACGCCGAAGACGTCGTCGACGGTCCGGATGTCGGCATCGGCGGGCACGTCGCCGGTCGCGAGCGCGCCGTCGGCGTAGGCCACCGACAGGATCGTCCCCGCATCGACCTCGACCACGAACGGCCCCACGTACTCGACCAGGCAGAAGCAGACGACACCGAGCTCCATCGTGTAGGCCGTCGGGCCGGCGACGGCCCACCGCTCCCGTGCGGCGGCGAGCTCGGCCTCGAGCTCTTCGCCGGACTCGGCGCTCCCACCGCCGCCCGTCGCTCCGACCGGCAGCTCCTCGGGCATCGTCGTCTCCGGTGCCGCAGTCGTGTCCGGTGCTGCGGTGACCTCGGGGGCCGTGGTCGCTGGGGCGACCGTCGACGGGGCCGAGTCCGGCGCGGTCGACGGTGTGGTGTCGCCGGCGACGACCGGCTCGGGATCGTCACCACAGGCCGCGAGCGCGAGGCCGGCGGCGAGGGTCAGGACCAGCAGTCGTGTGCGCATGTGGGATAGGACGATCGCCGGACGGCGCCGGTTCCCGTCGGCTGTCGCTAGCCGGTCCGGACCTGCTGTCGAATGAGGTTGAGGGCCGAGCCGGCTCGGAACCAGCCGATCTGGTCGGGGCTCATCGTGTGGTTCGTGTTGATCTGCTCGACCGTGCCGTCCCGGTGGTGCAACACCACGGTGACCGGCTGGTTCGGGGCGAGATCGGCGAGCCCGATGATCGAGATCCGGTCGGCTGCCTGGATCTTGTCGTAGTCGGCCGGGTCGGCGAAGGTCAGCGGCAACACGCCCTGCTTCTTGAGGTTGGTCTCGTGGATGCGGGCGAAGCTGCGGACGATGACGGCGGCGGCACCGCGGAACCGTGGCTCCATCGCCGCGTGCTCGCGCGACGAGCCCTCGCCGTAGTTCTCGTCGCCGACCACCACCCATCGGACGTCCCGCTCGTGGAGGTCCTTGGCCATGTCCGGGAACGTCTGGTGCTCGCCGCTGACCGGGTTGATGCCCTCACCGGCCTCGCCGGTGTAGGCGTTGACGGCACCGTTGAACAGGTTGCCCGAGATGTTCTCGAGGTGGCCGCGGTACGTGAGCCACGGACCGGCCATCGAGATGTGGTCGGTCGTGCACTTGCCCTGCGCCTTGAGCAGCAGCGGGAGCTCGGCGAAGTCCTCGCCGTTCCAGGCACCGAAGGGCGTCAGGACCTGCAGGCGATCGCTCGTCGGCGACACGGCGACGTCGATCGAGTCGGGGTCGTCGGACGGAGGGATGAAACCCGACTCGCCGGGGGTGAAGCCGGCGTCGGGGAGCTCCTCGCCGACCGGCTCGGGCATCATGACCGTGGCCCCGCCCGGCGTCTCGAGTTCGGTGGTGAGCGGGTCGACGTCGACGGTGCCCGCGAGCGCGATGGCCATGACCGTCTCGGGTGAGGTCACGAACGACAGCGTGTTCGGGTTGCCGTCGTTCCGCTTCGGGAAGTTCCGGTTGTAGCTGTTGACGATGGTGTTGAGCTGACCCTCGGGCATGCCCGGACGGCTCCACTGACCGATGCACGGCCCGCAGGCGTTGGCCAGCACCGTCGCGCCGATCTCCTCGAGATCACCGAGCAGGCCGTCGCGCTCGATGGTCGCCCGCACCTGCTCGGAGCCGGGGGTGATCAACAGGTCGACCTTGGACTCGAGGCCGTGCTCCTTCGCCCAGCGGGCGAGCGAGGCGACGCGGCTGATGTCCTCGTACGACGAGTTGGTGCACGAGCCGATGAGGGCGGCCGACGGCACGAGCGGCCATCCCTCTGCCGCCGCCTCGGCGCCGAGCTCGTTCAGCGGGCGGGCCCGGTCGGGGGAGTGGGGACCGTTGATGTGGGGCCGCAGCTCGGACAGGTCGATCTCGATGACCTGATCGAAGAAGTCGCCCGGGCTCGCCTCGACCTCGTCGTCGGCGCGGAGGTCGTGGGCGGAGGAGTCGGCGAGGTCGGCCATCGCCTCGCGGCCCGTGGCCTTCAGGTAGCGGGACATGGCCGCGTCGTAGTGGAAGAGCGAGGTGGTGGCGCCGATCTCGGCACCCATGTTGCAGATGGTCGCCTTGCCGGTCGCGGACATCGAGCGGGCGCCCGGCCCGAAGTACTCGACGATCGCACCGGTCCCGCCCTTGACCGTCAGGATCTCGGCGACCTTGAGGATGACGTCCTTCGGTGAGGTCCAGCCGCTCATCTCACCGGTGAGGTGCACGCCGATCGCCTTGGGCCAGCGGACGTTCCACGGGAAGCCCGTCATCACGTCGACGGCGTCGGCGCCGCCCACGCCGATGGCGACCATCCCGAGTCCGCCGGCGTTCGGCGTGTGAGAGTCGGTGCCGATCATCATCCCGCCGGGGAAGGCGTACTGCTCGAGCACGACCTGGTGGATGATCCCGCTGCCCGGCTTCCAGAAGCCGGCGCCGTACTTCGCGCACACGGACTCGAGGAAGTCGTACACCTCGGCGTTGCCGTCGACCGCGGCGAGGAGGTCGACCTTGCCGTCGACCTTGGCCTGGATGAGGTGGTCGCAGTGCGTCGTCGTCGGGACGGCGACCTCTGGCAGGCCGGCGGTCATGAACTGGAGCCACGCCATCTGCGCCGTCGCGTCCTGCATGGCGACTCGGTCGGGCCGCAGATCGGTGTACGAGACCCCACGATCCATCCCGCCGGTCTCGGGGTCGTCGAGGTGGTTGATCAGGATCTTCTCGGCGAGGGTCAGCGAGCGGCCGAGTCGTTGTCGGCCGATGGCGAGGCGCTCGTCGAGCGTTGCGTAGACGCGCTCGATGAGCGGGAGCGGTGTGGTGGCTTCCACCTGGGGCATGTCGGTCTCCCTGAGGTGCGGCAGCGATCCAGTGTGGCTCAGGAGCGCATCGGGGTCCGCACCGGTGAGCGCCGGCGCCCGGCGATCAGGCCGGAGTCTTGCGCCTGATGGTGAGGGGCTCCGAGGTGAGCTCTTCCTCGGGCGGGCTGAACCAGGTGAGGTCGATGCCGTCGACGGCCGCCTGGTACTCCTCGAGCGTCGGCGTGCGACCGAGCACGGTGGAGAGCACGACCACCGGGGTGGAGGCGAGGAGCGACTCGCCCTTCTTCGTGTCGGAGTCCTTCACCACCCGCCCCTGGAACAGGCGCGTCGATGTGGCCATCACGGTGTCACCGAGACCGGCCTTCTCCTGGTTGCCCATGCACAGATTGCAGCCCGGTCGCTCCAGGTAGAGGATGTTCTCGTACTCGGTGCGGGCGACGTTCTTCGGGTTGTCGTCATCGAACTCGAAGCCGGCGTAGCGGGACAGCACGTCCCAGTCGCCCTCGGCCCTGAGCTCGTCCACGATGTTGTAGGTCGGGGGCGCGACCACCAGCGGTGCACGGAACTCGACCTCGCCGTGCTGCTCCTCGAGGTTCGTGAGCATCTTGGCGAGGATCTTCATGTCGCCCTTGTGGACCATGCACGAGCCCACGAACCCGAGATCGACGGCCTTCTCGCCCTCGTAGTACGAGAGCTCGCGGATCGTGTCGTGGGTGTAGCGCTTCGACGGGTCCTCGTTGTAGACGTCGGGGTCGGCGATCATCGGCTCGTCGATGGCGTCGAGGTCGACCGTGAACTCGGCGTAGTACTGCGCGTCGGCATCGGGTGCGAGCGGCGGCTGCTCGCCGGTGCGGATCTCGTCGATGCGCTGGTTGGCCCGGTCGACCAGCCCCTGGAGGACGCCCTTGGCGTTGTCCATGCCCTTGTCGATCATGATCTGGATCCGGTCGCGGGCGATCTCGAGCGACTCGATCAGCGTGTCGGGCTCGGAGATGCAGATGGAGGCCTTGGCCTTCATCTCCGCGGTCCAGTCGGTGAAGGTGAACGCCTGGTCCGATGCCAGCGTGCCGATGTGGACCTCGATCACGCGGCCCTGGAAGACGTTCTCGCCGTTGAACTCCTCGAGCATCTGCGCCTGGGTGGCGTGGACGACGTCACGGAAGTCCATGTAGGGCTTCATCTCGCCGGTGAAGGTGACCTTGACCGACTCCGGGATCGGCATGGACGCCTCACCGGTGGCGAGCGCCAGGGCGACGGTGCCGGAGTCCGCGCCGAACGCCACGCCCTTCGACATCCGGGTGTGGGAGTCGCCGCCGATGATGATCGCCCAGTCGTCGACGGTGATGTCGTTGAGGACCTTGTGGATCACGTCGGTGAGCGGGTGGTACTTCCCCTCCGGATCGCGGCCCGTGATCAGACCGAAGTCGTTCATGAACCGCATCAGCTTCGGGATGTTCGCCTCGGACTTGGAGTCCCACACCGAGGCGGTGTGGCAACCGGACTGGTAACCGCCGTCGACGATCGGCGAGATCACCGACGCGGCCATCATCTCGAGCTCCTGGGCGGTCATCGGCCCGGTGGTGTCCTGCGAGCCGACGATGTTGACCTCGACGCGGGCGTAGGACCCGGCGTGGAGCGTCGCGCCCGACGTGCCGACCGCGTTGCGGTTGAAGATCTTCTCGACGGCGGTCAGTCCCTGACCCTCGTGGGAGACCTCGGCCGACGGCGCGTAGACGGTTGGCGCCTCGATCCCGAGCGTGGCGGCGGCGAAGGTCTGGAGCTTCTTGCCGAAGACGACGGCGTAGGAGCCGCCCGCCCGCATGAACTCGACCTTCTGCGGGGTGAAGGCGGACGAGATGTCCATCACCTCGTTGCCGTCGGCGTCGTGCAGCGTCGTGGTGCGGGTGTTGATCGTGAGGACCGTGCCGGTGTCGACCGAGTACCGCTGTTCGAGGATGGGGTCACCGTCGGCATCGACGATCAGCTCGCCGTCCGCATCGAAGGTCTTCACCCAGTTCTGGAGGTCGAGGCCGATGCCGCCGGTCACGCCGACGGTGGTCAGGAAGATCGGTGAGATGCCGTTGGTGCCGGCGACGACCGGGGCGATGTTGATGAACGGCACGTAGGGGCTGGCCTGCTCGCCGATCCAGAGCGCCACGTTGTTGACGCCGGACATGCGCGACGAGCCGACCCCCATCGTGCCCTTCTCGGCGACGAGCATGACCCGCTTGCCCGGGTGCTGCTGTTGCAGCTCGACCAGCTCCTGCTGCTTCGTCTCGTCGTGCTCGAACATGCTGCGGCCGTGGAGCTCGCGATCGGCGCGAGAGTGGGCATCGGCGCCGGGGGAGAGCAGGTCGGTCGAGATGTCGCCGACGCCGGCGACGTAGGTGACGACCTGGATCTCCTCGTCGATGTCGGGGAGCTCGGTGAAGAACTCGGCGCGCGCGTAGCTCTCGAGGATGTCGGTGGCGGTGGCGCTGCCGTCGCGGTGGGCGGCTTCGAGGCGCTCCATGTCGGCTTCGTAGAGGAAGACCTGGGTCTTCAGCACCGTCGCCGCCCGGGCGGCGATGTCGGCGTCGTCGCCGAGGGCGAGGTCGAGGAGCACCTCGATCGAGGGGCCGCCCTTCATGTGGGACAGCTGATCGAACGCGTCGGCGGCGGTGATCTCGGCGACGGTGATCTCGCCGAGGATGATCCGCTGCAGGAACGAGGCCTTGACGCCGGCAGCGCTCGTCGTACCGGGCAGGACGTTGGAGGTGAAGAAGTCGAGCGACGCCGTCCGGTGGGGGCTGTCGGCGTCGGTGATGTGGTCGATGACCTCGCGGAGGAGGTCGGCGCCGTCGATCGGCTTGGCGTGGAGCCCCTGCTCCTCACGCTCCGCGATCTCGGCCAGGTAGTCGTCGTAGCGGCTCATCGGTCTGCCAGTCTCGGTCGCTCACTGGTGTATACAAGTACCATACAAGTTCCCGATCCGAACGCAACCACGACGGGACGCGCAACCGAGCCGTCTCGGGGCCGACGGGTGGTCCGTGCGAACCCGGATCCGCGCCGTGCTGGCGCTCTCCCTCCTGATCGCCGCCGGCGTCCCCGCGGTCGGCGGCACCGCCGATGCGCAGGACGCCATCGTCGTCGCGCCCCCGACCACGCTGTCGTCGGACGTCGGCGTGGTCAGAGCCGTCTCCTCCGAGGGTGCTCGTCACGGTGTCCTGTCGTCGTCGGCGTTCCGGACCGACTGGAGCCTCCGGCTCGCCTCGGGTGGGGTCGTCAGCCACACCGAGCTGGACGGTCCGTCCTCGGTGCTCGGGCGTCCCGTGATCGCGGTCGGAGACGGCGGTGCCGCGGTCGGCTGGGTCAGCGATGGCTCGCTCGCCGTCGAGCTGGTCCGGCCGGGGGGAGGAGGCGGCTCGGTCGTACGAGTGGCCGACGCCGACGACCGGGTCATCGAGGCGGCGATCGCACCGTTCGGCGACCGCTTCGTCGCCGCCTGGGTGGAGGCCGAGGGCGGCGACACCGGCCGGTTGCGGGTGATGTCCCGAACGATCGGCCCCGACGGCTCCCTCGGTACGGTCCGCCTCCTCGACGGGGTCGAGTTCGGGCGTGCTGTCGGTGGGCTCCACCTGCGCTGGCACGACGGTCGGGGCGAGGCGCTCGCCATGTGGTTCGCCGGCCCGCCCGGCGAAGAGGTGCCGATCCGCAGTCGACGGATCCTGAGCGAGAGCGAGCTCGGCTCGACGCAGTCGCGCAGCGATGTCGGCATGGCCTCGTTCCCGCCCGGCGACCCGTGGCTCATCCGGGTGCAGCTCGTCGTGCACGGGCCGACCGAGTGGCTGATCGAAGCCCGCACGTACGACTGCTCACTGCCCTGTGACGCCGACCGTTCACAGCTCACCTTCGCGACGCACGGGACGACCATCGGCTTCCCGTTCGACGGAGGCTTCGGCGATCGACCGCACTGGGAGCGATCCCAACTCGCCGGTTCGCCCGACGGGCCGACGCTGCTGATCGAGCAGCCGGGCCACCGGTCGACCGAGCCGGCGGAGATCTGGGAGTTGCCCTGGCAGACGATCGAGTGGTTCGAGCGCGATGGCGTCGTGCCGCTGCCCGACGGCACCACGACCTTCCACGTCGACTCGGTCGGAGACGATCACTGGGTCCTGGCCCAGGCGACCGGTGCTGCCGCACGGCTCACGGCGGTGTCGTTCACCGGCTTCACCCCGACTCGGCTCCCGGCGCCGATCACCCCGGACGCTCCCACCATCGCCCCGCCATCAGCTCCGTCGCAGCCCGAGACCGGCAGCGGGTACTGGCTCGTCGACACCGCAGGGGACGTCCACGCCTTCGGTGGCGCCGTCGACCTCGGTGGTGTGACGGCGGCGAACATCGGCGGAGCCGAGATCGTCGACATCGAGTCGACGAGGAGCGGGTTGGGCTACTGGATCCTGCTGTCGGACCAGCGAATCCTCGCGTTGGGCGATGCGCAGGAGCTGCACACCGGCTCCGCGCTGCTCGCAGGCGAGCGGGCGGCATCGATCTCTGCTCATCCGATCGCGGACGGCTACTGGATCGCGACCGACCGAGGACGCATCCTCGCCTACGGCGCGGCCCAGAACCTCGGTGATCTCGGCTCCCTTCGCCTGAACGCCGGTGTGCTCGACTCGGTCGCCACCCCGACGGGCAACGGGTACTGGCTCATCGCCGCCGACGGCGGTGTGTTCGCGTTCGGGGACGCCGAGTTCCACGGCTCGATGGGCGGCGTCCCCCTGAACCTGCCGGTCGTCGGCCTGGCTCCGACGGCATCCGGGGCGGGGTACTGGTTGGTCGCCGCTGACGGCGGTGTGTTCGCCTTCGGTGACGCTCGTTTCCACGGGTCGATGGGCGGCGTGCCACTCGTCCGGCCGGTCAACGGCATGGTCGCCACCGGGGACGGCTACCTGATGGTCGCCTCGGACGGCGGGGTGTTCGCGTTCGGGGACGCCGAGTTCCGCGGCAGCATCGGCGGAGCACCGCGGGCCGCGCCGATCGTCGCCCTCGCCCCACGGCCTTCCACGGACTGACGGAGGCGATGGGCGCGGCGGGGCGGTGGTGTCGCTACCGTCGTCGGCGTGCGTCAGGTCCGCTACCGCGAGATCGCCGATGCCCTGCGCGCCGGGATCGCCGGCGGCGAGCTGACCCCTGGCGGGCTGCTGCCGAGCGAGAGCGAGCTGCGGGCCACCCACGAGGCGAGCCGCGTCACGATCCGGCGGGCGCTCGAGCTCCTACGCGACGAGGGGTTGGTGGACTCCCGGCAAGGCGTCGGCTGGTTCGTCGCCGCCCAGCCGCTTCGGCAGACGCTGGCCGAGCTCGGCACGATCGAGGCCCAGCTCACGGCGTCCGGGGTCGAGCCGGATCGACGGGTGCTCGAGTTCGCCTTCGTGCCCTCGACGGGGCGCATCGAGGCCGTTCTGGGTGCTGGTGAGGTGCTGCGTGTGCGGCGCATCAACCTCGCCGACGGCATGCCCTTCGCTCGCGTCACCGTGTGGTGCCCGTCCGATCTCGCCGACGATCTCTCCCGCTCCGACGTCGAACGGGAGTCGTTCATTGGCCTCCTCCCGGTCGAGCTCGCCGGCGCGACGCAGACCATCGGTGCAGCCGTCGCGTCGGACGAGGACGCCGCGCTCCTCGAGATCCCCCCGGGCTCGCCGGTGCTCCGGGTCGAGCGCGTGACCCATGCCGAGGACGGTCGCGACGTGCTCCTCGCGGAGCACGTCTTCCCGGCGCACCGGACCGAGTTCGTCGCCGAGCTGCCCCACGGCGGCGCCTCGATCGCGCCGTCCGGCGTCCGCCTCGTCGGCTGAGTCGCGTGGTCAGCCCGTCGAAGGTCGCCGCCTTCCACGCGCAGTACGACCGCCACCCCGACGACCGCGTTCGACTCTTCCGCGCGCTGGTCGGGCTGCTCGAACCCGGTGTCGTCCTGTACGCCGGGAGCTACGTCGACATCGCTCCCAGCGTCTGGTTCGACGAGGTCGTCTACGTCGACACCGACGACCGAGCGGCGCGGTTCTTCGCCGAGGCGGAGCAGGTCGACGACCTCGTCGGGGCGAAGCGTCGCGAGTTCGGGGCGGAGCTGCGCAGCCCGCCTCGGGTCTCGTTCCATCACGGGGACTACCGGGAGCCGATGCCGATCGCCGACGGGTCGGTGGATCTCCTCGTGTCCCTCTACGCCGGCTTCGTCACGGAGCACTGCTCGCGGTATCTGCGCGTCGGTGGGTACCTCCTCGCCAACCCGAGCCATGGCGACGTCGCTCGCGCCGCGCTCGACGACCGATACGAGTTGGCGGCCGCGCTCATCAGCCGTGACGGCGACTACTCCTCGCGGACCGAGGGCCTGGACGAGTACCTGGTGCCGAAGCGTCCCGAGCAGGCGACCGTCGAGCACATCACGGCGACCGGCCGCGGCATCGCTTACACCAGGTCCGCCTTCGCCTACGTGTTCCGGCGGCGCAGCTGACGAGTCGCCAGGTTCGGTCAGAGGCGTTGACCCCCCGGCCGTGCGGCGCGATGGTCAACGAAGACGATGTCGACGTGGGGGAACGGACATGTCGTTGCAGAGATACGCGGCCGCGGGTGGGCAGCTGCCGAGGGGGACAGGAGCGGGGAGCCCGCTCCCGGAGGCTGGAGTCGACCGGTGGTCGAGGCGTCGGTTCCTGATGGTCACGGGAGCTGCGGCCGGTGCGGCGGTGACGGTGCCGCTGTGGGCCGACGCAGCGGAGGCGGGGATCCGACCGTCGCGGGTGCCGAAGCAGGTCGAGGGCTTCTCGCCGCTGCTGCTCGATGGCCTCGGGGTGGAGGTGCCGTTCTTCCTGCCGATCGAGGTGGATCCGTTCGTCACGCCCTTCGACCAGCCGGCGAACCCGCTGACGATCGGCGACTTCAACGGCGACGTCGGGGTCGTCGAGGCCGATGGGGTGTCGACCGATTCCGACGGTGTCGAACGCCGGTGGGCGTGCGACGTCCGCTTCATGGACGGCGTGTACCGGGACCGCAACGACAAGCTCAAGCGAGCGGCGTTCGCGTTCTACTGACTCGACGTGATGGTGGACCCAGGTCTGGGTCCGTTCGATCCCGGTCAGGTGCAGATCCACGACTTCAACCCGGGGGATCTCAACGATCCGCCCGAGGACGACTGGTTCCAGCAGGGCGGGCTGTTCTGGACCGCGAACGTGCCGAGGAGGTCGGTGTCGGTACGGTCGGGACGGGGTGACGCGAGCTTCCACGTCCAGCAGGACCTCTTCGACTTCTTCGACGTGCCGAACTCGGTCTTCCGCAACGGACCGCCCCGGCACCACGCGCGGGCCGAGGTGCGGATCGACTGGCACGGGACGGGTGACCGGCTCCGCATCCGCAACCGGGACGCCGGCTTCTTCGCCCGCTACGAGCGGACCGAGGCGAACGTGTTCTGGCGAGGCGAGAACCTCGACACCGGGTACTCCCTGGCGACCGCCGACGACCAGGTGATCACGTCGGCGTTCATCGCCCGAGTGCGATCGGGCAGCTTCTTCCGCTGAGTCGTTGGCCTACCAGGTGTCGAAGTGCGAGACGTCGGCGGCCGGGAGCCGCTTCGCCAGCTTGAACTCGGTGCCCTTGGTGTAGGCGATCGGGAAGAGGCCGGCCTGGCTGTACTGCTCGTGCGGGATCCCGAGAAGCTCGGCGGCCTTCTGCTCGTCGGGCAGGTGCAGCGTCGTCCAGGCCGTGCCGAGTCCGCGCTCGCGTGCGGCGAGCATGAAGCTCCACACCGCCGGCAGGAGCGAGCCCCAGAACGAGGCCTGCCAGAACGTGTCGGGTGAGGTCGGGCGACCCTCGATGACCGGGATCATCAGGACCGGGACCTCGTGGAAGTGCTCCCGCAGGTACACGGCCGAGCCCTTGACGTACTCCTGGCGTTCGGCGCGCACGTCGCCGTCGTCGTACTCCGGCCCTGGCGTGTCGACGTAGGGGTCGAAGTTCTTCGCGTACATGTCGGCGAGGGCCCGCTTCTTCTCCGCGTCCTCGACGAAGACGAAGTGCCAGCCCTGCCGGTTCGAACCGGTCGGCGCCTGCAGCGCGATCTCGACGCACTCGAGCAGGACCTCGCGCTCGACGGGGCGATCCAGGTCGAGGCGCTTGCGCACGGCGCGGGTGGTGGTGAGCACTTCGTCGGCGGAGAGTCCCAGCTTCATGGCCGTTCAGCTTCGCGGGTGGGCGACCCTTGCCCCGAATCGACCTCGGTCGACGGGCATCCCATGCGTCGGCTGCTCCTGCTCGGTGTGCTGCTCCTCGCCGCCTGCTCGAGCGGCGCCGAGGCGGGCGACGACGAGCTGCCGCCGGAGTGCGCCGAGGGCGGGCTGCTGTGCCTGCTGCTCGACGAGGCCGACCTCGCCGAGGTGTTCGGCGACGACGTGACGATCGAGGGCCAGCCCGCCACCCAGCTCGGCGCGACGGTGTCATGGTGCGATCGGCCTCTGCCCACCCCCGTGGAGCGGATCGACCGAGCTTTCACCGCCAGCTCGACGACGAACGGGGTCACCGTCGCCGTGACGTCCACCGGGCTGCGCTACGACGGCGCCGACGCCGAGGTGACGGTCACCGCTCTGCGCGAGCTCCGCCAGGGCTGCTCCTGGCAGGAGGGCGACGCCACGTTCCGGTTCCTCGACCACATCGACGTCGCCGACTTCGGTGACGAGGCGATCGGTCTGCTGATGCGGGTCGAGCTCGATGGCGTCTCGGACAACACCGAGCTCGTCTTCGTCCGCCACGGGACCTTCCTGGCCCAGGCCGGCTTCTTCCCTGCGCAGGACTCGCCGGTGCTGTGGGACGCGGTCGCTCGTCGCCTCGACGAGCGCCTGATCGCACTCCTCAGCTGAGGCCGGCTCAGGAGCCGTCGAAGCGTGCTGCGAGGCGCGCGTCGACATCGTGCCCGCCGGGGTCGTCGTGGGCGATCCGGCCGAGCCACGACATCGCGACCCAGCCGTCACCGATGATGCTCGTGTCGAGGCCGGGTGGGAGCGTCTTCGCGTCCTCGGCCTCTGATGCGGCCTCGAACACGAGCTCGTGACGGCCCTCGCCGAGGGGGCGCAGCTCGGTCGACATGGCTCGTCGTGGTGGGAGATCGCCGACCGGGACGAAGCGCGCACCGCGCAGCTCGCCGAGCGGCACGTCGGGCACGTTGAGGTTCAGGACCGACGGCGTGGCCGGGGGAGCGTCGGCGACGGCTCGCATCGCGACGGCAGCGACCTCCGCCGCGGTCTCCCAGTGCTGCGGGTGGAGGCTGACGGTCGGGTCGATGTCCTGGCTGATGGCGATGCCGTTGATGTGGCCGTTGCGCGCGGTGAGCGCGGCGCCGACGGTCCCCGAGTGGTACACCGCCCGGCCGACGTTGAGACCAGGGTTGATGCCGGAGACGACGAGGTCCGGCGGCGGACCGAACGCCCCGAGCCGGGCCACGAGCACCCCGAGCGCCGGCGGCCCCTCGATCGACCAGACCGCATCGGCCTCCGCATCGGGGATCGACGCCTCGTGTACGAGCGGCGGATCGAGGTAGAACGGTCCGACGGCAGCGCCCATGCCGCTCTGCTCGGTGTGCGGCGCGACCACGATCAGCTCGCCGTCGTGCTCCTCTCGGAGGCGTCGGACGAGCACGTGGAGGCCGGGGCCGTTGATGCCGTCGTCGTTGGTGACCAGGATGCGCGTGGCCGCAACCTAGCCGCCGTGAGGGGAGCCGCTGTGCAGTACGGGGAGATCCGCTACGAGATCGAGGGCCACGTGGGGGTGATCACGCTCGATCGGCCGGAGGCCCGCAACGCGCTGACCCACCGGACCTACGCCGAGCTCGAGGACGCCGTCCGAACGACCGAGGCCCGTTGTCTCGTGATCACCGCGACCGATCCTGCGTTCTGCGCAGGCGACGACGTCAAGCAGATCATGGCCGGTCCTGACGGCCCGCCGACCGAACGGCTCGAGCGCGAGCCGCGCCTCACGCCGGCCGCCGATGCGCTGCTGCACACCGACGTCCCCGTGGTCGCCGCGGTGAACGGGGCAGCGGTCGGGTGGGGGATGGAGCTGGCGCTCATGGCCGACCTGCGGGTCGCCTCCGAACGAGCGAAGTTCGGTGAGCTGTTCGTCCTGCGCGGGCTGACATCGGACGCGCCGGGCCTCGGTCGTCTCGTGCAGCTGGTCGGGCGCGAGATGGCGGCCGAGTTGCTCTTCACCGGTGAGGTCATCGATGCGGGGCGGGCCCGCGAGATCGGGCTCGTCGGTCGCGTCGTACCGCACGACGAGCTGCTGCCGACGGCGCTCGACCTCGCCCAGCGCATCGCCGCCAACCCGCCCCTCGCCGTCCAGGCGATCAAGCGAGGTCTCCGGGAGGCGGTGGATCCCGACTGGTACGAGGTCGGTCGCGGCGTGAGTCGCACGCTCGCCGAGCTGTTCCGCACGCATGATCATCGAGAGGGCGTCGCCGCGTTCCTCGAGCGCCGCGAGCCTCGCTACGAAGGTCGGTGACGTCACAGCGCCCGAACGTCGTCGATCACGCCGGCGAACCCGTCGATCGTCTCGCGGAGCCCGGTCTCCATGTCGGAGCGGACCACGGCGGCGAGGTTGAGGCTCGCCGAGGTGAACCCGAGGTCGGCGATCGCCGCCATCTGGTCGACGACCTCGGCGGGCGTGCCGACCACGGCGTAGCGGGTGATCCACTCCTCGGGTACCAGCTCGACGAGGGCCGGGTCGTCGTGGCGATCGAGGTCGAAGTACCAGCCGGTGCTCCGTTCGAGGGCCGCCTCGATCTCGGCCAAGCGTTCGGGATCGAGCTCGACCGGCCGGATGATCGCCAGGTAGTGGGCGACGTACCGGATGATGCTGGCGCGTGCGTGGGCGGCATCGTCCGAGACGCACAGCGTGAGCCTGGGTGCGACCTCGACGTCGGCCGGGTCACGGCCGACCCGCTCGGCGCCGTCTGCCAGCCAGCCCCGGTACTGCGCCGCGAGCTCGGGCGTGAAGTTCCGGGCGCCGACCAGCGCCACGTCGGCCAGCTCACCGGCGAGCTGCATGACCTGGGCGCTGCGGGTGCCGATCGAGATCGGCACCGGCGTCGACGGCGGGCGCAGCAGCTCGCCCGACACCGGGAACATCTCGCCGTCGAGCTCGACCGATTCACCGGCGAGCAGCGCGCGCATGGCGGTGACCGCCTCGCGCAACGCCCGTACCGGGCGGGGGTAGTCGATGCCGAGATCTTCGAGCCCGGCGCCGACGCCGATGCCGCAGAACATCCGACCGCCGCTCACGTCCTGGAGCGTGGCGAGCATGCCGGCGAGCACGGCCGGATGGCGGGTGTACGGGTTGGTCACCATCGAGCCGATGTGGACGCGCTCGGTCGCGTCGGCGATCAGCGCCTGCAGCACGAAGCAGTCGGGCCAATGGAGGACGTCGGAGATGCCGAGTCGATCGAACCCGGCCTCCTCGACCCGCCGGCCGAGCGCGACGGCCGCGGTGGTCGACATGCCCGGGGAGATCTCGGCCTCGAGGGTGGCGAAGCTCACGTCACGACGCCCGGTTCGGGACGAGTCGGACCGTCGAGCTCGCCTTGGCCAGCACGTCACCGGAGGTGCTGAGGAGCCGGCCTTCGGTGAACACCGTCGACCTGCCGGCGCGCTCGATCCACCCTTCGGCCACGACCGGGCCGGGCGGGACCGGAGCGAAGAACGACACCTTCACCTCAAGGGTCGCGATCCAGAAGGCGGTCGTGTAGCGGCCGATGCAGGCGTGCGCCATCGCCGAGTCGATCCACCCGGTGACGAAGCCGCCCTGGGCGACCCCGCCCGAGTGGCACATCTCGGGTGCGCAGGTGAAGTCGATGACCGCCCGCCCCGCCTCCTCGTCCAACTCCCGGACCACACCGTTGCCCAGGGTCGTCAGGACCTCGGGATCACCTTCGCTCACATCGCTCACGCAGTCACTCCTGTCAGAGCAGCGGGTACTTGGCCTTGTCCGGCAACCCCGACCGGACCGTGATCGCCTCGCCCATCTCCTGAGCCTTCGCCCAGAGCGCAGACTCGTCGATGGTCGTCATCCGGCCGTCCTCGACGACGACGTCGCCGCCGACCACGACCGTGTGGACGCCCCGGCCGTCCGCCGACCAGACCAGCTGGTTCATGACGTTGAGCAGCGGCCGCCACTCGGGTCGATCGGTGTCGTGGAGCACGACGTCGGCGTGCTTGCCGACCTCGAGCGACCCGACGTGATCCGAGAGCTGGAGCGCTTCGGCGCCGCCGAGGGTCGCCATCTCGTAGGCGGATTCGGCAGGGAACATCTGCGGGTCCTGCCTGGCGTCCTTGAAGAGCCCGGCGACGAGGTAGGTCGCCCGCATGAGGTCGGAGTAGTTCGAGGCGTTGTTGCCATCGGTCCCGATGCCGAGGTTGACGCCGGCCATCGCCATCTCGGGCATCTTGCCGACTTGCGTGACGCCGTAGCTGACCTTCAGGGCGGTGGTGGGGCAGTGGGCGACGTGGGCGCCGGTCTCGGCGATGATCCCGACCTCTCGGTCGTCGACCTGGACGCAATGGGTCATCACGACGTCCGGGCCGAGCACGCCGAGCTCGGCGAGGTGCACCATCGGACGCTGACCGAACTCCTCGATGAAGCCGTCCGGATCGAGGGTCGCCGGCGACATGTGGAAGCTCATCCCGGTGCCGTGCTCGGTTGCGAGCTCTCGGCCGGCCTTCCACAGCGGATCGGAGCAGGTCGTGTGCCCGACGAGGATCGACCAGGCGCCGACCCGGTCGTCGGGGGTGGCGGGGAAGTCCTCGAGCTGGCGCTGCAGGTGACCGATCGCCTCGTCGGTGCGCTGTTGGTACACCGACGGCTCGGGCGGCAGGTCCCACACCCACCGGCCGACCCGACCCCGAATGCCGACCTCTCTGAGGCCGTCGATCGTCTCGTCGAGAAAGCGGATCGTGCCCGCCTCCAGGAACGAGGTGGTCCCGGACTTGAGCATCTCGACGGCGGCGAGCTGGGCCGATGTGCGCTCCTCCTCGGCCGTGTAGACCGAGTAGAGGCCGCACAGCCAGACGAACACGTTCTCGACGAAGGGCGTGTCGTCCGGGACGTAGCCGCGGGTGAGGGGCTCGCCGGTCACGTGGATGTGGCTGTTGACCATGCCCGGTGTGACGACGAAGCGATCACCGCCGATCGTGCGGGCAGCCGTGTAGTCGCCGTGGACGACACTCGCCTTGTCGACGGCGGCGATCCGGCCGTCGCGGACGGCGACGGCACCGTCGGTGATGATGTCGCGGTGCTGGTTCATCGTGACGACCCGCCAGCCGTCGATGATCAGATCGACCTGCTCCATGTCATCCCTTCCTGGTGGCGACCAGCTGTTGCTGGAAGCCGATGGACTCGATCAGCCGCACGTCGGCGAAGCCCGCGCCGCGGACCCAGCCGGCGTAGTCGTCGGTGGTGAAGCCGTTCCCGTTGACCGTGCTCGCCATCATCGTTGCCCCCATCAGCACCGCGTGCGGGTTCATCTTCCGCTCGGGATCGACGAAGTAGTCGGCGAGGATCAGGCGTCCCTCAGGGCGCAGCGCGTCGAAGGCCCGGGCGATCAGGCGTTGCGCAAGCTCCGGGCCCTCGGTTCGGCAGACGTGGCCGAGCACGACGATGTCGTAGTCGCCGTCCTCGATCGGGATCTCGTGGAAGTCACCAGGGCGGAGCTCCACGCGGCCGGTGAGGCCGTGCTCGGCGACCTTTCGCTCGGCGACGTGGATCACGCCGTCGAGGTCGTTGATCACCGCCGTCGCGCCGTCGTTGCCGGCGAGGATGGCGATCGCCCACGGCGCCCCGCCGGCGCCGAGGTCGAGCACCCGGGGCGAGCGCATCGCCGACCACCGCAGCTTGAAGTCCGAGCGGGTGGCGCAGCGGAACATCGTGGTGAACGTGCCCTCGACGAGCGGGAGGTAGAAGCCGGCCGGGTCGTCGTCGATGGGCGTGGCCGGCCGTCCGTGGCGGACGGTGTCGGCGAGCCGGGTCCAGTTCTCGTGGGGACCGGGGGCGACCGGGACGAGGTCGGCCATGGTCGCCGGTCCGTCGCTGACGAGGTAGCGCTTCGCGGTGTCGTTGAGCTCGTAGGTGCCGTCGACCTGATCGAGCAGTCCCATGGCGACCACGGAGTCGAGCAGTGTCTCGAGATGGGCCTCCGAGCAGCCGAGCTCGGCGTTGATCTCGGCGATCGTCGACGGTCCCAGCCGACCGAGCGCATCGAACGCATCGAGCTCCAGCGCCGCGCACAGCACGTGAAACCGCCCGAGTCCCTCGATCGCCGCCCACACGGGCGCTGCGGGCGGTGGCTTGAAGTCCGTGAAGGGACGGCCAACGTGGGCCATCGTGTGGGTCTTCTTCAGCTCCGGGTAGGGGGCGTCGCGGGGCTCGAACACGTCGTCAGGGTGTCAGCAGGATCTTGCCGAAGACGTCGTTCGACAGCAGCTTGTCCTGCGCAGCGACGGCGTCGGCGAGCGGGAAGGTGCTGTCGATGTGGACGTCGAAGTCACCGGTGCAGAACCGGTCCCACACCGGGCCGAACTCGTCCGGTCGGTAGGGGTCGGATCCGAGGATGGAGATGCCGGAGTGGAAGACGTACCCGAGCGACGGGATCGTCGCGTCGTCGCCGGAGGAGTTGCCGCAGTTCACGAGCCGGCCGTGGACGCCGAGCGCGAAGAGCGACGGCCCGAACAGCGCCGTGCCGACGTGGTCGAACACCATGTTCACACCTTGGCCCTGCGTGACCTCCCGAGCCCAACCAGCGACGTCACCGGAGCGGTTGTTGAGCGCTGCGGTGACGCCCATGCCGAGCGCCCGCTCGCACTTCTCGTCGGTGCCGGCGGTGGCGTAGACGGTCGCCCCGGCGTCGAGCGCGAGCTGGATGGCAGCGACCGAGACCCCGGCGCCGGCGGCGTGGATCAGCACGGTCTCGCCCTCGGAGAGCTTGCCGACGTCGAACAGGGCGTGTGCGGCGGTGAGGTAGCAGGTCGGGAACGTGGCGGCGTCCTCGAGCGACATGTCGTCGGGCACCGGGTAGACGTGGCTGGCCGGTGCGAGGCACTGCTCGGCGTAGCCTCCGGCGACCGTGCCACCGATCACGCCGAGCTCGCCGTGGAGGTCGCCGCGCCCACCGAGCTTCGAGCGGTCGTCGACTCCGGCCAGCGACGGGTCGACCACGACGCGATCGCCGACCGCCACGCCGTCGACGTCTGAGCCGACCGCGGACACGACTCCGGCGACGTCCATGCCGGCGATGTGAGGCAGCTCGAAGCCGGGCAGGGAGAACCAGCCGTTGCGCTGGACGACGTCGAGCCGGTTGAGCGCCGCAGCGGCGACGTCGACCACGACATCGACGGGTCCCGGTTCGGGATCGTCCACGTCGGTGTACCGGAGCACCTCCGGCCCACCGGGCTGGTCGTAGAGGACGGCCTTCATCTGCGCCTCCTGCGCTGTTCGGGTGCGAGGCCGGGTGGGGTCCACCCGACATCGGCGGGGTTGAGGTTGGTGCCCGGCGCCACGACCTCATCGATCGCGTCGAGCACGTCGGCCGACAGCCGGACCTCCGCGGCAGCGAGCAGGTCGCCGAGCTGTTCGGACGTGCGCGGCCCGATCAGCGCGGTGGTGACCGCAGGATGCTCCACCGTCCAGGCGATGGAGAGGTGGGTCAGCGACAGGCCGGCCTCGTTGGCGAGCGCAGCGAGCCGTTCGACGGCGTCGAACTTGCGGTCGTTGCCGCCGTCGAAGTGGTCGGGGTTGGTCGCGGCCCTCGTGCCCGCCGGAGCGGGCTCGCCTCGCCGATACTTGCCGGTGAGCCACCCGCCGGCGAGGGGACTCCACACCAGGACACCCATGCCGTGCCGCCGGGCGACCGGGAGGACATCGCGCTCGATGCCCCTCGTCATGATCGAGTACGGCGGCTGCTCGGTGTGCGGGCCGCTCCGGCCGAGGCGCTCTGCCTCCCAGTGCATCGAGACGAGCTCGTCGGCCGGGAAGGTCGACGTGCCCCAGGCTCGGATCTTGCCCGCCGTGACGAGGTCGTCGAGGGCGGCGACGGTCTCGGCGAGCGCGACCGTCGGGTCGGGACGGTGCACCTGGTAGACGTCGACGTGGTCGACGTCGAGGCGGCGCAGGCTGTCGTCGATCGCCTGCACGATCCACCGGCGCGAGTTGCCCCGCCGGTTCGGGTCGTCGTGTCCGCCGACCGGGTGGTGGAACTTGCTGCAGAGCACGACCTCGTCACGCCGTGCGGCGATCGCTCGACCCACGATCTCCTCGTTCTGGCCGCCGCCGTACATGTCGGCGGTGTCGACGAGGTTGATGCCTCGGTCGAGCGCAGCGTTGATGATCCGCTCGCACTCGTCGAGGTCCTGGTTGCCCCAGGCGCCCAGCACCATCGCGCCGAGCCCGAAGCGACTCACGTGGATGCCGGTGCGCCCGAGCGGACGGAGCTCCATCAGCCGGCCTCCACGTGGGGCCACGGGTGCGGGATGGTCAGCCCCGCACGTTCGAGCAGGCGAGCCTGGTGGTGGGACGCCATCGCGTCGAGCTCGTCCCAGCCGATGGCGGTCGGACGACCATCGCTCACGACCTGCCGGCCGGCGACCCAGACGTCACGCACGCTTCGGCCGTCGGTGCCCCAGACCAGCTGCAGCGCGACATCGCCCCGAGGCGTCCAGCCAGGGAGGTCGGTGCGGTGGACGACCAGGTCGGCCTGCTTGCCGACCTCGATCGAGCCGATGCGGTCGTCGAGCCCGATCGCCGCAGCGCCGTCGATCGTGGCCAACGCGAAGGCGTCGTGGGCACCGAACCTCGTGGGTTCGATGCGGGCATCGCGGGCGATGCCGGCGGCGACGGCTGCGGTGCGCAGCACGTCGATCGAGTCACCGGCGTTGGAGGCGTCACAGCCCAGGGCGATGCGGCCGCCTCGCTCGGCGATCTCGGCGTGGCGTCCGTGGCCGCACACGCCTTGACCGAGTCGCAGGTAGGCCCACGGGCAGTACGCGATGGCGGTGCGGGTGTCGAGCACGAGCTCGACCTCGTCGTCGTCGAGCCACACACCGTGTCCGATCAGCAGATGCTCGCCGAGGACGCCCAGATCCTGGAGGTGCACGACCGGACGCTTGCCGGTCGTCGCAAGGTACTGCTCAGGATCCGACGAGGTCGGCGAGAGGTGCATCGTCATGTTCGTCGAGCGGGCCCGGGCCAGGTCGGCGGCGCCGGCCAGCAGTGCGTCGGAGGCGAGGTCGTGGCCGACCAGCGTCACCCACCCCTCGACGAGTCCGCCCGCCGGATAGGAGTCGATCACTGCGGCCTGCCGATCGAGCACCTCGTCGGTCGGAGCGGTGAAGGGGCCCTCCTCGATGTCCCACCCCCAGACGCCGAGCGTCGCCCGGAGACCGATGCGCTCGAGCCCCGCCGCGACGCGGTCGGCGTGGGCGACGGTGCCCGCCTCGACGACGGTGGTGACGCCCGCGCACAGCGCCTCGACGGCCGACAGCGTGGCCGACGCCTCGTCGTCGTCGGGCTGGTGGGCGCCGTGCACCGGCACCGACCACTCGAAGATCGACGCGCCGGGCGGCAGCAGGTCGGGGATGCAGCTCCGGATCAGCGGGTCGCCGGTGAGGTGCTGGTGGGCGTCGACCATCCCCGGCGTCACGACCGTGCCTCGGAGGTCGACCACCGTCGCCTCGGGGTGCTCGGCCCGCAGCGCGCTCGTCGATCCGACGCCGACGATGCGCTCGCCTGCGATCGCGACCGTGCCACCGACCAGGACCTCCCGGTCGGGGCTCATGGTGACGACGTCGCCCCCGGCGAGGAGCGTGACCTGAGGTGGTGCGGAGCCGACTCCGCCCCGTCCTGCCTCGCCTGAGCTCGGGCCGATCACCGGGTCAGCCGCGGCGGGGGGTGCGCGAGAAGACGGTGCGGACGAGCGGCTCGAAGTGCTCGAGGGTCTCGCTCGGGTAGTCCGGATCGAAGGCCGTCTCGTCCCAGACGTCGGCGAACCGCTCGGCCATCTCGTAGTGCTCGTGGCCGAGGTGCTTGCGCCGCGTCTCGGGATCCATGCCGATGCGTGCGTAGTAGTGCCGCCCCTGGAAGTCCTGGTGGTACTTCGTGACCCAGTAGGCCTCGTCGCTCACCCACGGCCGCAGCATCTCGGCGGCGATCGCCGGGTGGTTCATGTTGGAGAACGTCTTGCCCATGTCGTGGCAGAGGGCGGCGATGATCATGTCGTCGTCGGCACCGTCCCGTTCGGCCCGGGTGGCGGTCTGGAGCGCGTGGTCGAGCTGGCTGACAGCGAAGCCCTGGTGCTGCTCGCCCATCGAGCGGAGCAGGGCGAGCACGCGGTCGGCGACGAGCTTGAGGTCGGCGTCGAGGTGGTCTTCGACGTAGGTCATGTACTCGCCGGAGAACGTCGACATGCTCGGGCCGATGTCGCCCTCGAAGCCAGGGGCGCCGGGAGTACTGACCAGATCGCGCGCGGCGGCGATCTCGTCGGGAGAGTGGACGTCGGTCATCGTGGTCCTCGCAGTCTGGGTCGGATCAGCGGTCGCCGACGAAGCGGTCGGGTAGCCCGCCGGTGGTCCCGGCGACCCGGGAGCCGAGCGGTTGGTACGGATGGTCGGCGACGGCGGTGGGGTCGAGCGCCACTCCGAGGCCGGGCTGGTTGGGGATGGGGAGCTCGCCGTCGATGATCGCGTCGAGGCCGAGCGACGCACCGGTGCCGAAGGTCTCCCACACCGGGAGCAGCGTCGGCGGGTACTCGATGCAGCGGACGGCGCCGACGGTCGCTGCGAGGTGGAGGTTGGCGGCCAGCGCGACCGGTCCGGCGCAGACGTGGGGCACCACTCGTACACCGAACCCGGCGGCGGCCTGCGCCATGCGGCGGGCCTCGGCGATGCCGCCGGCGGTCGCGGCGTCGGGCTGGAGGACGTCGAGCTGGCGTCGGCGCATCGCCTCGATCGCCTCGTCGGTGCCGAAGAGGTGCTCGCCGTAGGCGACGGGCACGGGTGAGTGCTCGACGAGCGACTCCAGACCGGCCCGCGCGCCCTGTGGCAGCGGTTCCTCGATCCAGCGGACGTCGAGGTCCGCCAGTCGCTCGGCGAGTCGACGAGCGGTGGGCAGCGTGTAGGTCTCGCTGGCGTCGATCATCAGCTCGACGTCGGGTCCGAGGGCCCGTCGGACCTCGGCCAGTGTGTCGAGATCGCGCTGCCACTCGGGGCCGGTGCGCAGCTTCACCTTGCGCACACCTCGGTCGAGCAGCGGTTGGAGCCGGACCAGGTGGTGATCGGCGTCGCCCTCCTCGAGGAACGCCCCCGAGGCGTAGACCTCGATGCGGTCCCGCACCCGCCCGATCAGCCCGCTGATCGATCGACCGGCGCGCCGGCCGACGAGGTCCCAGAGGGCGATCTCGACACCCGCCCGCGCCTGCGCAGCGACCCACTGGTCACCGAGGCGACGTCGGGTGGCCAGGCGGAGGCGCTCGACGAGCGGCTCGACGGCGTCGATCTCGGCGCCGATCAGCATCGGTGCGAACACGTCGTCGATCACGCTCGCCGGCACGGGCGCATAGGAGCAGCCGTAGCTGTCGCAGACCTCGCCCCAGCCGATGGTGCCGTCGTCGGCGGTGATCGAGACGAAGAGGAAGGACATCTGCTCGCGATCGGTGCCGTGCGTGCAGGCGTGGGTGGCGATCTCGGCGATCTTCACGGCCGCCACCCGTCGAGCTCGGGGGAGCGGTGTGCCACGATGCGGTCATGGCCGCACCGATCTCGACCCTGCTGACCCACATCGCCCTGCCGGTCGAGGACCTCGACGCGACGCTCGCCTTCTACGACAAGTTCACCGACCTCGCACTGATCCACGAGCGGTACGACGAGGACACCAAGATGCGCACCGCGTGGCTCGCCAACGAGCGGGACCGCACGGTCGACGGCGCGGCCCGGTTCGTGATCGTGCTGATCGAAGGGTCGTTGCCCAAGCAGATCACCGGCGACATCGAGGAGGAGTACGGCTTCCTCACCTCGATCAGCCACCTCGGCCTGTCGCTGGACAGCCGGGAGGAGGTCGACCGGATCGCGGAGTTGGCGAAGGAGGACGGTTGCCTCCTGCTCGGCCCCATGTACCGCAACGAGGTCGTCGGCTACATCTGCATCGTGACCGATCCCGACGGCAACAACCTCGAGTTCTCGGTGGAGCAGGTGCTGGGTTGAGGCGAAGCCGGAGCGCTCGCCGGGTCCACGGCGGCCCGTCGAGCGAGCGGATGCGGCGTGCCGACGGAGTCGGTGCGGAGCATCGAGGAAGCGAGACCAGAGCGGGGGAGATGGCCTCACTTCAGGCCCCGGATGAAGGGCTGCGCGAGTGCGGTTGGGGGCCGGACCCGCTTGGCGAAGATGGCCATCACCAGGATCGTCACCAGGAACGGTAGGGCGGTGAGCAGGTCGGTGCTCAGGTCGTAGCCGAGGTTCGGCAGCGACAGCCGGAACGAGAGCACCGTGCCGAAGAGCACGCAGCCAGCGACCGTGCCCCGCAGCGTCCAGCCACCGAAGATCACCGCGATCAGGGCGATGAAGCCGCGCCCGCCGACGATGGAGTCCTCGAAGGTGCCGACCGCCCCGAGCACCAGGTAGGCGCCGCCGAGCCCGGCGGTGACGCCGGCGACGTAGATGCCCTCGCGGCGGCGCTTGTTCACGTCGATGCCGCTGACGTCAGCGGACTGCGGGTTCTCTCCGGTGGACCGGAGCTCGAGGCCCCACCGGGTCCGGAAGACGATCCACCAGCAGGCCGGGATGACCAGGTACACGAGGTAGAACATCCACGTCCGGTCGAACAGCGCCTCGCCGATGAGCGGGATGTCGGCAAGGAGCGGGATGCGCTGGGAGTCGACCTGACGAATCACCGGGTCGAGCTCCGAGGCGAGGAAGCTGGCCAGGCCCAACACGAGGATGTTGAGCGTGAGGCCGACCACGAACTGGTTGGCCGCGAGACGGTGGCTCATGTTGGCCTGCACCGCCGCGACCAACACGCCGGCGACGACGCCACAGCCGACCGCGGCGAGCTCGTTGCCGAACCGGTCCATGCCCACGGCGGCGGCGAAGGCGGCGGCGAGGAACATGCCCTCCAGGGAGATGTTGAGCGTGCCAGAGCGCTCGGCCACCCACTCGCCTGATGCACCGAAGGCGAGGAAGGCGGCGAAGGTGAAGGCGTTGATGTAGGCGGCCTCGGAGGTGAGGACGTCACCGATGGCGGACAGGAAATCGCCGATCACGTCCGGTCACCCCCGCTGTTCATCGCCCGCCGTCGCTCGCGGAGGAACAGCAGCGCCGGCGGGATCAGCAGGGCGAGCACGAGGAGACCCTGGACCACGTCGGTGATCCTGCGCTCGACGCCGGTGGCGGCGAGGAAGCCCGATCCGGTGCGCAGCCCGGCGAACACGAGGGCGATGGCGATCGCCGCGGAGGCTCGCTGCCGGGACACGAGCGCGACGAGGAGTCCGGTCCAGCCGATCTGGGAGGGGAAGCCGGGGACCAGGGTGTAGTTGCCGAAGTCCCCGCCGGCCAGCATCATCCCGCCGGCGAGCCCGGCGAACGCCCCGGAGATGAGCAAGGCGCCGCCGCCGTAGCGGGAGGCGGCGACCCCGGCTCGCTGCGCGGTGCGGGGGTTGTGGCCGAGCATCCGGATCCGGAGCCCCCACACGGTCCGGGCGAGCACCGCAGCGACCAGCAGCGCGAGCAGGATCGCGATGAACGCCGAGATCGGGAACTCGTTGCCGAACCAGGTGACCCGCGGCAGGCGAGTGTCGTCGGGGAGCTGCTGGCTGATCTGCTGACGGTTGGCCCGTCCCTCCGCCGGGGCGAGCAGCAGCCACTGGTTCTTGAGGCCGTAGCCGGCGAGCTGCGCCGCGATGGTGACCAGCAGGAGGGTGGTGAGCACCTCGGGAACGCCCCGCCGGTAGCGCAGGACACCGGCGATGCCGGCCCACAGGGCGCCGCCGATGACGCTGGCCACGAGGAGGAGCACGATCACGCCCGGTCCCGACCAGCCGAGCTTCGTGCCGAAGTACGCGCCGAACGCGGCACCGATGTAGAGCTGTCCCTCCTGGCCGATGTTCACCAGTCCGGCCCGGTTGGAGACGATCGTGCCGATCGCGACGAGGAGCAGCGGGACGGCGACGCCGATGGTGGCGCCGATGCGACCCGGGCCGCGGATGCTGCCATCGAGGAGGGCGGAGAGCACCTCGGACGGGGAACCGCCCGTCGCCTGCACGAGCAACGCCGACAGACCGAGCGCGATGGCGATGCAGACGGCATAGAGACCCACGACCTCGCCGACGCTGCGGAGGCGGTCGGCCATCGAGGTGCCGGGTGGAGCGTGGTGCGGCTCCTCGGTGAGCGTGCCGTCGGTGCCCATCTCGGGCACCAGGTCCTCGGCCGCGACGCCGTCGTGCGGCCGGGTGGTCGGCGGTCCGGTGGTGGTCCCGTCGTCGACGCTCATGCGGCGTGTCCGCCCATGAGGCTGCCGATGCGGGCGAGGTCGGCGTCGGCCCGATCCATCTCGCCGATGATTCGGCCGTCGGAGATGACGACGATCCGGTGGGCGAGGTCGAGGATCTCCTCGAGCTCGCTGGAGATCAACAGGACGCCAACCCCCGATTCCGCGGTCCGGCGGAGGCGGTCGGTCATGTACTCGATCGCGCCAACGTCGAGTCCGCGGGTCGGCTGCGCGGCGACGAGCACGGTCGGCTCGTGGGACAGCTCCCTGGCGAGCACGACCCGCTGCTGGTTGCCGCCCGACAGCGAGAACAGCGGGCTGTCGGGCCCGGAGCAGCTGATCTCGAACTCGTCGATGAGCTCCTCCGTCGTGCGCCGCATCGTCCGGTGGTCGAGCACGTTGCGGCGCGACACGCGGCCGGGATCGACGAGCCAGAGGTTCTCGGCGACCGTCATCTCGAGCACGACGCCGGAGTCGTGGCGGTCCTCGGGGATGACCCCGACACCGCCGGCGGCCATGGCCCCGGCCTTGCCGGTCGGGATCTCGTCGCCGTCCACGACGACCCGGCCCTCGTCGACGCCGGTCAGGCTCGAGAGCACGTCGGCGAGTTGTCGCTGCCCGTTGCCCTCGACGCCGGCGACGCCGACGATCTCGCCGGCCCGGACGCCCAGGTCGAGCCGATCGAGGACCGTGCGTCCGTCGCGATCTCGGACGGTGACCCCGTCGAGGCGCAGGACCTCCGGGGCCAGGTCCGGTTCGGTGTCGGGCACCTCGGTGCCCCGCACGTCGGCGTCGACGAGCCCGAGGGCCACCCGCTCGGAGCGCAGCGACACCGACCTGCCGACCATGGCCGCCGCGAGTCCGGAGGCATCGACCTGGTCGGTGGCGACGTGGTCGACGACCCGACCCTGTCGCATGATCGTGACCTCGTCGGTCGCCGCGATGATCTCGTCGAGCTTGTGGCTCACCAGAGCGACCGCACGTCCCTCGCTCACGACGGCATGGCGCAGCGTGTCGAAGAGCTGCTCGCTCTCGGCCGGGGTCAGGACCGAGGTCGGCTCGTCGAACACGAGGATCGACGGGTCGCGCCGGAGGCATTTGATGATCTCGACGCGCTGGCGCATGCCGACCGGGAGGTCGCCGACGACGGCGTCGGGGTCGACGTCGAGCCCGTACCGATCCGAGATCTCCACGATCCGCTCGCGGACCTCGGCCGGGCGCAGGGCACCTGCTTCGCCCAGCGCCACGTTCTCCCACACCCGGAGCGGTTCGACCAGCGAGAAGTGCTGGTGGACCATGCCGATCCCGTGGCGGGCAGCGTCGAGCGGATCGCGGATCAGGACCCGCTCACCGTCGATGTCGATCGATCCGGCATCCGGCAGGACGAGCCCGATGAGGATCTTCATGAGCGTCGACTTGCCGGCACCGTTCTCACCGAGGATCCCGTGGATGCGACCCCGTTGGAGCATGAGGTCGACGTCGGCACACGCCTGCACCGAGCCGTAGCGCTTGGAGATCCCGTCGAGGTGCACGGCGGCGGACGACGCCGCCGTGGCCGGTTCCTGTGCGCTCATCGCTCACTTTCTCCGATCCCCGGTGGCGACCTGCGCCGCCACCGGGGATCAACTCGTCCGACGGGCCCGGGGGCCCGGAGCGGAGATGGATCAGCCGCCGCCGAACGCCTGGCCGGCGATCTCACCGAAGGCGCCGTCGAGCTCGCCGCTGGCGACCAGGGCGTAGGCGTCGGCCAGCTCGGCCTCCTGCTCGGGCGTGGCGTTGCAGATCACCGCACCGGCGACGTCGGGTTCCTCGCCGGGGGAGTAGACGATGATGTCGCCCTCGGTGGCGCTGCCGTCGAGGATCTGCGGGAAGATCTCCCGCACGTAGTCGCCGCCGTCGAAGCGCACGGCGATGTCCCAGGCCAGCTCGCCCTCACGGGTGCACACGTCAGAGGCACCGGCGCTCATCACGATCTGGCCACCCTCGTTGGCCAACTGCACCAGCGGCTCATGGGCACCACCCAGGTACGGGTAGATCGCCTCCGCGCCCTCGGCCACCGCGTTCTC
>JBCDAU010000008.1:0-156150 GCA_039185015.1 Actinomycetota bacterium
GCCCGGAGCAGGGTGAGCGCCGGTGCCTTCTGGAACGTGACGATGAGGAAGAAGAGCCCGGTCACGCAGGGCACGACGAGCCCGTAGAGCAGGAAGATCAGCGTGAAGGACTGCTGGACCTGGGACACCCCCGGCGTCTCCGAGGCCGCATCCGATCTGGTCAACGCGTCGAGGTCGAGTGACCGGTCGTTGATCCGATCGACGAGCTCGTCGGCGGACACGCCCTCGGCCGGCGTGACCGCGAGCACGTTCGGGAGCGGCTCGCCGGCGTCGGGGTTGACCGAGACGACGGCCTCCTCCCACGTGTCGTAGGAGGTGAACAGCGTGGGCGCGACGTTGAGCTGGATGTCGTCGGCCAGGCCGACGATGGTCAACTCCATGCCGCCGGGGAGGAGCCGGACGACGTCGCCGACCCCGTACCCGAAGCGCTCGTCCGCCGAGCTGGCGACCGCCTCGCCCGGCGCCTCGGGGTACCGGCCCTCGGACAGCTCGGACGGCGCGCCGAGCGGCTCGCCGTCGGCATCGAGCTCGAAGCCGATCACCGTCGTGTCGAAGGTGTCGCCGTCATCGTTGCTCAGCGGCAGGCCGGTGAAGGTGCCCTGCCCGAGGCGGCCGACCGAGCCGACGCCCTCGGTCTCGTCGACGAGCACCTCGAGATCGGGCGTGATGATCGAGCCCTGGAGGATGCGCTGGCCGTCGACGCTGTAGACGAGCACCGGTGCGTTCTGGTTGCGGATCGCGCCGATGAACGACGTGATGAGCCCGTTCTGCAACGACTGCTGGAACAGGATCAGGAAGACGAGCAGCCCGACCGCGGCGGCGAGCAGCGCGAAGCGCACCCGGGCACGGCGCATCTCGGCGAAGGCGAGGAACATCACGGATCCCGACGACAGGGGCTCGTTCTCGCCAGAGAAGCTAGTCCCTTCGCGTCAGGCGAGGGCGCCCGTATCAGCCGAGCTTGGTGAGGCTCTTCCTCATCTGCCGGATGGCCTGGGTGATGCGCTGGTCGTTCTCGACGAGGGCGAAGCGCACGAACTCCTCACCGCCGGGACCGAAGCCGACGCCGGGAGACACGGCCACGTGCGCCTCCTTGACCAGCATCGAGGCGAACTCGATCGAGTCCATCTCCCGGTACGCCTCAGGGATGCGGGCCCAGGCGAACATCGTCCCCCGAGGGCGGTCGATCTCCCACCCGATCCGGGACAGGCCGTCGCACAGCGCGTCGCGGCGGCGCTGGTACACCTCGCGGACCTCGGCGGGGTGATCCGACGCCTCGTTCATCGCGACCGTCGCCGCGATCTGGATCGGCTGGAACGTGCCGTAGTCGAGGTAGCTCTTGAGCTTCGCGAGCGCACCGACGATCTCGGGGTTGCCGACGAGGAACGCCACCCGCCAGCCGGCCATCGAGAACGACTTGGTCATCGAGTACAGCTCGACGGCGCACTCCTTGGCCCCCTCGGCCTGGAGGATCGACGGTGGCTGGTAGCCGTCGAAGCCCAGGTCGGCGTACGCGAAGTCGTGGACCACGATCGTGTCGTTCTCGCGGGCGAAGTCGACCACCCGCTGCATGAAGTCCAGGTCGACGCAGGTGGTCGTCGGGTTGTGCGGGAACGACAGCAGGATTACGCGAGGCCGAGGCCAGGCGTACTCGTACCGCTCGACCAGCTCGTCGAAGAACTCCTGCCCCGTGCCGAGCGGGAGCTTGCGCACCTCGGCACCGGCGAAGAGCGGCGCGTACAGGTGGATCGGATACGACGGCGACGGCACCAGGCAGGCATCACCCGGGCCGACGAGGGTCCACATCAGGTGGGACAGCCCCTCCTTGGCCCCGATCGTGTTGATGATCTCGGTCTCCGGATCGAGATCCACGTCCCAGCCTCGTCGGTAGAGGTCGGAGACGGCCTCGCGGAGCTTCGGGATGCCCCGGCTCAGCGAGTAGCGGTGGTTGCGAGGGTTGGCCGTCGCCTCCGCGAGCTTGGCCACGGCCACGTCGGGCGACGGGAGATCGGGGTTGCCGAACCCCAGATCGATCACGTCGGCGCCGTCGCGGCGCAGGTCCTTCTTCAGCGTGTCGATGATCGTGAAGACGTACGGGGGCAACCCGCCGATTCGCCGGAACTCCATCCGGCCAAGCTAGCGAAGCGGGCTCGCAAGACCCGTGCGCGTTCGGGCGGACGAGTCGCGTCCGAGCACCGCAGCGCCGAGCGCCCCGGCCCGCTCCCCCAGCCCGGCGGGCTCGATGGCGACCTCGGGTCGGTGCTCGGCGGCGAAGAGATGGTCCCGGCAGTGCCGGCGGATGCGGGGCAACAGCAGCTCCTGCTCGGCGACGAGGCCACCACCGACCAGGATCAGTGAGGGGTCCAGCAGATCCACGCAGTTGGCCAGGCCGATGCCGACCCAGCGGGTGAACTCGTCGATGACCGCCAGGGCGCCCTCATCACCCTCACGGGCGGCCTTGGTGACCTGCTCGCCGCGCAGCGACGAGGGGTCGCCGCCCGCGAGCGAGTGCAGCGCACCGGTGACGCCGCCCTCGACGGCCTCGGCGGCCATGCGGGCCAGCGCGGTGGCGCTCGCGACGGTCTCCCAGCATCCCCGGCGGCCGCAGGAGCAGAGGCGGCCGGCGGGCTGGACGATGTGGTGGCCGAGCTCGCCGGCGAACCCGTTGGCCCCGAGCTGCAGGCCGCCCTGGGCGATGATGCCGCTGCCGATGCCGGTGCCGAGCGTGACGAGCACCGCCTCGGAGTGCCCCTGCGCCGCACCGAGTGAGTGCTCGGCCCACACGGCGCAGTCGGTGTCGTTGGCGACCACGACGGGCACGTCGAAGCGTTCGGCGAGCAGCTCGCGCACGGGCAGCTCGTCGGCGCCGACGAGGTTGGGGGCGTACCGCAGGCGGCCGTCGGCATCGACGATGCCGGGGACGCCGACGCCGACGCCGGCGACGTCGCCGGCCAGCTCGGTCAGCTCGCCGATCACCGCCTCGAGCATGGCGAGCAGCTCGTCGGCGCCGTCGGGCGTCGGTACCCGGCTCTCGGCCAGCACCGATCCGCTGGCATCGACGACGACGCCGAGCGACTTGGTACCACCGACGTCGATCCCGACGCCCAGCGCATCAGCGCGCATCGGCGGTCTCCATCGATCGACCGACCGAGCCTCCCGTTCCGACCCACCCCATCACGGCTCAGTCGTCCAACGGGATGTCGACGTAGTCCCCATCCTCGGGCGGCGAGGCCGAGCCATCCCCCGATGCGCCGGCGGCATCGCGGGCCTGCGCGGCCGCGTCACGGCCGAGATCGACCAGGCCCCGCACGACCCGGGCGGGATCGTCGGAGCGCACTGCGGCATCGGCGGCGTCGAGGAAGGACCTCCCGGCGGCGATCAGCTCGATCGCAGCTGCCTGGAGGTGCGACCAGGCCTCGCCGGCGGCTTCGCCGGGGGCTGCGCTGTCGTCGGGATCGGGCTCGGTCATGCGCTCGCTGTGTCGCTTCGGGGAGTCCCGAATCGTACCGACAGCGAGCCGTCTCGGAGGCGGGCGCCGACCACGGGTCGTGTGCGGAGCGTGTCCGGCAGGGTCACGACGCGGCGGCGGGTGCCGACCCGGACGTAGAGGTCGTCGCCGCGGCGACCGAGGTCGACCTCCTCCTCATCGGCTGCGCCGAGGGCGAGCACGAGCACCCGCTCGTGCCCGTCGTCGAGCACCGAGATCGGACGGCCCTCGTGGAGCCGTGCGGTGGGGTCGTCGTCGTACAGCTCGATGCCCAGGGCGGCGAGCGCCTCGATGCCGACCGGTTCGTCGTCGGCGAGCGCGAGTCGGAGCACGGGCAACGGGGCGAACCCCTCGGCGATGGTGTCGAGCTCACGGGCCTGCACCTGCCGCCAGCCGGCGAGGCCGGGCGCATCGAGCTCGTCGGGCAGGATGCGGTTGGCGATGACGGCGTCGACGTGGTGGCCGAACAGCGACAGGTAGGTGTGGGTGCGCCGGGCCTCGGCCACGATCAGCCGCTCGGGGACGACGACGAGGCGGGCCGACGTGCGCTGCGGATCCTGGAGCACGGCCCGGACCCGGTCGAGGCGGTCGAGCAGCTCCTCGGCCTGCGTGAGCACCTCGGGCTCGGGCAGGCGGATGCCCAGGAACTGCTCGGCGAGCGGCCCGGCCATCGACAGCAGCTCGTCGCCCTGCGGGCGGAGGCGTCGCATCCACCACGCGAGGACCTCGGGTGCGGCGAGCAGGCGGATCGTCTCGGCGCTCGGTGCGCAGTCGACCACGACGACGTCCAGCTCGGGGTCGTCGACGTGATCGGCGAGCTCGGCGAGGGCGACGACCTCGTCGAGACCAGGGAGGACGGACAGCTCCTCGGCGCGGACCCGGTCGAGCCCACCGGTCCCCATGAGGCCGGCCAGGTAGGTCCGGGCGTCGCCCCACACCCGCTCGAGCACCCGCCGGGCGTCGAGCTGGCGGACCTGCAGGTTCGGGGCGACCTCGGCCGCCTCGTCGAACGCGGCGTCGTCGCCGAGGTCGAGCGCGTCGGCCAAGGAGTGGGCCGTGTCGGTCGACACCACGAGGGTCCGCAGTCCGAGCTCGGCGCAGCGCAACGCCGTCGCCGCGGCGACGGTGGTCTTCCCGACGCCACCCTTCCCGGTGACGAGCAGGACGCGCGCCGCCGGGTCGATCATGCTGCGATCCCGGTGTGCGGGGACGGGCCCCGGGCGGTCATGCCGACGCCAGCGTCTCGACTCGTTCGGCGAAGTCGCTGATCGCGGCGTGGAGGATCCGCCCCTCGGCCCGACGCTTCACGAAGCCGGGCAACGGCATGGCGAGCTCGATGGTGAGCGAGTACCGGATCTCGGTGCGCTCGGGCGCGCCGTCGACCGGGAAGAACTCCCACGAGCCGTCGAGCACGTTGGTGACGTCACCCTCGGACTGGACCCAGGCGAGGCGCGCCGGCGCGTGCCCGTAGTCGTAGCGGAGCGTGTAGGTGGTGCTGCGACCCATCGCCGCGGCACGGAAGGTGACGAGCGTGGCCCGGCCCTCGCCGTCGTGCTCGACGACCTCGGCGTCCTTGATGTCGGCGGCCCACTCCGGGTACTTCGAGACGTCGGCCGCCACCTCGAAGCAGGTGGTGTGCGGGGCATCCACGGTCGTGGTGAACACCGCTTCTTCGCGCATCGGTCCTCTCCTGTCGAAGCCGGATGCGAGCCTACTTCGTGGCGGTGTCGGGTCCCCCGTCGCCGTGACGGTCGGGGAACCGGCCGTGCGTGGCGCTCCACCAACCATTGGCGGCGAGGCCCCAGACCGGCACCAGGATGCCGAAGGCGAGCCCGGTGAACGGCCGGACGCCGGCGGCGACGAAAGCCACGACGGTCTGCACGGCGAGACAGCCCTGGAACCACCAGCGGAGGCGCTTCGGGGCGGTGGACATGAGGAAGAGGTCGTTGACCGAGATCGCCTCGTGTCGGCTGCGGTTGATCGCACGGAGCAGCCCGGCACCCATGACGATCGTGCCGAGGCCGAACAGGACGAGGCAGATGCCCACGAAGGTCGCCCGGATCGGACCGTCGAAGGCCACGGCTGCCGCCGCTGCGATCACGAAGACGACGGTGCCGGCCAGGTCGATGCGGAGGACCTCGGCGCCCTCGCCGTCGGGCAGCCCTCGGCCGCTCACGAGAGCGCCTCGGCGAGTCGCTTCGCCAGCACGTCGTACGCGTGTGCCTCGGCATGGACGCGAGCGGCGGCGCGCATGCGATCGCGGAGGGCGTCGTCGCGCAGCACTCGGTCGAGCGCATCGGCGGCGTCGGTCACCGAGGTCGGGTCGTCGACGACCAGGCCGGTCTCGCCGTGGACGACGGCCTCGTGCGCACCGCCACTTGCCCCGGCGACCTGCGGGGTCCCCGCGGCCGCCGCCTCGAGGAAGACGATGCCGAAGCCCTCCTGCTCGAGACCGGCCCACCGCGTACGGCACAGCATCGAGAAGATGTCGGCGGCGCCGTAGAGCGCGACCAGCTGCTCGTCGGGCACCCGGCCGACGAAGTGCACGGGCACCGAGCCGTCGGCGGCGATGAGCTCGAGGCGCCGCAGGTCGCGGCCGGCGCCGTTCACCACCACCTGGAGGTCGGGGTGCTTGGCACGGAGCCGGTCGGCGGCCCGCAGCACGACGTCGATGCCCTTGCGGGGCACGAGGCGGCTCCCGGCATGGATGAGCGGTGCGTCGACGGGGAGCCCGAGCTCGGTGCGGATGCTCGCCCGCTCGGCGTCGTCGAGCGGGCGGATCCGATCGACGTCGACGCCCGGCGGCACCACGACGGTCGGCAGCGGTCGGCCCGCCGCTCGCTCACCCTCGGCCGCCGGGTACCCGCCCGCCGCGATGACGAGCTCGGCACCGCGCAGCGTTCGGGCGAGGAGCTGTCGTGAGATGGGGAGCCGCCCGGGCACGGTGACCTCGGCGCCGTGGAGCACGACGGCGTAGGGCAGGTCGAGCGAGGGGCCGATCGCGCCGAGCGGCAACGCGGGGTCGATGACGACCAGCTCGGCGTCGACCTCGGCAGCAAGGCGGTTCACGGCACGCACGACACCGGGATGCGGCAGCAGCACCGGCTCCCGCCAGCGTTCCACCCGGTAGGCCTGCTCGGCATCGAACTCGGGCGTGTCCCGGTACGGCGTGGTGAGGACGGTGACTTCGTCGGCCGGCAGGCGGCGCCACAGCTCCCAGAGGTACGCCTGGATGCCGCCGATCTTCGGCGGGAAGTCGTTGGTGACGAGGAGGTGCCGTCTCACGAGGCGACCAGTCTCGCAGCGGTCGGCCCCGAAGCGGTCACCCGGTGGCGGCCAGCGGCTGGACGGGTCGAGCCAGCTCGGCTGCGACCAGCTCGTCGGTCGGCTCGGCGACGGCCTCGAGGAGCCCATCGAGGCCGAGGCGGCGCGCGGTCCAGACCGCGTGCGCGGCGAGCAGGGGTTCGGCGCCGAGGAGGCGTCGGAGCGCGTCCACGAGTCGCAGGTCGGTCGGATCGCCGACGTTGCCGAGCACGACGAGGGCGTTGCGCCGGAGGTAGGCGGGCTGGCGGCGCGGGATGTACCAGGCGCCGTAGCGCTCCATCAGCTCGACGTTGGAGAGTTCGAGGATCTCGACCGCGTCGACGACGGCGCCGCGGCGATCGACCGGCTCGGTCGGGCCCTCACGACGCGCTCGACCGAGGTTGGGCGGGCACACCTCCTGGCAGTCGTCGCAGCCGTAGATGCGGTCGCCGAGGGCGGCGCGGTGCTCGATGGGGAAGACCCCGTCGGCCTGGACGAGCCAGGCCAGGCAACGGCGGGCGTCGAGCTCGCCTGGGGCGGTCAGCGCTCCGGTCGGGCAGGCCGGGAGGCAGCGGGCACATGGGCCACAGCCGTCGGCGACCGGCTCGGCGACCGGTTCGAGGGGGGCGTCGGTGAGCACCGAGCCGAGCACGAACCAGGACCCGAGCCCCGGGAGCAGGAGGTTGGTGTTCTTGCCGAACCAGCCGAGCCCGGCCCGATGCGCGGCGGCCCGGTCGACGAGACGGTTGTCGTCGGAGAGCACCTCGGCGGCAAAGCCGGCATCGACCAGCATCGAGGCGATCTCGCCGAGCGCGGCCCGGAGGCGCTCGTAGTACGGCTCCCACTGGTAGGCGGCGATCCGGGCCTCGCCCGCCTCCGGCTCCTCGGGTGGGGTGCGGCGGTACGACAGCGCACCGACGACGAGCCGCCGCGCGGTGGGCATCGTTCGCTCGGGATCGGTCGAGCGCTCGGGCCGGCCGTAGGTGAAGTGCATGCCCCCGTGGAGGCCGCGCTCCTTGCGGGACCGCAGCACGACGAGTGTGTCGTCGAAGCGCTCGGCGGACGCCACGCCCACGGCAGCGAGCCCTGCGGCCTGACCGACGGCGCGCAGCGCGTCGACGGACGGAACGGCCATGCCGCCATGATCGCAGGCCGCGGTGTCGGCGCCGGGAACGGGCTGAAGAAGAGCCTCCCACGCGCCGAATTCGATCCCATGAAGCCGACAGACCAAGGCGCTAGCCACACGAGCGACGTTGGGTGGCCGCGGATCGACGAGATCGAGCCGAGCGCGGTCGCTCGTGCCGCGATCCTGGACATGTTCGAGCGAGCCGATTGGCTCCAGCGGGAGCGGGACCAGCTCCGGGGTGCCGACGGCCGCGCAGATGCTCGCACGAGCGCTTCTCCTGCGGCCTCGGAGTCGGTGGTCAGCGCTGTGTGGGAGTTCCTCCGCACCGGCGAGGATCTCAGTTCGATCGAGCTGTCGGCAGAGGTCTGTTACTTCGCTCGTGAAGCGGTCCCAGCTCTCGAGCCGCTCCACGCGTTCAGACTGTTGCGGGTGATCGGCGCGCCACCTCAGTGGAGGCCACTCCTTGACGAGCTCCTGAAGCGCTACCGGCAGAACGGCAGCCCGACACCACTCGAGGTGCAAGCGACGGCTGAGGCAGCCGGATTCGAACGCGACGTTGTGGTGCGCGCTCTGCCGTGGCCCTGTGGATGGAGCGACGAACACGTCGAGGAGTGGGCAACGGCGGTGCTCCCCGAGCTCACCGCTGTCATCCACGCCGGCGCCGCCGAGTGGCCGGACCGGGTCGAGAAGTACTTCGATGCCGTCGCACTGCTCCCAGCTCTTCCGACCGACCTGCGCGAGATCCTCGTCTCGCACGGCGTCGGCGGTCGGAAGGCTCTCCGGCCGCTGGCCCGAGCCGCACTCGAGCGCCACAACGAGACGGTCACTGATGTCGCCGAACGCCTCACGAGCCGGAAGTACGAAGAGCGCGAGCAGGCGGCGCACTGGCTCCAGCAGGTCGGAGCGAAGGGCGCAGTGCCGCACCTCCGCCGAGCAGCGCAGAAGGAGCAGCACGACGCCGCCCTCGGTGCGCAGCTCGGCGCTCTCGAACGCTTCGACGAGCCGATCGACGCGTACCTGGGCCACGACAAGTTGCTCGCTCGGGCGGCACAGGCACGAAAGCAGGGCATGCCGTCATCGGGCTCGTGGATCCCGATGGAGCACCTGCCGACGCTCCGCTGGCGCGACGGCACGGCCGTCGAGCAGCCCATCGTCGACTGGCTCGTCATCCGAGCGATCAGATCCAAGTCTCCGGCGGCGTCCCCGATCGCCCGTCGGCTGTTCTCGCTGATGCCCTCCGAGTCCGTGGACGACTTCGCGACGACGTTGCTCGACTGGTGGATCACCGAAGACGTGAAGATCGACGACGAAGCACAACTCGTCAGGGAGCTGGGACTCCAAGGGCTGACCTCCGGGCGGCAGGACCTCGAGCTCGTGCTCCGCTACCTGCGCCCCGGGGCGACCGGGTCGGCGATCTCCTCCAAGGGACTCCTGTCACTGGTGGCCGCAGGCGGAGGAACGGCAGTCGTCGAACCCGTTCATGCCTACCTCCGAGACTGGTACGGCATCCGAGCGAGCCAGTGCCGAGCGCTGATCGAGATGCTCGCCTGGATCGATGACCCCGAGGCGGTCCAACTGGTGCTCTCGATCGGGAGTCGGTTCCGGACCAAGAGCATCCGGGACGAGGCTGCCCGCCAAGCCGAGGCGATCGCCGACCGAAAGGGATGGACGATCGACGACCTCGCCGATCGAACCGTGCCGACTGGCGGACTCGACGGAGACGGGCGACTGGTCCTCGACTTCGGCGGACGGCAGTTCCTCGCCGAAGTGAGCGACGTCGGCAAGCTCACGCTCTCGGACGGTGCAGGCAAACAGCTCCGATCGCTCCCGGCACCGCGGGCGGACGACGACCAAGCGCTCGCCGCGCAGGCCAAGAAGGAGCTCGGCGCGGCTCGAAAGGCCGTCAGCGCCGCGGGCAAGCAGCTACCGCGGCGGCTCCACGACTCGATGTGCGTGGAGCGGCGCCTTCCGGTCGACGACTTCCGCCGCTACATGCTCCGTCACTCCCTGGTCGTCCGCTTCGTAGCGCGCCTCGTGTGGGTTGCAGTGACGCCGGAGCGGCGAGTCCTGTTCCGCCCACGCGTCGACGGCACGCTCGTCGACCCTGACGACGACGTGCTCGACCTCGGTGATGCCGACCACATCGGCGTCGCACATGGACTGCTCGATGGCGACGAGCAAGCTGAGTCATGGCGAGGGCACTTCAACAGGCACGGCATCACCGCACTCTTCCCACAGTTCGAACGACCTTCGCTCCCGGAGCTCAGCGACGGCCAGATGGAACTCGACCGAGGTCGCGGCGCGATCATCGACAACCGCAAGCTGCGCAGCACCGCCCAGCAGCTCGGCTTCGTACTCGGACCGACCGCGGACGCCGGCCGGATCTTCGAGGTCGTACGCAGCAACGTGTCCGCCGACGTCGAGGTGCGGGTCAGCGTTCGTGGCCTGCGCGCGGCAGTCGACGAGGCAGAGGTCGCAATCGAGTCGTTGGGCTTCGGTCGCATCGGCGCCCACGGCCGAGCGCCGCTCAGCGAGATCCCGCCGGTACTGCTCGTCGAGTCTCTGGCGGCGGTCGACCGGATCGTCGCGGCCGGTGAAGGCATCGATCCGGACTGGGAGCGGCGCATCCACCCGTGAGCTCGGCGTGGGCTCAGGCAGTGCGGTGGCGCAACGCCGGTGCCATGCCGGCCTTGTGCAGCTCGCGCAGCGCTCGTAGCTCGGAGACGTCGAGGATGACGGCGTCGTCCGGCTCGCGATCACAGAGGAACGTGACCACGCAGTCGTTGCAGGCGTCGGTGTCGCGCTGGCAGCAGGTGGCGCAATCGATGACAACGGGCTCCATGCGGACCGACCGTAGGGAGCGGGTGTGTCACGGCCGCCGGCTCACGCCCCCCGGGCGACGCCGAGGTGGCGGAGCAGCTGCTCGCTGCTCACGACGTTGGCACCACCCGAGCGGGCGCCGTCGCGGACGCGGCGATCGCTGGACACGACGACGACGGGCCGCTCGGCCGGCTCGGCGTGGACCAGCTCGATGATGCGGTCGTCGGCCTCGACGTCGGCGTCGGTGAACTCGATCGCCACCGGACAGCGGAGCCGAGCGGCGTCGCCTCGGTCGACGTCGGCGCCGTCGAAGACGATGCGGACGTCGGCACCGCTGCGGCCGACCTCTTCGCCCAGCAAGGAGACGAGCCGGTCGCGCTGATGACCGAGGCCCGTGTCGGGCCAGGCCGAGATCGACACGTTGTACCCGTCGACGAGCACGAGGGCCTCGGTGCGGAACAGCCAGCCGACGGCCTCGTCGTCCTCCTCCATCAGCCCGGGGAGCGCGAGCGGACGACGACGGCGCCGTTGGGCCCGGGCTCGCCGGGTCGACAGCCGGGTGACCTCGCCGAGCTCCGCCGAGCCGCCCCCGAGGACGTCGGTCAGCGCGGCGAGCGAGCGGGCGAGCTGGTCGGCACCGGCCGCAGCCTGCGCGATGACCTCGCCCATCTCGGCGAGCGGGACCGTCGGCACAGCGGGCGGAGAGTCGGGGGCGGTCGGCTCGTCGCCAACCGGAGCGGTAGGCGACGCGGACGGGGCTGGGGCCGGTGCGGCTTCGAGCGCTGCGAGCTCGGCCCGCAGCTCCTTGAGGCGGGCTCGCTCCTCGCCGAGCGTCGCCTCGGCGGTGTTCGCCCGCTCCTCGGCGGCGACCGCTCGTCGACCGACGACGTCGAGTCGCTCGTCGACCTCGAGCGCCCGCTCCTCGGCCTCGCGGCGGCGCCGCCGCTCGGTGGCCAGCTCGGTGCGCACGTCCTCGAGGTCGGCGGCGGCGCGACGTTGCACCTCGGTCACGCGCTCGAGCTCGGCGGTGAGCGAGTCGAGCTTGCGGCCGAGGTCGTCGGCGGCCTTGTCGTCGGCGCGGGCGGCGTCGGCGTCGCGCTGCTCGTCGACGAGCTCGGCGAGCGCCTCCTCCCAACCATCGGGACGGCGCAGCCAGAGGTCGGGGGCGAGTCCGAGGTCGTCGTCGCCGACGGCCTCGACCACGCGGAGCCGGACGTCGTCGTCGCCGTCGACGGCGGCGCGCACGGCGGCGAGGGCGCGGCCCTTGAGCCGGGTGAAGCGCAGGAAGGGTCGCAGCGACGGCGGCGGCTCCACCGGTGGCCGGGCGCGCACGCCCGAACGGATCGTCACGAACGCCCGTTCCAGCGCAGGACGCAGGAGTTCGAGTGCGACCGGGTCGTCGAGCGGATGCCGGTCGCCCATGGTCAGTCCCCGACCGTCTCGACGCCCTCGGTGGCGTCGATCTCCTCGACCTGGCCCGGCGGACCGCACCAGCGGCAGTGGACGTTCTCGATGATCTCTTCGAGGACGTCGACGTCCTCGACGTTGAGCCGGCCACCCACCGTGTAGTGGTGGTACGCCCGCTCGCGCCGGGTGATCGTCACGTCGAAGCGGGTGAGGTTCCCGCAGCTCGCGCAGCGATATCGGCGCTCGGACACGGGTCCAATGTAGCGCTGGCCATCAGATCGACCCCGCCCGTACACACGTTCGCCGCGAACACCCGTTCGGTACCGTCGGTCCTCGTGACGACACCGCTCGCCGGCCAGCGCTCGTTCGACGATCTGGGCACCCCGCTCCATGAGGTCACCTTCGTCGTGCTCGACCTGGAGACGACGGGCGGATCTCCGACCGAGGACGCCATCACCGAGCTGGGCGCCGTTCGGTACCGGGGCGGCGAGCTGCTGGGGACGTTCTCGACGCTGGTCCACCCGGGTCGCTCGATCCCGGCCAACGTGGCCGTGTTGACGGGCATCACCGATGCGCTCGTGGGTCCGGCGCCCCGCATCGACGCCGTGCTGCCCTCGTTCCTCGACTTCTGCTCGGGCGGGGTCATCGTCGGCCACAACGTCCGCTTCGACCTCGGCTTCCTCCGTCGCGCCTCGGAGGCGACCGGGTGGCCGGCGCTGGAGGGACCGGTCGTCGACACCCTCGCCCTCGCCCGGCGGCTGCTCGCCGACGAGGTGCCGAACCACCGCCTCCGGACGCTGGCCGATCGGCTGCGGCTCCCCCATCGACCGTCCCACCGGGCGCTGTCCGATGCCGAGGCCACCGCCGACCTGCTCCACGCCCTGCTCGAACGGGCGGGCCGCCTCGGCGTGATGGGGCTCGATGACCTCCTCACGTTGCCGACCATGGCCGGCCACCCGCAGTCGGCGAAGCTGCGGATGACCGATCGGCTGCCCCGGATCCCGGGCGTCTACCTGTTCCGCGACAAGCGGGGCGAGGTGCTCTACGTCGGCAAGGCGGCCGACATCCGGGCGCGGGTGCGCAGCTACTTCTCCAGCGAGCGGCGGCGGAAGGTCGCCTCGCTGCTGCGCGAGGTCGAATCGGTCGATCACCGGGTGATGCCGGGCCCGTTCGCCCCCGAGATCGCCGAGCTGCGGTTGATCCACTCGCTGGTGCCCCGCTTCAACCGACAGCACCGGCGACGGTCGACGGTCTGGTTGGAGCTGACCCTCGGCGAGCCGTTCCCGCGGCTGATGGCGGCCCGGAAGCTGAAGAACGACGGCGGCCTCTACGTCGGGCCGTTCTCGTCCCGGCGCCAGGTCGACGTGCTGGTCGAGGCCGTCCACAGCGTGAGCCGCCTTCGGCGGTGCACGATCCGGCCGTCCGCATCGCGACCGCGTGCGGCGCCGTGCGCGTCGGGCCAGCTCGGGGTGGCGCTCTGCCCGTGTGCCGGTGACGAGTCGTCGGCGAGGTATGCCGATGAGGTCGAGCGGGTACGTCGTGGGTTGAGCGACCGCCCCGACTGGCTCGTCGAGCCGCTCGTCCTGCGGATGCGTGAGCTGGCCGCCACCCGCCGTTTCGAGGAGGCTGCCGACGCCCGCGATCGGGCCGCGGCGCTCGTCGGTGCGCTCGATCGCCAGCGTCGGGTCGAGGCCCTCATCGGTGCGGGGCGGATGCGGATCACGGTCCCCCGCGGCGAGGCCGAGATCGAGGACGGTCGTCTCGTCGCCGCTCGTGATCGTGACGGCCGGTGGGCCGAGCTGCCCGAGCCCATCGAGGGCTGGGTCGGTCAGCTCGACGAGGCCCGGATGCTGGTCTCGCTGCTCGATCGGGCCGCCGGACGGTGCCGGGTGGCGGAGGTGGCCGACGAGTGGTCGACGCCGCTGCCCCGGCTGCCCGACCTACGGGTGCGGGGCGGGTGACTCAGCCGCCGGCGACCGCCGAGACCTCGACGACCTTCGCGAGCGTGGCGGCGGCGCTGCCGTCGGCCATCGCCGTGCGGGCGGCGGCGATGCCGGCGTCGAGATCGTCGGCCAGCCCGGCGACCACGAGGGCGGCGCCGCTGTTGAGCGCCACGATGTCGGCGCGGGCGCCCTCGGCGCCGCCGAAGAGCTCGCCGGCGATGCGGGCGTTGTCCTCCGGTCCGCCGCCGGCCAGGTCATCCAGCGTGGCCGGGGCGATCCCGTGGTTGGACGGGTCGAGGGTGAAGCGGCGGACCTCCCCGTCGCGGAGCTCGACCACCGTGGAGGTGGTCGTGGTGGTCAGCTCGTCGAGGCCGTCGTCACCGTGGACGATCCAGGCCCGCTCGGAGCCCCGGACCCTCAGGACCTCGGCGACCGTGTCAAGCAGTCTCGGGTCGGACACGCCGATGAGGTGGTGCCGCACCCGGGCCGGGTTGGCGAGCGGACCGAGCACGTTGAAGACGGTCGGGACGCCGAGCTCGGCGCGGACGGGGCCGACGTGGCGCATGGCCGGGTGGAAGCGGCGGGCGAAGACGAACCCGACGCCCGCCTCCTCGACGCAGGTGGCCACGCCGGCGGCGCCGAGGTCGGTCGTGACCCCGAGCGCAGCGAGCGTGTCGAAGGACCCGCTCGTGGCCGAGGCCTTGACGTTGCCGTGCTTGCAGACCCGAGCACCGGCAGCCGCGGCGACGAAGCAGCTCATCGTCGAGACGCTCAGGGCGTGGCGACGCCGGCTCGGCGCACCGCCGGTGCCGACGATGTCGATCGCACCGGTGGCCAGCTCGATCGGTTCGGCGACGTCGAGCATGGCGTCGACGAGGCCGGCGAGCTCGTCCGGCTGTTCCCCGGCGAGGCGCAGCCCGATGATCCAGGCCGAGATCTGGGCGTCGGTCGCCCGCCCGGCGAGGATCTCGGTCAGACTGGCGCGCGCCAGCTCACGACCGAGGCCGTCGCCGTCGATGAACCGGCCGAGGACGGCCGGCCAGCCCGGGAACTCGGTGTCGCTCAGGAGGCCTGGAGCTGCCGAGCGCGGGCCGCAGCGGCCGCACGGCGGCGCTGGCGGATGATGCGGCGACGCTCCTTCTCGGTGGCGCCGCCCCACACGCCGTCCTTCTCACGGACCGCCAGGGCGAACTCGAGGCAGGTCTCCTGCACGGCGCAGGCTCCACAGACCGCTTTGGCGTCGGAGCCCTCGTCCTCGGGTGCGGGGTAGAAGATGTCGGCTTCGAGCCCCACGCATGCACCACGCCGCCGCCAGGTCGTGTCCATCGCCGCCCTCTCCGTCGAGGTAGTTCCTACGAACCAGAGGCGCATGACGCGAGATGACCCCACACACCCCTGCATTTGCAGTGTGCCTCCTGGTGGAGCGTGTGCGCAACCCCTGGTCGTCCAGCGGGGTTGGAGCGCTCGAACGTCGCACCATGGTGGGCCCGTTGGCGCCAGGTTGGGCGGCCCCGGCCGCGCTGTCAAGGGACCAGCGGACCGGCGGACGGTAACGTGAGCGCTGCGGTGAGTCGGCCGGGTGATCGCGGCGCACCCTTCGGGGTGGTCGAGGAAGGTCGGGGCTCCACCGGGCAGGGTGCCGGCTAACGGCCGGTCGGGGTGACCCGCAGGACAGTGCCACAGAGAACAGACCGCCGATGACCCCCTCGGGGGCACAGGTAAGGGTGAAACGGTGCGGTAAGAGCGCACCAGCATCCCGGGTGACCGGGATGGCTCGGTAAACCCCACCCGGAGCAAGGTCGAAACGAGCGCACGGGCGGCCCGTCCCGCCCCTTGCGGGGCAGCGCTCAGGTGGACCGCTCAGATGGATGATCACCCCCGGCCCCCGGGCCGGGACAGAACCCCGCCTACAGGCCGGCTCACCGCACTCAGGCCGGCCTCCGCCCATCTCGCCGTGGGGCGAGTCGACATCAGTCCACCTCGCGCCGGAAGTTGAGCACCACCTCGCCGACCATGGCCCCATGCTCGGCGTGCTGCTGTTCGAACTCGAGCACGTTGAACCCGTGGAGGAAGCTCGTGACGGGCTCGGCATCGACCAGTGCCGTCGCCACGGCGTCACCGCTCGAGGGCAGACCGTCCCGGAGGTGGTGCAGGAGCTCACCCGGAGCGATCGGGGTCGGGAACACCGGACGGAAGTGGGCGGCGTCGATGATCGACGTCGCACCGTGCACCCACTCCGGGTTCGGCTCGTGGAGCGGGTTGTGCGAGCTGGAGTCGACCTTCGCCCCGTTGACCTTGACGTTGATCGTCATGACCGACTGGTCGGGCCCGTACTGCACGCGCAGCGTGTAGTGGAGCACGGCCTGGCTGTCGGCCAGATCGGCGGGGAGGAAGAACACCATCCGAGCGGGCGCGCCCGGTTGGACCCACTCGAAGGTCTTCTTCACGATGACGTAGTCGGACACGGTCGGCATGACGCACCTCGTTGGATCCGGGCCCCAGCCACTCCGCCGTGATCGAGGTCCCGACCGAGACCGTGGCGGCGATCGCTGTCCGGTCGCTGTCGGAACCGCACGTCGACGGCTGCGCCTCGTCTGCAGGGCCCTGACCAGGCCACCGACACGCACCGAGCCCGGCGACGTAGCGCACCGAGACGACCGCCCTCCGCTGTCGGCGACACGCAGCGTGACCGGCCGACATCGGGCATCGCGAAGAACTGGCGAGCGAAGCGTCAAGGCGGGGTACTGTGCCGTCACAACGGGTGGACGCGGGCGCTTCGCACCCTTCACGTACCAGATTCGTCGTTGCCTCATTGGGCGGAGGAACACGCGTGCGCAAGTTCATCATCGGTGGGTTGGTCGGATTGACCGTCCTGACGGCAGGGAGCGCGTCCGCTGCCGCCGACGAGATCATCAACGTCCCGATCGACACGATCATCACCAGGTCTCAGGTCCGCGAAGGTGACGTCCGGACCCTGGCCGCCGCCAGTGTCGAGCCGGACCTCGTCGGCGCGACCTGCGTCGTCGAGTCCGAGGCCGACAACCAGACCTCGGTCCACCCCGGCAACGACGTCATCGTCACGTCGGGCAACGACTCGGTCGTCATCCCCGACGTCGAGGGCCAGCCGGGTCAGATCTCGCTGGCCAGCGGAACCCTGACCCTCGGCGACGAGATCACCGTGGCCGTCCGCATCGGCAGCGACCGCCAGTTCAGCGGCGGCATCATCGTGCAGCTCGACTGCGACGGCCAGCAGGTGGCGCAGACGACGACGACCGAGACCGTCCCGGCGCAGGCGACCACCACGGTCCCCGAGACGACCCAGCCGGGCGTCGAGACGACACTGCCGGACTCGACCGATACCACCGTCCCGGAGACGAGCGACACCGAGCCGCCGAGCCAGACCGAGGCGAGCACGACGCCGACCACCTCCACCGACGAGACGGTCCCGGCGCAACAGGAGGGCGGCGAACTCCCCGCCACCGGCCCGCTCGGCACCGGCTCGTTCACCGTCATCGCCCTGGCGCTCATCGCCGGCGGCGGTGCGCTGATCCTGGTCTCGCGCCGACTCGGCGACACCCCGGCCTGATCCGGAGCCCGGCTCGGGGCCCCACGCCGGGAGCCCGGCTCCGGGCCCCACGCCGGGAATGTGAACGGCCCCGGCCGCAGCCCGACAGGGCGAGGACACGGGGAGGAGGCGTGGGCTCCGGGCCCCACGCCGGGAATGTGATCAGCGGCCGTGCTCTCGGTAGCGCAGTCGGTGGGTCGCGCCCGGCAGGTGGTGGATCTCGTTGAAGCTCACCAGCATCGGCAGGTCGCCGCGCACGGCGAGCCGGCTGATCGACGCCACGTCGAGGTGGGTTCGCCAGGTCGTCTCGTTGTCGAGGCCCAACGACCACGCGATGGCGGCCTTGATCGGCGAGACGTGTGACACCACCACGACGTCGCCGTCCGCGACGGCGGGCACCAGCTCATCGCAGGCCTCGAAGGTGCGCTGACGGAGCTCGGCGAGCGACTCGCCCGCTTCGGGCCGCCAGTGCTCGTCGACCTGCCAACGCGACCACACGTCGGTCGGCACGTCGGTGATCGCCCGCCCGTCGTAGATGCCGAAGTCGAGCTCGAGCCAGCGCTCGTCGACCTCGACCTCCACACCCGACGCCCGGGCGATCCGCTCGGCGGTGTCCTTCGCCCGAGCGAGCGGCGAGGAGATCACTCGGTCGACCTGCTCGAGCGCAGCGGCGGTCGCCTCGGCCTGCGCGATGCCCGTCTCGTCGAGGGGGTTGTCGATGCGGCCCTGCATCCGTCCGGCGGCGTTCGCGGCGGTCCGCCCGTGGCGCACGAGGATCAGCACGTCGGTGGCTCCTGGGTCGGATCGGTGAGCGCCCGGTCGATGCGACCGGACCGCACGAAGCGGGCCCGCCGCTCGGCGTCGTCGAGGCCGAATCGTTGCCAGGCCCAGACGAGCGCGACGGCGCCGGCGAGCTCGAGGGCGACGATGATGCCGATCGGGCGATCGAACACCGGCAGCGGTTGGTCGGCAAACGACAGCCCGTCGACCGGCCACCAGAACAGGTCTCGGTCGGCCCAGATGCCGCCGGCGACGAGGAAGAGGAACGTCCCGATCGGCAGACCGAGCCAGCGGCGCCGGGCGGCACGACGGCCGACGGTCACCGCCATCACGAGCGCCAGCAGGGCCACCGAGCCGAGCAGCGTGTGCAACACGGCCGGCCGGCCGATCAGCCCGTCGACGACGAGCGGCAGGATCGCCCCGAGCACGACGACGCGGTGATCGATCGCCGGATCACGGAAGACGAGCCACATCGCGACGAGCGATGCACCCGCGAGCCACAGGACCATCCGGTCAGACCAACGCGATCAGCCGACCGCACTCATCGCACGGTTGGACCGACCCGACCGGTTGCTCGGCCAGGCGCTCGACCTCGACCGGGGGCAGCTGGAGGGCGCAGGCGGTGTGCGTCGAGCCCTCCATGGGTCCCACGACGACCCCGCCCATCCGCTCGCGAAGGATGTCGTACCGGCCGACGAGCTGATCCGCGACGCCGCCGACGATGCCGTCACGCTCACCGACGACACCGCCGATCTCGGTGTCGAGGTCGGCCTGCTGGGCCGCCAGGCGACCGGCGAGCTCGTCGCGACGCCCGCGGAGACCGGCGAGCGCCTCCTGTCTGCCCGCGCTCGCATCGGACAGTGGCTCGGCCTCCTCCATCAGCTCGAGGATGTGCTCTTCGAGCTCGTCTTGTCGGCGGGCGAGCGACGCCAGCTCGGCCTGCACCGCCTCTGCCTCTCTCGGCACGATGATGGTCGACTGTCGCTGCTGTTCCCGGGCGATCTTGTCGACGATGCCGGACACCTCGTCCTCGAGCCGACGCTGCTCGCTCTCCATGCGCCCGAGCTCGTCGCGATCCGCGGCCTCGGCCTGCTCGATGTCGGCGATCTCGGCGTCGACGACCTCCAGCTCGGCGACCTCGGGCAGGGTCGCACGCCGGTGCCGGAGCTGGTCGAGCCGGGTGTCGATCTCCTGGAGCGCCAACAGCGCGGCGGCGTCGCTCATCGTGCGGAGCGTAGGCGACCGGCCCGCCGCGAGATCACCCGTCGGGATCCTCGGTGGTCGAGGTGGTCGTCCCGCCCGCTCCCCCACCGCCGACGTCCTCGGTCGTGGTGGTGGTCGGCTCGGTCGTCGTGGTCGTGTCCGGCTCGGACGTCGTCGTCGTCGGCTCGGTCGTCGTCGTGGAGGGCTCGGTCGTCGTCGTGGGTGCGGTCGTCGTCGGCGCCGTCGTCGTCGTGGTCGTCGTCGGCCGGGTCGTCGTGGTCGTCGGCTCGGTCGTCGTCGTGGTGGTCGTCGTGGTCGTGGTGGTCGTCGGGTTCAGCAACCGTTCGAGCTCGTTGCAGGGCACGTCGCGGATCTCGGTCGACCCGTCTGGCAGAGGGATCTCCTGGTCCCGGCAGATCGCGGTGTCCCCGAAGGCGAACCCGCCGTCGACCACGTCGACGAGGCTGCACGCGATCGTGAACTCGATCGTCTCCTCGCCGACCTGGAGCGGCACGGTGCACTTCTCGTCGGGGAGGAACAGGAACTCGTTGCGTCCGATGCCGGGACCGGAGTCGAAGTCCACGATCGGCTCGGCCTCGAGCGCCCGCCGCATGAAGGCGTTCCACACCTGCGCCGGGTACGAGCCGCCGGTGACGCTGCGCCCGCCGACGTTGCGCATCTCGACCTTCTCCTCGGGGTGCCCCATCCACACGGCGGTGGACAGCTGAGGCGTGTACCCGGCGAACCAGGCGTCCTCGAAGTTCTGGGCGGTGCCGGTCTTGCCGGCGGCCGGCTGACCGCTGGCGAGGCGGGCCCGGGTGCCGGTTCCGCCGGTGACGTTGCCGGCCAGGACCGAGGTGACGGCCCGGGCCGTCGACTCCGCGATGACCTGGCGGCCGGTCGGGGCGTGCTCGAAGAGGACCCGGCCGTTGCGGTCCTCGATGCGGGTGATGAGGAAGGGCTCCATCCGGAGACCATCGTTGGCGAGCACCGAGTAGCCGATCGCCTGCTCGAGCGGGGTGAGCTCCTGAGCCCCGAGCGACATCGACGGGAACGGCAGGAGGCGACCCTCGTCGAGCCCGACCATGTCGTTGGTGGTGGCGACGACCTCCTCGAGCCCGACCAGCAGGCCCAGCCGCACGAAGGCGCAGTTCGACGAGGCGGTGGTCATCGCCCGCAGCGATCCGATGCTGCCCCGACCGTTGCCGAAGTTCTGGACCTCGTAGAGGTTGGGGCTGCCGTCGTCGAAGATGCACGGACCGATGCCGCTGATGGTGTCGCTCGGGCCATAGCCCTGCTCGAAGGCGGCGGCGAGCACGTAGGTCTTGAACGACGAGCCGGGCTGGCGGCGGCCCTGAGTGGCGAGGTTGAACTGCTCCTCGGTGAAGTCGGTGCCACCGAGCATCGCCCGTACCGCACCGGTCGCCGGATCGACCGACGCCATCGACACCGTGAAGGGATCGAGCACCGATCGGTCGGGGAAGACCTCGGCGACCGCCTCCTGGGCGTATCGGTCGAGCACCGGATCGAAGGTCGTGTAGATCCGCAGGCCGCCCTGGAAGACCGCCTGGCGGCGCGCCTCACGGGTCTCGCCCAGCTCGGGCATCTCGAGGAGCCGACGCTTCACCTCTTCCGCGAAGTAGTCGAGCTGGAGCTCCTCTTCCTGTGGGCTGCGGGAGAAGGTCGGGATCGGCCGCTCCTCGATCTGGAGCGCCTCGAGCTCGGTGATCAGCCCGAGGTCGAGGTAGCGCTCGAGCGAGCGGCTGCGCCGCAGGCGAGCGAAGTCGATGTTGGGATCGTTGAACGAGTAGATGCCAGGCGAGCGGATCAGGCCGGCGAGCAGCGCCATGTCGCCGTAGTCGAGATCCTCGGCGTTCTTGCCGAAGTAGATCTCGGCGGCCGCCTGGACGCCGTAGGCGCTGTTCCCGAAGTAGATCGTGTTCAGGTAGTACTCCAGGATCTCGTCCTTGGAGTACTGCTCCTCCAGATCCCGGGCCAGCATCGCCTCGCGGATCTTGCGCTCCAGGGTCTGATCCGAGCCGACGAACTGCAGCTTCACCAGCTGCTGGGTCAGGGTCGAGCCGCCCTGGGTGATCGCACCGGCCGCGACGTTCTCCGAGGCCGCGCGGATGGTGGCGAGCCAGTCGACGCCGTTGTGCTCGTAGAAGTCGGCGTCCTCGACCGCGAGCACGCCCTGGACGACCTCGGTCGGCATCCGGTCGAGCGGGATCCACTCCCGGTCCTCGGCATCGCGCAGGATGGCCATGAGGCCGCCGTAGGCGTCGTACATCTTCGACCGCTCGGCGCCCTGCTCGAGCAGGAGGGTCTCGGACTCGCGCTCGCCCTCGACGGCGGTGATGAGCGAGCGGCCGTGCGGGGCGACCGCCACACCGACGACCGCGGTGAGCCCGCCGACGAGCGCGACGACGACACCGAGCGAGACGATCCGCAACACGGAGCGTGTCGTGACCCAGGCCGCGCGACGGATGTCCATCGCTCGCGCACGCTACCGGCTCGAACGCCCAGAGTGTCGGCGCGTCACGAACCTGCAGCACACGCCGAGGCCAACTCCCCGAACACCCAGCACTACCCTCGCAGGCCGATCCGAAAGGGACGGTCGTGGCCAGCGCAGACGAGCACCGGGGAGGGGCGACGACCACCGGCGCACCCGTCCTGGTGGTCATGGGCGGGCCGCCACCCTGGGCGGACGCCGTGCCAACCGACGCCGACCTGGTCGTCGCCGTGGACTCGGGTGTCGATCACGCGCTGGAGCTCGGCCTGCGGATCGACGTCGTCGTCGGCGATCTCGACTCGGTCAGCGCCGACGGCCTGGCCGCGGCGAGCGACGGCGGAGCGCGCATCGAGGAGCACCCGGCCGACAAGGACCAGACCGACCTGGAGCTGGCGCTCGAGGTCGCGCTCGCCGACGCCCCCGCGAGCTGCGTCGTCGTCGGCGGTGCCCCCGACGACCGGATCGACCACTGGCTCGCCGCCCTCGGCACCCTCGCCTCGCCCCGGTGGCGGGCGACCCGACTCGACGTCCGCATGGGCCGCAGCCGGATCCTGCCCGTCCACGACGAGGTGCGGCTGCCGACCCGGCCAGGACAGACGGTCTCGCTGATCGCCATCGGCGGCGATGCCGTCGGCATCCGATCGACCGGGGTCGAGTGGCCCCTCGACGGCGAGACGCTGCCGCCGACCGTCGCCCGCGGAGTGAGCAACGTCGCCATCGCCGACGAGGTCACCGTCGCCGTGGAACAGGGCGTGGTCCTGCTCGTCGTCCCCGGCCCCGAGGGGGCCTGATGCGGCGTCTCCTCGCGATCGCCCTCATCGCCTCACTTGCCGCTGCGGCGTGCGGCGAGGCCACCGAACGAGCCACCACCCCGCAGCTCGTGGTCGCGGCCACCGGAGACATCGACATCGACCCCGAGGTCGTCGAGAGCTTCGAGGCCGATCGCGACGTGATCGTGGTCGTCGCGAGGGAGCCCGACCCGATGCGGGTGCTCGACGACCTCGCCGCCAACCCCGAGGCGCCCGCGCTCGACGTGGTCGTCGGCCTCCCCGACGCCATCGTGCTCGACCGCACCGACCTCACCTTCGCCGAGGTCACACCGGCCGGGTTCGACGACCTGCCCGCCGACCTGATCGCTGCCGCTCCCCCGCGCACGACCCCCATCGCCATCCGCGACCTCTGCGTGATGTTCGATCGCGCCGCGCTGGACGATCGCGGGCTGCCCGATCCGATCGGCTTCCCCGATCTGACCACCGATACCTTCGCCGGCGAGCTCGTCATCAGCGATCCGGCGTCCACGCTGGAGGGCCGGCTCCTGCTCGACGCCCTCCGACAGCAGTTCCCCGACGACACCGCCCCGTCCTGGCTCGACATCGCCGCCACCCTGCAGCGCAACGGCACCGAGATCGCCCCGACATGGCGGGCCGGCTTCGACGACATCTTCGTCTCGGACGCTCGCCCGGACGGGCCGGCATTGGTCTGGGCCGCGGCGGCGATGTCGGCTGCCGTGCTCGCCTTCGTCGAGGACCCGTCGCCGGTCTCGACCCTCGGCGTGGTGCCGTCCACGTGCATCCGCTCCACGAGCCTCGCCGTGGTCCCCGAGGCGACCGATCAGTCAGCGCTGGCCGTGGAGTTCGTCGCCCACCTCCTCACCCCCGACGTGCAGGTCACCTTGATCGACGGCGCCGGCACGCTGCCGGGGCGTCGAGACGTCACCCTGCCCACGGTCTGGCAGCGCTACGCGGTCCGGCTCTCGACCATCATGCGGCCGACCCCGCGGCCGGCGGACGAGCCTCCGGTGGCGGCGGTCTGGGCTGCGCTTGCCGAGCCCGACTCCGAGCCGGTCGAGGAACCGGAGCCGTAGCTCGTCCGTCAGGCGGGCGGAAGGCCCAGCGCAGCGGCGACCGCGCAGCCCGAGCGACCGCGGGCGACCAGCGCCCGCGACACCGAAGCCGTCACCTCGGCCCGATCGAGACGGCCGTTGGCGAGCGCGGCGACGATCGACGAACCGACGGCCTCGACGTCCTCGATGCGATCGATCAGGACCAGGTCGATCCCGGCCGCCAACGACAGCACGGCCGCCTCGTCCGCCGACCACCGGGCCGACACAGCCGCCATGCCGAGCGCATCGGACAGCACCAGGCCGTCGAACCCGAGCTCGCCCCGGAGCAGCCCCGTGACCGCCTCGGGTGACAGCGACGCCGGGAGGTCGCCCGTCAGCCCGGGGACCTGCAGGTGTCCGACCATCACCGCCACGCCCTCGATGTCGACCAGCGCCTCATAGGGCACGAGATCGACGTCGCGGAGCTCGTCGAGCGGCGGAGTGACGGCCACCGACACGTGGGAGTCCGCGCTGGCGCGGCCGTGTCCGGGGAAGTGCTTGATGACGGGGACCAGCCCGGCACCGAGGAGCGCCTCGACGATGGGGCCGGCGAACTCGACGACGGTCGCCGCGTCGTCGGCATAGGAGCGGTCGCCGATGGCCGGGCCCGCACCCACGTCGACGACGGGAGCGAGCCCGGACGTGAAGCCGAGCGCAGCGACCTGGGCAGCGTGGGCGCCGACCTCCGCCGCAGCGTCGACGGGCGAGCCGTCGGTGAGCGAGCGGGCGGCCGGCAGTGGACCGAGCAGGTCGGCGAGGCGCTGCACGCGACCGCCCTCCTCGTCGACCGAGACGAACGGAGCGACCCCGCCACTCGACACACCGGCGGCCCGGAGCTCGGACAGCGTCAGGGCGACGGACTCGCCCGGCGAGCCGAGCACGAAGACCCCGCCAAGTGAGCCGGCGGCCGAGAGGTCGATGGCGGTCTCGAGCTCGGACTGGACGACGCCGCTGATGATCAGCTGACCGGCGAGCCAGTCGTCGCCGGCGCCGGCCAGGCAGGAGGCGCCGAGCTCGGTCGCCGGCACATCCGCGCCGTCGACCAGCAGCTGACCGGCGGCCCGACCCAGGCCGCCGACCTGGGCGTCCGCTGCGTCACCCGTGACCGCAGCTGCTGGGTACGGTGACCCGAGCGTCGCCACGGTGGCCAGCCCGAGTCCGAGCGCCACGGCCTGGAGTCGAGCCCGGCTGGCGTGGCCTCCCCGTCCCATCACGGCGCCGACCGTATCGGCCCGCCACGACCCGTCCCCGGCACTGGACCCGACATGCTCGACGTCTTCCTGACCCTGGTCGTGAGCATCGTCGTGCTGATCCCGGTCGCCATCGTCGTCGCCGCCCTCCTCGACGCCGCCTCCCGCCCGGACTGGGTCTGGGCGCTCGCCGGGCGCACCAAGCCGATGTGGATGGGCGTGATCATCGTGAGCGGGTTGTTCGTGGTCCCCGGCTTGGTCGTCGCGGCCATCTACGGCACCAAGGTGCGACCCCAGCTCCAGGCCATCGAGCGAGGAGATCTCGGGAGCGGCTGACGGCGCCACGCCGACGACCTCGCAGGGGGCGTTCACGTCGCTACCGTGGGAGAGGTGAGCGAGGTGCGTGTCACGGAGTACACCGATCCCGGCAGCGTCTGGGCCTGGGGGTCGGAGCCGAAGCTCCGCCTCCTCGAGTGGCGCTTCGGCCACGGGCTCGCATGGCGTCGCGTGCTCGGCGGGATGATCGACGACCTCGAGGCGCAGTCGGCGGCCGAGGGCCAGCCCGTGCACCCCCGCACCGACGCCGGCCGGTTCGTCGAGCTCTGGCGGTCCGTGCACGCCACGACGGGCATGCCGTTCCCGACCGAACTGCGCGCCGCGTCCTCCACGACCAAGCTCGCCTGCCTGGCCGTCAAGGCGGCCGAGCGCCAGGGCTCGGCGCAGGCCGACCGCGTCCTGCGCCGTCTCCGGGAGTGGATGTTCCTGGTCGGTGAGCCCTTCGACACGATGGTCTCGATCGTCGCTGCGGTGTCCGGCGTGCCGGACCTCGACATCGACGACTTCGTCGCCTCGATGAGCGACCCGGAGGTCCTCGTCGCCTACCAGCAGGACTGGGAGGAGACCCGGCGTCCGAACGCCCACGCCCGTCAGATCCAGGACGACCACGACGGTCACGGCCGGGTCCGGGCCGACGGCACCCGCTTCCGCTACGCCTTCCCGACCGTCGTCATCGACGGGCCCAGCGGCTCGGCGACCGTCGCCGGCTGGAAGCCGATCGAGGACTACGTCGCCGCGGTCGCGCAGGTCGCACCGTCGCTCGCCGACGATGCGAAGCCCGACCCCACCACCGACCAGGTCATCGCCCGCTGGGGCACCGCGGCGGACGTCGAGCTCGCCACCCTCGCCGGACCTCGCAGCGCGGACCCGACCGACGTCGTGGTCTACGAGTGGGGCGGCGGCGCCTTCTTCCTCACCGTGGCCGAGGCCCGGGCGAGAGGACTCCGCGCCATGACCTGATGGCCTCCCCCCGGCGCACGTCCGTTGCTCAACTCCCATCCGAACGTGTCGATGGGTGGAGCACAGCGGACGTGAACCAAGGATGGGACCGTCGTGTCAGTCCAGATCTCCACGCTCATCGATGAGCTCTCGATCCTCCCGGAGCAGAGCAGCGCGACCATGCAGCTGCTGCGCCTTCTGGACGACCCGGATGCCGATGCCAAGGACATCGTTCCGGTGATCGAAGCCGATCCGTCGATGACGGCTCGGCTCCTCACCCTGGCCAACAGCGCCTTCTTCGGGCTCAAGACCCACGCCTCGAACGTCTGGTCGGCGGTCATGGTCGTCGGCTTCAACGTCGTGCGGGCGCTGGCGACCACCGGCGGCCTCGGACTCTCCGATCCCCGCCCGGGCGCCATGCCCGAGGGCTACTGGAGCCACGCCGTCGCCTCGGGAGCGGCGGCGAGCACCGTCGCCAAGCGGATCGGCGTGCGGGCGAGCGACGCCTTCTCGGCCGGCCTCCTCCACGACCTCGGTGCTGCGCTGCTGTACCGAGCGGCCACCGAGCGGTACATCGAGGCGCAGGTCGACCGGGGTGGCATCACCTACTTCGACCTCCATGCCGAGGTCCGCATCATGGGCGCCGGCCACGACGCCGTCGGTGCGGCCGTCCTCGAGCAGCTCTACTTCCCCACGATCCTGGTCAACGCCGTCCGAGACCACCATCTCCACCCGGACGACATCAGCGACACGATGACCCGGATCGTCTCGGCCGGCATCTCGCTGACCGAGACGCGACTGACGCCGAGCTGCACGCAGCCGGCCGCCGAGCACCTCGCCGCCGCCATGCGGGCGCTCGACCTGCCCGAGGAGCCCGATGACGAGCTCTTGGACCAGCTCGACCGTGAGGTCGCTGACCTCCGGGCGATGCTCGGTTGATCCGCGCAGGAAGCTGACGGAGACGAACCCGTGGACAGCGCACTCGGCCAGTCGATGGTCGACCCTCTCCGGCTCGTGGGGACCGAGCTTCCCTTCGACGAGCTCGGCGAGGCGGTCTGCGCCGCCATCTCCGAACGTGCCCCCGGGCTCGGCGCGGCGATGCTGCGCCTGGACGCCCCACGCCGCACGCTGCGGGTGATCGCCGACCGGCACCTGCCCAACCTCGTGATCGACGAGCTGCCGCTCGGTCGGGCCGGCGGTCCGATCGGTCGTGCCGTCAGCCTCGACGAGACGATTGTCGACACCTCACCGTGGGCCGACCCGCATCGGCCGGACGCGCTCGTCGCCGCCGCCCCGATCCCCCACGACGGTGCCCCCGTCGGCGCCGTGGTGGTCGTCGGCGATGCGAGCCTCGTCGACGACGCCACCATCCTCCACCTCGAGGCGTGTGCGCAGCTCGTCGGCCTCGTCGCCGGTCGGACCGATGACTCCCTGCTCACGATCGACCCCCGCTCCGGACTCCCGGACGCCGGCGCGGCGAACGCCGTGCTCGGACGGGCCTCGTCACGCACGGGCGGCTTCGGCGGCACCTTCGTCACCGTGCTCGTCGAGACCGGCGATCCGGCCGGTCGGTCGATGGCCCGCATCGGTGGGCGCCTCGACGAGGCCGCTCGACCGAAGGACCACGTCTTCGACCTCGGCGAGGGCCGCATCCTGGTCGTCTGCGGGCACCTCGGCTCGGCGACGCAGGCGACGCCCATCGTCGAGCAGGTCCGCGAGACCCTCCGCTCCGAGCCGACGGCCGCCGCCGTCCGCATCGGTGCCGTCGTGCACCGCACACCGATCGACGCCGGTCGGGTCATGGAGCGGGCCACCTCCGTGGCGACCGTCCCGATCCACCGTCAGCCGGCGATCTCCGATCTGAGCGAGATCGACGAGCACATGCCGGCCTCGATCGACGAGATCGAGGTCGCGCTCCAGGCCGGCCAGATCACGCCCTGGTACCAGCCGATCGTCTCCGCGCTGGACGGGAGGCCGCACGGTCTCGAGGCGCTCTCCCGGTGGCGGCACGCCGACGGTGTCCGGGGCGCCGATCGCTTCGTCCCGACCCTCGAGGCGGTCGGCCGCGTGGCCGAGCTCACCGACGTGGTGCTCCGCGCCGTGTGCGCCGACCTCCGCCGCTGGCAGGACGCCGGCGTCGTCGACGAGCGATTCGTCATCTCGGTCAACGTCTCCGCGGACGAGCTGTCCGACGACGCCTTCCCCGACCGGATCAGCGCCGTGGTCGTCGACCACGAGGTGGCCCCGACCTCGATCCGGATCGAGCTCACGGAGACGCTGGCGCTGTCCGACCGCGCCACGGCGATCCGCGTGCTCGGCGAGCTCCGCCGGCGCGGCTTCACGGTCGCGCTCGACGACTTCGGAACGGGCTACGCGACCTTCGCCTCGATGCGATCGCTGCCCATCGACGTGGTGAAGATCGATCGCAGCTTCATCCACGCCTTGCCCGACCGCTCGGCCGAGACCGTCGTCCACTCCGTCGTCGACCTGGCCGGCGTGCTCGGCCTCGACATCGTGGCCGAAGGGGTCGAGCTCGATGAGCACCTGGACTTCCTCCGCACCGCCGGTGTGCACCACGTACAGGGCTACCTCGTGTCGGCACCCGTGGAACCCTCACGGGTGCCCCAGCTGGTCGCCGAGCTGACCGAGCGAGCCCGATGAGCGTTGTCCTTGACTCCGATGGCACCGCCGCCGACGGGAGGGTCGTGAACCTCCCCGCAGCAGCCCCCGCACCGGTGCTCGAACCGTCCCCGGTCGGCATGGTTGCCCGCGCGTGCCGCGCCTGCGAGGTGACGTGGTTCGGTGACGACAGCGACAACTGCTGGTGTTGCGGCGAGCCCGGCTCCACCGGCCCGCTCCGCCTCGTGGTCGCCCGCCGGTCCTGATCTGTTAGCCGAGCGGGGCCCCGGAGCCCCGGAGCTCGGTGCTCCTGCCCCCTCCCGATGTCCTCGCCCTGACGGGCTGCGGCCGGGCCGTCGATCCGTGCCGGGCCGACCCCGGGACTAGCTGGCGGCGCGGCCCTCGGCGCGGCGGGTGATGACGAGCTCGTGCTCGCTGGCGAGCTGCCTCGCCACGGCGATCATCCGCTCCGCGACGTCCTCGTCGTGGTCGTCGATCGCCTCGTGCTGGAGCGATCGCAGCTCCTGGAACAGCGACTCGCCGGGGATGCCGACGACCGACCGGGCGGCGTCACCCGCCGCCATCGCGAGCACCGCCGCCTGCTGGTGGTCTCCGACGGCCGCCAGCGACTCCGCCGTCGCGACGAGTCGCTGCGGCAACGTCTCGAGGCTCACGCCGGACTCACGGCGCGCCGCGGCGACGACGGCGGCGATCCGCTCCCCGGCCACGGTCATCAACCACAGCGCGAGCACCGCCGCACCGACCCAGTCGGGCGCCCGGGAGATCACGGCCAACAGCGCGCCGGCGACCCACCCGAGCTCGATGCGGGTCTCGAGACCGGCGTAGGCCTGCCCACGACGGGCATGGGGGGCCTCGGTCTGGATCACCTCGTCGAACGCGCGCCGGGCCAGGCTGCCCGCGAGGCCGAGCGCGGCGGCGAGCGCGAGCACGCTGATCCGATGGAAGCGGAGCGCAGCGACGACGCCGGTGATGCCGGGCAACGCCAGGGCGATGGTGAGCATGAGCTGCTCGTCGATGCGTCTTCGCATCCAGGGCGCGATGAACGTGCCGGAGAAGCTGCCGACCCCGCTCGCGACCGCCATCAGGCCGAAGAACCAGACCGGTTCGCCCGCCTCCTTCAGCACGAAACCGAGGTGGAAGAAGGCGAACCCCACCGTCGCCCGCAGCGATCCCATGCCCATGGTCGCCGTCCTGATGCCGGCGCCGGACATCTCGGTCGTCTCCACGATCGGCGAGGCCGGCACCTCCGGGTGCGGGGACGGCACCCGCAACGCCAGGATGGTGCCGAGCGCGTAGCTGAGCGCGCCGACGACCAGGACCGCTCCGGCTCCGGCGGTCTCGAGGATGAGCACACCGATCGGTGCAGCCGCCGCCCCGGCGGCCGTCCCGTCCCGAGCGAGGCGCGAGTTGACCACGACGAGGTGCTCGCGCTCCTCCACCAACACCGGCACGAGCGAGTTCCGCGAGACCGAGTACACCTTGGCGAGCACGACGATCGCGAAGGCGAGCGGGTAGAGCAGCAGGCTTCGCAGTTGCGCCGACAACAGCAGCGCGACCAGCGCCCGACCGCCGAGCGCTCCCATGAGCACGGCGCGGTGGCCGCCACGGAATCGGTCGATGAAGGGGCCGATGAGCGGAGCCAGGACCGCGAAGGGCGCCATCGTCAACGCGAGGTAGAGCAGGATCCGTGGCCGAGCAGCATCGAGCGACACGTTGAAGAACAGGGACCCGGCGAGGGAGACCGCGAAGAACGTCTCGCCCGCGCTGTGACACATCTGGACCGGCAGCAGCGGACGGGCCGGAGAGGCGACCGGCACCGCCGCCGACCGCAACCGGCTCCACCACCCTGTTCCCTGCGGTGTCGGCTCGGGTGCCGCGGCCGGCGAGGTCATGGGTCTGCCACGAGCCCTTCCGGCTCGATCGGTGTCGGCGTGGCGGACAGTCGCCAGCCGTCCTCGTCGTGGAGGCGGAACCGGTAGGCGGTGACCTCGCTGGACGATCGGTACACCTCGGCCCGCAGCTCGTTCTCCTCGGAGATCGGTCCCAGCCCGATGAGCACCCGTCCCTCGCGGACGGGAGCGTCGCTCACCGACTCGTCCACCGCTTCGGTGCGGGCGTCGACGAAGCGGAGCTCGACGACGTCGTCGTAGCGATCGATCAGGTCGACCTGCACGGCGAGCGCGATGGCGTCGCTCCCGAGGTGCTCGATGTAGATGAGCGGCTCCTCGACGTCGCCCACCTCGGTGTCCGGCCGATCGAGCAACCAGTCGAGCGCCGTGGCGTAGATCTGGGTCTCGCGGTCGTCGCTCGACGCGACCTCGCCGGCGCACGCAGCGACCGTCATGGCGACCGCTGCGGCCCCCACGAGGAGTCGCGACACCCTGCGCTGTGCGCCGCTCGGCATGCCCGCAGGGTATCGACGACGGTGCGACCGATCCGGGCGGCACCGTGGCGGGGCCCGGGCCTGGTTCACTCGACGGCGTGCACGTGCATCAGGACGACGACGTGGTCGCCGTCGTCCGCGACGCGCTGCTCGCCCTCGCCCGCATCGATGCCGAGCCCGACGAGGCGGTCGAACGGGCCTGGGTCCGGGGCGCCTGCCGAGCCCTCCTCCTCGATGCGGTCGACGGGCACGGGCTGTCGTCGACGCTCCACGACGCCCTGGTCGCCGTCGGCGCCGAGCCACCCGGTCGCCTCGTCGAGATCCGTCGTGGCGCGACCGTCCGCCGCCTCGCGGCAGCGCGTGCGCTCGGACCGATCGGACGGGCGCTCGACGGCGCATCGGTCCCCTGGGCCGTCCTCAAGGGTCCCGTCGTCGCTGCGCTCCACCCACGGCCGGAGCACCGCGAGTTCAACGACCTGGACATCCTCGTGCCAGGCCGCGCCCTCGGCCCTGCGCTCGACGCGCTGGCCGCCGCCGGCATCGAGGACCTGAACCGGAACTGGGCCGGGGTCCTCACCCACGGCGTCGCCGAGCTGCCCCTGCGATGCGGCGCGACCTGGATCGACTTCCACTGGCACGTCGTGGGTCTCGCCCGGACCCGACGCGAGCTGCGCGTCGACGCCGACGCGCTGATCGAGCGGCGACGCGTCGTGCCGCTCCCGACCGGACCGGTCCCGGCGCTCGACGCGACCGACCAGGTCCTGCACCTGGCCCTGCACGCCGGCTTGGGCGGTGCCGGCGTCCTCGCCTGGCTCCGCGACCTGGCAGTGGTCATCGAGTACGACCGACCTCACTGGCCGACGCTGTGCACTCGGGCAGAGCGCATGGGCGTCGCCCGTCTGACGGCGCACGTGCTGGACCGGGCCGCACGGTTGGTCGGTGCCACCGTCCCGCCGCACGCCGTCGCTGCACTCGGGACCGGACCGATGCTCGCCCTGCGCCGCCGCCTCGACGACCGCTCATCGCGACGACTGCAGGATCGCATCGCTCCGGCGTTCATCGTGAAGACGGCCCGGGACGGAGTCCGACCATCGCTCGCCGCCGTGGCACGGGTCGGAGGCGATCGCCTCCGGACACGGCTGGGCAGCCCTCGTCACTGGGATGTCGACGACGAGCGCAGCCCGATCTACTGGAACCACCGATCGGGCGGCGCCGACGAGCGGGACGCCTACCTCTCCCTGGCGGGAGGACCGTGAGCGTCCACGCCCCGATGGCGATCCGGTCGGTCGGTGGCATGGTCGTCGGCGTGTCGGCCGACGCCCGGGACCTCGACCTCGTCGAGCGGCGCTTCGGTCAGACGGCGACCGTCGGCGCCCCCGAGCTCGTGGTCGAGGTCGGGCTGGAGGCCGTGCCGCTCCCGGAGCGCCCGCCCGACGACCGGGCGATCGATGCGGAGGTCTGGTTCGACGCGGCGAACGTGTGGTGGTCGTGGCGCGGGGTGACCGCGCACCACACCGCGATGTCGGTGCGGATCGGGCGGCCCGCGTCGCCGGGCGAGGACGTCGACGCCGCCGTCGACCTGCTCGCCCAGTACGGACTCGCCGCCGCGGCGGCGCGGCGGGACCGCGTCCTGGTCCACGGCGCGGCCCTGGGTCGAGACGGTGAGGCACTGCTCGTGGTCGGCTCGTCGGGTGCCGGCAAGTCGACGCTCGCAGGAGCGGCGCTGCTCGCCGGATGGTCGTTGCTCGGCGACGACCTCGTGGTCGTGCGACATGCGGACGGCGTCATGACGGTCGAGGGCGTCGCTCGTCCCCCGTTGCTTCCCGACGACATCGTCGGCGGCAGCGCGGACCGGCTCGACGCCGAGCTCGTCGACCCCGACCGAGGCCGCGTCGAGATCCCGGCAGCCCTCCTGGCGACGGGGCGCCGGCCGGTGCGGGCGATCGTGGTCGTCGGCCACGACGAGGGCGACGGCACGTGGGAGCACGTCGATCCGGGGGCGCGGCCCGGCGCGCTGGTGCAGGGTCTCGCCGTGCCGCCGGTGCCACCGATCACCCGAGCCCACCTCCCGATGTTGGCGTTGCTGGGGCGTCGACCGGTGTCGCGGCTCCGCCACGCCCGACCCGTGGAGATCAGGGCGCGGCGAGCCATCGAGCTGCTGCAGGAGATCTGGATCGCCGCCGGGGACCTTCCGGCGGTCGCGGGTGACTAGTCGCCCGCGTCGCCGTCGTACTCGCGGCGGTAGCTGCCCGCCCGCATCATCGACGCGGTGACCTCGGCCCGCTCTTCGACCCGCGGTGCCTCGTAACGCTTCGCTGACATCCCTGCTCCTCCTCGTCCCACGCCGAGTGAACGCTGTCAGCATTGTTAGCAACGCTGCACGTGATGTTCCACAACTCCCGCGCCACGCTGTGCGCAGACCGTCGATCAGCCCGCCCTGACCTGCTCGATCAGGCCGTCGGCCAGGAGCTCGTCGACGAACGTGCGGACGTCGGCCAGGAGCACCGACCGGTCGACGGAGGGGAACTCGGCGACGAGCTCGTCGGTGAGCTCCTCGACGCCGCGCGCACCGTCGATGGCACCCCACAGGACGGCCCCGGTCGGGTTCAGCGTCGTCATGGTGGTGCCAGCGGCGTCGAGGACGACCACGCGCTCGCCGGTCCGCTCGGACGTGACGCCCTCGGCCTGGCGGTACGGCATGCGTGATCTGCTCCTGCGGCGTCGGCTCCGCTCTCCGACGGTACCGCGGGGTCGCCGCCCGACCCGGGCGGACCCGCCTGCGCGGGCAGCATCGAAGCGACCGGCGGCGCGCCAGCAGGTCACGAAGACCTCCTGGGTGAGCTCTTCGCTGCGCGCCGGATCTCGGACCACACGACGAATCGTGCCGTACGCGGCTGCGCCGAGCAGGTCATCGAGGTCGCCGACCGCACCGCGATCACCATCGGCCATGCGCACGACGACGGCACCGGCCTCGTCGAGCTGGCCCTCCCCCGTCACGGCGTCCGTGTCGCATCGGCCTTGCCGCGGTGGAGGGAGCGCAGCGGTCATGCCGGTGGTTCGTCACCGATCGGCAGGCGGATGGTCTCAGTCTGCGATCCGCTCCCAGGAGGCGATGCGCTCGCGCATCCACGCGATCTCGGAGTCGTTGCCGCTGAGCCCGATCGCCCGACCCATCGCCGCGGCCGCCTCGTCGGTCCGACCCGTCCGGTGCAGCAGTTCCGCCCGCGTGCTGTGCAGGTACTCGTAGTCGTCGAGGGAACCAGCGAGCTCGTCGATCGCTCCGAGCGCAGCATCGGGCCCGTGGACCTCGGCGACGGCGACGGCCCGGTTCAGGGCGAGGACCGGGGTCGGATAGCGCAGGAGGAGCACGTCGTAGACGGAGAGGATCGACGACCAGGCCGTCGTCTCGTGGCTCTCGGCCGTCGCGTGGAGCGAGGCGATCGACGCCAGCAGCTGGTACACGCCCACGCGACGGCGACGGTGAGCTGCCCCGAGGTACGCGAGACCCCGATCGATCTTCTCGCGATCCCAGAGCGACCGGTCCTGGTCGGCCAGGAGCACCACGTTGCCGTCCTCGTCGGTACGAGCCGGCCGTCGGGCGTCGGTCAGCAGGACCAGCGCAGCGAGGCCGAGGACCTCCGGATCGCCCGGGAGCAGCTCGACCAGCGTCTCCGCCAGCCAGATCGCCTCGTCGCACAGCACGGGTCGAAGGAGCTCGACACCGTCGCTGCGGCGGTGGCCCTCGGTGAAGATGGCGTAGACGACCCCGCAGACCGCCGACAGCCGGTCGGCCAGGCGATCGGACTCCGGCACCGTGAACGGGATGCCGGTGGCGCGGATCCGGTGCTTGGCCCGCACGAGCCGCTTGGCCATCGTGGGCTCGGTGACGAGGAAGGCTCGGGCGATCTCGCGCGTCGAGAGACCGGCGACGGACCGCAGCGTCAGTGCCACCCGTGCCTCGTCGTCCAGCGCAGGGTGGCAGCACCCGAAGATCAGCGCGAGCTGGTCGTCGGCGATCGTGCGATCGTCCGGCTGCTCGGTGTCGCCGGTGACGAGATCCGGCAGACGGTTGGCGAAGCGCCGGTCGCGTCGCAGCCGATCGATCGCCCGGCGGCGGGCCGTGGTGAGCAACCACGCCCCCGGCCGTCGAGGCACGCCGTCCTCGGCCCACCGCGTCGAGGCCTCGACGAACGCCTCCTGGGCGACGTCCTCGGCCAGTTCCAGGTCGCGGAGCTCCCGGACGAGGGTCGCGACCACCCGCGACCACTCCGTCCGGAAGATCTCCGTCAGCGCGTCGTCGGCGCTCACTCCATCCCGGGGAGCTCGGACGTGTCCATCACCGGTCGCACCTCGACCGAGCCGTAGCCGACGCTCGGGATCCGCTCGGCCCACGAGATCGCCGCATCGAGATCCTCGACGTCGATGAGGTAGAAGCCGCCGAGCGCCTCCTTGGTCTCGGCGAAGGGTCCCTCGGCGATGACGGTCTTGCCATCGCGGACCCGGACGGTCGTCGCCGCGGCCTCGGGCTGGAGCGCCTCACCACCACGCATCACCCCGGCCTCCTCGACGGCCTGGGTGTAGACGAACCACTCCTTCATCTCCTCGGCGAACTCCTCGCTCCCCGGCTGGGGGCCGACGTTCTCGTCGCCGTAGAGCAGCAGGGCGTACATCATGTCGGTGTCTCCTTCTCGGCGGACCGGGCCACTCCCGATCCTGCCCCCACGACGAACGGGTTCGCTCGTTCTGGACAGCTCGCCGAGAAATTCCTCGATCAGAACCCGGCCGGGGGGACGAACCCGCCGAGTTGCGCCTCGAGGAGACCGGCCACGGCGATCGTCGTGCGGTCGGCGAAGCGTCGGCCGACGATCTGGACGCCGACGGGCAGGCCCTCGTGTCGCTGGACGGGGACCGCGGTCGATGGCAACAGCGGGAGGGTCGCGAGCCCGGCCCAGACGACGTGGAGCCAGTACGGCACCTGCTCGCCGTCGACATCGAGGAACCGCTCGTCGAACTTCCGCTCGGTGTCGTGCGGGAAGGCCGGCACCGGGGTCACGGGCGCGAGGACGACGTCGACGTCGTCGAGGAGGCGGTGCCACTCGGCGATGACACGGTGACGCTGCTCGTTCAGCCCGAGCCAGTCGGCGTGGCCCAACACCAGGCCCGTGGCACGCGCCCGCTCGACGGGATCGTCGATGCCGGCAGCGAGGTCGTCACGAGCTCGCTCGATGCGATGGGACGGGAAGCCGCCCGCCATCTCGGCGGTGAGCATCGTGGCGTACAGCAGGTGCTGATCGGTCAGCGACGTCGGCGTCCGCACCTCGCCGACGACCTCGGCGCCGGCGGCCTCGAGGGCTGCGGCCGCGGCCGTCACCGCCGCCCGGCACGCGGTGGACGTCGGCGCCGCCTCGTCCTCGGACCACAGGCCGATGCGCAGGCCCCGTCCGCCGACCGAGGTCGGCGACGGTGGAGGGAGCTCCGAACCTCCGAGGTCGCCGACCCCGTCGGCGGTGAGCACGCGCATGGCGAGCTCGAGATCGGCGGCCGAGCGCCCGAGCGGGCCCATCACCCCGAGATCGAAGCTGCCGGGGACGTGGCCGGCGTCGGGCACGACGCCCAGCGAGGCCTTGTGCCCGAACACACCGCAGTAGTGGGCCGGGCTACGGATCGACCCGCCGATGTCGCTGCCGAGCTCCAACAACGTCATCCCCGCCGCCAGCGCGCCGGCGGCGCCACCGGAGGACCCGCCCACGGTCCGATCCGGTCCCCACGGGTTCCGGGAGCGCCCGTGGAGCGCGTTGTCGGTCTGGAAGTCCCCCGCGAACAGCGGCAGGTTCGTCTTGCCGAACACGATGGCGCCCGCCCTCCGGAGCTGGGCGACCGCGGCGGCGTCGACCTCGGGCACGCGATCGGCGAAACCCGGGTTGCCCGACGAGGTCACCAGCCCGGCGGTGTCGAACGAATCCTTGATCGTCATCGGCAGGCCGTGGAGCGGACCCCATCGCTCACCGTGGGCGGTCGCCGCGTCGGCCTCCCGAGCACGAGCTCGGGCACGCTCGATGTCGAGTCGGACGACGAGGTTGAGCTCGTCGTTGTAGGCCTCGATCCGCTCGAGCTGAGCGTCGAGCAGCTCTTCGCTCCGCAGGTCGCCCCGGACGACCGCCGAGACCGCGGACGAGGCCGTCAGGCTCGACAGGTCCGGGCCGCTCATCGAGTCGCGCTCGTGCACCGACCGCAGACACCGCGGACGACGACCTCGACCGAGCGGGCCAGGAACCCGGCCTCGCGCTCGAGTCGCACCCGCAGCTCGTCGACGACCTCGACGTCGTGGTGGAGGACCTCCCGGCAGCTCTCGCAGACGAGGTGGATGACGGCATCGTCGTGGATCGGTTCCCAGCGGACCGAGTCGTCGTCGACGAGCCGCGACTCGCGGACGAGGTGGAGATCGGCGAACAGTGAGAGCGTCCGGTACACCGACGACGTGTTGACCGTCGGATCGAGCGACCGGACCTCGTCGGCGATCTCGAGCGCGCTCAGGTGCGCGTGGCTGTCGTGGAGGACCTCCCAGACCAGCTGGCGGGGTCGTGTGACACGGAAGTCCGCCTGTCGGAGCACCGTCGCGAGATCCACCCGTCCCACCGTACTCAGCGGGCGCCACTCTCCGAGTTGTCTTGCAAACGATTCGCAGCGAGCTAGGGTCCGCTCCCGACACCAACAGCCTCATGGCTCACGAGCCCATGCGGAGGGACACACGAATGCTCGCACTCCACGCACCGGACGGGTTCCTCGAACCGCCGGTCGCCATCGTCACCTTCATCATCGCGATCGCTGTGATGGCGTACGCGTTGCGCGTGAGCGGCCAGCAGATGGGTCAGCGGCAGGTCCCGCTCGCCGGTGTGGCCGCGGCGTTCATCTTCGCTGCGCAGATGTTCAACTTCCCCGTCGCGAGCGGCACGACCGGCCACCTCATCGGTGGCGCCCTCGCCGCGATCCTGCTCGGCCCGGCGCTCGGGTGCGTGGTGGTCGGCATCGTCGTGTTCGTGCAGGCGCTGGTGTTCGCCGACGGCGGCCTCTCTGCGCTCGGGTACAACACGATCAACATGGCGATCGTGCCGGCCTTCGGCGGCTTCGCCATCTTCCAGCTCTGCCGCCGCTTCTTCCCGGCCACGGCGCCCGGCGTCGTCGGCGCCACGGCGCTCGCGTCCGCGGGCTCGGTCGTGCTGGCCGCCATGTCGTTCTCGATCCAGTGGCTCTTCGGCGCCAGCGCCTCGGTGCCCTTCGACACCGTGTTCGGCGCGATGGTCGGGGTCCACGTGCTGATCGGCATCGGTGAGGCGGTCATCAGCGCCCTCGCGATCTCCGCGGTGCTGGCCTCCCGCCCCGACCTCGTCTACGGCGCTCGTGACCTCGACCACGCCGCCCTCCTCGACCGTCGTTCGGTGTCGACCCGGACGTTCCTGATCGGCGGCGTCGCGGCGGCCCTGCTGTTCGCCGTGGTGGTGAGCCAGTTCGCCGTCGACGATCCGGACGGTCTCGAGAAGGTCGCCGAGGACGAGGGCTTCATCGACCAGGCCGAGGATCACGCCCTCGACAGCAGCTGGTTCTCCGACTACGCCACGAGTGGCGTCGACAACGAGACGCTCAGCCTCGCCGTCGCCGGTGTCACCGGTGTCGCGCTGAGCCTCGCCGTCGGGTACGGCCTCACCAAGGCGGTCGCCCGCGACGAAGAAGACGAACTGGTCTCCTGACGCATGGGTGCCGGCCACACCGGGTCACTCCACGTCTCCGGCGACTCGCCGATCCACCGGCTCGCCCCCGAGGCGAAGCTGGCGGCGGTGTTCGTGTTCGTCGTGGCGGTCTCGATCACGCCTCGGGAAGCGGTCGCGATGTTCGCGATCGATGCCGCGGTCGTGGTCGGCATCCTGGCCCTCGCCCGCCTCGGGCCGGGGCTCGTCCTGCGGCGCCTCGCCGTGATCCTGCCCTTCCTCGGCTTCGCCGTGCTGATCCCGTTCATCGCCGGTGGCGAGGAGGTGGACGTCGTCGGCGTCTCGGTGTCGCGCGACGGGTTGTGGGCCTCCTGGAACGTCTTCGCGAAGGCGACGATCGGCGCCTCGGCGAGCATCGTGCTCGCAGCCACGACCTCCATCACCGAGCTGCTCCGGGGCCTCAGCGCCCTGAAGGTCCCGACCGTCGTGGTCTCGATCCTGTCGTTCATGTTCCGCTACCTCGACGTGATCGTGGACGAGATGCGACGCATGCGCACCGCCATGGTCGCCCGCGCCCACGACCCGCGCTGGCTCTGGCAGGCCAAGCCGATCGCCAGCTCGGCCGGCGCGCTCTTCGTCCGCACCTACGAACGAGGCGAGCGCGTGCACGGCGCCATGCTCGCCAGGGGGTTCACCGGCACCATGCCGCAACTCGACCATCGCCGGGCCCGAGCCGGCGAGTGGATGCTCGCCGCCGTCCCACCGGCGATCGCCATCGCTGCGGCCGTCGTGGGGATCGTGGTCCTGTGACCACCCCCGCGCTGCAGGTCGAGGACCTGTCGTTCTCCTACCCCGACGGGAACCGGGTGCTCGAGGGGCTGTCCGTGTCGGCCGCAGCCGGTGACCGGATCGCGCTCCTCGGCCCGAACGGCGCCGGCAAGACCACGCTGTTGCTCCACCTCAACGGCATCCTCGAGCTCCAGTCCGGATCGATCGCCGTCGACGGGCTCCCGGTCGACACCCACAACCTCGCCGAGATCCGGCGACGGGTCGGGATGGTCTTCCAGGACGCCGACGATCAGCTCTTCATGCCGAGCGTGCGCGAAGACGTCGCGTTCGGCCCGGCGAACCTCGGTCTCGACGCCGACGCTCGCGCCGAGCGCACCGACGCCGCGCTCGAGGCTGTCGGAGCGAGCTCCCTGGCCGATCGGGTGCCACACCACCTGAGCGGCGGCGAGAAGCGCCGGGTCGCCCTCGCGACGGTGCTGGCCATGGAGCCCAGCGTCCTCGTGCTCGACGAGCCGACGGCGGGTCTCGACCCCGCCGGCCGCCGAGAGCTGATCGACCTCCTCGCGTCGCTCCCCCAGACCCAGCTGGTCGTCACCCACGACCTACCGTTCGCACTCGAGCTGTGCCCCCGTTCGATCGTGGTCGACGGCGGGCGGGTCGTGGCCGACGGACCGACCGCCGAGCTCCTCCTCGACCGCGAGCTCCTCGCACGACACCGCCTCGAGCTGCCGTTCGGGTTCGACCCCAGCCTCGCGCTCCGGGGCCGCGACGAGGCCTGAGGGGGATCGGGTCAGCGAGGACCGAGCTCGACGATCTCCGGGTCCTCGTCGAACGGCGAGTAGCGCCGGATGATCGACCCGGGCCGGAGCGCAGGATCGCCGAGGTAGCGGTCGTGGAGCGCGGCCTCGGCGATGGCGTCACCGGCGTCGGCGCGGAGCAGAGCGTCGGCGATCTCGTCGAGCCAGGACGCGTCGTCGTCGGAGACCGGACCCCACTCGTCGTCGAGCTTGCCCCACGAGTCCCACAGCAAGAGCTCGTCGCCGAACCGGTGCGCGAGCTCGATGATGACCTCGCCGAACAGGAACCGGGGGCCGAAGAAGAGCGGGACCTCGGGAGCGACGCCGAAGGTGGCGGCCTCGATCTCGCCGCGCCGATGGGCGGCCCAGGCCGCAGCCGCGGACACGAAGCCGGACGCCGTCGCCGGACCGACCTCGATGTCGAGCGGGTCCGGGAGGTTCGGGAAGCGGTCCTCGACCTCGGGATCGAAGCGCCGCCACCGACCGCCGAGCCAGGCCTCGACGATCACGTGATCGTGGTGCCAGCCGTCGAGGAAGTACCCGGCGAACCCGACCCGGCACCGGGCCGGCACACCGGCCTCGCGCAGCACCCCGACACAGAAGAGGCTGTGATCGCGGCAGCATCCCTGCAGCCGCTCGGTCACCGGCCTCGGCGCGGCGAGTGGCAGCCCGTGACGCTGCTGGTCGACCGAGAGCGACGCCTCGAGCCATCGCAGGTGCACGTCCGGTCGCGTCGCGGCCGGGAGGTCCTCTGCGGACGCCCGGTAGTGGACGATCAGGTTCCGCGCGACGACCGAGAGCCCGGCCGGGTCGACAGGGACCTCGCCGAGGAGCTCCCGATGGCGGCCTGGATCCGAGTAGGGGCTGTGCTCGGAGTGGTCGATCACGACCTCATCCTGCCCGCTGGGTGTGCACCTCGTCAGGGCCGCGAACCGAGGCTCCGCGGCAGCCGTATCGCTGGGCATGTCGAGCATCCCGATCTCCCCCGCCGCCGTGACGGTCACCGTCGCCGACGGTCCCGTCGCGTGGTCGGCGGCGACGGCACTGGTTCGTGACTTCGCCGCGTGGCTCGCCGAGGCGGGCGGCGTGGACCTGCGTGCCGCCCAGGCCGGATTCGCCGAGGAGGTGGCTGATCTCCGACGGACCTACACCCCACCGAGGGGCCGCTTCTTCCTCGCCGCCCACGACGGCGTCCCGGTGGGGTGCGGCGGGCTCCGCGTCCACAGCGACGGTCGCGGCGAGCTGAAGCGGCTCTACGTCCGGCCCGGCGCCCGGGGACTCCGCGCCGGCGACGCGCTCGTCACGGCGATCCTCGATGCGGCCAGCGGCTACGGCCTCGGAGCGGTGTGGCTCGAGACGGGGCGGGGGCTGATGGAACCGGCGATCGCGCTGTACCGGCGACATGGATTCGCGGTGGAGGCGACGCGCTCCCCGACGCTTGAGGACCCGCGCCTCATCACCATGGTCCGACCGCTGCCCGGCGCCGGGTCGGGTGGGCTCACGGCGTTGTCGGGCCGATGATCTCCCGGCGCGACGGGATTGAGGTCCCCTCACTAGGTTGACCTCGTGAGGCCCGGTCGGTTCCCACCGCCGGCCGGGTCTCACGCCTCATCTCACCTCAGGCCGCCAGGATCGGCTCGCCGAGCTCCTGGAGTCGGTCGAGGGCCCGCAACGTGCGACGGCGGGCCGCCTCGGGCGTGACGCCGAGGTCCTCGGCGATCTCGCGGTAGGACGCGGGTTCCCCGCCCTCGAAGCCGAAGCGGAGCACGATCGCTCGTCGACACTCGGCGCTGAGGTGCTCGAGCAGCTCGCGGGTGCGATCGGCCACCAGATCGTCGATGACCGCGTCCTCCGGACCATCCTCGCCGCAGATCGGCTCGACGGCGGCACCACCGTCGGTCGGGGACGCCATCCGGTCGATCGAGTCCAGCGTCGTCATCGAGTGCACGTGGCGAAGGTCGTCGCGCAGCTGGCCGATCTCGCCGTCGACGTGCCGCAGCGCCACACGCAGCTCGCTCCGGCGGTGGGCCGGGATGCGGACCGCGCCGGAGGAGTTCTCCAGGCCACGCTGGATCGATTGCCGGATCCACCAGGTGGCGTAGGTCGAGAACCGCAGGCCTCGACGCCAGTCGAAGCGGGTCGCTGCCTTGTCCAGACCGAGCATGCCGTCCTGTACGAGGTCGTCCCGATCGAGGTGGGCCGGCACCTGGTAGTTGCCGGCGATGCTGAGCACGAGCCGAAGGTTGGCCTCGATGAACGCCCGCCGGGCGGCGTCGGCGTCGGCGACGAGCTCCTCGTCCCCCGGCCGAGCCTGCCCGGAGGCCAACCGGTCGGCCGCAGCGAGACCGGCCTCGATGCGACGCCCCAGTTCCTGCTCGGCCGGAGCATCCAGCAGCTCGTGGCGGTACGCGGCATGGGAGCGGAACATGGCCTCCAAGTACACACAACCGACCCGAAAGGTCAACTTGAAAACGTGTTTCTAGGAACGTGTTTGTCCGGTCCATCCTCGTCTCGGGAGATGATGTGGAGATGAAGCGCCTCTCGCGTGACGACCCACGCGCCCAGCACATGTCGAGCGATCGCCCCGTCGACCGTGACGAGCTCGCAGCGTTCGTCGCCGGCAAGCACCGCTGGGTGCTGTCCACGACCCGGCGCGACGGACGGCCGCAGATGAGCCTCGTGACCGGCGGGATGACCGCCGCCGGCGTGCTCGCCGTCTCCTCCTACCCGGAGCGGGCCAAGGCCGGGAACGCCAGGCGAAACCCCGACGTCTCGGTGCTCGTGATGGGTGAGCGGTTCAACGACGAGTGGGTCCAGATCGACGGCACCGCCCGGGTGCTCGACGTCCCCGACGCCCTCGACGGCTTCGTCGAGTACTACCGCTGCATCTCGGGCGAGCACCCCGACTGGGACGAGTACCGCCAGGCCATGCTCGACCAGGGCAAGTCCCTCATCGAGATCGAGCCGACCCGGTGGGGCCCGGTCAGCAAGGGCGGCTTCCCTCCCTCGATGTTCGAGGACACCTGAGCCGGACGAGGGCGCGAGCGACCGGGCGGAGCGGGTCAGGTCTGATCGAGCGATCTCACCAGCTGCTGGATGATCTCCCACCGCCGCTCGCCGGTGCCGGGCTCGAAGTGGCTCTCGAACGCCCATCCCCGGAAGACCATCCGGAGCGCCTCCGCGACCGTGTCGACCCGGCCGTCGAGCTCGAGCTCGCCGGTGCGAAGGGCGGTCTCGGCCATCACGGTGAACACGCGTCGCTCCCACGCGGACCGTCGGTCACCGAGGTCGGCGAACCGCGGCTCCCAGCGCGCCTCGATCGGCACGGCGGCGAGGAAGGCCCCGACGTACGGGTGCTCGGCGACGAGCTCACCCACGGCGGCGTAGGCCGCATCCAGCTGCTGCCGCAGCGTCGCTTCGGTCTCGATCCGGTCGAGGATGCGTTGCCATACGTCGTCGATCGACGACTTGGCGACCTCTTCGTAGAGCGTCGCCTTGTCGGCGAAGTACCGGTAGAGCGCCGGCGGCGTGAACCCGGCCCGCTCGGCGACGGCGGCGAACGAGGTGCCCCGGTAGCCCAGCCGGGCGAAGAGCTCCTGGGCAGCGTCCTCGATCTGGCGTCGGGTCCGCACCGGGTCGGAGTCGACGGGCCGTCCCGGTCGTCGTGTGGTCGGTTTGGCCGTCGACACCTTGGCGTTCGGTCCTCCGTTGCTCTCGTGCGACGGTAACGCGGGTCCGTCGGTGGTACGGCTCAGTCCTCGTGGAGCGCCCGCGCCACGCGATCCATGACGGCTTCGGGCGGACCATCCCCGCTCTCGACCTCGACATAGTGGATCACGCCCGTGAAGACAGCCGGGGGGAGGTATCGCTCCGTCACGGGGAAGCCGCGGTCGCCGCCGATGCAGAGCCCGGCGCCGCCGACCTGCAGCATCGTGAGGGGCACGCCGCGTGCCGCCCGCCCCTCACCCACGGGGCGTCCGTCGTGGAACAGCTCGATGGTGACGCCCTCTCCTCCGCCTCCACCGAGGCGAACGGCGAGCGCCGAGACGTCGTCGGACACCGGCGTCCGGCCCTGCACGATGGTCTCGTCCCCGGCGACGTTGAGGCAGAAGGTCAGCCGTCCGTCGTCGACGAACAGGGCCCACCCCTGCGTCCAATCGCCGATGGCGCAGAGCACGCCGCTCGGACGTCGACCCGCGTCGACGTGCGCGGTCACCGTTCCCCCACCGGCGAGGTTGGGGAGGGCCTCGTCGGTCACCGGCCGCCCGTCGGCCCGATAGAGGCGGCGGCCCCCGATGATCGGTTCGGTGCGTGCCGGGATGGGCGCTGACGGATCGCCGGGGTCCCAGCCACCGAGCAACGGGAAGACGTTGTTGCGCTCCGCCTCGTCGTGCCAGCGATCGACCAGCCGGGCGAGCACCTCGGGATGTCCGGCCGCGACGTCGTGGGCCTCCGAGAAGTCGGACCGGAGGTCGAACAGCTGCCATCGGTCGTCCTCGTACCGGCGACTCCCCTCGAGGAGACGAACCTCGTCGAGCAGCAGCGGCATCACGTGGTCGGTGGTCGCCTTCCACTCGTCGACGAAGACGCCGCGGGAGCCCATCATCTCGAAGTACTGCAGGTCACGTGGGTTCGGCGCTGCGGCGTCGTCGAACGTCGCGGCGATCGACGCACCGTCGAGACGCTGCTGAGGGACCCCGTCGACGCGCTCCGGCAGGTCGACGCCGCAGAGCTCGAGGACGGTCGGCATGAGGTCGACGATGTGACAGAACTGGGCCCGGAGCTCACCGGCGGCCTCGATGCCGGCCGGCCAATGGACCACCATCGGGGTGCGGGTGCCACCGAGCCAGGCGTATCGCTTCCACAGCTGGAGGGGCGTGTTGCCGGCCCAGGCCCAGCCCCAGGCGTAGTGGTAGTAGCCACGCCGTCCGCCCCAGTCGTCGATGGCGGCGAGGTTGGCGGCGTGGTCCTCGGCGATCTGCTGGGTGAAGGCGTGCTCGTTCACGGCGCCGATCTCACCGCCCTCGGCGCTGGCGCCGTTGTCCGACGTGACGATCACGATCGTGTCGTCGAGCTCCCCGATCTCGTCCAGGAAGGTGAGGAGCCGGCCGATCTGGGCGTCGGTGTGCGTCAGCATCGCGGCGTAGACCTCGTGCATCCGCGCGTAGAGCCGGCGGTCGTCCGGTGGGAGGTCCTCCCACGCCGGGATCCAGGACGGGCGGTCGGTCAGCGTGGTACCCGGCGGCACCGTCCCGCTCTCGAGCTGCCGCTCGAAGATGCGCGAGCGCATCCGCTCCCAGCCGTCGTCGAAGCGTCCGGCGTACCGGTCGATCCACTCCTGAGCGACCTGATGGGGAGCGTGCATGGCACCGGGCGCGAAGTAGAGGAAGAAGGGGCGGTCCGGCGCGTGCTGCCGCTGGTCGAGGAGGTAGCCGATCGCCTGATCGGCGAGGTCCTCGGTGAGGTGGTAGCCCTCGTCCGGATGGGCCGGTGGATCGACGGGATGGTTGTCCCTGACGAGGTTCGGCATCCACTGGTTCGCATCGGCGCGGAGGAAGCCGTAGTACCTCTCGAAGCCGGTGCCGAGCGGCCACTGCCGGTACGGCCCGGCATGGCCGCGCTCGCCGTTCGGCGTGAGGTGCCACTTCCCGACGGCGAACGTGCTGTAGCCGTCGTCGCGGAGGAGGCGCTGCAGCGTGGCGGCGCTCTGCGGCAGGCGGGCCGTGTACCCCGGGGCCTCGGTCGCCCCGTCCGCGACCGAGCCCATCCCGACGGCGTGGTGGTTGCGCCCCGTCATCAGCGCGGCGCGGCTCGCCGAGCAGATCGAGGTCACGTGGAAGCGGTTGTAGCGGAGCCCGTCGGCCGAGAGCCGGTCGATGTTCGGTGTCTCGATCTCCGCACCGAAGCATCCGAACTGGGCGAACCCCACGTCGTCGAGCAGGACGATCAGCACGTGGGGTCGGCCGGGTCGTGGGCGGTCGGCTGCGGCCCGGACCGCGTCGCCGTACGGGGTGCTCGGTGCCCAGCGCCCCCTCACAGCATCGCCACCGAGCCGCCGGAGCGGGTCTCCTGCCAGCGGAGGAAGCGTCGCTCGAGGATGCCGATGACCGCGTTGATGACGAGCGCCATGATCGCGAGCACCGCCATGATCGCGAAGGCGACGTCCATCTCGAACGCGTTCGTCGAGGCGATCAGCCGCTGACCGAGCCCGCGTCGGGAGGCGATGAACTCGGTGAAGACCACGACCAACAGGCTGATGACCGCGGCCAGGCGGAGGGCACCGAAGATGGCGGGGAGGATGCCGGGCAACACGATCTTCCGGAACCGCTGGAGCTGGTTCGCTCCCATCGTCTTGGCCATCACGTCGAGATCGGCGTCGGTGAGCGCGCTCGCGGCCTGCGTCGGCACCTGCACGATGAAGAAGACCGCGATCGCCGCGGTGAAGATCTTCGACGACTCCCCGATCCCGAACCAGAGGATGAAGATCGGCGCGAGCGCGATCTTGGGGGTCGCGTTGAAGAACGTGAGGAACGGCCCGAACGCCTTGGCCGCCCGCGCCCACCGTCCGAGCACGAGGCCCACGACCACGCCGGCCGACGAGCCGAACCCCCAGCCGAGGAGGGCCTCGCGCAGGGTGACGATCAGGTCCTCCCAGAACAGCCGCTCGGTGAAGAGCTCCCGGAAGGCGGTGAAGGTCTCCCCGGGCGCGGCCGCGAACAGCGGGTCGATCCACTCGTTGTCGACGGCGTACTTCCAGAGCCAGATGAACGCGGCGAACACCGCCACGCGTGCGACCTGGGTGAACGGGTCGATCACCCGGTTCACCCACTGGAGGGTCGTCTCCGGAGGCAGGGGGATGACCTCGTCGGCGGTGCCCTCCGCCTCGGGATGCTCAGACGATCTCACTGCGAAGCTCCAACCACAACTCGTGCTCCAGGTCCGTGTAGCGCTGGTCGAAGCGGAGCTCGCCGAGGTCGCGCGGCCTCTCCAGGTCGATCACCAGGTCGCGCTTGATGCGACCGGGCCGCGCGGTCATGACGGCGACGCGGTCGGCCATCAGGACGGCCTCACCGAGGTCGTGGGTGACGAGGATGACCGTGGCGTTCTGCTGCTCCCAGGCCCGGAGGAACGAGTCCTGGACCGTGAGTCTCGTCTGCGCATCCAGCGCGCTGAACGGCTCGTCCATGAGGAGCAACCGAGGCCGGATCACCATCGTCCGGGCGATGGCGACCCGCTGGCGCATCCCGTTGGAGAGTTGCGACGGGTAGGAGTCGGCGAAGTCCTCCATCCGCACCTCGGCGAGGGCCTCCATCGCCCGGTCGCGTCGCTCCGTGCGACGCACGCCCCGGAGCTCCAGGCCGAACTCCACGTTCTTGCGTGCGGTCCGCCAGGGACACAGGCCGCCACGGGCGAGCATGTAGCCGAGGTCGTCGGGCCCCGGGCGGACGTCCGCGCCGTACCGGCGAGCCGCCCCGCGCGAGGGCTGGATCAGACCGGCCAGGACGTTCATCAGCGTCGTCTTCCCGCACCCGGATGGCCCGACGATCGCGAGGAACTGGCCTTCCTCGATCGTGAGGTCGATCTCCGAGGCGGCGACGACGAGCTCGGTGCGGTCCGGGCTCGGGAAGCCGACCGTGACGCCGTCGAACTCGACGGCCGGCGCCACCGTGGCCTCCCCACCCGACCCCACCCGATCAGCCAACCGCGACGACGAAGTCATCCGATGTCCAGGTGCTCTCGGTCTTGCCGATCTCGTCGAAGAAGACGCCGATGCCATCGAGCCCGCCCCGATCGATCACACCGTCGACGGTCACCTGCGACAGGAACCGGTCGACGATGAGGGGCGTCACCTCGGGCGGGAGACCGAGGAACTCCTCGGCGACGGCGAGGACCTCGTCGCGGTTCGCCGGATCGGCGGCGTAGGCGGTCGCCGCGTTCGTGAAGTCGACGTAGCGCTCGAACAGGTCCGGATCGTCCTCGACGTTCTCGCGGAGCGTTCCCGTGAACAGACCCGGCCAGTTGAAGCGATCCGGTCCGGTGCCCTCCTGGACCGAGAAGGGCTGGATGGCGATGCCCTGTGCGACCGCGAGGCTGATGCCGGGATCGAACGTGATGGCCGCGTCCACCTCGTTGTTCTGGAGCGCAGCCAACGTCGTCTGCGGGAGCCCCGTGGCGACGTAGGTGGCCTGGTCGGGGTCGAGACCTGCCTCCGAGTAGAGCCCCCGAGCGAGATCCTCGGCTGCAGCACCCCGCGCCACGACGCCGATCCGGGCCGTGGCGAGGTCCTGCATCACGCCCTCCCACCCGGCGTCGGCGTTCGGCAGCGGGAAGTCGGCCTTCACGACGATGTCGAAGAAGTCGGCGCTGGTGACCTGGCGGAAGAAGACGAGGTCGACGTCCTGCTCCAGCAGGACGTAGGCGTTCGAGGCGGTGAAGCCGGAGAGATCGATGGCGTCGGTGACGAGCGCGGTGGCGACCTCCGGTCCGGCTCCGACCTGGACGCACTCGAACGAGATCGCGAACTCATCGGCCAAGCCGTTGCGGACGGCGACCTCGCCGGGCAGGGCGGTCGCCGTGGGAGCGCACGCCTGCCGGATCACGACGGGTTCGAGGGTGGTCGGGGCCTCCGTCTCCTCTGTCGCTTCGGTGTCCGCCGGGGCGTCCGTCTCGGCCGGGGCCTCGGTGTCGGCGGACGCCTCCGTCGTCTCGACCGGCGCGGTGCTGTCGTCCGCTGCGGCGTCGTCGGATCCGGAGTCATCGCTGTCGCCGCACGCGGCTGCGAGCAGCGACAGAGCCAGGAGCACGCCGATCAGGGCGCGCAGGCGCAGAGTTCGTGACACGTTGGTTCCCCTCCCCCTCGGCCCCTCGGAGCCGGTTGACCAGCATCCAACCAATATTTAAGTTCGTCGTCAATAACTTCGAGGAGGGCAGATGGGGAAGAACGTGCTCCTGGTCGTGTCGGACCAGGAGCGTCAACGTGACTGGCTCCCGGCCGACGTGCCGCTCCCCCACCGGGAACGGCTGCTCGCCGCCGGTCTGGAGTTCACCCGGCACCACACCCACACGTCCCCGTGCTCGCCGTCGCGCGCCTCGCTCTTCACCGGCCAGTACATGGCCCAGCACGGCGTCACCGAGAACGCCGTCGGTCCCGGCAACACCGAGCTCCCCACCACCGCGACGACGCTCGGCAACCTGCTCCGCGAGCAGGGGTACACGACGGCGTTCAAGGGCAAGGTCCACCTCCAGGCGACCGAGTCGCCCGACATGGAGGCCTTCGGCTTCGGCGACTGGGTCGGCAACGACAAGTCCTACTGGGGACTTCCCGGCAGCGGCGTCGAGTACGACGAGCCCATCGCGCTCGATGCCGGCGACTGGATCCGTGCGCATGCCGACGACGGCGACCCGTGGTTCCTCGCCGTCGGACTGGTGAACCCCCACGACATCATGTGGTTCCCCGTCGACCAACCCTGGTGGCACGAGGCGAACCCGACCACGGGTGCCACCGTACGGGCCGTCCTGAACGCGATGCCGTGGGGTCGCGAGGAGAACCTGCCGCTCTATCCCTTCGAGATCCCGGAACGCTTCACCGAGCTCCCGGCGAACTTCGACGACGACCTCCACACCAAGCCCGAGGTGCAGCGTCGTTGGGTCTACGAGATGGATCGCCGTCAGATGGCCGGGGGTCGCCTCGCCGCCGACGACTCATCCGCCTGGCTCCGCCAGTTGGACTACTACGCCCACCTCCACGAGCTCAGCGACCAGAGCCTCGGCCACATCCTCGCCGCCCTCGACGACGCCGACGCCTGGGACGACACGGTCGTGATCTTCACCGCCGACCACGGTGATCAGTGCGGGTCGCACAAGCTCCGGTCGAAGGGACCCTGGAACTACGACGAGACGATGCGCATCCCGCTCTACGTCGTCGCTCCGGGGATGACCCCGCCGGGCTCTCGGTGCGATGCCCTGACGAGCCACGTGGACCTCGCAGCCACCGTGGCCGAGCTCGGCGGCGTCGATCTCGCAGACAGCCCGACCCTGGTCGGCACCAGCCTCGCCCCGCTGTTCTCGGATCCCGGCGGCTCGATCCAGGACCACGTCCTCTTCGCCCAGGACTGGCCGTGGTACCCGGGCGTCGAACAGACCCGCTACGCCTCGAGCGGGATCTTCGACGGCCGGTTCAAGTACTGCCGCTACTACGGGATCGGCGGTGGCGCCGACGTGGCTGGGAACCGCTTCGACGGGCCGAAGGCGTTCGACCTCGACGCCGACTTCGACGACTTCGACCACGAGCTCTACGACCTGCAGGAAGATCCGCACGAGCTCGTGAACCTCGCGCTCGACCGCGCTCGCCGAGACGAGCTCCGACGTCGGTTCGCCGAACTGAACGCCCTCGAGCGGGTCGCCTACGCGCCGCTTCCCGACTAGCGAACCCGGCCGGTTGGCGTCTGGTTGACGTGTGGGGACGATCGTTCGGCAGACCACCACCGACGATCGGATCCCTCATGCCCGCCGGCCACCGCACCATCGCGCCCCTCGCCCTCTGCGCAGCCCTCACCCTCGCGGCCTGCGGGAGCGACGACGACTCCGCGCGGGACGAGGCGGTCGACCGCGCGGTCGAGCAGGGCGTCGGACGCGACGTCGCGGAGTGCGTGGTCTACGCCACGGTCGACGAGTGGGGCGAGGACGCGCTCGACCCGACCTTCGAGGTGCCGCCCGAACACGTCGACCGGTCCTTCGAGATCCTCGACGAGTGCCTCTTCGGCGGTTAGGCGACGACCGATCGGGCCCCGACCGTGGCTTCGACCAGCCGGTCGAAGCGGGACGCGCCGACATCGGCGAGGTGGCGGCGACGATCGGCGACCCCGATCGCATCACCCCAGATCGCCCGGCCGGCCATGAACCCCGCGCACCCGTTGGCGCAGGCGACCTCGGTCTGGCGGATGAACAGCTCGAACGGCGCGCCCCACGACAGCACCGCCCACGGCTGCTCGATCAGGTCGTCCACGCGACGACAGGCGGCTTCCCATCGCTCGGGATGCTCGGCCCCCGAGGGAAACGGCATCTTGATCACGTCGGGGCCGAGCGCGCCGATCCGCTCGGCCGACGCGGCGATCGTGCGCTCGCGGTCATCGACGTCGACGACCTCGTAGGGCACCGGCTCGACGAACACCGGGAGGCCGACGTCCCCACACCCGTCGACGACCGACCGGATCAGATCGTCCTGCGCAGCGGTCACCTCCCCCCGATCGGGCCGGTAGAGCACGAGCAGCTTGGCCGCCGACGCACCGACCTCCTTCGCTCGCCGGGGGCTCCACCCCTCGAGCAGCTGGTTGGTGACCACGCCGGCGTCGCCGAGGTAGCCCTGGGCCTCCAGGGCGCAGAGCGTGCCGACGGCGGGCGGAACGAGGCCGGATCGCAGGATCTGATCGATCGACAACTCGGGGTCGAGCATGACCGCCGACGCTCGCCTGCCGAGCACCTCGACGACGTCGAGCTTGAAGCCGACGAGCGCCCCGATCGGCACCCCGTCCGGATCGTCGGCGTCGAACTCGACGCGCAACGAGTCGCGATGATCGATGGCCAGCACCGTGAGATGGCCGCGCTCGTCGACCAGCGGTGCGAGCGCGGCCCGGTCGATCACGGAGCGACCTTGGGCAGCTCCCAGCCCTTGGCCTCCCAGTCCTCCTCGATCCACGTGTACGCGGAGTGGAAGCAGGGCGGGGTCGACCGCTCCTCGGCGACCAGCTCCCCGGCGAGGTAGTTCAGGAAGAACATGTGCGAGCCCGGGGCACCGACGCTCGAGTGGTATCCCTTCGGCACGGTCACCACGTCACCGTCGTGGGCGACGTGGGTCTCGTCGAACGGTTCGTCGACCCGCCAGTTGCGGTGCATGCAGAAGCCGTCCGCCGGGTCGGTGCGGAAGTAGTAGGTCTCCTCGAGGTACGGCGAGCCGTCGTAGCCGTCGTGGCAGTGCGGCGGCCACCCCGACCACATGCCGCGCGGCACGTAGACCTCGTAGATGATGAGTCGCTCGGCCGGCAGCGGCGGCGCGAGCGCGTGGACGACCTGCCGGTAGGCGGCGCCGCCGCCCCGCAGCTCGGTCTTCATCTCGTCGGGGGTGAAGACCCGGATGTCGTAGCGGCCCTCTGCAGGCGCCGAACCGACCGAGCACTCGCCCTCGCCCTCGATGGTGAGCGAGGCGCCCGGCGGCACGTAGAGGATCGTCGGCATCTGATCGAAGACGGAGGTGCGGCTGAGCTCCACGTCCCGACCGTCGACGGTGGCCGTGATCGAGCCGGAGAGCGGAACGACCGCGATCTCCTGGTCGGGCTGGCTGACGTCGACGGCCGACGTCGGCCGGTGTACGGCGAACGACAGGAATCGCCAGCCCTCGGTCTCGGGCGTCAGGCTCGTCGTCGGACGTTCTCGTTCGGTCATCGGCTGTTCCTCAGGTGGTCCGGACCGGTGGAACACCGGTCTCGAGCATGACGTCGATCTCGCCGTCGGTCGGCATGTCGTCGCTGCAGAGCAGGCGGGAGGCGACGATGGCGCCGGCGGCGTTCGCCCGCCGCATCATCTCGGCGGGCGCCTGGTCGGTCAGCAATCCGTGAACGAGGCTGCCACCGAAGGCATCGCCGGCGCCGAGGCCGCACACCACCTCGACGGGGGTCGGGGGCACGACGACGGCGTCGCCGCCGGCGGTGACGGCGAGGACGCCGTCGCCGCCCATCTTCACGATGGCGAGGCGGACGCCCCGCTCGATCATCCGGGCGGCGGCCTGCTCGGGATCACCGGTGCCGAGCGCGACCTCGCACTCCTCCCGGTTGCCGACCGCGACCGTGACGTGATCGATCAGCGGTCCGACGGCGGCGCCGGCCTCGGTGGCCGACGACCAGAACATGGGCCGGTAGTCGAGGTCGAGCACGGTGTGCTCGCGTCGACCGCGGGCTTCGAGCACGGCCCTGGTGGTCGTGGCCGAGGGCTCGAACGCCATGCGCGAGCCGGGGATCCAGAGCACCGGGACCGACCGGACGAGGTCGAGGTCGACGTCGTCGAGCGTGAGGTGCTCATCGGGGGCCGAGGGGCGCCGGTAGAACCAGATCGACGGTTCGGGGGCCGGGTCCAGCTCGGCGAACACGACCGGTGTGGGGAGCTCGGGGTGGCTGGCGACGCCGCTCGCGTCGACGCCGAACCGATCGAGCGCGGCTCGGACGAACCCGCCGAGCGGATCGTCACCGACCTTGGTGACGATGCCGGCGCGATGGCCGAGGCGCGCCGCGGCGACCGCCACGTTGGTGGCCGTGCCGCCCACGGCGGAGCGGTAGGTCGAGACGTCGGCGAGCGGGCCGTCCTGCTCGGGGTAGAGATCGACGGAGACGCGCCCGATCGCCAACAGCTCGAGATCGCCCGTCACCTGGTCCCCTTCCCCGGCCGATCCGAGGCGATCGGCCCGCTGCACGCCGCCGTTGGAGCGCTCTAATCAGCGACCTCCGACACTAGGCGAACCACGGCACCTGTCAAGACGGATCGAGCGCGATCGCACAGTCGACGTGCCAGCGCTCCCATCCGATCTGGTCCGGGCGCTCACGGAAGAGCTTCAGCGATGGCAGGTGAGCCGGGACCCGGCTCCTCGACGGCAACCAGGTCCGATACAGGAACTCCCAGGCGTCGGCCGCGTCGGCCGGCGGACCGTCGCACCGGACGACGACCGCGGTCGCCGGCGGGAGCCGCCGTTCGACGAGCGGCGCCTCGATCGGCACGTCGTCGTCGACCACGGCACCGAACTCGTAGTGGATCCGATCGAGGGGGTCGTCTCATGGTCGTCCCAACACGCCCCGATGAGCTGCCAGGCATCGCCCAACCCGGCCTCGCCGCACCAGTCGACGAGACGGCGGTACGGCTCCGACAGGTCGTCGAGCCCGATCACGCCACGAGCCCGCACGACGGCGAGCCGCCGAGCCGTGAGCGAGACCACCTCGGTGAGCCCGGACAGGTCGGGGGGCTCCGGGATGGCTCCCTCCCCCGCCCAGCGACGACCGGGCTCCAGATCCGACGGCGCCATGCCGTGCGCCCGGCGGAAGCTGCGGGAGAGCTCGGAGGGGCTCGACAACCCGACGTCGAACGCGATGTCGGTCAGGCGGCGGTCCGGTGCGGCCGCCATGACCTTCGCCGCCCGTTCGAGGCGAGCGCGGCGGACGAAGGCGGCCGGCGTCTCGCCGGTGACCGCCGCGAAGATCCGGTGGAAGTGGAACGCCGAGACGTGGACCGACTCGGAGAGGGCCGCGGTCGACAGATCAGCGGTCAGATCGCGCCGGACGAGCTCAGCGACCTGGGCGACCATCGCCTCCCACTGCGGCGCGACCCGTCGCGACACGGCCGGAGCGTAACCGCGCAGGAATCGCCAAGCCCTCGGTGGCGCAGCGTTCGTAGGTTCGCCCGCATGCGATCTGCGACGCCCTACCTGACCCTTCCCGGCACCTGCGAGGAGGCCCTCGGCACCTACGCCGGCGTCTTCGGCGGAGACATCACCCGACTCGTCCGGCTGAGCGAGGCGCCCATCGAGCTCCCACCCGGCGCCCCCGAGCACCTCGTCTTCGACGGCGAGATGCGGGCCGGCGAGCTCGTCGTCAAGGCCAGCGACGATCCATCGATGCCCTCGGGCTCGCCCACGGTGTCCATCTTCCTGCCCTGCGACGACCTCTCGCAGGTGGCCTCGTTGTGCGACGGCCTGTCGGTCGACGGAACGGTGCTGTTCCCGCCGGACGGCAACTTCGCCATGGTCGAGGACCGCTTCGGCGTGCGGTGGATGTTGGCGGTGGTCGACGACATCTGATCGTCACGGCCCGGGCCGCAGCCCGTCAGGGCGAGGACACCGGGAGGATGGCGGGGCTCCGGGGTCCCCGCCTGGGCGACGGACCCTGTGCAACGCTCTCGATCGTGGAGGAGGCGGTCAGCGAGCACGAGGTCGTGGTCGTCGGTGCGGGGTTCAACGGGCTCTACCAGCTCAAGCGGCTGCGAGACGCCGGCTGGGACGTGCGGCTGGTCGAGGCCGGCAGCGGCCTCGGCGGGGTCTGGCACCACAACCGCTACCCGGGCGCACGGGTCGACTGCCACGTGCCGAACTACGAGTACTCGATGCCGGAGATCTGGCGGGACTGGTGGTGGACCGAGCGGTTCCCCGGTCGCGATGAGCTGGTCGCCTACTTCGAGCACGTCGACGACGTCTGGGACCTGCGCCGCGACATCGACCTCGGCGCCCGGATCACCTCGGCCCACTTCCACGACGACGATCGCTCGTGGCACCTGCGCACCGACGACGGCCGCCGGTACCGGTGCCGGTGGCTCATCATGGCGACGGGGTTCGGCTCGGCGCCGTACGTCCCCGAGCTGCCGGGGTTGGACTCGTTCCGCGGTAAGGCACATCACACCGCCCGGTGGCCCGAGTCGCTCCCCCTCGACGGGCTGCGCGTCGGCATCCTCGGCACTGGGGCCAGCGGCGTGCAGGTCGCGCAGGAGGCGGCGAAGGTCGCTGCGGAGCTGACGATCTTCCAGCGGACTCCGGTCTACGCCCTGCCGATGCAGCAGCGACGCCTCACGGTCGAGGAGCAGACGGCGGCCAAGCAGCGGTACCCCGAGGAGTTCCGCCTGCGGAACGAGCCACCGGGCAGCTTCAACGACGTGCGCCGCGATCCGAGGTCGGCGCTGGAGTGCACGCCCGACGAGCAGCTCGCCGTGCTCGAGGACCGTTGGTCCAAGGGCGGCTTCCATCCGTGGTTCCCCTTCGCCGACAGCGCGATGGACGAGCGGGCGAACCGGGTGTCGTACGACCACTGGCGGGACCGGACCAGGGCCCGCATCGCCGACACCACGCTCCACGAGTCCCTGGCGCCGACCGATCCGCCCTACCCGTACGGCACGAAGCGGCCGTCGCTCGAGCAGGGGTTCTACGACCTGTTCGACCTCGAGCACGTCTCGCTGGTCGATCTGCTCCGCGACCCGCTGGAGACCATCACGCCGAACGGTGTCCGGACGTCGTCCGGCGAGATCGAGCTCGAGGTCCTCGTGCTCGCCACCGGCTTCGACGCCAACACCGGCGGCTTCACCCGCATGGACTTCCGTGGCCCCGACGGCACGACGATCGGCGACGCCTGGGCCGACGGCGTCGACACCCACATCGGCGTGGCCGCACCGGGCTTCCCCAACATGGTCATGCTCTACGGGCCCCAGAGCGCGGCCTCGTTCTGCAACGGGCCGGTCTGCGCCGAGCTCCAGGGCGACTGGGTCGTGGACCTCCTCGACCACCTCAGAGCGACCGGCCACACCCGCTTCGACACCGACCCCGACGCTGCCGTCGGCTGGTCCGAGGTCATGGCCACCTGGGCCGAGCGGACCCTCTTCGGCAACGCGAACAGCTGGTACATGGGGGCGAACATCCCCGGCAAGCGCCGCCAGCTCCTCAACCTGCCGAGTAGCGACGCCTACCTCGAAGCGCTGCGCGACTGCGCGGCCGCCGGCTACTCCGGCTTCGTGTTCGACTGATCGTGCCCGGGCGGGGACCCCGGAGCCCCCGGAGCCCGGTGCTCCGACCCCCTCCCCGTGTCCTCGCCCTGACGGGCTGCGGCCGGGGCCGTGTTCGCGATCGGTTCCTGCCGCGTGCCGCGGCCGCAACTGCCAGTATCTCCGCCGGCCGTGGTTGGGAGGACCGGCGTGACGGTACGCATCGGGGTGTTGGGCACGAGCTGGTGGGTCGACTCGATGTACCTGCCCGCGCTCGTCGCCCACCAAGGCGCCGAGATCACGGGGATCTGCGGTCGCGACCCGGGTCGGGCGCAGGCACGGGCCGAGCAGTGGGACCTCGACTGGTGGTCGGTCGACACCGACGAGTTCCTCGACCCCGACCGTCTCGACGCCGTCGTCGTCGCCACCACCGACGACACCCACGAGCCGTTCACGCTCGCCGCGATCGAGCGCGGCCTCCACGTGCTGTGCGAGAAGCCGACCGCGCTGACGGCCGTGGGGGCGCAGCGCATGGCCGATGCGGCGGCGGCCGCCGAGCGGATCACGCTCGTGCCCTTCACCTACCGCTACATGCCGACGTCCCAGTACGTGAAACGCCTGATCGACGAGGGCTTCGTCGGCCGACCCTTCCAGCTCGGCATGCGGTACCACGCCGGGTTCGCCCGCAACGGCGAGTACAGCTGGCGCTTCGACGCCGACGGAGCCGGGTCCGGCGTGCTCGGCGACCTCGGGCCGCACTGGCTCCACGTCGCCCGCTGGCTGCTCGGCGAGGTCACCCACATCGGCGCGACGACCGGCCGGATGGTCGACCGCGACCCCCGCCCGGACGGCAGCGAGTACGAGCGGGCGAACGACCACGCCCAGATGACCGTCCGGTTCGAGAACGGGGCGATCGGCTCGCTCCTCGTCAGCGCGGTGTGCCACGAGGGCACCGAGTTCGGCCAGACCCACCACATCGACCTGCACGGCGAGGACGGCACCATCCACTCATTCAACGACTGGTCGACCGTGCAGACCGTCCACGGGCTGCGGGCCGACGAGGCCGGCCCGGCACCGCTGCTCCCGATCCCCGACGACATCTGGGGCTCGAGCCGCCGCGACCGGGTGCCCGACACCTACAAGGACGTGTTCCGCGTCGAGCAGCGGATGATCGGCGAGTGGATCGACGCCGTCGCCGCCGGTGTGCCCTGCGATCCCGATCTGGCGGAGGGCGCCCGGGTCCAGCGACTGGTCGAGGCCGCGCAGACCAGCGCCGCCGGAGACGGCGGACTGATCGACGTCACGGTCTAGTCGCCGCGAGGCGCAGCACGAAGCGAGCACCACCGAGGGGACCGGCCTCACAGCGCACGTCACCCCGGTGGTCGGCGGCGATCGAGGCGACCAGGGCGAGACCGAGGCCGCTGCCGCCGTCCCGCCGGGCGCGCCCGTCGTCGAGACGGACGAAGCGCTCGAAGATCCGCTCACGATCGTTGGCCGGGATGCCGGGTCCGTCGTCGTCGACCACGACCTCGACCGCCGCCGCGTCCGAACGCACCTCGATGCGTACGCGGGACGCGGCATGGCGGACGGCGTTGCTGAGCAGGTTGTCGATCGCACGCGACACCTGGACCTCGCTGGCGACGATGGTCGCCTCGGGGAGGTCGCCGAGCTCGAGCTCGATGCGACCGATGCCGCCATCTCGATGATGCTCGACCTCCCGTCGGACGAGCTCGGCGACGTCGAGGGGTGCCTGTCCGTCGGACTCGCCGGCGGAGGCGAGCTGGGTGAGGTCGTCGAGCACCAACTCCAGCCGGTCGACGCCTCGCTGGAGCCGCTCGACGGTCGGCTCGGCGTCGTCCGGGAGCTCGCGCATCGCCAGCAGCTCGGTCGCCCCCCGTACGACCGTGAGCGGCGAGCGGAGCTCGTGCGACGCATCGGAGACGAACTCACGCTGGCGGATCAGGCCGGCATCGAGCCGGTCCAGCATCCCGTTCAGGGTGTCGGTCAGCTCCGCGATCTCGTCGCCCGACTCGGGAACGGGCAAGCGGCCGCCCGATCGCGACGGGGCGATGCGGCGTGCCTCCTCGGCGATCGCGCCGACCGGCCGGAGTGCCGCACCGACCGCCCTCCAGAGCGCGAGGCCGCCCGCAGCGGCGAGCAACGGCACCAGCACGACCATCGTCCAGCCGAGCCGATCGACCGACCGATCGACGACGCCGACGGGGGTGAAGGCCAGGAGCGTGAGCTCGTCGCCCTCGGGCGTGGCGACCTGCCGGGACGTCTCGAACCAGTCGCCCGCCTCGACGAAGTCGTTCTCGTCGAAGTCGACCACGAACAGCTCGTCGGCGAAGCCCTCGGGAAGGGCGAGAGCGGGCCCGCCAATCACGGCTCCGGCCGGTGGTAGCGCATCGACCACGACGATCTCGCCGGCGACGAACCCGTTGGCGTCGCCGAGCGCGATCGCCGCGTCGTCCGGGAGCTCCGCGAACGCCTGCTCCGACGGCACGAACGGCAGAGCGCTCGCGTTGATGAGGCCGAGCTCGTCGTCGACGATCAGGAAGTCGGTCCCGTCGGCGCCGACCGGTATCCGCAACGTCTGAGGATCGGCCCCGTCGGTGATCGCGTCCGCGAGGGCGTCGAGCACCTCGTCGTTCTGGCGGCCGAGGTCGTCGCGCAGCGCCGCCGACAGCGCCCGCACCGTCACCCAGGCGCCGAGGCCGAGGACGATCAGCAACGTCGCGAAGCCGAAGGCGGTGACGCGGGCCCGGAGCGACCGGGGACGACGTCGGATCACGCCCTCACCCGGTACCCGACGCCTCGCACGTTCTCGATCGTCTCGCGCCCGACCTTGCCTCGCAGGTACCGGACGTAGACGTCGACCACGTTGGGATCGCCGTCGAAGTCGTGACCCCACACCTCGTCGAGCAGCGCCAGCCGGCCGAGCGGGGCGTCGTCGGAGCGGAGCAACGCCTCGAGCAGCTGGGCCTCACGGCTGGTGAGCTCGACCGGCCGGCCATCGAGCGAGCAGGTCCGGCTCGTGGGGTCGAGGCGCACTCGGCCCCGTTCCAGCACGGCCTCCCGTCGTGGGTTCGGCGCCCGTCGGAGCAGCGCCTGCACCCTGGCCTGGAGCACGGCCGGTGAGAACGGCTTGCGCAGGTAGTCGTCGGCGCCGGCGTCGAACCCGTCGGTCTCGTCGTACTCCCCCACCTTGGCCGTCAGCATCAGGATCGGGACGTGCCGGCCCTCGCTGCGGAGCGTCTCGCAGACCTGGTAGCCGTTCAGACCCGGGAGCAGCAGATCCAGCACGATCAGCGCGTGGTTGCCCTCCCGAGCCATCCAGAGCCCGTCCGGTCCGTCGGCGGCACGGTCGACGGCGTGGCCGCTGTCGGCGAGCGTCTCGGCGACGATCGCCGCGATGTCATCGTCGTCCTCGACGAGCAGGACCCGCATCTCGACCTCCGACCGTACCGGTGCGTCAGGCCGCCGGCCGGACGGCTTGGGCGGGGTCGAGACGAGCGGCGCGCACGGCCGGGTAGAGCCCCGACAACGCGCCGATCGCCAGCGCGCCCACCACACCCAGCACCAGTCCCTGCAGCGGCAGGTCGACCAACCAGCCCTGCCGGTTCGCGTAGACGGCGGTGACCCCGAAGCCGGCGGCAACGCCGATCAGGCCGCCGAAGAGTGCGAGCAGCGCGCTCTCGAGCACGAACTGGTTGCGGACGTGGCCCCTCGTCGCACCCAGGGCCCGACGCACGCCGATCTCCGTGCGCCGTTCGAGGACCGAGATCACCATGACGTTCGCGATGCCGACGCCCCCGACGAGCAGGGCGACCGATCCGAGGCCGAGCAGCAGCCGCTGGAGGTTCTCGTCGACCTCCGCCCGGGCGGCCAGGGCGTCGGAGGGCCGCGACACGCTCACCCCTTCCGGGGCACCCGGCTCGACGGTGCGGGCGAGCACCGACCGCACCGCCTCGACCGACGCCGGGTCGGTCCGGATGTAGATCGTCGACGGCAGCGCCTTGGCGTCGAGCAGGTCCCGAGCGGCCTGGAGCCCGACCATCGCTGCCCGATCGAGATCGGGTTGGAGCGGGAGCGGGTCGAGCACGCCGATGACCGAGAACCACCGGCCGGCGATCCACACCCGGACACCCCGGCCGGCGTCGGTCACCCCGAGCCGATCGGCGGCGACCGAGCCGAGCACGACCGTCGGCAGCTCGGCGCTGGCGCCGTCGTGCCAACGGCCCGACGCCACCGATCCGCCCAGCGTGTCCAGCAGCCCGGTGTCGGTCGCTGCCAACTGGACGCCGTTGGCGATGTCGGTCGGCTCGCGGTCGTTGCGACGGATCTCCGCCTGCAGCGCGCTGACCGCGGTGGCGCTCTCGACGGGCCCGATCCGGCGGACCATCGACGTCGACTCGGGCCGGAGGGTGTTGGACTCGCCGAGGAAGCTCTGGCCCGGCTGCACCTGCAACAGGTTCGTGCCGAGCCGGTCGAGCTCGGCGAGCAAACCGGCGCGGCACGACGAGGAGATCCCGAGGACGGCGACCATCGACGCGATGCCGATGGCGATGCCGAGCGCCGTGAAGGCGGCCCGGGCTCGACGGGTCCGCAGACCGACGGTGCCGGTGCCGATCAGGTCCTCCGGCCGGAGCCGGGACCGCCAGGGACTCGCGGCCCGGGTCCGACGGCGGAGGGTCGGTCGGCGGACCATCACCGCACCTCCGCGCCGGCGCCGACGAGGGCGTCCTCGAGACGACCGTCGCGCACCGCCACCCGTCGGGGCAGTGAGGCGGCCAGCTCGAGGTCGTGCGTGATCACGATGATCGTGGACCCGTCGTCGTGGAGACGGTCGAGCAGCGCCGCGATGTCGTCGGAGCTGCGGGAGTCGAGGTTGCCGGTCGGCTCGTCGGCGAGGACGATCGCCGGGTCGCCGACCAGCGCCCGGGCGATGGCGACGCGCTGACGCTCGCCGCCGGAGAGCTGGTCGGGACGGTGGTCCAACCGGTGGCCGAGACCGACCCGCTCCAGCGCCTCGACGCTGCGTCGGCGTCGAACTCGTCGACCGATGCCGCGGTAGAGCAGGCCCTGCCCGACATTCTCGACCGTGCTCATCCCCGCCAGCAGGTTGAACTGCTGGAAGACGAACCCGATCCGGGCGGCCCGGAGACCCGCGAGGGCCCGGTCCGAGAGCAGCGACGTGGTGACTCCGTCGACGAGCACCTCGCCGGCCGTCGGGCGGTCGAGGGTCCCGATCAGGTTGAGCAGGGTGGACTTCCCCGAGCCCGACGGCCCGGTGATGGCGACCAGCTCGCCCTCGGCGACCCGGAGCGATACGCCGTCGACCGCCTTCACCGGGGGCTGGCCCGGGTAGTGGCGCATGACATCGCGCAGTTCGAGGACGGTGTCGTCGGCCGTCACGACTCACCGCCGATCTGGCGGGGCACGACGACCCGGTCGCCCTCGGCGACGTCGCCGGACACCTCGACGAGGTCCTCGACGACCGCACCGAGCTCGACCGCCCGGAGCTCGGTCCCGGTCTCGATCACGACCTCGAGCGCGTAGCCACCGCCGGCAAGGGCCAGGATGGCTCGTACCGGAGCGATCACGACGTCCTCGGCCGTCGTCCGCGCCAGCTCCAGCTTCACGCTGGTGACCCCGGCCGGCAGCGGCGTGGCCGGACGGATCGTCGCCTTCACCCTGCGCTCGCCGGAGTCGTTCACGAACGACTCGGTCTCGGCGATGGTGCCCTCGACCGTCGAGCCGTCACCGGCATCGATCGACACGGTCGCACCCTCCGGGATGAAGGACTGCTGGCGCGGCGTCAGCTCGGCCGTGACGGTCGCGTCGGCGGCGGTGACGGGCAACTCGGAGAAGTCGGCGCCGATCCTGGGCACGCTGTCGAGCCGCACCGGACCGGCGCTGAACACGAGCTGGGTGCGGTCGACCCGTCCGGTCCGTTCGAGGCCTTGCTCCTTCTGCCAGGCCGTCACGGCGCGCTGGGTGCTGCGACCGAAGATGCCATCAGCCTCGAGACGACCCTCGTCGTCGTGTCCGGCATCGAGCAGGAACCGCTGAAGCTGGGCGACGTCGTCACCTTCGAGGCGGCGACTCGCGCTCGGCTCGTACCGAAGCTCCCGGTAGAGCGGCACGTCGCCGTCGGCGAGGTGCACGGGCGCGCCGGCGATGCGGATCACGACCTCCCCCGGCCGCACGACCGAGCCCTTCGCGGGGACGTCGGTGACGACCCCCTCGGCTCGGATCGGCAGATTCCAGGTCTCGCCGTACCCGACGGTGCCGGTGGCATCGAGGGTCTCGCTGAGATCGCCGCGGGTCACGGTGTCGGTCGGCGCCGATGGCTCGCCGCGCTCGTCCGGTGACCGGTCGCCGGTCGGCTCCGAGGAGGCACCGGTGGCCGGGCCGAGCGCCAGGCCGACGGCGAGCAGTGATCCGATGCCGAGCACGAGCAGCAACACGGGAGTCCGGCGCCGCCACCGCCGGGGAGCCGGCTGCGCGTGGTCCGACATCAGTTCTCCTCCGCGTCGTCGAACTGGCCGAAGGCCTGCTCGCTGCAGTCGTCGAGGGCGGCCTCGACCGCCTCGTCGTCCTCGCCGTCAGAGCCGATGGCGATGGCGCCGTCCTCGTTCGAGATCTCGAAGCCGGCGTCGGTCATGCAGTTCGCGAAGGCGGCCTCGGCATCGGCGAGCTCGGCCTGCTCCTCCGGCGAGGGTTCGAACGAGCCGAAGGTGTCCTCGAGGATCGAGTCGCACTGCTCCATCGCGGCCTCGAGGTCCTCGAAGCTCTCGCCCTCGCCGAGCTCGAAGCTCTGGACCTCGTCGTCGTCGCCACCGTCGATGCTCGCCGAGTCGCTCGGGCCGCTGAGATCGATGCCGGCATCGGCCATGCAGCGCTCGAACTCGATCTGGGCCGCCTCGATCTCCTCGTCGGTCGGCGGATCGGCGTCACCCCCTGATCCGCCATCGCCGTCACCGTCGGCCGTGTCGCCGTCCTCGCCGGGCAGGGACGCGATCGTCGCTGCCGACGCCTCCTCGTCTCCGGAGCCGCTGGTTCCGCAGGCGCCGAGCACGACTGCCGCGGCGAGCACGGCGGCGCCGACGAGCCGGCGTCGCGGCCGGGAGTCGATCGTGGTCTGTGGCGCATCGATGTGGTCGGGCATTCTCATCCTCTCGGGTCCGGGGCCAGGGGCCCGTCCTCGAGAGGAGAGGGTGCGAAACGCGGTCTGAGATCTGTCTGAGAGGCCTGCTCAGCTGCCGGTGAACCGGGGAGGGCGCCGTTCGGTCATCGCGGCGACCCCCTCGCGCCAGTCGTCGGTGGCGCGCAGACGGTCCTGCTCCGCCGACTCCCGATCGGTCGCCGCCCGGAACCCGTCGACGATCCCGGCCCGCATCGTCTCCCGGATCGACCTGACCGCGAGCGGGGCGGACGCCGCGATCTCGGCCGCGAGCTCGTGGGCGGTCGGGCGGACCCGGTCGAGGGGCACCAGCCGATCGGCCAGCCCGATGTCGGCCGCGACGTCGCCGCTCATGCGACGGCCGGTGTAGAGCAGCTCGAGCGCCCGCTGGTGACCCACGATCCGCGGGAGCGTCACGGTCAGCCCGAAGCCGTGGTGGAAGCCGAGACGAGCGAAGTTCGCCGAGAAGCGCGAGGCCGGTGCGGCGATCCGGAAGTCGGCAGCGCAGGCGACGCCGAGCCCTCCGCCGATGGCCGCGCCGTGGACCGCGGCGACGATCGGCGTCGAGGTCGAGACGAACCGGAGCGCGGCGTCGTAGAGGTGGCGGGGTGTCCCGTCCGGGTTGGTCGGCGGAGGGCCAGCGGACGCAGAGCCACCGAAGTCGGCTCCGGCGCAGAAGTGCTTGCCCTCGGCGCAGAGCACGATGGCGCGGGCGTCCGGATCGGCGTCGACGCGCTCGCACGCCTCGGCGAGGGCGTCGATCAACGCGAGGTCGAAGAAGTTGTTCGGGGGTCGTCGGATCTCGACGGTGGCGACGAAGTCCTCGTCAACCGACAGCGCCACGTCTCCGATCATGGTGGGCATCGGCATCACAGGTCCGTGAAGTCGCCGCCGCGGCCACGGCCAGAGGCGAAGCGGGCGGCACCGGCTGCGGTCTCCCCTGACCGGAACGTCTCCCGACCGATGCGGGCCTCGTTGACCATCGCCTCGTCGAAGTCGAGGTCCCACTGGTCGTAGGACGATCGGCGGTCGTTGAGCATGCACGTCTGCGGGAACCGCGTCAGGTCCCTGGCCAGCTCGATGGCCGCCTCGCGGGCCGTCCCGGTCGGCACGACCCGGTTGGCCAAACCCATGCGCTCGGCCTCGTCCGCGGCGACCGGTCGGCCGGTGAGGATCAGGTCCAGCGCCCGCGAGTGCCCGATCAGCCGGGGCAGGCGGACGGTGCCGCCGTCGATGAGCGGCACGCCCCACCGTCGGCAGAACACGCCGAGCACGGCGTCCTCCTCCACGACGCGCAGGTCGCACCACAGCGACAGCTCGAGCCCGCCGGCCACGGCGTAGCCGGAGATCGCGCCGATCACCGGCTTGTCGAGCCGGAGGTAGGTCGGTCCCATCGGCGCCCTGGTGTCGTGGCGGTCGATCGGCGCCTCGGGGACGATGGCGTCGAAGGAGCCGGTCTGGACGACCTTCAGGTCGGCGCCGGCGCAGAACGTGCCGTGGGCGCCGGCGAACACGGCCACCTTGAGCGAGTCGTCCTCGTCGAAGCGGACGAACTCGGCGGCCAGGCGCCGCGCCGTCGCCGGGTCGACGGCGTTGCGGGCGTCCGGCCGGTTCAGCGTGATCACCAGCACGTCGTCGAGGCGCTCGATGAGCAACTCGTCCTGGGCGTCGTCATCGGGCATGTCGCCTCCCCGCTCGATCCTGCCCCCGTTCCTACCCTCGGCGAAGCAGTCGGGACCAGATCGAGCGACGCACCGGCGGGTCCGGCAACGTCGGCGCCTGAGGCGGCTCGGGGCGACGTGGCTCCGGGGCGGCCCGCACCCCGTAGGCCCGGTCGATCCAGAGCAGGCCGACCGCGTCGTCCGGGATCGCCTCGACGTCGGTCCCCGGTGGCCGCGCCTCCAGCCCGTCCAGCACGGTGATGGTCGCGCCGTGCCAGGCCCGCTCACGCTCCCACTGCCGAGACCAGGCCGAGCCGGCCGCCCAGGCCGGGACGTCCTGCAATCGCTCCGGTTCGCCGTGTCGGGACGTGAGGAGCTCGACCACCTCGGCGTACGTCTGGCGGTAGGCGAAGATGGAGATGTGCCCGCCGGCCGGGCCACCGGCACCGAACCCGTCGCGGAACTCGAGGCCGACCGGGGCGAGGTCGCGCACGCCGGCGGCGCCGAGGTCCAGGAACTCCGCTTGCTCAGGGGGTGGTCCCACCAGGTCCTCCTTCCCAACGACAACGCTACGGAGCGGCGACCTGGGAGACTCCGCGGAATGAGCACCGAGCGCGACGGGGCGGGGATCGTGCGGGACTTCTTCGAGCGGATGGAGGCCCGCGACTGGGACGGGGCGAGAGCGCTCGTCTCGCCGTCGGTCCGCATCGACTACACCGAGACCGGGGAGCGCTTCGACGGATCGAACTTCGTCGGGATGAACGAGGCGTACCCCGAGGGCTGGACGATCCGGGTCGTCGAGGCGCTCGGCGTCGGCGACCGGGTCGCCGCCCAGGTCCGCGTCGCCCTCGGCGACGAGGTCTTCTGGTGTGCGGGCTTCTACACCGTCGTCGACGGGGTGATCGCGGACGGCGTCGAGCACTGGGTGACCGAGCGGTCGGCGGACCCGCCGGACTGGCGGGAGCGGTTCACGACGCCCGGTGGTGCTTCGCTGCCGACCAGCTGACGAGGAACCGATCGGGCGGGAGCGAGTCGGCCCCGCCACGGATCGGAGACCGAGACTCCCCGTCCGGAGCCGGGATGGGACCCCGCTGACCTGGGGAGTTAGCGTGCAGCAGGGGCGAGTCGAGAGGGGCAGGCGATGACGATCAAGGTCGTGCAGTGGGGCAGCGGCAACGTCGGGAAGCAGTGCATCCGGACGATCGCCGCCCGGCCGGACATGGAGCTCGTCGGGCTCGTCGTGACCAACCCGGACAAGGTCGGCGCCGACGCCGGCGCGCTCGCCGGCCTCGACCCGCTCGGGGTGGCCGCGACCGACGACATCGAGCAGATCGTCGCCCTCGACGCCGACGCCGTCGTACACGCCCCGCTGCCCTCGCTGGTCTACGGCGATGACCTCGACGCCGACGTGGACAACTTCGCCACCCTGCTCGCCTCGGGCAAGCACGTGACCACGACCGTGGGCTACATGTACCCGCAGGTGTACGGCGAGGCGGTCATGGGCCCGCTCGAACGGGCGTGCACCGAGGGCGGCTCCTGCTTCCACGGCACCGGAGCGAACCCGGGCTGGTTCGGCGACCTGCTCCCGCTGCTCATGACCGGACTGTCGCTGCGGGTCGACCAGGTGCGGGTGCAGGAGATCAGCTGCTTCGTCCGCTACCCCTCCACCGAGATCATGTTCGACATGATGAACTTCGGGAAGACGCCCGACGCCTTCGCCGCCGCGAGCGAGCGGCACCGCAACTGGCTCGACGGCCTCTTCACCGAGGCGGTCCACATGGTCGCCCACGGCCTCGGTCTCGACACGACCGAGACCTCGTCGTCACAGGACCTCTGGATCGCCACCGACGATCTCGACACCGCCGCCGGCGTCGTCGGGGCCGGCACCGTCGCCGGCCAGCGCTACACGTGGGCCGCGATGCTCGACGACCACCCGGTCGTGTCGCAGGAGACCGTCTGGCGGATGCACGACGACGCCGCCCCCGACTGGCCCCAGGGCGACTGGTCGCTCGCCATCGAGGGCGACCCGAAGATGGAGCTCACGCTCCCGCACAGCTGGAACCGCAACGTGCTCGGCTCCACCGGCGCCCACGCCATCAACGCCCTTCCCTACCTGATGGAGGCGGAGCCCGGCGTGCGGACCTTCCTCGACCTCCCGATGATCGCCGGCCGGGGCGCCCACCTCTGAGGAACGGCCCGGCCGCAGCCCGTCAGGGCGCGCACCTCCCGGAGCACTGAGGAACGATTCGCGACACCGCAGGGGTTGGATAGGTTCACGGTTGCTCGCCGGTCCGCGAGCGCCCCCTGACCTGACACGGAGCTGATCCATGCGGCGTGCCCTCCTCCCCCTCGTCCTCGCGTTCACTCTCCTCGCGGCGGCCTGCGGCGACAGCGACGACGACAGCGGTGGCGACGCCGCCGCCGGCGACGAGGTCACCGAGCTCGTGATCGGTGCGATCCCCGACCAGGACCCCGATCTGCTGCTCCGCAACTACGACCTGGTCGCCGACTACCTCGAGCAGGAGCTCGGCGTCGACGTCCGCTTCGAGCCGGTCACCGAGTACGACGCAGCCGTCACCGGCTTCCGGGTCGGTGACCTCGACCTCGTGTGGTTCGGCGCGGTGACCGGCGTGCAGGCCCGCCTGCAGGTCGACGGCGCCGAAGCGCTCGCGCAGCGCAACATCGACGAGCAGTTCACCTCCGTGTTCGTCGCCGGCACCGACACGGGGATCGAGCCCGTCGACAGCGTCGAGGGCCTGAGCGTGATCGCCGGCCGATCGCTGACCTTCGGCTCCGACTCGTCGACGTCGGGCCGACTGATGCCGCAGTCCTTCCTCGGCGACGCCGGCGTCAGCCTCGACGATCTCGACGGCGAGCCCGGCTTCAGCGGCTCCCACGACGCCACGATCGAGCTGGTCGAGGCCGGCACGTTCGAGGTGGGCGCTCTCAGCTCGTCCGTGTGGTACTCCCGGGTCGAGGCGGGCGAGGTCGACCTCGACCGCGTGCAGCTCATCTTCGAGACACCGACCTACGTCAACTACCACTGGGTCGCCCGTCCCGAGCTGGGTGACGCCGTCCAGTCGCAGATCCTCGACGCGCTGATGGGCCTCGACCCGTCCGACCCCGACGAGGCAGCGATCCTCGAGTTCTTCGACGCCGAGTCGTTCATCGGCACCGAGAGCTCCAACTACGACGCCATCGAGAACGTGGGCCGGGAGATCGGCATCATCGAGTAGGCACTCCCCCGATGACCGACGACCCGCTCGTCAGCCTGGAGGACGTCACCGTCCGGTACCCGCGCGCCGACCGACCTGCGGTCGTCGGCGTCACGGTGCGGATCGACGTCGGGGAGCGGGTCGCCCTCGTCGGCCCGTCCGGAGCGGGCAAGAGCACGCTCCTGTCGCTCTGCGCCGGGCTGACGCTGCCCTCCGACGGCGAGGTCCGGGTGCTCGGCGTCCCCACACCGCTGCTCGGGCGGCGGGCCCAGCGTCCGGTGCGCAGTCGGATCGGCGTCATCACCCAGGACTTCGGTCTGGTGGGCCCGCTGCGGGTGGCGAGCAACGTGGCCGCCGGCCGGCTCGGTCGGTGGTCGTGGTGGCAGGCGGTGCGCTCGCTCGTGCGGCCCGGCCCGCTCGACGAGATCGGCGCAGCGCTGCGCGCGGTCGGCATCGCCGACAAGGTCTGGGACCGCACCGACACGCTCTCCGGCGGTGAGCAGCAACGCACCGCCATCGCCCGGGCCCTGTTCCAGGCCCCGGACCTGCTGCTGGCCGACGAGCCGGTCAGCGCCCTCGACCCGGCCCGATCCGACGCGGTGATGGCCGTCCTCGCCGGTCATGCCTCCGGACCAGGCCGGGCGCTGATCACGAGCATGCACGACGCCCCGCTGGCGCTGGCCCACTGCGATCGGGTCATCGCGCTGCGAGAGGGCCGGGTCGTCTTCGACCGACCGGCTACCGAGGTGACCGAGTCCCACCTGACCGAGCTCTACGTCATCGACGAGCCGAGCGCGCCGTGACCGCCACGCTCGAGCGGCCGGCCGCACCGGACCGGCTCCCCGAGCGACCGACCCGACGCGATCGTCGCTGGTGGGCGATCGCGACCACCGTCGTGATCGGCTGGTCGATCTGGAGCGCCGGCCTCGACCTCGGTGAGGTCGTCAACGAGCGCGGCTGGGGTCAGCTCCGGAGCTTCTTCGCTGCGATGTTCTCGCCCGACCTGAGCGGCGAGCTGGTCGAGCTGGCAGTCCGGGAGGCCGGGGTCACGGTCGGGTACGCGCTGCTCGGCACCGCCCTCGCGCTGGTGATCGGCTCGATCGGGGGCGTGCTGCTGACCGAGCGGATCTGGACGTCCCAGACGGGGGTGATGGGCCGAGGACGCTACGGCTGGATCGCCGCCAAGGTGACCCTGGCGATCCCCCGTTCCATGCACGAGGTGATCTTCGGCCTCCTGCTCGTGAACATCCTCGGCCTCGACCCACTCGTCGCGGTGCTCGCCATCGGCATCCCCTTCGGCGCCGTCACATCCAAGGTCTTCGCCGAGCTCCTCGACGACGTCCCGCACGACGCCGAGCTGGCCCTGCGGGCCTCGGGTGCCGGGCGGCTCACGGCGTTGCTGTTCGGCACCGTCCCGCAGGCGCTCGGTGATCTGCTCTCGTACGCGTTCTACCGGTTCGAGTGCTCGCTGCGCAGCGCGGCCGTACTCGGCATCGTCGGCGCCGGCGGCCTCGGCTTCCAGCTCTCGTTGTCCTTCCAGTCGCTGCGCTACGACGAGATGTGGACCTTCCTCTGGATGCTGATCCTGCTGTCCGGCATCGCCGACCGGTGGTCCTCGGCGGTGCGGCGCCGTCGACACGCCCTGGCCGCCGAGACCCATGTCGACGACGCCGGACCGGCTGCGAGCGCCGACCGATCCGCGGCCGGACCCGAGGGCGATCGCTTCCTCCGATTCAGCGCGCTGGCCATCACCGTGGCGATCCCCATCGCCTGGTGGCGTCTCGGCGTCGACCTGTCCAACCTCTGGAGCGACCGGGCCCGCACCCTCGCCGGCGAGCTCGTCGCCGACGCCTGGCCGCCCGAGATCGGCGACGGCGGGGTCCGGGGCCTGGTGGAGGACTCGATCGACACCATCGCCCTCGCCGTGCTGTCGATCGCCATCGCGTTCGCCCTGGCCGCGCCGTTGGCCTTCCTCGCCCGACGACCACCGCGACGGCCGAGCTCGCCGGCCGGCGCCCTGCGGCTCGCCGTCTCGATGCTGCTGCGCTTCGCCATGCTCGTCGCCCGGTCGGTGCCACCACCGGTGTGGGCCTTCGTCATCGTGTTCGTGCTGTTCCCCGGCCTGTGGCCCGGGGCGGTCGCGCTCGGCATCTACAACGCCGGCGTGCTCGGACGGCTCCAGGGCGAGGTCCTGGAGAACGACGACCAACGCCCGGCCCGGCTGCTGGGCGCCATCGGGGCCACCGCACCGGCGGCGCTGACGGTCGCCACCGTCCCCGCGGTGGCCGGGCGGTTCGTCGCGCTCGGCCTGTACCGGTGGGAGGTGGCGATCCGCGAGACCGTGATCGTCGGCGTGGTCGGCGCGGCCGGACTCGGCCGCCGCTTCGAGGACCAGACCTCGGCGTTCGATTACGACGGCATCCTCGCCACGATCGTGGCCCTGTTCATCGTCACGATCGCCGTCGACTTCGCGTCCGCCGCGATCAGGCGCTCGCTCCGCTGAGCCGCACCACCTCGGCGAGCGCCGTTCGCTCGGTGGCCGGGTCGGTGATCGGGCGGAGCGCATCGGTGCGGCCCTGGAGCTCGGCGAGCAGCTCGGGCTCGGCTTCGATCCGAGCCAGGAGCTCCGAGAGCGCCTCGTGGTCCCCGACGGGGACCAGGCCGGGATGGTCCTCGCCGAGCAGACCGGTGTTGCCGTCCATCCGGGTCCCGATCACCGGCGCCCCGACGGCGAGTGCCTCGGTGACGACGTTCGCCCCGCCCTCCTCGACCGAGGTGCAGGCGAGCACGTCAGCGGTGGCCAGCATGCGCATCGCCGCCCGGTGATCGAGCTCGCCGTGCCAGCGGTAGCGCGGGTTCTCCGCGGCCTCGGTCTCTGCTGCGGCCCGCCACCCGTCATCGAGCGCGGCCCCGACGTGGTGCACGACCACCCGGCTCGAGTCCGGGAGCAGCCGGGCTGCCCGGGCTGCGAGCAGCGGATCCTTCACCTCGCGGAGGTGGGCGAGCACCACGACCCGCAGCTCGTCGGGCGCCGGAGTCCGGTCGGGCACGAGTGCCGGATCGACCGACTGGTGCACGACCCGGGCCTTCTCGGCCCAGCTCGGATCGAGGCCGGCCAATCGATCGACGGCCGACCGTTGGAGAACGATCAGCGCGTCGGCGGCCTCGACCGAGCGCCGGGCGGCGGGGCTCTCCGGGAGGTCGAGGTAGAGGTCGGTACCGGTGAGCGCCACGATCAGCGGACGGGCCGGGACGCGCCGTTCCCACCACTCGACGACCTTCGCCGAACGGAGCGCGTGGAGGACCAGCAGCGCGTCGGCGTCGGCGAGCGCAGCGGCGGTGGCAGCGTCGGGCTCCGCGGCCTCGATGACCGGCGCGGTGACGACCTCGTGCCCCAGCTCGGTGAGCAGCCCGGCCCAGCGGGCCGCGGTGACGTCGTTGCCCGAGCGGGCCGTCGGCCGGATCGGGACGACCACCGCGATGCGACTCATCTGGCGCAGGTGCGGAACCCGGCGAAGACGTCACGCCGGTGGGGCTCGAAGTAGTTGCGATAGGTCGAGCGCACGTAGCGGTTCCGCGTGGCCCAGGACCCACCCTTCAGCACCTTTCGCGTGGAGAACCACGGCTCGGAGTTGTCCCGGTACGCGTCGGGCTCGAAGTGCGGATACGGCTCGAAGGGGGACGCCGTCCACTCCCAGACGTTGCCGATGAGCTGGCGGTGACCCCACGGACCGTCACCCGCTCCGAAGGCGCCGACCGGGACCGTTCCGCCGGTGCGGGCGTCGAGGGCGGCCTCGGCGGGCTGCGGGTCGCGATCGCCCCACGGGAACCAGGGACGCCGCTCGGCCGCGGGCCCGGTGGTCGCCGCGACCTCCCACTCGGCCTCGGTCGGCAGGCGGCGATCCGCCCAGCGGCAGTACGCATCGGCCTCCCACCAGCACACGTGGATCATCGGATGGTCGGCGGTCGCCTCGATCGGTTGCCAGGCCGAGGTGACCCGCCGTTCCCAGCCGTCGACTCCTCGCCGCCAGTAGGCCGGAGCGGCGGCTCCGACCTCGTTGCGCCACGCGAGCCCCTCGGGCGCCCAGAGGCGATCGTCGGCGTACCCATGGTCGTCCACGAAGGCGGCGAACTCGGCCACGGTGACCGGAGCGACGGCGAGGTCGAACCGACCGAGCTCGACCGGGTGCGCCCACTTCTCGTTGTCCATGACGAAGGGCTGGTGCCGGGAGGCGCCGATGACGTAGCGGCCACCGCTCACCGGCCGATCGCCCGACAGCGGCTCGCTGCGCACCTGCTCGACGCCACCCCGCTCGATCGGACCCCAGTCGAGGGTCTGGCGGGTGTAGGTCAGCGCCTCGAAGTGGGCGTCGTGGTGCATGACGGCGTACGCCACGTACGCGGCGGTAGAGTCGAGGCCTCGGTCGTCCTCCAGCACCATGACCAGCTCGTCGGCCACCCGGCGCAGGTAGTCGATCGACGCAGCGCCGCCGGGGTAGTCGAGCGCCCAGCGGGTCGTGTGCCCGATCCGGCCCGAGTCGTAGCGGGCGTCGACGCCCTCGACCAGCGGGGCCCGCCCGTGGAGCTGGCGGAGCACGAACCACTCGGCGAACCAGGCGACGTGGGCGAGCTCCCACACCGGAGGGTTCACGACCGGGAGGTAGGGGCCCATCCACCGCTCGTCGTCGGGGGCGAAGTCCTCGACGGTCGACACGACCCGGTCGGTCGCATCGTGCACCCAACCGATCAGCGCCTCGTCGTCGACCCAGTCCGCGAGCTGCACCTCGCCGACGGTATCCGCACGACCAGGGCGCCAGTAGCGTGAGCGACACATCGACGAAGGAATCCTCTGTGTCCGACCCGCAGACGCTTCGCCTCACCCAGTTCAGCCACGGCGCCGGCTGAGGCTGCAAGCTCGCTCCCGGCGAGCTCGCGCACGTGGTGCGCGATCTGCAACCCGATGAACCCGACGAGCTGATCGTCGGCACCGCCACCGGCGACGACGCCGCGGTGTGGCGCCTGGACGACGCGCGCGCCCTCGTGTCGACCGCGGACTTCATCACCCCCGTCGTCGACGACGCCCGCGCCTGGGGGCGCGTCGCCGCGGCCAACAGCGTCTCCGACGTCTACGCGATGGGCGGTCGGCCCCTCTTCGCGCTCAACCTGGTGGGCTGGAACAACGACGCCCTCCCGCCGGAGATGCTCGGCGAGCTCATGGCCGGGGGTCAGGACGTCGCCCGCGCCGGGGGCTTCCCGATCGTCGGCGGTCACACGATCGACGATCCCGAGCCCAAGTACGGCCTCGCCGTCACGGGCGAGGTCCACCCCGACCGCATCCTGACCAACGCCGGACTCCGTCCGGGGCAGGACCTGATCCTGACCAAGCCCCTCGGTGTCGGTGTGATCACCACCGCGATCAAGGCCGACGTCGCCTCCACCGAGGTCGCCGACGCCGCGGTGACCTCGATGACCCGACTCAACGATCTCGGTTCGCGCATCGCGCTCGACGCCGGAGCGACCGGCTGCACCGACGTCACCGGCTTCGGACTGCTCGGGCACCTCGGCCGCATGGCGATCGAGTCCGGCGTGAAGGTCGTCGTCGAGTTCGACGCCGTGCCGTTCCTTCCTGGCGCCGTCGACCTCGCCGGCGAGGGGATCATGCCCGGCGGCAGCCGACGAAACCTCGCGTGGGCGACGGAGCTGTTCGACCCGGGCCACCACGACGAGCTGCACCAGCTCCTCATCGCCGACGCCCAGACCTCCGGTGGACTGGTCTTCGGCGTGGAACCCGGCGAGACGGTCGGCGTGCTCGCCGCGTTGGACGATGCGGGCCACACCGCCGCCCGCATCGGCGCGACCAGCGACGCCGAGCCGAGCTTCGAGCTGAGGTGAGGTTCGAGGGCGCGCCACGGTTCGCCCGCCGCGCCTACCTGCTCGACGTCTCGCGATGTCGGGTGCCGCGCCGAGACACGCTCCACTGGCTGGTCGAGGTGCTCGGCCGGCTCGGCATCAACGAGCTGCAGCTCTACGTCGAGCACACCTTCGCCTATGCCGGCCACGACGTCGTCTGGCGCGATGCCTCGCCGCTGACGGTCGACGACCTCCGTTGGCTGCGGGACCGGGCGGCCGAGGTCGACATCGAGCTGGTCGCCAACCTCAACTGCTTCGGGCACATGGAGCGCTGGCTCGTCCATGACGAGTATCGGAACCGGGCCGAGTGCCCCGACGGCCACCGGCTGTTCCCCGGCTCACGACCGTCGCCGCCCACCTGCCTTGCGGCGACGGCCGAGAACGCCGATTTCGCGGTCGGCCTGGTTCGCGAGATGCTCGACGCCGTCGGTGGATCCCGAGTGATGATCGGGGGCGACGAGCCATTCGAGCTGGGGCTGGGACGATCGCAGGCGGAGACCGAGCGGATCGGACGCGACGCCGTCTACCGATCCCACCTCGCTCGCATCGCCGCTCCGCTCGTCGCGGACGGCATCGACGTGATGATCTGGGGCGACCAGTTCCGACGTGACCCGGCGGCGGTCGAGGACCTCCCCGATGGCGTCGTCGTCGTGCCGTGGAACTACGAGGCGCCAGGCAACGGGTGGGCCGCCTCGCTGCCCGAGTCGACGGTCGAGGCGCTCGGCCTGCCCGATGGCGATGAGCGCGGAGCCATCGCACACGTCGAGGCGGTTGCGTCCTCCGGACGACCGTTCTGGGTCGCCGCCGGGACCGGCACGTGGACGACGCTGATCGGGCGGAACGCCAACGCCGCGGCCAACCTCGCCGACACGGCGGCCGTCGGCGCCGAGCTCGGCGCGGACGGGTTCCTCGTGTGCGACTGGGGCGACCTCGGGCATCACCAGCCGCTCGCGGTGTCGCTGCCCTCCCTCGTTCGAGGTGCCGCCGCGGCGTGGTCCGGCGAGCAACTCGATGTCGGACCCATCGTCGACGACCTGCTCGACGCCGCAGCCGGGACCGGCGCCCTCATCGACGAGCTCGGCCACCTCGGTGAGGGCCTCGGGGCGTCCACCGCCAACAGCACGCCGCTCGGCGCCGCAGTGCTCCCGGTGCCGTTCCCGACCAGCGGTGTGGTCGACCCGGACCTCGTCGCCGCAGTTGCGGTTCGACTCGACGAGGTGGCCGGGACGTGGGCAGACCGGCTCCCGACTGACGGGCGTGGATCGATCGTCGCCCAGGAGCTGGAAGCGATCTGCGGCATCGCCCGCCTCGCCATCGCGCGCCTCGCCGGCAAGGAGGTCTCCCCCGTCGACCTCGATGCCGCCCGCGAACGTCAGCGAGCAGCCTGGCTGAAGTCGAGCCGACCCGGCGGTCTCGACGAGTCGCTGGGGTACCTCCGATGAGCGATGGCGCCGAGCGTCGCCTCGCCGTCTACGGCACCCTGGCGCCCGGTCGGCCCAACGAGCACGTCCTCGCTCCGCTCGGCGGCACGTGGACCGTCGGCATCATCCGCGGCGAGCTGCGACAGGAGGGCTGGGGTGCCGACCTCGGCTACCCCGGCATCGTCCTCCACCCCGACGGCCCGACCGTCGAGGTCCACCTCCTCGAGTCCGCAGGGCTGCCCGACCGATGGGCCGAGCTCGACGAGTACGAAGGCCCCGGCTACCGCCGTGTCGTGACCGATGTCCTCACCGACGACGGCTCGGTGCCGGCCAACGTGTACGTGCTCGCTCCCGTCGCCTCGCCGCCGTCGGATCCAACCGACAGCCACTAGACGGCGCGCGGTGATGAGGCCATGAGCGACACGGGCGACCCGACCGGGCCCCGGGGCGACGGGCGGCGGCCCGGGTGAGCCGACCGGGTCCGGGGCGACGGGCGGCGGCCCGGGTGAGCGGTTGCCCTACCCGGACACCGGATCGAGCAGCGGCGTCGACGGCAAGGAGGTCGACCTCGATGCCGGGTCCGGCTCCGAGCGGACGAGCGGCGACGGACCGGGCACCGCGTCATCGACAGGTTCGACCTCGTCCACGACGGTCGACTCCGGCGAACCGACCCCTGGACCCTCGACGTCGAGTTCGAGGGCAAGGACGCGCCGCGGACCCTCGACATGGTGCGGCACAACGAACGCTCGTCCTCGTCGACCGAACGCGATGAGGACGCGACGGCATCCACCGACGCCGGGGCGGAGTCCTCGTCGAGCGGCTTCACGGCCCCCGAGCCCGGCGAGGACCGACCCGACGCCGACCCGTGGGGCGGCGGGCTCGAGCCGATCCCGCTCACCCACGACGCGCCCGAGATGGCGTTCGAGGTCGACTCGACGTCGTTCGTCGATCTCGACGACCTGGGTGCGCGCCTGCTCGACCGCGGCGCCGACGACGTCGGCCTGCTCGACTGACGGCCACTCGGCAAGCGAACGGACAGCCGGCTCGACCAAGCTGGTCGGATGAGGCGCGGACTGGGCGGCACGGTGGCAGCGTTCGTGGTGGCGGCGACGGCGGTGGCCGTCGCCGGTCCCACGGCGGCACAGGAGGTCGAGGCAGCAACGCACCTCAGTCCGCCGGGCGTCGACGCACGGCCGATCCAGGAGTTCGGTGACCTCGAACGCCTCGCGATGCCGACCGTCCACCAGGTGCTGAGCCCGGTCGACATCGCACCCGACCCGGCGACCGACGGCTACTGGCGAACCGATGCCGTCGGACGGGTGGAGGCCAGCGGCGGCGCGGCGCACCACGGCGATGCGCTCGACATCGATCTCGTCGCGGCGATCGTGGCGATCGCACCGACCCCGACCGGCCTCGGCTACTGGTTGGCCGCGGCAGACGGGGGTGTCTTCTCCTTCGGCGACGCCGACTTCTTCGGCTCCATGGGCGGGACGATCCTCAACTCGCCCGTCGTCGACATGGTGTCGACGCCCACGGGCAACGGGTACTGGCTGATCGCGGCAGACGGGGGTGTCTTCTCCTTCGGCGACGCCGACTTCTTCGGCTCCATGGGCGGGACGATCCTCAACTCCCCGGTGGTCGGAGCCGCCGGCACCCCGAGCGGAGGCGGCTACTGGATGGCCGGCGCCGATGGCGGCGTCTTCTCCTTCGGCGACGCCGACTTCTTCGGGTCGGTGCCCGGACTCGGTCTGACGCGCGCGGTGATGGGCTTCGACGCGACACCAGGCGGAGACGGCTACTGGGTGGCGACCACGAGTGGCAGCGTGTTCGACTTCGGCGCCGCGCCGTCCGAGGCCAACGACAACCGATTCGACGCCCCTGACCGCACCGCTTTCGCAGCGAGCGACGACGGCAACGGGTACTGGATCACGAACCCGTCCTCGTTCGCCCCGGTCGCGCTGTTCGAGACCATCCGGCCGACGCTCGCGACAGCGGTCGACACCAACGCGACGACGGAGCTCCTGCCGGCCGGCACGGTCGTGCAGACCACGGGCCGGGTCGAACGCGGTGCGTCCGGCGATGACCTCGTGGAGATCCGCGACCGCGACGACGCCGCGCGCCTCGTTCGCTACGACGACCTGGTGCTCTCGGCGACGGGGTCGCCTGACACCGGGGCCCTACCGTGCGACGCGAGCGGTCCGCAGGACGAGATCGTGAGCCCCAACGACTCCGGTCTTCCGACTCGTGCCGTCGAGGAGGAGCAGTACGTCTCCGCCGTCGATCACCGCGTCTTCGCCGACGGGTGCGAGCGGATCACGATCCACCTCGGCGAGGAGGTGAACGGCGAGACCGTGCCGATCGACCAGTTCCCGTTCGGGGTCGCGTTCTTCTCGACCGGTGCGACCGGCCACATGTACCTGCCGCTCATCGGTTCGCAGGACCCCTTCATCACGGTCCAGACGGCAGGCGTTGGTGAGCGAGCCGAGCTCGTCACCGCCGTTCGGCTCGCCCGGCCGGCAGGCTCCGGCGAGCAGGAGGTGCGGATCTTCGCCGACACCGACCGCCAGATGCGGGGGACGTTTCTCGAGAGCCCGGCGCGGCTCGTGGTCGACATCGGCGACGAGACCCTCCCCCTCGATGCCGATCCTCCGACGTCGATCGGTCCGCCGCTGTCGACGACCCTCGACAACGAGGCGTTCGCGGTGATCAGCCGCCTGGAGGTCGACGGCGGCAACGTGACCGTGGAAGGGATCGCTCGGACCTTCGAGGCGGTCGCCGAGGTGGAGCTGCGGTTCGCGCCGTTCCCGGACGGTTCGGGCAACTCGCCCGTCTCGGCGACGTTCACCGGCGTGCTCGGCGGTACCCGGGTGTCCAGCAACGCATCGGTGTCGTTGACCGACTGGATCTCCGCGTGGGGTGAGTTCAGCTTCGAGATCGAGGGCCTCGCTCCCGGCGTCTACGAGATCTTCGTCGGCGAGCTCGTCCAGGACCCCACCTTCGGACGCGAAGGTGTCACGAGGACATTCGTCGTCATCTGACGCGGTGCGTCAGGCCGTCGCCGTCCGGAACTCGGACGGTGTCACGCCCATGACCCGTCGGAAGAACTTCGTGAAGTTCGTCGCCTCGGTGAAGCCGAGGCTCCGACCGATCACCTCCACTGGGGCGGTCGAGTGCGCGAGTGAGCGGCGGGCTTCCAGGGCGACCCGTTCGTCCAGGACGCGCTTGGCGCCGAGCCCGACCGCCGCACGACAGGCCCGGTCGATCGTCCGGGCCGAGTAGCCGAGCAACTCGGCGTACGACACGACCTCCCGGTGCTCGCCGAGGTGCTCCTCGATCGCCTCCCTGAACTCCACGTAGGGCCTCGGCAGGCGGCCCGCCGAGGACGACGGGCCCCAACGCAGCACCCGGGCGACGGCGACGTCACGGAGGGCAGAGAGCACGGGGACCGAGCCCTCAGGATCGAAGCGCTCCTGCTCCCAGGCGATCTCGTCGAGCGTGCGCATGCCCGCCGCCCAGTGCTCCTCGTCGAGGTCGAAGACCACCGCCGCCGAGCGACCCGGGAACCAGCCGTCGTCGTCGAGCGTGGGCGACCCCTCGAACAGCAGCATCCGGGCGTCGTAGGCGCCATCGGCTTGCCATCGATGCACCTGCCCTGGCCGCAGGAGCAGCACCCGGCGCGGCCCGAGCTCGATGTCGTCGAAGTCGACCTGGTGGGTTCCCCGCCCGTCGAGACACCAGATCATCAGGTGGAAGGACAACCGCTCGACGACCAGCATCAGGCGGGATCGCGTGTCGGCCAGGTCGAGGATCTCCACGGGCAGGCCGTCGATCCGACTCCGATAGCCGACCTCGACGATCGGTGCCTCGTGTCGGTTTTCGACCATCGGCTGGCAGGCTACGACCTGGTCACCGGATGCTCATCTCGCGAGCCTGTCCCGACATGGGACGCAAGCTCGACCACGCCCGCTCGCTGTACCTCGACGGCATCCGTGACGGGAAGGCCCGTGAGGCCGTCGAGGCATTCACCGGTGACCGTTACACCCAGCACTCCACCGGTGTCCGGGACGGCGTCGAGGGGTTCGTCGAGTTCTTCTCCGAGTTCATCGAGCGCAACCCGCAGCGAGAGATCGACATCGTGCGGGGTTTCGAGGACGGCCGGTACGTCTTCGTCCACGCCTACCAGAACATCAACGACGGCGAAGCCCAGTGGGTGACCATGGACTTCTTCGACACCGACGCCGACGACAAGATCATCGAGCACTGGGATGTCATCGCCGCGTACTCCCCCTCGACCCCATCCGGTCACACCTCGGTCGACGGGACGGCCGAGATCACCGATCTCGATCGGACCGAGGCCAACAAGGACCTCGTGCGAGCGATGATCGCCGACGTGCTGATCCCGGGCGGTGACCCGACACGCATCGACCAGTACATCTCCTCCGAGACGTACATCCAGCACAACGCAGAGGTGCCCGACGGGATCGAGTCCTTCAGGACGCTGGCCACTCAGGAGAACCCGCCACTGCTCTACGACGAGATCGTCCTGCTCGTCGGCTGTGGCAACTTCGTCGCTTCGCTGAGTCGGGCGTACTTCCAGGGCATCGAGTACGCCCAGGCCGACCTGTTCCGCCTCGAGGACGGCAAGATCGTCGAGCACTGGGACGCAGCCGAGCCCACCCCATCACCCGAGGACTCCGTCAACTCCGGCAAGTTCTGAGTTGTCTCCCCGAGCGGGGACCCCGGAGCCCCGCTCTCCTCCGGTGTCCTCGGAGCTGGCTCGAGCGGGCTCCTCGACTCAGCCGGCGGCCATGCGTTCGAGCATCGCCTGCATCTGGGCGTGCACGCCGTTGATGGCCTGCAGTGGACGCATCATCACCTTGAACTCGACGATCATCCCGTCGTCGTCGCACGTGATGATGTCGACCCCGTTGGCGTACTTCGGCTCGCCGTCGTCGCCGGGGATCGTCGTCTCGAACTCGAGCATCGCCTGGTGACCCTGGAGGATCTCCTTCGTGTAGCGGAAGGCACCCTCGGTCGAACCGTCGTCGGAGCCGGCCGGGCCGGCGTCGACCCCGCCGAGGGTCCCGGCTGCTGCGCCGAGGTACATCTTCGTGAGGTCGCGCCCCTCTTGAGGCCGGAAGACGATCGGCGAGTAGAAGACGCAGTCCTCGTGGATGATCGCGTCGAGCCCGCCCTCCAGCTTCCCCTCGAGCTGCTGATGCCACCGCTCCATGCAGGCGTGGATCGGTCCGGTGTCGTGCTGTGCCTCGGCCATGCCCGCAGGCTAGGACCCGTCAGCGGCGATGGACGGTGACGAGGTAGTCGCCGCCCTCGTAATGGTGCCCGTCCCACGTCGCCCACTCGTGCACCGGCGTCAGCCCGGCGGCGGCGCACCATCCGGACCACCCCAGCACCTCGGCGGGATCGGCCGGGCCGCCGCTGATGAGGTGACCGCCGTCTGCGAGGTGCCGGACGAGGTTGGGCACGAGGTGCGGGCGGCTGGCGCCGTCGACGAACGACAGCACGCCGCCGGCCAGGACCACCACGTCGAACCGACGCTGCAGCTCCGCGGTCGTGAGGTCGGCGTGGTGCCACTCGAGGGCGGGAGCCCGTCGTCGGGCGTGCGCGAGGAGGTCGGCGTCGCCGTCGACCCCGACCACCTCCCAGCCTCGACGGGCGAGCTCGATCGCCACCCGACCGGTCCCACACCCCCCGTCGAGCACGGTCCGACCACCGACACGGTCCACCGCGTCCGCCTCGCCGTGGACGTCGTGTCCCTCGGCCTCCTGGCGATCCCACCGGGAGACGTACTCGTCGAGATCGACGACTGCCCGCCAGGCCCGCCACCGATCCGAGACTCCCGAGGTGAACGGGTTGGGTGTGCTCAACCGGCAGCCGCCTCGTTCGGCTTGAGCGATGCGAACCCGCGGCCCTCGGCGACCAGCCGCTCGATGAGGGGCGCCGGCTGCCATCGCGGGCTGCCGTCGCCCAGTTCGCCGAGGCGGGCCAGCACCCGATCGAGTCCCTGATGGTCGCCCCACCACATCGGGCCGCCCCGATAGGCGGGCCAGTTGTAGCCGTGGACCCACATCACGTCGATGTCCGAGGGCCGGATCGCCATGCCCTCGCCGAGGATCTTGGCGCCCTCGTTCACCATGGGGAGCAGGCAGCGCTCGACGATCTCCTCGGCGGACAGGTCGACCTTCGGGCGGCCGCTCCGCTCGGCGAGCTCGGTGACGATCGCCTCGGTCACCGTCGATGGCGATGGCGTCCGGTCGGCGTCGTAGTCGTAGAACCCGGCGCCGTTCTTCTGGCCCCGACGATCGATCTCGCACAGGCGCTCCCGCACGGTCGAGCCCGTCGAGGTCTCTCGCCTCCAGCCGAGATCGAGCCCGGCGAGGTCGGACATCCGGAAGGGGCCCATGGCGAACCCGAAGCCCTCGACGGCGGCGTCGATGTCCCAGGGCATGACCCCGTCGGCGAGGAGCTGGTTGGCCTCGGTCGATCGCTGGAAGAGCATCCGGTTGCCGGTGAAGCCGGGACAGACGCCGACGAGCGCGGCGAGCTTGCCGATCCGCTTGGCCAGCGACATCGAGGTCGCGATCACCTCGGGCGCCGTGCGGTCCGCACGCACGACCTCGAGGAAGCGCATGACGTTGGCCGGCGAGAAGAAGTGCAGGCCGATCACCGACTCGGGCCGCGACGTCGACGCCGCGATCTCGTCGATGTCGAGCGCGCTCGTGTTGGTGGCGAGGATCGCACCGGGACGGCAGATCTCGTCGAGCCGTCCGAACACGCTCTTCTTGACGTCCATGTCCTCGAAGACGGCCTCGATGACCAGGTCGACGTCGGCCAGGTCGGCGAGGTCGAGGGACCCGCTCAACCGGCCCATCCGCTCCTCGACCTGTGCCTCGGTGAAACGGCCACGGCGGGCGCTGCGGTCGTAGTTGGCGCGGACGACGCCGAGGCCCCGATCCAACGCCTCGGCCTGGGTCTCCACGAGCGTGACCGGGATGCCGACGTTGGCGAAGTTCATGGCGATGCCGCCACCCATCGTGCCCGCCCCGACGATCCCGACCTTCGCGATCGGGAGCTCCTCGGTCCCCTTCGGCAGGTCGGGGATCTTCCACACCTGGCGCTCGGCGAAGAAGAGGTGCCGCTGGGCCGCGGACTCCGGTGACGTCACGAGCGGGCCGAACTCGGCTCGCTCCACAGCCATCCCCTCGGCGAAGGGCAGGGTCATCGCCGCCGTGACGCAGCGATCGATCGCGGACGGAGCGAGGAAGCCCCGGAAGCCCTTGCGGTGCTTCGCCCGGACTGCGTCCAGCTCGTCGTCGGTGGCCGGCGGACAGGGCCGGTCGCTGATCTTGGTCAGATCGGCACCCTCGTCGACCATCCGGCGGGCATGGGCGATGGCGTCGGCGCGCAGCGAGTCCTCACCGGTGAGCGCGTCGACGAGGCCCATGTCGAGGCACTCGTGGGCGAGGACGTGCTCACCCGACAACATCATGTCGAGGGCGCGGGCCGGCCCGGCGATGCGGGGGAGCCGCTGGGTCCCACCTGCTCCCGGCAGCAGGCCGAGGTGCACCTCCGGCAACCCACAGCGCGCGCTGGGCACGGCGACGCGCTGGTGAGCGCACAGCGCCACCTCGAGCCCACCGCCCAGCGCAGTGCCGTGGATCGCGGCGACGACGGGCTTGGGCGACGACTCCATCAGCGTCTGCACTTCGGGCAGCTCGGCGCCCTTCCGCTGGCCGCCGAACTCGGAGATGTCGGCGCCGGCGATGAAGGTCCGACCGGCGCAGATCAGCACGATCGCCCGTGCATCGGGGTCGGCGATGGCCGCCTCGAACCCCTGGTACAGCCCGTCGCGCACGGCTGCGCTGAGCGCATTGACCGGAGGCGAGTCGAGGGTGATGACGGCGACGCCGTCCTCGACGTCCAGCGACGTGACGTCGTTGACCTCGGCCACGCTCAGACCCGCTCGACGATGATCGCCGGGGCCATGCCACCACCTGTGCACATGGTGACCAGTCCGACCTGCAGGTCGCGGCGTTCGAGCTCGTCGAGCACGGTGCCGATGAGGATCGCGCCCGTCGCGCCGATCGGGTGGCCGAGGGCCATCGCGCCGCCGTTGACGTTCACCTTGTCCCGGTCGAGGTCGAGGACGCGCTGGAACTTCTCGGACACCACGGCGAACGCCTCGTTGACCTCGAACAGGTCGATGTCGTCGACGGTCATGCCGGCCCGGTCGAGCACCTTGCGGGCGGCCGGCACGGGAGCGTTGAGCATCAGCGTGGGATCGTCGCCCTGAGTCGCCACGGCGACGACCCGCGCCCGGGGCGTGAGCCCGTTGGCCGAGGCGTACCCCTCACTGGCCCACAGGATCGCCGCCGCGCCGTCGACCACGCCCGACGAGTTGCCGGCGTGGTGCACGTGCTCGATGTCGAGCTCCGGGAACTTCATGTTGATCAGCTCGCGGAACGTCGGCTGGTCCTCGGCGAACCGATGATCGGCGAGGGCGGGGAACGACGGCTGCAAGCCGGCGAGTGACTCGGCGGTGGTGCCGGGCCGCGGGAACTCCTCGCGGTCGAGGGCGACGGTGCCGTCGAGGTTCAACACCGGCACCAGACTGCGGTCGAACCGGCCCTCCTCGATGGCCGCGGCGGCACGGGCCTGCGACTCGGCGGCGTGTGCGTCGAGCGCGGTCCTCGGGATCCCGTCGATGGTGGCGATGGCGTCGGCGCACACGCCCTGGTGCGACTGCGGGTGCAGCTCCTGGAGGTGGTCGTTGCCGGCGCCCATCGGGAGCATGCCCTTCTTGGGCAGCGACATCATCTCGGTCCCGCCGGAGACGACCAGGTCGTCCATCCCCGACATGATCGACATGGCGGCGAAGTTCGCCGAGGTGATCCCCGATCCGCAGAAGCGATCGAGGGTGACGCCGCTCGCCCTGGTGTCGTACCCGGCGTCGAGCGCGGCCATGCGACCCAGGTCGCCGGACTGCTCCTGGACCTGGGAGCTGGTCCCCCAGACGATGTCGTCGACGTCGGCGGTCTCGAAGCCGTTGCGGTCGCGCAGCGCCTCCAACACGGTCCGGCCGAGGTGCTGCGGATGGAGATGGGCCAGTGCGCCCTTGCCCTGCTTGCCGATGCCCCGAGGCGTGCGACAGGCGTCGATGATGTAGGCGTCGGTCACAGGCTCGCGAGCTCCTGCTCGAAGTAGGCGGCGTACTTCTCACGGGCCGCGGCGCGGAGCTTCGGGAGGTGCTTCGACGGGAAGAGGTCGTCGATCGGCTCGTACTCCCGGAGCACCTGACGGGCGACCGTCACCTTGTGGACCTCGGTCGGACCGTCGGCGATCGCCATCACCTCCGAGCTGATCAGCATCGACGAGAACGGCATCTCGTTCGACACCCCGAGGGCACCGTGGAGGTGCATCGCCCGCATCACGACGTCGTGGTACACCTTCGGCATCGCGACCTTCACCGCCGCGATGTCCTTTCGGACCTTGCGGTAGTCGTTGAGCTTGTCGATCTTCCAGGCCGTCCGCAGCACGAGCAGCTTGAACTGCTCGATCTCGATCCAGCTGTCGGCGATCTGCTCCTGCACCACCCCGAGCGACGCCAGCGGGCCGGTGCGCGTCTGGCGGGACAGCGCCCGCTCGCACATCATCCCGAACGCCTTCTCGAGCTGGGCGATCGTGCGCATCGCGTGGTGGATGCGACCGCCGCCGAGCCGGACCTGGGCGATGCCGAACGCCTGACCCGGATCGCCGAGCAGGTGGTCGTCGGAGACCCGGACGTTGTCGTAGCGGACGTAGGCGTGGGTGCCCTCGCCGTCCTCCTCGGTGCCGACGCCGACGTTCCGGACGATCTCCACGCCCTGGGTCTCGGCCGGGACGATGAACATCGACATGCCCTCGTAGGCGCTCACGTCGGGGTTGGTCACGACCATGACGATGAAGAAGCTGGCGAACCTCGCGTTGGAGGAGAACCACTTCTCACCGTTGATCACCCACTCGTCGCCGTCCTTGACCGCCTGCGTCGTGAAGAGCGTCGGGTCGGCGCCGGCGTGCGGCTCGGTCATCGAGTAGCAGGAGCTGATCTCACCGTCGAGCAACGGCTGGAGGTACCGCTCCTTCTGCGTCGGGGAGCCGAAGTGGGCGAGGATCTCGGCATTGCCGGAGTCAGGGGCCTGGCAGCCGAACACCGACGGTGCGAAGCGGGACCGCCCGAGGATCTGGTTCATCAGGGCGAGCTTCACCTGCCCGTACCCAGGGCCGCCGAGCTCGGGGCCGAGGTGGCAGGCCCACAGGCCGCGGTCCTTCACCCGCTGCTGGAGCGGGCGAACGATGGCCATCATCCGCTCATCGCTCTTGTCGTACGGATCGTCGAGGACGTGCTCGAGCGGCTCGACCTCTTCGGTCACGAACGCGTCCATCCAATCGAGCTCCGCCTGGAACTCGGCATCGGTCTCGAAGTCCCACGCCATGGGTCCCCCTTCCCCGGTCGTCGTGTCGGCGACGCTAACCGGATGGGGTCGCTGCCGTAGAGTCCGCTGTCGTGGCGGACCCGATGACCTACCTCCTCGTCGATGGCGAGAACATCGACTGGGCGCTCGGCGGGATCCTCGGCCACAAGCCCGAGCCCCACCAGCGGCCGCGCTGGGGTCGCCTCGTCGAGGCAGCCGAGGACGAGTGGGGACTGCCGGTCCGGGCGCTGTTCTTCATGAACGCCACCCGCGGGATGCCGACGTCGTTCGTCCAGGCGCTGATGGCCATGGACTACCGCCCGGTGCCATTGTCCGGCGACGCCGACGAGAAGGTCGTCGACATCGCCATCCAGCGCACGATGGAGGCGATCGTCAACCGCGAGGGCCACGTCCTCCTCGTCAGCCACGACGGCGACTTCGCCGAGGACCTGTCGTCGCTGGCCTCCGATCCCGACCGCCGGGTCGGCCTCATGGCGTTCGAGGAGCTGGTGTCGTCGTCGCTGCGCGACATCGACCGGCTGGAGATCTTCGACCTCGAGCACGACGTGGAGGCCTTCGAGATCGACCTCCCCCGGGTCCGCGTCATCCCCCTCGCCGAGTTCGACCCGAACCGCTTCCTGAGTTAGAGCCCAGGTGGGGTCCCGGAGCCCCACCTTCCTCCCGAGGTCCTCGCCCTGACGGGCTGCGGCCGGGCCGTCCGAGGTCGCCTCAGCTGACCGCCGCTATGCCGACGATCGGCAGCGGGATCGGGACGCCGCCGAGACTGCCGACGAACTGCTTGTCGGTAGAGAAGTTGAAGACGCCACCGTCGCTGGCGACCATCAGGTAGCCGTCGCCGAAGGCGATCATCCCGTTGACCGGCTGGTTCAGCGTCGTTCCACCCATCGAGCCCCGGAACGCTGCGTCGAAGGCGAACACGCCGCCGTCGCCGGCGACCAACCAGTAGCCACGGTCGTCCGGGTCGGGGACCAGTCCGTTGACCGGTTGGTTCAGCTGCGTCGCTCCCATCGAGCCGAAGAAGTCGGCGGTGCCGAACGCGAACACGCCACCGTCGGAACCCACCATGTAGTAGCCCGATCCGTCGGGCAGCGCGACGCTGTCGACGACCGGGCCGTTGAGGGTGATCTCCGTCAGGTCGCCGTGGTCGACAGCTGTGCCGAACGCCATCGCTCGACCCAGATCGGTGAAGATCCAGTACCCCGAGCCGTCGGGCGTCGACGCCATCGTCGTCGCCTGCTCGCCGACAGCGAACGCAGCAGTGTCGCTGGCGTTCCCATGGTGCTGTGCCGCGCCGAATGCGAGCACGCTGCCGTCCGAGAGCAGGATCCAGTACCCATTGCCGTTCGGGTGTGCGGCGAGCTTCACGGCCTCGAGGGCCGCGAGACAGGCCGTGTGCGATGCATCGCCGAAGTGCTGCGCCGTGCCGAAGGCGTACACCGCGCCACCACGGTCGAGGAGCCAGTACCCGGATCCCGTATCGACCGAGACCGCTGCGGGACGGCTCGCCTCGGTGCAGACGGGCTCGCCGGTCACGGTGACGCCGAACTCTTCGCAACCGATCCCGTCGTTGTCGGCGTCCAACTCCTGCCGATAGAGCGGGTCCGACGACGGCACCGGACGACCGATGTCGTCGCAGTTGCCCGTCGGACTCGTGCCACCGCCAGTACCGAACGACTCGCAGGCGATGCCGTCGCCGTCGGCGTCCAGGTCGGGTCGGTACAGGGGGTCGCTCCGGTCGAGCGACCGCCCGATGTCCGAGCACGTCAAGGTGCTCGTCGCTGGCGGCGCCGTCGTCGTGGTCGTCGTGGTGGTCGTCGGCGAGCTGCCGCCGTGGCAGTGGTACGGCTGCGATCCTGCATGGCAGCCGTTGCTGTCCAGACCTCCGGAGTGTGCCCCCACCGGCACCGCGAGCCCGGCGACCAATGTCGCGATCGCGAGCCCACCAAACATCACGTCCCACCTACGCATGACCCCGGTCTACCCCCGGACCGACCTCCCTGTCAGCGCACCGCAGTTCACTCCGAGTGGCGTGCCGCGGAGAGCGCTGCGCCGACGATGCCGGCGTTGTTGCCGAGCGTCGCGGGGACGATCTCGCAGCCGACGGTGAGCCGGGGCAGCCACTTCTCGTGCTTCTTCACGATGCCGCCGCCCACGATGACCAGATCGGGAGCGAACACCCGGTCGATCTGATCGAGATAGCGGTCGAGCCGGCGGGCGTACTGCTTCCAGCTCAGGCCCTCCTCGGTGCGGATGCGTGAGGCGGCCTGGTACTCCGCGACGAGGTCCTCGCCCTGCAGGAAGATCCGGCCCAGCTCGATGTTGGGCACGATCACGCCGTCGTGGATCAGCGCCGAGCCGATGCCGGTCCCGAGCGTGAGCACGAGCACCACGCCGTCGCGCCCGCCGGCCGCTCCGAAGACGACCTCGGCGAGGCCGGCGACGTCGGCATCGTTCCCGACCACGGTTCGACGGAGCGTCCGCTCGGCGACCGGCGCGGCGACCTCGGTGCCCTTCCACCCCGGGTGCTCGTGAGAGGTCGGGTCGGTCCGGGTCACCCCGCCGCTCACCTGCGACGGGAACCCCACACCGAGCGGCAGGTCGGCCGGTGCGTGGAGGTCGTGGACGACGGCGGCGATGGTGTCGAGCACGTCGTCCCGGCCGAACCCCTCCGGTGACGCGAGCCGGAGTCGCTCGCTCACGAGCTCGCCCGTCGACGTGTCGACGATCGCTCCCTTGATGCCCGATCCGCCGACGTCGATCCCGATGGCCTGCACGGCGTCGCAGTCTTGCAGGGCGAGCGTCGGGCAGACTCCAGGCCGTGCGGCGGCTCATCCCCGAGGGCTCACAGCTCACCGTCGGCGAGCTGATCACGCTGTTCGCCACCTACTTCGGTGCTGGTGTGGCGGTCGCCGTCGTCCTCGTCGAGGCGGGGACCGAGCAGTGGGTGGTCGTCGTGTTCGCGGTGATCATCAACTCGGCCACTGCGCAGCTGGCCTACGTCGCCGCGATCGAGGGCGGCGGCTCGACGGTGACCGCGATGCTGAGCGGCTGGCTCGTCTCCACCCGCTTCGGGCTGCTCGCCGCGGCGATCGCCCCCCGCTTGTGGCGGTCGGGATGGCAGCGCTACCTCGCCCTGCACAACGTCTTCGACCCCAACACGGCGGTGGCCGACCGAGAGGCCGACGACGACACGAGCCGCCGCGTCTTCACCCGGAGCACGTTGGCCCTCACCCCGGCGTGGTTCCTCGGCTGCACGCTCGGCACGGCCCTGTCCGACCGGATCGGCGACCCGCAGCGCATCGGTCTCGACGTCGTGCTGCCGGCGCTCCTGCTCGCCATCATCTGGCCGCAGATGCGCAACGCGACCGGTCGACGGGTGGCCGCTGCAGCCGCCGTCCTCGCGATCGGACTCGCCGAGGTCACACCGGGAGGCCTCTCGACGATCATCGCCGTATCCGCCGCCGGACTCGTCCTCCTCCCCGAAACGGAACCCCGGTGACCTGGCTCAACTCACTCGTGCTCGCCATCGGTGTGTACGCCCAGCGGCTCGTCGGTGGCGTGGCGATCGATGCCGACCGGCTGTCGCCGCGATGGACGGCCGTGCTCGGCGCTGTGCCGCTGGCCATCATCGCCGCCGTCGTCGCCCTCCAGACCACGACCACCGCCGGCTCGATCGAGCTCGACGCCCGCGTCTACGGGATGGGCGCCGCAGCCCTCTGCGCCTGGCGGAAGCTCCCGCTCTTCGTGGTCGTCATCGTGGCCGCTGCGGTGACGGCCACGGTCCGGGCGCTCGGCTGACGCCGGACGTGGGAGGGTGAGGGCGTCGTCCCGTCCCGCCGCCACCCGGAGGTCCGCCATGAAGTACACGAAGCTCGGCAACACCGGCCTCGACGTCTCCCGCATCTGCCTCGGCTGCATGGGCTTCGGCGAGGACAGCGGTGGCATCCACGACTGGACGATCGACGAGACGGCGAGCCGGCCGATCATCGAGCGGGCCCTCGAGCTCGGGATCAACTTCTTCGACACGGCGAACATGTACTCGCTCGGTTCGAGCGAGGAGATCGTTGGCAAGGCGCTCGCGGACATGGCCGACCGGGACGAGGTCGTGCTGGCGACCAAGGTGTTCTTCCCGCTGCGCGGCCCCAAGGCCAAGAACTCGATGGGACTGTCCCGCAAGGCGATCCTGACCGAGCTCGATCACAGCCTCCGTCGGCTCGGGACGGACTACATCGACCTCTACCAGATCCATCGGTGGGACTCCCGGACGCCGATCGAGGAGACGATGGGCGCGCTGCACGACGCCGTGGCGTCGGGCAAGGTCCGCTACATCGGTGCGTCGTCGATGTGGGCCTGGCAGTTCGCGAAGGCGCAGCACACCGCCGAACTCCATGGCTGGACGAAGTTCGTCAGCATGCAGGACCACTACTCGCTGCTCCACCGGGAGGAGGAGCGGGAGATGCTGCCGCTGTGCGCCGACCAGGGCGTCGGCACCATCCCGTGGAGCCCGCTCGGTCGCGGTCTCCTGACCCGACCGTGGGACGAGACGACCACCCGCTCGGGCAGCGACACGATGATCGAGGCCCGGTACGAGGAGTCACGCGACCGCCCGATCGTCGAGCGCGTCGCCGAGGTCGCCGCAGCCAAGGGAGTGTCCATGGCGCAGGTCGCCATGGCGTGGGTCCTCCGCAACCCGGTCGTCGCCTCGCCGATCGTCGGCGTCACGAAGATGCACCACCTCGAGGAGGCGGTGTCAGCTCTCGACGTCGAGCTGACCGACGACGACGTCGCACAGCTCGAGGAGCTCTACACGCCGAGGGAGAACATCTTCTGAGAGGGCGCTGTCTCGTCGTGTTGTGGCACACCCCGCTGGCACAATACGAACATGCGTTCGGTGCTGGATGTGGAGGCGGTGCGAGCCCAGACCGCGGAGCTGTTGGCCGTATGCGACCAGCTCGCCGCACTCCAGGCCGAGCTGACGGCGCGTCTGGGTGACTGGTTGGACACCGGCTGGTGGGAGCTCGACGGTGCCCGCTCAGCCGAGGAGTGGCTGGCACTGTTCGCCCGGATCGATGCGAAGGACGCCCGGCGAGCCGTGACCAGGTCGAGGCTGCTCGCGGAGCTGCCCGCGTTCGCGGCGGCCCTGGAGTCAGGTTCGATCACGCCCTCACATGTCGACGTGCTCGCGGGCGCGGTCGGCACGAAACGGCTCGAGCACGCCCAACGCGACGAAACCGAACTGTTGGCCGCCGCCGAGATCGAGCCACTCCCGAGCTGGGAGCGGACCGTGACCGGGTGGCGACAACACTGCGACCGCGAGCTCGGCCGCCACGACGCCGAGACCCTCTGGCGAGAACGCTCGGTCCACCTGCGCCCCGACCTGTTCGGTGGCTGGCACCTGACTGGCCGCCTCGACGCCGACGGCGGCGCCATCGTCTCCGACGCCCTCGCCGCCCACCGCTCCGACCCCGACCCGGCTGGCGACGAACCCCGCTCGATCGGCCAACGCAACGCCGACGCCCTCATCGCCCTCGCCACCGGCGACACCACCGCCAAGATCACCGTAGTCATCGACCACGACCTCGCGGCCGAGACCGCTGCGCTCGCCCCACGAGCCGACGTCGGCGGCGCCCCCATCCCCGCAGTGACCGTGGAACGACTGGCCTGCGGTGCCGCGACCTCCACGGTCACCCGGACCGGTCGCAGCATCCTCAACGTCACCGAAGCCACACCGACCATCACCGTCGGCCAACGCCGCGCCCTGCTGGTGCGAGACCCGACCTGCACCTTCCCCAGCTGTGAGGTCATCGCCGACCGCTGCGACATCCACCACCTCCACCACCAAGCCCACGGCGGCGAACACCACCTCCGCAACCTGATCCACCTCTGCCGCCACCACCACCGCTTCGTCCACGAACACGCCTGGACCACCAGCGGCACACCAGACACCACCCTCCGGTTCCACCCACCACCAAGCTGGGACCACGAATGGCTCGAACGAGCCCGCATCACCCCACCCCTCGAATGACCCCCACCCCACCCACCAACTCCCCGGCATGAGACCCCCGACCGCGCCAAGCACACCAGCGCGCCCCGCCCACCCCTTCGCTCAGCGATGCCGCAGCGGACACCGGAGCCCGGTGGGTGGCGCCGCAGCGGGGCCCCCGTGACGCCCGCAGCGAAGCGAGGACGACACGGGGTGACTGCGGTGACAGGACCCACCGAGCGGGCGGACCCAAGGCCGAGGCACGACGGTGACAGGACCCACCGAGCTGGCGGCACCAAGGCCTCAGACCCACCGAGCGGGCGGACCCAAGGCCTCAGGCCCCGACCGGCTCCGCGTTCACGGCGCTGACGAGATCGACCAGTCGAGCCAGATCGTCGAGGTGATCAGCGAGATCGCCGGGCACACCCACCCGCAGCGTCGCCACGCCAGCGTCCCGGTAGCGGCGGAGACGTTCGCTGACCGCGGCGTCGTCGCCGACGAGGTTCGTGTGCAGGCCGATCTCGATGGGGACGCGCTCCCCGGCTGCCTCGCGCTCGCCGGCCTGCCAGAGCCGGTGCACCTCTTCGACCGCATCACCGAAGCCGAGACGGGTGAAGGCCTGGTTGTAGAAGTTGGTCGACGGTGAGCCCATGGCCCCGATGGTGAAGGCGTAGCCCGCGGCGTGGCGTCGACCGGCCTCCTCGATGTCGTCGGTGAACTCGAGGCCGGCGGCGACGGTGAGCTCGATGTCGTCGAGGGTGCGCCCGGCGACGCCAGCGCCCTCACGTATGGGGTCGAGGAACACATCGGCCGACTCGGCGACGAAGGCGGTGCCGATCCAGCCGTCGGCGATCTCGCCGGTGAGGCGGAGGTTCGCCGGCCCGATGGAGGCAATGTGGATCGGGATCTCGGCACCGGCGACCGGCGACCGCAACGCCCGGCCCTGGCCGTCGGGGAGCGGCAGCGTGTGGACCTTCCCGTCGTATTGCAGACGCCCGCCGGCGGCGACGGTCCGCACGATCTCGACCTCCTCGCGGGTGCGGGCGAGGGGCTTCTCGAAGCGGACGCCGTGCCAACCCTCCATGACCTGCGGACCGCTGGTGCCGACCCCGAGGACGAAGCGACCGTCCGACATCGCCTGGAGCGCAAGCGCGGACATCGCCAACATGGCGGGACTGCGGGCGCCGAGCTGGACGATGGCGGTCGCCAGCCGCATCCGGTCGGTGATGGCGGCGAGGTACCCGAGCGGTGTGACGGCGTCGTACATCCACGCCTCCGGCACCCAGACCGACTCGACGCCGATCCGCTCGGCGTCCCGGACCGCCTCGAGCGACGCCCGATCCGCTCGTCCCATCGTGATCCCGATCCCCAACCCCATGCGCCGTGTCTAGCGCAGCGGCTCGGCTCAGCCGGCGGCGAGCTGCGCGATCAGCACCGGGAGCCGGTCGACCGAAGGCAAACCCCACGGCGGGTCACGAGCTGACAGAGTGGCCCTCTCGCCACGGGAAGGGGACCGCCATGACCAGCACGCGTTCGATCGAGGGCCGGACCGTCTGTGTGACCGGAGCGTCGAGCGGCATCGGCCGGTCGATCGCCGAGCACCTGGGCGGCCTGGGAGCGCACGTCTTCCTCGCCGGGCGAGCCGAGGCCCCGATGAAGGAGGCCGCCGCCACGATCGCTGCCGCCGGAGGGATGGCCGATGTCGCCTCGTTCGACGTGTCGGACGTCGCGGCGCTCCAGGGATGGATCGCCGGTGCGGCCGAGTCGACGGGCCGCCTCGATGTGCTCGTCAACAACGCCGGCCTCGGCGACATGGGCAGCATCATCGACGGCGACCCCTCGATGTGGAAGACGATGCTAGACGTGAACGTCCTCGCTCTCGCGGTCGGCTCACAGGCCGCGATCCGGGCGATGCGGGAGACCGGCTCCGAGGGCAACATCATCAACATCTCGTCGAACGCCGCACGCCGCAGCGAGTCCGGCGTCTACGGCGCGACGAAGCACGCGGTGAACTGCATCAACAGCACGTTGCGGGCGGAGCTCGAGGACGACCCGATCCGGGTCACCTCGATCATGCCGGGGGTCTTCGCGACCAACTTCACCCGCAACGTGGACCGGGCGATGATCGAGGGTCTCGCCGCCGGCGCCGGCATCACCGAGGTGACCTTCGATGAGCACGGCCACCTGCCGCCGGAGCAGATCGATCAGCTCCAGGCGGCGATGACGCCGATCGTCGGTGACGTGGACCACATCGCGAGAGCGATCGAGTACGTCGTCACGCAGCCGATCGAGCTCAACATCGAGGAGCTGGTGATCCGGCCCCAGAAGAGCATGTTCTGAGGGTCAGACGCCCACCGGTTCGGGGGTCCTCGTACCGAACCACACCCAGCCGCTCAGGAGGATCGCCGACCCCGAGAAGAGGGTCATCAGGGTGCCCGGGAAGAAGTTCACGTGGTCGCCCAGGTCGAGGAAGATGAAGTAGCCGACGTCGGCCAGTCCACCGATGACCGCAGTGACCCAGATCCAGGTGCGGTTGCCGCGCCAGATCATGACCGCGCCGATCATGGCGGCCGCCCCGAACCAGGCCAGGTTCCAGGCGTGCTGGTCGAGGACGGCTCCGGTCGCCGCCGGGTACTCGACCTCGAGGGTCTCCTCGGGGACGGCGTCGGCGATGTTCTGCACGAGCTCGGTCGCCGTGCCGGAGAGGCTGAACACCCCGGCGAACAGGTGCACCGCCCCCCAGACCAGCCACAGGGCGGCGGCGATCTTGAGCGCGGTCTTCTGGGCTTCGGTCATGGTGGTCTCCTGCTCGGTTGGTGGACGGATCAGGCCGTGCCGGTCGCCGAGATCGACCCCATGCGGCCGGCGTTGAAGTCGGCGATGGCCTCGTCGATCTCGTCGTAGGTGTTCATGACGAACGGGCCGTAGCGGGCGATCGGCTCACCGATCGGCTCGCCGGTCAGCACGAACGCCTCGAAGGGGGCGGAGGCGTCGTCCGGCACCGCGATCAGCACGTCGCCACCGGAACGGGCGAACACGGCGAGGTCCTGCGGGGCGACCCGAACGGCGTCCTCGCCGACGCGGGCCGAGCCGGCGAACGCGTACACCGCTGCGGTGTGGCCGGCGGCGACCGGGATTCGCAGCTGCGAGCCGGGACGGACGGTGATTCGGGCGTAACCGATCGGCGTGTGGGTCCGGGCCGGACCCTCGACGCCGAGCAGCGACCCGGCCACGACCTCGGCCGACCAGCCGTCGCCGTCCACACGGGCGAGTTGGTCGTTGGTGAGCCCCTGATAGTGGGGCTGGGTCCGGCGCAGTGAGGCGGGCAGGTTGACCCACAGCTGCATGCCGTGGCCGACGCCGCCCTCGCGCTGCACCCGCTCGCTCGGCATCTCCGAGTGCACGATCCCGTCGCCGGCGGTCATCCACTGGACGTCGCCGGGACCGATCAGGCCGTGGTTGCCCGCAGAGTCCCGGTGCTCGACCTCGCCGCGCAGGACGTAGGTGACGGTCTCGAAGCCACGGTGCGGATGGGGCGGTGCTCCGATGGCCTCGCCCGGTTCGACGCGGTTCGGCGCCATCTCGTCGAGGAGGAGGAAGGGATCGAGCCAGTCGAGGGCGCGACTCGGGAACGGTCGGTGGACCTCGAAGCCGCCGCCCTCGAGGGTGGTGGTCGCAGCCACGACCCGCTCCAGCGGGCGGCTCGTCTGCGTGGTGCTCGTTGCGCTCATCTGACCGCCTCCTCGTGAGTACTTGACACGTCAATTGAATCGCTTGAAGGATCAAGCTATCCAGAAACGATTGACGCGTCAACCAGTACGGTGGCGCCCGTGAGCGAGACACCGGAGTGGCTCGACGAGACCCAGGAAGCGGCCTGGGCCGGACTGCGCGCCGTGCTGTTCCGGGCGTTCCCGGAGATGGAGCGGACGCTGAAGGCGCACGGCCTGCTCGCCGTGCACTACCACATCTTCGTCTCGCTCTCGTCGGCCCCCGACCGCACGCTGCGACTCAGCGATCTCGCGGACGCAGCGGACATGTCACAGAGCCGCCTCACCCATCGCATGCGCTCGCTGGTGAAGCGGGGCGAGGTCGCCATCACCGAGGATCCGGACGACGGACGAGCCAAGAACGCCACGCTCACCGACCTCGGACAGTCCCGGCTCGACGAGCTCGCCCCGCTGCACATCGCCGACGTGAGGCGCCTGCTCTTCGACCCGCTCACCGACGAGCAGACCGCAGCGCTGGCCGACGCCGTCACCACGATCGCCGACCACCTGTGCGAGCACCCCGAGTTCCTCAACCCGCAGAGCGGCTGACCCACCGACTCGGGTCGACGCGTAGGGTGCGCCCATGGGGGATGTGATGAGGGACGACGCACCGTACGCCCGGCGAGACGAGTCCGGGCTCTGGGAAGACCGCTTCGGTGCGCTCGGACCGGTGAAACCGGGACGGGGTCCACGGCAGGATCCGGTCGGCGAGTTCCCAACCGGGCCGGCCATCGGCGAGCGCTTCCCCGACGTCCGCGTGGCCGCGCACAGCGGCGACGAGGTCGACGTCCACGCCGATCGAGCCGGCCGACCGATGGTGTTCGCCTTCTACCGGTCGGCGGTGTGGTGACCGCCCTGCCGCACGCAGCTGGTCGAGCTGCAAGAACATGCCGCCCGGTACGCCGACGCGGGGGTGGCGCTCTACACGCTGAGCTACGACGAGGCCGACGCCCTGGCGGACTTCGCCCGGTCCCACGGCATCACGTACCCGCTCCTGTCCGATCCGGACAGCGAGGTGATCGAGGCCTTCGGCATCCTGAACACGCTGATCGACCCCGATGACCACCCCTGGTACGGGATCCCGTACCCCGGCGTGTACCTCGTGGACGCCGACGGGGTGATCGCCGACAAGTTCTTCGAGTCGTCGTTCATGCTGCGACCGTCCGCCGAGCAGCTCCTCCGAGCCGCCCTCGGCGAGCAGCTGGAGCTCCCCCCGGTCGAGCGCGTCGACGGCGAGGTCGCGGTGGACGTCGCCTTCGACGGTGAGATGTGGTGGCCCGGCGTCGTCCACGACCTGGTCGTGCGGTTCGCGGTGCCCTCCGGACAGCACCTGTACGGCGAGCCCGTGCCCGACGGCATGGTCGCCACGACCGTGGAGGTCGACGACCAGGTCAGCCTCGTCGTGCAGCCGGCCCGACTCCCGCCGACCTCGCCGCACACCCTGGGCACGGGCGAGACGCTGCAGATCTTCGACGGTGACGTGACCGTGCGGGTGCCGATGACCCACCTCGGACGAGCGCTCGTCCCGGCCGACGACGGCCGCACCGTGGTCCGCCTCACCGGCACGGTGCGCTGGCAGTCGTGCGACGACGAGGCCTGCCACCTCCCCCGGAACGAGTCCTTCTCGATCGAGGTACCTGCGGCGAAGCACGACAGCCCGGCGAGCGAGCTCGAGCATCCGGAGGGGATGGACGTGCGCGTCCGCCTCGGCGAGATGGTCTCCCGCCGGACCGATCGCCCGCTCGGCGACATCATGCGGGAGGCCACCGCCGACTGAGCGGCCCGCTCAGGAGGTCGCGACCGCCCTGACCGTCAGCTGCAGGTCCCGGCCGATCATCAGTGACGGCATCTTGCCGACGCCGATGGCCTTCCGGTCGACGGTGGCCGTCGCCACGAAGGTGCCGCCGTCCGGGCCGGCCTCGACGTCGGAGATCTCCACCGCGAGCGGGAACGACTCGCCCTTGACCGTCACGGTGCCGTCGGTCCGGTAGCCGCCGGCGCTCGACTCGACCCCACCGCAGCGGAACGTGAGCAGCGGGTGAGCCTCGGCGTCGAGGAAGTCGGCGCTCCGGACGTGCTCGTCGCGCTTCGCGTTGCCACTGTCGTAGGTGCCGGCGTCGGCACTGATCTCGACGCCGGTGACCGCGCCGCCCTCGACGGTGATCGACCCGGCATCGACCTGCAGCGTCGCGGGCACCGTACGGAACAGGAAGTTCTTGGCGGTCACGGTGACCGTGGTGGCCGACGGATCGAGCCGCCAGGTGCCGTCCGGAAGTGTGCCGGACGGAGAAACTTGATCGTTCACGTGGTCACTCATGAACAGAGCGTAGGCCCAGAAACATGAACCTTCAACCTCTTCTCGTACACTCGACACCGTGACGGAGACGAGATGGCTGTCCGAGGACGAGGTGCAGGCGTGGCGACCGCTCGCCGCGATGCTGCTCCTGCTCCCTCCGCATCTCGGCGCCGCGCTCCAACCGCACGGCCTCACGTTCTTCGAGTACTCAACGCTGGTCGTGCTCGATGCGTCCGAGGACCGCACGCGGTCGATGACGGAGCTGGCCGTGCTGTCGAACGGTGAGCTCTCCCGCACCTCGCACAGCGCGAAGCGGCTCGAGCAGCGCGGGCTGATCCGTCGTCATCGGTGCCCCACCGACCGCCGGGTGACCCTCGTCAGCCTGACCGAGGATGGTCTGGCGCTGCTGGCCGCCGCGGCACCGGGTCACGTCGAGTCGGTGCGTGACGCGGTCTTCGACGCGCTGACGCCGGACGAGGCGATCCAGCTCGGTCGACTGGCGGGCAACGTGATGCGCCGCCTGGACCCGGACGGGCCGTGGGATCCGGCGACGGACTGAGATGATCCGGCCGGTCAGACGGGCTGGACGTTGTGGGCTTCCTGGCCCTTGCGGCCCGGCACGAGGTCGAACGACACGGCCTGCCCCTCGTCGAGCGAGCGGTGGCCGTTCCCGGCGATGTGGGAGTAGTGGACGAACACGTCCTGCTGGCCGTCCCGGGCGATGAAGCCGTAGCCCTTCTTGCGATCGAAGAACTTGACGGTGCCGCGGTTGGCATCGCTGCCGTTGCGAGGTCGACGCGGAGCCGACGCTCGATCCCGGTCAGCCCGCTTCGACCGCGGAGCCTTCGCCGTGGCGTCCCGCGATGGCGTCGGCCTCGGTGCGGCCGCCTCCTCGACCGGGCGGGGCGCCCGACGAGCGATGTCGGTCGTGATGGTGCGCAACTCGGACGCGTCCGGCGCGGCGACCTGCTGCTCGAGGCCCACCGCACGCTGGATGCGGCGCACTTCCTTCTTCTGGTCCGGCTGCACGAGCGAGACCACGACACCACCGGCGCCACCGCGAGCGGTTCGACCGGAGCGGTGGACGTAGGCCTTGTGGTCCTCCGGCGGATCGAAGTGGAGCACCGAGGCGACGTCGTCGACGTGGATGCCTCGGGCGGCGACGTCGGTGGCCACGAGCGCCTGGGCCTTGCCCCGACTGAAGTCGGCGAGCGCCTTGTTGCGCTGGTTCTGGTTGCGACCGCCGTGGATGGCGACGGCGTCGACGCCCTGCTTGCCGAGCTGACGGGCGAGGCGGTCGGCGCCGTGGCGGGTCCGGGTGAACACGATCGTCGGCCACGCGGCGGTGATCGCTTCGGCGGCGACACGGGCCCGGTCGGCACGCTCGACGTTCCAGAAGCGGTGCTCGGCGGCGGTGATGTCCGGGGTGGCGTCACCGACCTCGTGGCGAGCCGGATCGCGTTGGTAGGCCTCGGTGAGCTTGGCGATGTCGCCGTCGAGCGTCGCCGAGAACAGCAGCGTCTGTCGGTCGGACTGCGTCTGGTCGAGGATGCGCCGGACGGCCGGCAGGAAGCCCATGTCGGCCATGCGGTCGGCCTCGTCGAGCACGACCCGCTCGACGGCATCGAGCGACACGTCGCCGCCCTGGACGAGGTCCTCGAGCCGACCGGGGCAGGCGACGAGGACGTCGACGCCGCGGCGCAGCGCCGAGCGCTGCTTGCCGTAGCCGACGCCGCCGTAGACCACGTCGACCCGGACGGGTCCAGCGAAGCTCTTCAGCTCACTTGCGATCTGGTCGGCGAGCTCGCGGGTCGGGGCGAGGATGAGGCTGCGAGGTCGGCGCGACTCGGAGCGCTCCGCGAGCGCGACGAGCGGCACGCCGAAGGCGAGCGTCTTGCCGGAGCCGGTGGGCGCGCGACCACAGAGGTCGCGGCCGGCGAGGGTGTCGGCGATGGTGGCGGCCTGGATCTCGAACGGCTCGGTGATGCCGCGCGTGGCGAGGGCCGCGCAGATGCCGGCGGGGACGCCCAACTGGGCGAAGGTCGTGGACACGGTGTCTCCTTGCCCGCGCGGACACGCGCTGCGGGCAGATCAGGGTTCGTTGCGCCTCGACGGATGCGCCGAGGTCGTCGGATCGGGGGGTTGGGCGGTTCACGATGACCGGAGGAACCACGCCCGTCTGCGAACCCGCCGGATGGATGAGCCATCCGGGCAGCTCCGGAGGGTAGCGGGATCAGACCGCAGGTCCTCCGGGTTGTGTCGTGCGACACGTCGCGCCGTCCGCGAACCGTTGTGACGCGTTGGTGGTCCGTTGCTCGATCGACCCCGCCCGGGGGCCGAAGCCCTTCCCATGTTTCGAGGACCCGTTCTCGCCCGAGTGTCCATGCTGTTGCTCGGCGTCCTGCTCGCCGCCACGGCGGTCGTGCCCGTCGGTCTGCCCGATCGGACCGATGCGGCAGCGACCCTCGCTCCGACCGCCGACGTCGTCCGACCTTCCTCGTCGATGGTCGAGATGCTCGACGAGTCGCACTCCGGCGGCGTCGTCACCATGGCCGATCTCCGCCGGGACCTCCTCGGGGACGAGGGCCACCTCGCGACCGGCGCCGGCGTCGACGTCGCGCTGATCGACACGGGGGTCTCGCCGGTTCCTGGGCTCGACGGCGGCAACGTCCTCCACGGCCCCGACCTCTCGGGCGAGGGGTCCATCCCCGAGGTCGCCTACCTCGACACCTACGGCCACGGCACGCACATGGCCGGGATCATCGCGGGCACCCGTCCCGGCGCGGAGGGCATCGCCCCGCAGGCTCGGATCATCAGCATCAAGGTCGCAGGCGCCGACGGCATCACGACCGTGCCGCAGGTCGTCGCCGCGATCGACTGGGTGGTCGAGCATCGCAACGCCGACGGCATGAACATCCGGGTCCTCAACCTGTCCCTGGGCCAGTCGGGAGTCTCGAACCACGAGGGCGACCTGCTGTCGGCCGCCGTCGAGCGGGCCTGGGATGCCGGCATCTTCGTCGTGGTCGCCGCCGGCAACTCCGGCAGCGGCCCGGGTCACCTGGACAGCCCGGCGATCGATCCGTACGTCCTCGCCGTCGGTGCCTCGGACTCCATGAGCAACGACGACATCGAGGAGCGGGTCATCCCCGACTGGTCGGCCCGCGGCGACGGGGACCGCAACCCCGATCTCGTCGCACCCGGCCGTTCGATCGCCTCCTACCGGGTGCCCGGTTCGACGATCGACGTCGCCGCCCCGCACGCCCGCCACGACGACGACTTCTTCCTCGGCTCGGGCACCTCGCAGTCGGCCGCGGTCATGAGCGGTCTCGCGGCTGCGATCATCGCCCGCTACCCGTGGACGAACCCGGACCGCCTGAAGTGGACGATCGTCAAGGACGCCGAGTCGATCGACGGCTACCGGAACCACGACGAGGGCCGGGGCCACGTCGAGGGCGACGACAGCATCGAGGGGCAGGCGGGCAACCGCACCCAGCGACACGCCCGTGCAGCCGGCAACGGCACCGGCATCACCACCCCGAGCGGTGCGACCTGGTCGGGGGGTGGCTGGAACGGAGCGACGTGGGCCGGTGCCACCTGGAGTGGCGCCACCTGGTCCGGTGGCACCTGGTCGGGCGCCACGTGGTCGGGCGCCACGTGGTCAGGTGCCACCTGGTCCGGGGCGACCTGGTCCGGAGCGACATGGTCCGGTGCCACCTGGAGTGGCGCTACCTGGTCAGGGCACGGCTGGACCAACTGAACCGGAACCGGGTTCGCCGGCGGGCGGGGTGTGTGGTGCGCCCCGCCCGTTCGGCGCGTCCGGGATCGGCGCCTGGCGCGGCCAGACTGACCGGATGGAGGTCGACCAGGAGCGGGCCGAACGCCGGGCGTGGTTCGTCCGGGCGTGCGAGGAGCTGCACGGCAGGTACACCGGGCTGACCGATGGCGCTCCGGCCGGTTACATCCCGCAACTGGCCGAGGTCGACCCGGACCGCTTCGCGATCGCCGCGATGACCGCCGACGGTGACAGCGTGGGCATCGGCGACACCGACCATCCCTTCACGATCCAGTCGATCTCGAAGCTGCTCGCCTTCGGACTGGCGCTCGAGGCGCACGGACGCGAGGCCGTGCTCCAACGGGTCGGGGTGGCGCCCACCGGTGACCCGTTCAACTCGATCGAGCTCGACGAGGAGCACGGTCGTGCCCCGAATCCGATGGTGAACTCGGGAGCGATCGCCGTCACGGACCTCGTCCCCGGCGAGGGCCTCGACGGGCGCATCGAGGCCCTGCGTGCGATGTTCGCCCGCTACCTCGGACATCCGCCGGAGATCGACCGGTCGGTGTGGGAGAGCGAGCGGGCCACCGGCCACCGGAACCGGGCGATCGCCCACCTCCTGCTCGGGCGGGGCATCATCACCGACCGGGTCGACGAGACGCTCGACCTCTACTTCGGCCAGTGCTCGGTGCTCGTGACCGCCGCCGAGCTGGCGATGATCGCCGCCACGATCGCCAACCATGGTGTCCATCCGGTCTCCGGCGAGCACGTCGTTGCCCCAACGATCGCTCGGGACATGATGACCGTGGCCCTGACCTGCGGGATGTACGACTACGCCGGCGAGTGGGCCTTCACGGTCGGGATCCCGGCCAAGAGCGGCGTCGGCGGCGGCATCCTCGGTGTCCTGCCCGGAGCGGCCGGCATCGCCACGTTCTCCCCTCGCCTCGACGACCACGGCCACAGCGTGCGGGGCCTGCGCGTGTTCGAGGACCTGAGCCGGACCTTCGACCTCCACCTCTTCGACCCCGACCGCCCCTGGTACCGGAGGTGAGCGTCAAGTGAGGTGACGACCACCGTCGACGAGGAGTCGCTGGCCGGTGACGAAGCTCGCCTCGTCGGAGCAGAAGAACGCCACCGCCGCCGCCACGTCGGCCGGCACGCCCATCCGGCCCGACGGGACGGTCCGCCGATACTCCTCGACCGCCTCGGCGGGAACGACGGCGTGGCGCTCCACCGGCACGAACCCGGGGGCGACGGAGTTGACGGTGATGCCGTGCGGGGCAGCTTCGAGCGCCCAGGCCCGCATCAGCCCGGCCTGCGCCGACTTCGCCGTGACGTAGGCGGCCCGGTGCGACGGGGTCTTGGTCACGACCTCGGAGTCGATGTGCACGATCCGGCCCCCACCGCGGGACCGGAAGCGGTCGAGCAGCGCTCGGCACACCAGCAGCGGGCTCTTCACGAAGACGTCGAGCTCATCGGTGACCTCACGCCAACCGGTCGCCTCGATCGATCCGTCCGGTTGCGGGCCGGTGGCGTTGAGCACCGCCGCCCCGATGGGGGCGATCGCCTCGGCCTGCGCCACGGCGTCGGCCACGGCCACCTCGTCGGTGGCATCGCCGATGACCGCCACGGCCTGACCACCGGTGGCCTGGATGGCGGCGCAGGTCTCGGTCGCCGTCGCCTCGTCGAGATCGTTCACGGCGACGACCCAGCCGTCCGCAGCGAGCCGCTCACAGATCGCACGGCCGAGGCCCTTGGCCCCACCGGTGACGAGCGCCGACATGTCCTCCGAAGGCATGCGGCAGTGTGACACCCCGGAGGCCGGGCTCGGCTCAGGGTTGGCCGTACAAGCCGAAGGTCTCGGCTGCGGCGAGCCGAGCCATCGCTTCGCCCGCCATCAGCTCGTTGCTCGGCAGAGGAGGCATCAGGAACTGCGCGAGCATGCCGGTTCGAGTCACGACGTAGACCTGCGAACCCATCACTTCGAGATCGAAGATGTCGCCGGACACCGGCGTCAGCCGCCGCTGCGGAGTGATGTTGCCGGACGGCCATGCTACGACGCTGCCGTCGGCCAGTCCGGTGAGAACGATGTCACCGGCGGGCCCGAATGCGCTTGCCCTGGACCGGTACGTCGGCTCCAACTCGAAGCCACCTGCCTGCCATCGGTAGGAGCTGTCCTCGGCAACGGCCAGTGAGTTGCATCCGATCTGACCGACTCGCTGTCCGTACGGGTGGAGCCATGCGTTCGCGGACACTGCGAGCCCGGACCAGCGTCCCGCACACGGGATGCCCTGGCCTCCTATCACCGCACTGGCTCCAGCCTCGTCGACCCGAGCGAGGGTCCCGTTGACCGAGATCATGACGAGGCCGACGGACTCCACGTAGGCGACGGGCTGAGCGGTGAGCTCGAAGGGAAGAGGCACGAGTTGTGCTACACGGCCGTTGCCGACATCGATGATGGCGAGGCCATCGTCACAGGAGACCACCGCACGTTGCTCATCGACGAAGACCGGCAGGCGACCTGAGCAGGAGAGGTCGATGTGCGTCACGGTCTGGGCGCCGAGATCGAGAGCCGCCAACGTGTCCGCCCCGGAGACCAGGATCATCGAGCGCTCCGTGTTGATCTCGGCGCTGAACCCGACAAGCCCGAGCTCGAACGCATCGTCGACCCGGCCGTTGGGATCAACCTTGAGGAGCCGGCCGGCTTCCTCCAACACCCAGACATGTTCGCTGAGGGACGGGAGCACCGTACGGAACCGGAGGCCGGGGTCGTCGATCAAGACGGTTCCGTCCCGGACCCGCCAACTAACGACCACGCTGGTCGCAGAACCCCAGAGCTGGCTCGAATCATCCGACCAAGCGATGTCGTGGAGCTGTTCATCGACGCCCTCCAACCGAGCGATCCTCCGGCCGGTTTCAACGTCATAGACGTCGACACCCTCGGCGCCCATCGCGGCGACCATCCGGCGGTCCGGACTCCGACGGGCGAGCGTGGCATGCCGCTCGAGTGTGATCACTCGCTCCAGTTCGCCGTCGCTCGCTACCTCGATGCCGCCAGCTCGGAGAGCAAGGCCGGACAGGTCCACCAGTTGCACGTCGGCTGGGGCTGGCAGCCGGACGTCGATCGCAGCCGCTGAGCGGACGAACCCGTTGCCGGCCGAATCCAGCACCGCCACCTCGTCCCCAACCGGCATGTATGCGAAGCGAAGCCCCGTCCCGCTCGGCACGTCGAAGGCGTCGACGGGCGTCCGGACATCGAGAGTCAGGGTCATCGGGGATGCGTCGAACGCGGCTTCGCCGCCGCCGAGGCCGGCGACGATCTCGAGCGCCTCGTAGACCTCGGCTCGAGCGACAGCACGACGATCCGAGAGCTCCTCAGTGCGTCGAAGGAGCAGCGCAGTCGTCGCTTCGTCATCCTCGTCGATCTCGTCGAGGCGTCCCGCCGAGCCGATCGCCATGAGAAGGACCAAGGCCCCGAGCGCCAGGGCGGCACTCCGAACGCGGAGCCGGCGTTGGCTCGCCACCACGAACTCCTCGACGAGGGCCGCTCGTGCATCAGAGGGCCTCGCCGCTGATCGGAGGCGTCGATTCTCGCGTGCCGACAGCAGCGCCCGGCGTGGCCGACCCCGACGTTCCCACGTCCGGGCGCTTCCGAGCAGCATCCGAGCAGCACGCTCTTCGCGACCTTCCTGTCCGACACCATCTGCGACAACGTGCGCAGCCAGCGCGGGATCGCTTCCGACCTCGACGTCGAGGATGCGAACGCCGAGTCGCTGAGCGAAGCTCACCTCCGACGCACAGTTCTCCGACTGTTCGAAGTGTGGGGATCGGCACCTGACCAGCACGGCAGCCCGTTCGATTCCGTCCTTCACCTCTTCGAGCCATGGCAACGCCACTGTCAGCTTGCGCCGGTCGAGCCAGGGGTCGACGCCTGCGACTACCAGAGCAACTTCGAAGTGGTCGACCCACACAGCATCTCGCCTGCTGTAGGACACGAACGCATCCATGTCAGCTGTGCTCGCACTCGACGAGTGCCAGAGCATCCCGGGCTTCAGCGGCGATGTTCTGGAGCTGCAGGTCCTGCCAGCAGCCCTGCGACAGATCGATGAAGGCGCTGACCAAGACGTCCGGATCGCTGCAACCTCGGCAATCCCTGAGCTTCCACCAGCCCGCCGCTGTCTCGACCCACACCTGCTCGCCGAAGGTCGCGCTCATGACGGACGAAGGGTCGGGAACCGCGGTGGCCAGTGCAATCTGCGGGAGGGTTCGGCCGAGAGGATCCGTGTCGACGAGGAGAATCTCCCCGTCGGAAGTTGAGCTGACGAGGCTCGCTCCATCGGCCGAAGCCACGGCGGCCGTGAGCTCCACCGACAGCGCTCCCTGTAGGGCGTCGAGTTCCGGCGCGGGCAACACTCGTCCCCGACGGGCGGAGTCGGGAGCTTCGTCCCGCGGCCCCTCCGGGACGCGCCACACCGAACTCTGGCTGCCAAGGCAGGCGATTTCGCTCCCGTCCGCGGCGAGACTGATCTCCTGGAGGCCGGAGACGTCACGACACAGCTCGCCGAGGAGCAGGCCCGTCCGCAAGTCGTATACCTGAACCCCGAGCGCCGCGCTGGACACGACAATTCGACTCTCGCCAACGACGAGCATCATGTTCGTGCTCGCCGGGGCAGTGATGCCCAGCGGAGTTGCGTCCGTCGTCGTCACGGACCAGACCTGGTCTCCAGGCCCAGCGACGAACACCGTCGCCGTCTGTGCTGAGATCGCCGCTGCAGCGCCGAGATCCCTGTCGACATCGATGGAGCGGGTGACGTTCGTGGCGGGCTGTCCAACGATCATCTCGTACCGTCCGTCGCGGCTGATCACGACCGCCGGGTAGTCGTCCCACACGGCGCGCAGGGACACGACGTCGCTGAACGCCACGGTGTGGCGGACGATCGATCCGTCAGGAGCGATGAACACCGCTTCGGTCTCCGTGAGGGCCCCGATGTTCCCACTGTGCGTCAGCCAGACATCGAAGGCGACTTCGTCGAGGAGCTGATGCCGGACTCCAGCGTCGTCGACGAGCACGACACCATCCGGACCGGCGGCCACAACGGCACCGTCAAGCGCATCGAACCACATGAAGTCGCCTGCGAGATCGAGAGGGCTCACCTGCGATCCAGATCGGAGGTCGACGACCGCGGCCGACACGCGTCCGCGCTCGTCGGTGCTGGACACGATGGCCCGGTCGGGTGCCAGGATCTCGACGTCTCGGATGAACGAGGTCCGAGGCAGGTCGGCTACCGGGACACCCCACGGCTGACCGACAAGGCGTGCCAGGCGCTCCCTCGCCACACCGGACCTCTGTCCCTCGGTCACGAGCAGTGAGGCAGCCGACATCGCTGACCAGTGCGGCAGGTCTCGTTCGATACCCATGGCCTCGACGATCTGGGCCGTGGCCCTGTTCGCCTCCCGGCCCTCGACGATCCGAAAGAACGCAGGCACCGCGGCGGCGATGCCGGCGACGAGGACTGCGGCCGCTCCGAGTCCGACCAGTCGGCGCCGCCGACGTACTGCTATCGAGCGTGCGATCGACGCGTCGAGGTACCGGATTTCCACGGCGCCGACATCGCCTCCGCCGACCTCCACGGAGCGCCGAAACTTCTGCAGCTCGCTGATCCGCGACGGGTTCTCGATCAATGATCGAATCGGCCGACCCTCCTGCTCCCAGAGCCTCGACTTCTCCGTGATCTCACGGCCGAGTTGATGGAGGTCGGCGTCGAAAGTGATGGCAGCCAGGAGCTGCCCTCGGCCTCTGGCGGAGTTCTCCCAGGAGATCCAGTGCAGTTCGGCGAGGCGTTGGGGCACCGAGTCCGGCAAAGGGCCGTCGCAAATGGGTATGAACCGCGCATCGGGGATGGCGCTGAGCGAGGCGCGCCAGGACGCGTCCAGCAGCGCTGTCCCGGAGATGACGACGATGACCACCGGCTCTCCGTGGTCAGGGCCAACGATGATCCCGGCCTCGGCGAGCGACGCAGCGATGTCCGCCCGCAGCGTCTCGTCGAGCTCGCAAGACAGGATCGATACCGTGATCGACTGTCCTGCCAATCCGCCCACCGACGCTCCCGCCTCGCATCCAGAGCGAGGGTCCCACACCGCAGCTAGGACAAGCTCAGGTAACGCCTCACTCTCCGCTGTCAACGCTGACGACCTCGACGCCGACGGAGCCCGTTGCCCCACCGGTCACGCGCGCCGACATCTGCCTCGAAGGCATGCGGCAGGCGTGACACCCCGAACGGGATCGTGCGGCCGCTGCAGGGGGGAGGCTGGCGTCGTGATCCGCGCGGCATGACGTCGATCCCGACTGGCTCATCATCCACCAGCACGCCGAGTCCCTTCGCTTCGGCGGCCACGACCTCCGTCGCTCAGTCGTCCGCCTGGTTGAAGACCGGCTTCCGCTTCTCGAGGAAGGCCAGCATCCCCTCGCGGGCGTCGGCGGTCCCCATCGTGGCGTGGACGGCGGCGCGCTCGGCGGCGAGGAGCTCGTCGAGGGTCCGGTGTTCGGCGTCGTGGAGACCCTCGAGCATCGCCCGCACCGCGATCCGCGGTTGAGCGGCGAGCTCGGCGGCCAGAGCGATGGCGCGACCCTTGAGCTCGGCGAGTGGCCGGACCTCCTGGACCAGGCCGATCGCCAACGCCTCCGGGCCGGTCAGCGTCTTGGCTCGCAGGATCATGTCGAGGGCCGGGACCCGGCCGATGGTCTTGGCGAGCCGGGCGCTGCCGCCCCACGCGGGCGTCGAACCGAGGTCCATCTCCGGCAGGCCGATCTGCGCTCCCTCGGCGGCTGCGAGCCGGAAGGTGCAACCCAGCGGCAGTTCGAGGCCGCCGCCGAGGCAATACCCGAACATCGTCGCCACCGACGGCTTGCCCATGGTCTCGATGCGGGAGATGAGCCGCAGGCGCTGGTCGAAGAACTCGTCGATGCCGCCGGCTCGCTGCACGCCCTCGGGGAGCTGCTTGAGGTTCATGCCGACCGAGAAGTTGGTGGTGCCCTCCGCGGTGACGACGAACGCCCGGATGCCGTCGTCCGCGGCGATGTCGTCGATGACCTCCTCCATCCGGTCGACGTACGCGAGCGTCATCCGGTTCAGCGGGTCGTCGTTGGTGGAGATCACGGCGACGCCGTCATCTCGCTTCGTGTAGAGCAGCGGCTCGGCGGTCACGCCCGACACTCTCGGCCACCGGCCGCCGAACCGTCCAGAGCTCAGCCCCGGAGGCGCTCCAGGGTCTCGGTGACCGTCGCGGCGATCAGCTCGACCTTGTAGCCGGTCTCCGGGAGCGGGTTGGCGCCTTCGGTGCACGCCTGCGCTGCGGCGGAGATGGTGGCGTCGTCGAGTGTCGCGCCCGCGAGGATCTCCTCGGCAGCCGACATGCGGAGCGGCACACGAGCGACCCCACCGATCGCCACACCGCACTCGGCGATCGTGTCCCCGTCGAAGCGGGCCCGAACGACGCACTCCACCAGGGGCCACTCGGCCTCGAAGCGGCTGATCGAGCGGAAGTACGCGCCCCGCTCCCCCGGCCACGGCGACCCGACGTGGACCGCAACGATGACGGCGCCGTCGGGGAGCAGGTGATCCCTGGTCGGGTCGACGCCGTCGCCGAGGAGCGCCTCGACGGTCATCGTCGTGCCGTCGGCGAGCTCGACCGAGGCGTCGTGCGTGAGCAGCGCCATCGCGATCGACGACGGGTGCGGGTGCACGCACTCGGACCGGTCGAACGCCACGCCGTACAGGTGTCGGCCGGTGCGCGCAGGACACCCCTCGCCCCCGGACTTCACGCAGTCGATCCCGGGGTGGCGGTAGTACCAGCAGCGGGTGCGCTGGGTGAGGTTCCCGCCGATCGTGCCGTGGTTGCGGACCTGGGGCGTGGCCAGGGAGCCGGTCGTGATGGCCAGACCGGGGAACCGCTCGGCGAGCTCCCGGGCGACGACCGCCATGCGGGTGCCGGCGCCGATGCGAACTCCTCCGTCGACGGCGTCGGTGATGCCGGCGAAGCCGTCGATACCGGTGAGATCGACGATGTGCGGTGCGGGCTTGCCGACCGAGGCAGCTGACCGGAGCCGCTCCTGGAGGTCGGTGCCGCCGGCGCGCACGACCGCGCCATCGGGGACCTCGAGCTCGGAGAGGGTCGTGGGGAACGAGATCATCGGAGGCCCTCCAGGATGCGGTCGGGTCGGATCGGCAGGTGGGTCGGTCGCCAGCCGGTGGCGTTGAAGATGGCGTTGCCCACCGAGGCGGCGGGGCTGACGGTGGCGACCTCGCCGAGACCGACACCGCCGCCCGGGACGTGATCCCACCCGTCCTCGTGGAAGTGGACAGTGATCTCCGGTGTGTCGCCGAGCTGTGGGATCCGGTAGTCCTCGAGGTTCGAGGTGAGCGTCAGCCCCGTGTGCGGATCGATCACCTGCTGCTCGTAGAGCGCCAGTCCGATGCCCTGGATGACCGAGCCCTCGCACTGGCCGCGCGCCTGATCGAGCGCATGGATCCTGCCGACGGCGATGCCGGCGTGAACGCTGAGCACCCGGGTCGTGCCGGTGAGGGTGTCGACCTCCACCTCGGAGATGTGGAGGGCGCCGGTGAAGCCGCGGCCGATCTGGAGTCCCATCGGCAGGGTCACGGGGACCGGGCGGATGCCTCGGTCACCGCCGCGCTCGGCGCTGGCCGACATCCCGTCGTGCTCGGCGTTCGGCCGTGGACCCACCTGCTCCCTCAGCGCCTCGGCCGCCTCGACGGCGGTGGAGTAGACCGACGCCGACGCCCGGGAGCCACCGGAGGTCGGACCGTGCGGCGTCTCCCCGCTCGCGAAGCCGAGGTGGACGTCGACATCGAGTGGGTCGACGTCGAACACCGAGGCGACGGCGTTCGCCAGGAGCGTCTTCGAGCCGGTGCCGGGATCCTGCGATGCGGTGATGGCGGTGAGCCGACCGCCGTTCTCGACGCTGACCCGGACCTCGGTGTCGGGGTCGACCATGTAGAGCCAGTTGGCCGCGGCGGCACCGACGCCCCGGCGGTAGCGGCCGTCCCCTGCGCCCGCAGCCGCTCGGTTCGCCCACACGTCGAGGCGCTGCCCCCAGCGATACAGGGCATGGCGTTTCTCGTTGCCGTCCATCGTGAGGCGCAGGTCGATCGGGTCTCGGCCGAGTTGGTGGGCGAGCTGGTCGACGGCGCTCTCCAATGCCCAGGCGGCCGTCGCACCGCCGGGACCTCGGAACGGCGAACCCGGTGGCGTGTTGGTGAGGACGTCGGCGTCGGAGATCGAACGGGGCGATCGCCCGTACATCATCATCATGAGCATCCCGTACGCGCCGTTGATCGCAGAACCGGCGTGTGCTCGTGCGGTCACCTCCATCGCTCGGTTCTTGCCCTGGTCGTCGACGAGCACGGCGATGTCGGTGCTGCTGCCGGGACGGTTGCCCGTGGCGGTGAGCTCCTCGCGACGGTCGAGCACGCAGCGGACGGGACGGCCGGCGGCACGCGACAGCTCGATGGCGGCGAACATGTCGGCGGTCGGGCTGAGCTTGGACCCGAAGCCACCTCCGACGAAGTCGGCCGTGACCGTGACGTTCGCAGGATCGATCTCGTAGCGCTCGGCGAGGTGGCGTCGCATGTCGTCGGCGGCCTGCGTGGAGGTCCAGATCTTCAGGTGGCTCGGGTCGGTCCAGTCGGCGACGGTGCAGTGGGGTTCGAAGCTGGTGTGCAGCTGCACCGCGGTGCCGACGCTGAGCTCGACCAGGCGATCGTCGCCGGCCTCACGGGCCTTCCGGATCCGCCGCCGGGCGATCGGGCCGAGCAGGCCGCCGCCCAGCTGGGACCGCTCGTTGCCGTTCCACCGAGCCGGCAGCGTGGCTCCCTCCGCTGCGTTCGGCGCGGCCCGCCGGGACGCCTTGTCCGGGTGGACCTCCGGCGCACCGTGCCCGAGCGCCGGCCCCGGGTCGGTGACGTGGGGCTTCGCCGTGATCCGCAGCGGGAGCTCGGCGGCGATCCGCTGGGCCTCGGCGAGCGTCGGCGCGGCCACCGCAGCGAGGGGCTGCCCGGCGAAGACGACCTCGCGGTGGTCGCCGAGGAGGTCGACGACGTGTTCGGCGGCGTCGGTGGGGAGTGGTCCCACGAGGGCCGCGGCGACCGGGCTGCGCACGATGACCGCCTCGAGGGCGCCCTCGATGTGCAGGTCGGCGGTGTAGACCGCCGCTCCGGTGACCTTCGCTCGCCCGTCGACGCGCTGCGGACCCGACTCGGCTGCCGGGTCGTCGTGCTCACCCCGGCAGGCGGCGGCCACGGCTCGATGGATTCCCTCGTAGGCCCCGCAGCGACAGAGGTGGCCGGCGAGGGCATCGGCGATCGTGTGGCGGTCGGGCTCGACGGTGCCGTGCTCGGCCCGCCACCGATCGACGAACGATGCGGCGTCGACGACGAAACCCGGCGTGCAGTAGCCGCACTGGAGCGCATCGTGAGCGAGGAAGGCCCGCTGCACCGAGTGGAGGTCGTCGCCGTCCGCAAGTCCCTCGACCGTGGTCACCTCGGCGTCGCGCAGCGCCGTCGCCGGAGTGAGGCACGAGGCGGCGGGCTCGCCGTCGATCGTGACGGTGCACGCCCCACAGACCCCGCCGGCGCAGACGAGCTTGGTGCCGGTGAGGCCGAGCTGACCCCTCAGCACGTCGACGGCGGACTCGGGCCCGTCGACGTCGATCTTCACCGGGGTGCCGTTGACGGTCGATCCGAAGGTGGCCATGGCGTGCCTTCCGTTGCGTTGGCGAAACGGTAGCACGAGAGCGGAAGAAATCTTCCGTGTTGCGGAGGATTTCCTCCGTTCGGCTTGCCTACTACTGGCTGTCCGGTCGGCCATTGCCGTACCGTGACGCCGATGGCGAGCAGCGGCGACGAGGTGACCGAGCGCATCCGCGCCGTCGCGCTCTCGCTGTTCACCGAGGTCGGGTACGGCAACACCAACATCGAGCAGATCGCCTCGGAGGCCGGCGTGGGAGTCGCCAGTCTCTACCGTCGGTGGCCCGACAAGGCGGCGCTGGCGAACGACCTGCTGGCCTCAGCGATCGACGACCTCGAGCAGATCTACGCCCCGATCGACGGCGCGCGCCCGAAGGACCGGTTCATGACGCTGTGGTCACGGGTCCAGCACTACGTCCTCACCGAACCGCAGTCGTTCCTCTTCCTCGAGGACGGGGCGAAGACGACCTTCCTCTCACAGGAGAACCTCGATCGGAAGACGGCACTGGTGGACGAGGCCGAGGAGCTCCTCGCCTCTGTCGGCGTGAAGGCCTCCACCGAGGTCGCCAACGCCATGGTGATCGGCACGCTGGTGTCCCTCGTGCGGGCCGGCGTGCAGCCCGACCTCGACGACCTGGGCGAGCGACTGTGGCAGGCGTTGCGAACCTAGGTGCGCAACGCCGCCCTCAGGTAGGCGACAGCGAGTCGAGGAGGGCGACGAGACGTTCGGTGAACTCCGTCTCGCCCTCGCGGTGGGGCCAGTGGCCGGCGCCGTCGACGACGAGGAGCTCGGCCGGCGCGTCGAAGCGATCGAGAGAGGCCTCGTACGGGCCCCGGTCGCCGCCGAAGTCGTCGGCACCCATCACGAGGAGCCCCGGACAGGGGACCCGGAAGTCGTTGGCCGGGTCCGGCCGGAGCGAGAGGTCCCGGTAGTACTGCAACGCCTCGTGGAGGACGGCCGGGTCACCGAACGCCTGCTTCATGCGTTCGATGGCAGCGTCGCGCTCCGGTCCTTGCCAGGAGGGCGACCAGCGCTGATACAGCCCCTCGACGTAGGCGAAGTCGTTGCGGGCCGCTCGCTGATCGGACCTCGGCGCCTTGAAGACGAAGAAGTGCCGGACGGCCCAGAGGAGCTGCGGTGACGGGCGGAGGCAGGCCGGGTGCGGGATCGCGATCGGAACGGCCGCCCGCACCCGCTCGGGATGGTGACCGAGCGCGGCCCAGACGAAGGCGGCACCCCAGTCGTGGCCGACGAGCACGGCGGACTCCTCCCCGACCGCGTCGAGCAGGTGCGCGATGTCGTCGGCGAACTCCTCGCGGCGGTACGCGCGGCCGGCGACGATCGTGTCGGGGTGGTAGCCCCGGAGGAACGGGACGATCGCCCGGTGGCCGGCCGCGGCGACCGCGGAGGCGATGGTCTCCCAGGAACCGGGCCCGTCCGGGAACCCGTGCAACAGCACCACCGGGATGCCCGTCCCGATCGAAGCGAAGCGGACGCTGCGCCCCTGGTGCTCGACCGTCGTGTCGTCCACCGCCGACCTCCCCTCAGCTCGATTGCAAGAACTGGACGATGTTGCTCACCAGCACGTCCGGTGCGTCCTCCTGGCAGAAGTGCCCCACGCCGGGCAGCTCGACGACCGGCGCGTCCGGCCAGACGCCGCGGAAGTCGGCGATCGCCCGGTCGGGCGGGATCGCCTGGTCAGCCATGCCCTCGAGGAGGATCGCCGGCTTCGCGGCGAGGTCGGGCACCCGGTCGGCGGCCTCCAGGACGTAGTCGATGATGCGTCCGGTGTAGGCGTCGATCGGGAACTCGTACGCGCCGATGGCGCTGTCCCAGTCGGGGAACTGCTCGGTGTAGGCCCGCGTCCAGGTGTCGGTCATGGCCTCGGGGTTGTGGAAGCCGATGATCCGCATGACCGACAGCACGGTCGACCCGGCGTTGCGCAGGACCTGCTCGGTGCGGCCCGACTCCATGCCCTCGCCGATCCACCGGAACCAGCGGGATGCGTTCGCGGGGGTGACCTCGGGTCCCGGCCGCCCGTACCCGCTGACGGTGTTCATGTAGACCAGCCGGGCGACGCGCTCGGGGTTCCGCACCGTGAACGCCGTGCCGATCGGACCGCCCCAGTCCTGGATCACGAAGGTGATGTCGCGCAGGTCGAGGTGCTCGATGAGGGCGGCGAGGTTCTCGGTGTGGGTCCGGAGCGTGTACTCGCGATCCTGCGGCGTCTCGCTCTTCCCGAAGCCCATGTGGTCGGGGACGATGACCCGGCCGTGCTCGGAGAGCGCCGGGATCATGTGCCGGTAGAGGTAGCCCCAGGTCGGTTCGCCGTGCAGGCAGATGATCGGGTCGCCCTCGCCGACGTCAACGTAGTGCTGTCGGAAGCCGTGCCCATCGAAGAAGTTCGGCGCGAACGGCCAGGTGCCGTCATAGGTCTCGTCTGCGGGGATCACGACCGCGACCCTGCCAGACCGGGCGCCGTCGTGCTCGCTCCAGCCCGCGCCGCCGCCGTGCTGAGGGCGGAGGCGGATCGCATAGGTTGCTCGGGTGACCGACGTCGAGGACATCTTCGCTCCGCTCACCGACGAGCAGCTCGAGCTGTTCGTGCCGTTCGGCGAGGTCGTCGAGGTGCCGACCGGGACCACCCTGTTCGAGGAGGGCGAGGCCGATCCCGACCTCGTCGTGGTCCTCGAGGGCGAGGCACAGGTGTTGCGCACCGAGCAACCGTCGGGTGACGAGGTCGTCCTCCAGACCGCGACCCGCGGCATGGTGATGGGTGAGATGAACGTGCTGACGGGCCAGACGCGGTTCGTCCACGCCCTGGCCACCGAGCCGTCGAAGCTCCTGCGGGTGAGCCGTGACTCGCTCCGCCGGATGATGGCGGCCGAGGCCGACCTCGGCGACCACGTGTTCGCGCTGCTCGTCGCGCGGCGTGAGTACCTGCGCCGCGGTGAGGACAGCGCACTGCTCCGCATCGTCGGGTCCCGGTACTCACCCGAGACGCTCGACCTCGTCGGCTACACGCGACGCATGCAGCTGCCCCACAAGTGGTTGGATCTCGACGGCGACGCGTCGCTCGATGCCGGGCTCGCCTCAGCCGGCTACGCCCGCAGCGACACCCCGCTCGTGATGAGCCCGACCGCCCTGCTCAAGCGACCCTCGGTCGGGGAGCTCGCCGGCCACCTCGGACTCCTGTATCAGCCCACGAGCCTGCACATCCACGACGTCGTGATCGTCGGAGCGGGACCGGCCGGTCTCGCGGCGGCGGTCTACGGCGCCTCGGAGGGGCTCGACACACTGCTGATCGACTCCCGAGCCGTCGGTGGACAGGCCGGCACGAGCAGCCGGATCGAGAACTACGTCGGCTTCCCGACCGGGATCTCCGGAGGTGATCTCGCCGAGCGAGCCACGCTCCAAGCCCAGCGGCTGGGCGCCCGGATCACCACCCCTGCGCACCTGAGCTCGATCGATGCCGTGTGCGACGGGTACCGGTTGACGCTCGACGACGAGTCGGTCCTGATGACCCAGGCCGTCCTGGTGAGCGTGGGTGTCCAGTACCGCAAGCTCCCGCTCGAACGACTGGAGGCACTGGAGGGCGCGGGCATCTACTACGCCGCGACCGAGCTCGAGGCCCGAGCCTGTGGCGCCAACCCCGTCACCGTCGTTGGCGGTGGCAACTCAGCGGGCCAGGCAGCCATCTTCCTCGCCCAACAGGGCGCCGACGTGACGATCGCGATCCGAGGCGAGTCGCTCGCCTCGTCCATGTCGACCTACCTGATCGACCGGATCGTGGCATCGCCGAACATCCGCCTGGCGACGAGGACCGAGGTCACCGGATTGCACGGCGACGCCCACCTGACGGAGATCTCGACGACCGACCGCACGAGCGGCACGGCGACGAGACGGGAGTGCGCCGGCCTGTTCCTGTTCATCGGCGCCGTGCCGTTCACCGACTGGCTGGAGGGCGTGGTCGATCTCGACCCGAAGGGCTTCGTGCTGACGGGCGCCGACGCCGTTCGATCCGACGGCAGCCAACCCCTCGCCTTCGAGACGTCACGGCCGGGCATCTTCGCCGCGGGCGACGTCCGGCACGGATCGATGAAGCGCGTCGCCGCCGCGGTCGGCGAGGGGTCCAGCGCCATCCGGTCCGTGCACGAGTTCCTCGCCCCGGGGTGACGTAGGTTCAGCTCGAGACGTCTCACTTCGGATCCTAAGTTAGAATCCTAACTTAGGATCCGAAGGGAGTCGTCCGTGTCGATCGTTCGTACGTCGTCGATCATCGCCCTGATCACCAGCGCCGGCAACGCCGCGCTGTTCGGCCTCTCATCGGCGGCCGGCTCGTTCGACGGTGTGACGGCCGCGCAGAACGGCGAGTCGCTGAACGCCGGCATCGTGGCCGTCGCCTCCGCCGTCGGCGTCTGCGGCTTGATCGGGCTCCGACTCGTGCTCGCTCGCTGGCGTGGCGCGACACGCGGTCGACGATCGTTCCTCGTCGCCGCAGCGGTCATCCTCGTCATCTCGTTCGCGTCACCCGTGGGCGGTCTCGACGATGGCACCGCAGGAGCGATCCTCACGCTCATGGCCACCCACGTGACGACGGTCCTGGGCGGCGTGGTCGCCGCCGAGCGGATCACCAAGCCGATGTGGGACTGGGGTCGCGAGGCGTTCGAGCCGAGGCAGATCGACGGACTCCCGACCGCGGTCGTGACCGGCGCGACCGGTGGGATCGGCGGTGCCGTCAGCCTGGCCCTCGCAGAGCGTGGGTTCGTCGTCGAGGGAGTCGGTCGCAGCGTCCGAGTGGCGATGGAGCTCGAGCGCCAGGCGACGACCAGACCCGGAGCAATACGAGTCCATCGAGCTGACCTGTCGTCGATGCGGGAATCGGCCCGGGTCGCGCGGGACATCACCGCCAAACATCCGGACGGGGTCGACGTGGTCGTGCACGCGGTCGGGACGCTCGAGCCGCAGTCGTCGACGACTGCGGAGGGCATCGACGCGAACATCGCCACCTCCTGGCTGACGAGGGTGCAGTTCCAACGCCAGCTCCGCCTTCGTCCCGGGGGACGGATCGTCAACGTCGCGGCCGCCGAATCGGCTGATGCGCCCCCACGCCTCCTGGCCGACCTGCGAGTGCCCGAGGACCTCGGCTCCGGGTTCACGGCGCACGGTCGCGCCCAGCTGGCCAACGACCTCTGGGTGGCCGGCCTGCAGCGCGACGGAGCGGCAGCGTTCGGCTATGGACCAGGGTCGGTCGACACCGGGATCCGGCGAGAGCTCCCCGCCATCCTCCGTCGCCTGATGGCGCCGCTGTTCTGGTGGTCGACCCGTCGCCCGGACGACGCCGCCGCCGACATCGTCCGCCTCGCGCTCGATGCCCGACTCCCCGCAGGCGGATTCGCCAGCCGAGACGGACTGTTCGAGCACAATGAGCACGTGAGGAGCGCCGAACGTCAGGCCGAGCTGCAGTCGCTCGCCGAGACGCTGCTGAACCGGGCGTCGTCGGCGAGGTGACCCGCCGCCCCCGAGCGGAGCTGTCGATGGAGGTCTGGTCGCTGCTCATCGGCATCGTCCAGAGCACGACGAAGAACGCCGAGCGGGACATCGCCGACCTGTCGATCACGGCGGCCCAGTACCTCGTGCTCTGGGAGATCGATGAGCACGGCCCTCAGCGGCAGACCGACCTCGCCGCACGACTCCGCACGACCGAAGCGAGCGTCAGCCAGATGGTCGGGCGCATGGAGTCCGGCGGCCTCGTGGCCCGCCACAGCGAGGGGCGGGCGAGGGTGGTCGGCCTCACCGACGAGGGCCGGTCGATGCTCGAGCTCGCCCGCCCCCGCCATGCCGCGCACATCGCCCGGAGCTTCGACCGACTCACCGCATCGCAGCTCGTCGAGCTCCACGCGCTGCTCCGACGGCTGGCCGACCCGCCGAAGTGACCCGTGAGGCTCAGCCGTCGGCGAGCATCTTGCGGGCGACCCGCTCGGCGACCATGACGCAACCGAGGTAGGTGTTGCCCGACGGGATCGTGGGCATGACCGAGGCGTCGACCACCCGGAGCCCATCGATGCCGCGGACCCGGCAGTCGGCGTCGAGCACGGGCCCCATCGGGCAGGTGCCGACCATGTGTCCGTAGCTCATCGTGTTGCGCTCGAGGGCGACGTCGACGGCATCGTCGGCGGTCAGGTCGATCGGGACGACGGGCTCGCAGCCGAGTGCCTGGGCGGCCGACGAGCGTTCCCAGGCGACCAGCCGGTCGAAGCCGTGTCGCAGCACGGCCCGGGCGTCGTCGGGCAGCGGCGGCGCGGTGACGACGGGGTCGGCGCCGACCGTGTCGCCGAGGCGGACGCTCCCCCGCCCGCTGGACCGCATGAGGAACACGGCCATCATGAACGTCGTCTCGTCGGTGGTGGGCGCCGGGGCGATCGGGAAGGCGTGGTAGTCGACGTCGGTCCCGTTCGAGGCCCCGACCAACACGACCTGGGCCGGCCCGGCCTGCCCGCCCCGAGGACCGTCGTGGCGGTACGGGATGCCGGGGCCGAGGTGGTCGCTCATGGTCTCGCCAACCGGCAGGTCGGCGACGGCGGTGATGCCCCGCTGGGCGAGGTGGTCGGCGGGCCCGATGCCGGAGCGCATGAGGAGCAGGGGCGTCCAGATCGCCCCCGTGGCGACGACCACCTCGTCGGCGTCGAGCTCCTCGCCCGAGGTGAGCACGACGCCGGTCGCCTGGTCGCCGTCGATCGCCACGGCGGCCACCTCGGCGCCCGTACGGATCGTCAGGTTCTCGCGGGCCCTGACCTCGGCTGTGAGGTAGGCGAGGCTGGTGCTGACCCGGCGATCGTCGTCGTCGATCGTGACCGGGAAGCGGCCGATGCCCGGGAGCTGCGACGGGTCGTTGATGTCATCGGCTGCGGCTTCGCCGACGTCGAGCATCCCGTCGAGGAAGGCGAGCTGGGCCCGACTCATCTCCTCCCGACGCCACCTCCGGACCGGCAGCGGGCCGGCGTCGCCATGGAGCGGCGAGGCGCCGAGATCGACGTCCCGTTCGGCGGCGATGAACGTGTCGACGACATCGTCCCAGCCCCAGCCGTCGAGCCCGCGGGCGGCCCAGTCGTCGTAGTCGGGCGGCAGGCCGCGGAGGGTCGCCATGCCGTTGACGGCAGAGGTGCCGCCCAGGACCCGTCCCTGGAACATCAGGATCGACCCGTCGCCGTGGGCCATCGGTGTCGGCGCGATCGGCGCAGCGCCGGCCCAGGCCTCGGCGGCCCGCGACGGGTCGAGCACGACCGAGTCGTAGACGGTGTCGTCGGGGCCGGCCTCGAGCAGCGTCACCCTGACCGATGGCGACTCGGTGAGGCGGGCGGCGAGCACGGCGCCACTCGTTCCGCCCCCGACCACGAGGACGTGCTTCGTCGCTGGGCTCATCGTCCATCCCTCTTGACGGCTTAGGTCGAACGACCTAGAAACTAGGTTGAACTACCTAGAGGGTCAAGGTACAACGAGGAGGAGCGTCACCATGCCGAGCACGCCGCAGCGCATCCTCGACGCGAGCCTCCACCTGTTCAACCGGCAGGGCTACGCCGCGACCTCGCTCACCGAGATCGCCTCGGCGGTCGGCATCAGCCAGGGCAACCTCACGTATCACTTCCCGGCGAAGCGTGACCTCGTCGAGGGCGTGCGGCAGCGGGCCCGTGAGCAGCTGCGAGCCCGACGTGAGACCCACCGGCCCGGCGCGGTCGCCGACGACTACGTCGAGCACCTGCTGTTCGCCATGGAGCTGACCTGGAGCTACCACTTCCTGCTCCGAGATCAGGCGCAGTTCGACGACGGGTCGCCGAGCGGCCCGAGTCCGGAGATGGCGGCCGACCTCGCCGAGCTCCGCGAGCTGATCGACCGGGTCGCCGCAGCCGGGCTCCTCCGACGCGATCTGCCCGTCGACCTCGAGATGCTGACCCGTTCGCTCTGGATCGTGAGCCGCTACTGGATGGACCACCTCCGGGAGATGGAGGCGGTCCACGAGATCACCTGGGCCGACCAGGAGCGAGGCATCCAGCACCACCTCGCGGTCCTCGTGCCCTGCCTGACCGCGGCCGGTCGGCGGGAGTTCGAGTCCGCCCTGCTCCGAGCATCGGAGCATCCGCTCTCCAGGGCGGCCTCGTGACCGCCGACCACCGACCCGACCGGGAGGAACCATGACCCTCGAGATCGACCTGCTGACGTTCCCCCTGCCGGGCATGGCGGGCGCGATGGCGCAGACGTTCGAGCAGGCCGGGTGGGACGGCGTGTACTTGGCCGACACCCAGAACCTGACCGGTGAGATCTACGCCTCGCTGGGGTTGGCCGTCTCCGCAACCGACCGTCTGACGCTCGCCACCGGCGTGACCAACCCGGTCACCCGTCACCCCGCCGTGACGGCATCCGCGATCTCCACGGTGCAGGTCGCGTCCGGTGGGCGAGCGGTGCTCGGCATCGGGCGGGGCGACTCGTCGCTCGGCTACCTCGGGCGGCAGCCGGCGCCGGTCGCGGACTTCGAGGCGTACGTGGCCCGGGTGCGTGGCTTCCTCCACGGCGAGGAGGTGGACCTCGGCGACGCCACGAGCCGCAACACGTGGATCGCCGAGTCGGGACAGCCGCCGGCGCCGATCGACGTCGCCGCCACCGGCCCCAAGGTCACCGCGATCGCCGCCCGACACGCCGACCGCGTCACCTTCGGCGTCGGCGCCGATCCGGCCAGGCTGCGCGACGCCATCGCACTGGTCCGGGCCGAGCGGGAGCGAGCCGGACTCGACCCCGCGTCCATCTCGGTCGGGGCCTACGTCAACACCGCCGCCCATCCGGACCCGGCGGCGGCCAGGGCCATCGTGCGGGGTGGCACCGCCTCGTTCGCCCACTTCTCGGGCATGGCCGGGGCGCCGAAGGCCGCCGGCCCCGACGCTGCCGTGTTCGAGGCGATCGGCCGCGACTACGACATGTCCGGCCATGCCAGCGCGAGCGCCGGTCACGCCTCGGCGATGCCCGACGAGTTCGTCGACCGCTTCGCCGTGGCCGGGCCGGTCGAGCACTGCATCTCCCGCCTCTCCGAGCTCGTCGAGGCCGGCGTCGAGCGGCTGGTGCTCGTCACCGGCTCTCGCGACGCCGAACGGGGAACGGTGGGTGCGAGCATGCGACGCCTGGCCTCTGAGGTCCTGCCCAAGCTGCGCTGACAGGCGTAGGGTCGACGTCGTGCCGTACCAGGAGCCGGACTTCCTGCCGTGGGACGGACGCCGCGTGCCGATCACGTTCGTCGGTGGCTACCTCGGCGCAGGCAAGACCACGGCGATCAACGAGGTGCTCGCCGTCAGCGATCGACCCATCGCGGTGGTCGTCAACGACGCAGGAGCGATCAACATCGACGCCCGGTTGATCCGGGGCTGCGACGGCAATGCCATCGAGCTCACCGACGGGTGCGTGTGCTGCGAGTCCATCGACGACATGGGCGCGGCCCTCGACACCATCCGCCGCCGCCCCGAACCGCCCGACCACCTCGTGATCGAGCTGTCCGGCATCGCGGAGCCCGCCAACGTCATACCGTGGGGCCGCTCGGCCGGGTTCCTGCTCGACGGCGTGGTGATCGTCGTCTCCGTCGATCAGCTGATGGACGACGTCCCCGACTGGATCCGGGCCCACGTCGAGGCGCAGGTCGCCGCCGCCGACCTGCTCGTGCTCACCAAGACCGACCTGGCCGTGGCGTCCGAGGTTCGAGCGGCCCGTGGCCGCCTGGCCGAGTTGGCCCCCCGGGTGCCGGTGGTCGACGGCGGCCCCGGCCAGCGGGAGCTCGGCGCCCTCGGTCGGTTCCTGTCGCTCGGCGGCCACCGCGACCGGGACGCGGCCGGCGTGCGGGGCCCGACGCTGTTCGACCTCCACGAGACCCACACGGTGGCCATCGAGGGACCCCAGAGCCGAGGCGACATCGACGCCATCGTCGCCGCGCTGCCGCAACGCTTCCCCGGCCGGAGGATCGCTCGCGCCAAGGGCGTGGTGGCGCTCTCCGACGGCGACGGCGCAGCCTTGGTGCAGGTGGTCGGTTCGAGGACGGAGGTGACGCCGCTGTTCGACAACGAACGGCGTCAGCCGACCGATCTCGTCGTGATCACCGTCGCGAGTTGACCGCCGGCTCCTGCTGGGTGGCGCAGTGCACGCCACCACCACCCGCGGCGACGGGATCGAAGTCGACGGCGACCACCTGACGTCCGGGGTGGAGCTCGCCGATCAGCTCGGCCGCGCGACCGTCGGCCGTGGCGTCGCCGTACTGCGAGACGATCACGGCACCGTTGCAGACGTAGTAGTTGACGTAGCTGGCCAGGAACTCGTCGCCGGTCCGCCGCTGGGTCGCCGGCTGATCGAGACGGACCAGCCGGTAGGGCTCGCCATCGAGGGTCGTGACGGCATCCAGCTCGGCTGCGGTGTCGACGGCGAGGTCGTACCAGGTCTCCCCCGGATCCACGTACGACGGGAACTCGTGGACGATCGTGCGGGGGTCGACGAATCGGGCGAGGGTGTCGATGTGGCCATCGGTGATGTCGGCGCCGGCGACGCCGTCGACCCACAGGAGCCGGTCGGCGCCGAGGAGTGCGACCAGCCGATCGGCGATCTCGTCCTCGGGCATGCCCGGGTTGCGATTGTCGTTGACCCAGCTGCTGCGGGCGGCGAGCAGCGTCCCATCGCCGTCGGTCTCGACGCCGCCGCCCTCGCCCACGACGCCGGAGTCGACGAGCTCGATGCCGAGGACGTCGGCGACCAGCGCGGCGAGTTGCTCGTCGCCGTCGTGGACCTGCTTTCCGCCCCACCCGTTGAAGCGAACCCGACCGGCGGCGAGGTGGCCGTCGTCGGTGACGAGGAACAGCGGCAGCGTGTCCCGGGCCCAGAGGTCGTCGACCGGCGCGGCGATCAGCTCGATGTCGGAACCGAGGAGATCCTCGGCGATCGTCAGGTCACCAGGGCGGACGAGCATCCGGACGGGCTCGAACTCGGCGATGGTCAGACCGAGATCGGCGATGGCTGCCTGCACGTCCGGGAGCTCCGACCCCCACACGTCCGTACGGCCCGGGAAGCACATCCAGGTCGCGGCGTGCGGAGCGTCCTCGCCCGGCATGAACCGGCCGGACTCGACGGCGGGCGTGGGCGGGCGCTCGGTCCCGGCCGTCGGGCTGCCGCTGTCGTCGCAGGCCGCGAGCCACCAGGCGATCGATCCGAGGGCTCCGGCGCCCAGGAACGTGCGACGTCCGATCTCCACGTTCGCTCAGGGTACGGAGGGTCGTCGACCGACGACGGCGCGGGCACGGGTCGAGGTACCCGCAGCGACAGGCCCCGTACACTCGCCGGCATGAGGGGCGATCGGGGCCACGCCGTCTAGGCGGCGCCGCGTACGTGGACGGTCCACTCACCGGTCGACGGGTGGCGGGGTACGAGGTCGGCGAGGTCCTCGGCCGGGGTGCCACGGCGAGCGTCTACCGCGCCCGGCAGGTCCGACTCGGACGCGACGTCGCGATCAAGGTCCTCGACCCGGCCTTCGGCGATCATCCCGAGTACGTCGAGCGCTTCGAGCGGGAGGGCAGGGCGGCCGCAGCGCTCGACCACCCGTCGATCGTCACGATCCACGAGGCCGGCGAGGTCGACGGCCAGCTCTATCTCGTCATGCGGCTCGTCGAGGGCACGACGCTGGCGACCCGATTGGAGACCGGTCCCACCCTCGACGCCGACCAGACGGCAGCGCTGCTCCGACCTGTCGCCGAGGCGCTCGACCACGCCCACGCCGCCGGTGTCGTCCATCGCGACGTCAAGCCCTCGAACATCTTCCTCGACGAGCGCGGCAACATCTTCCTCGGCGACTTCGGCGTGGCCGGGCTGATCCACGGCGTCGCCCGCGAGACCGTCGGAGCGGTCGGGACGGCCGACTACATGGCCCCCGAACAGGTCGACGGCGCCCAGGCCGGGCCGGCGGCGGACGTCTACTCGCTGGGATGCGTGCTCCACGAGTGCGTCACCGGGAGGCCGCCGTTCTCTCGACCGACGTTGCTCGCCACCTTGCGGGCGCAGGTCGACGACGACGTCGAGCCGACCGGGGACCGCCGGATCGACACGGTGCTGGCGAAGGCACTCGCGAAGGACCCGGCGGCGAGGCCGGCGAGGGCAGGAGACCTGATCGACGAGCTGGTCGGCGTCCCGCCGTCGGGTGTCGCTCCTCCTCGTGCGGACGAGCGCCCCGCTGCGGCGGCGGGCGCGTCCCGTCGGGTCGTCGTCGCCTCGGTCGCCGCATTGGCGGTCCTGGTCGCCGTGGTCGTGGGCGTCGTGGTCACCCGAGGCGGCGACGAGGAGCCGACCGAGACAGCAGCGGTCGCCACGGAGACCACGGACTCCGCTCCGCCGACGTCCGCGCCGGCGCCGGCGACGGAGGCAGGTGTTCCCGCGACCACCGCAGCTGCCGTCGCCGACGCGCCGGTCAGCGGCCGGACATCGCTCGAGATCGGGCTCGACGCAGCGCTGGAGCGGTTCGACACGCTCAACCCCCACATCGAGCCGTTCAACACCCAGCCCCTGATCGGCAACGTGCTCCCCGTCCTGTACGAGCTGGACGCCGATCTGGTCTCGACGCCGTCGCTCGCTGCCGCTCCCCCGGTCATCGTGAGCGAGGACCCGCTGGTGATCGACTACGAGCTGCGCGCCGACGCGGTGTGGGACGACGGCACCCCGATCACTGCCGATGACGCCGTCGCGACCTACGACTACATGCTCTCGCTCGGCGACGAGCTCGTCGGCCGACAGCCCTACGACTCGATCGGCGCCGTCACCGCCATCGATGCGACCACGATCCGGGTCGAGTACGCCGTGCCCCACTACTCGTACTTCCTGTTCCTCTCCGGCAACCATCCCGTGCTCCCGGCCGCCGCTCTGGCCGACCACGCCGCCCTCGGGGGCGTACCCGCCGACTTCCTGGCCGACGAGATCGGCTTCTCCGGCGGACCGTTCTCGCTCAGCCGGGCCGACGTCGGTGACGGACCCGGCGCGGGGGTCGAGCTGCGGCTCGCTGTCAACCCGGCGTGGTGGGGCGACCTCCCTGGTCTCGAACGCATCACGATCCGCCACTACAGCGGGCTCGCCGACGCCGTGGCCGCGCTGGAGTCGAGCGACGTCGAGGCCCTCTACCTCCGTCGGCCGACGATCGGGACCGCCGACGAGCTCGATGCCCTCGACGGGGTGACCCCGCGACCGGAATCGGTCGGCCCCTCCGCGCTGGCGGTGTTCACCGAGACCGACCGCCTGGGGGCCGATCCGGCGGTGCGCCAGGCCGTCATGGCAGCGCTCGATCGGACAGCGCTGGCCAGCGCCGTCCTCGGCCCCGCCGTCGGCGGTGCCGTGGCGCCGCTCGACAGCCTGGCCTGGCAGCCCGAGCACGCGAACGGGCGGGCACCTTTCGCCGGGATGGGAGGTGACCCCGAGGAGGCGCGGCGCGTCCTGGCCGCGGCAGGCTGGACGCTCGTCGACGGCGACCCGGTCGACCGCTGGGAGCGCGACGGCGAGGAGCTGCGGCTCACGTTGCTGATCGAGCGACAGCCGCCGATCGGACAGCTCGGGGCCTCGGTCCCGATCCAGATCGTCAACGACCTGGCGGCCGCGGGGATCGCGGTCGACGCGTTCGCCGAGGACGCCGACATGTACGCCGTGCGGGCCGCGAGCGGCGACCACGACCTGCGGATCGCCTTCACGCCCACCCAGGCCGACCCGACGGCGAACCTCGTGTTCTTCGGTGGGGCGGATCGGGCGTTCGGCTACGACGGACCCGCGGCGTCGGCGATCCAGCAGGCGGAGGCCACCATCGACGACGACGCCCGGCTCGCGCTGATCGACGAGGCCGAGGCCGATCTCATCGAGACTGGATTCGCCATCCCGCTCTTCCGCTCGGCCGCGCTGACGGTGGTGCCGGACGGGGCGACCGCGCCGGCATCGAACGGACGGTTCGGGGGCCCGCTCATCGACCTGCCCGCCTGGGGGTTCGCACCCTGACCAGCTACTCCCCTGCGCTCTGGCGAGCGCCGCGCCTGGACGGCCTGATCGATCGGCCCCGCCTCGTCGCGCCCTCGATCACGGCCGCCGAGGTCGTCACCGGCCCGTCGGGGATCGGCAAGACCGCCTACGCGCTCCAGGCCGCTCGAGGACGGCGTGGTCGTCTCGCCTGGGTCCGCTGCGTCCCCGGAACGGCCTCGGCTGCGGACCTGGTCGCCCTCGCCCATCGGTCGGTCGGGATCGAGATCGAGCCGGCGAGCGACGACCCGCTGCTCCTCGCCGGTGATCTGCTGACGCTGCTCGAAGCGGAGGCGACCGTGCTCGTGGTCGACGGACTGCACTCGGCTGATCCGCACACCGTCGATCCGCTGCTGGCCGAGACCGTCGCCCTGCTGGATCCCATCTCGTCGATCATCGTCACGTCCCGACCTCGGCCGGCCGGTCTCATCGGCCGGATCTCCCGGTTCGCCCGGATCGTCGACACCGACGACCTCCGGTTCGATCGTGACGAGACCGAGCGGCTCTTCGTCGAGCGTGCCTGGCCCGTCGAGGACGTGGACATCTGGCTCGAGCGCAGTGGCGGATGGGCGGTGGCCCTCGACCTGGCGGCAGGCGGAGACGTCCCGGACGGCGCCGATCCGTCCACGATGCTCGCGACGCTGGTGCGGAACCGGGCCGGCGACGCCTGGGACGACGTGGTCGCCGCGGCGGCGTGCCCGTACCTCACCGACGAGGTCGCGTCCGCTGTCGGGATCGGGGACGCCTCGGGCGTGGCCGAGCTCGTCCCGGTGAGCACGGCGGCAGGGCGCATCGCGCTGCCGGACGCGCTCCGCGAGGCCATCCTCGTCAGCGCCGAGCCTGCCGACGTCGCCGCCGCTCGACGTCGCGCGTTCGACGCGCTGCGGACGGCTGACCCGCTGGCTGCGCTGGAGCTGGCCGTCGAGTTGGACGAGCTCGACGCCGCGGCGGCGCTCCTCAACGACCTCGTCGGCACGATCTCCGTCGACGCCGCGACGAGTTGGGCGTACCGCCTGCCCCCGGCGCTCCGGCACCGGCTGCCGCCGGCGGTCACCGGCGGGCGGGCGACGGTGAACCCCGACCTCGCCGAGCTCGAGGCGTCCGAACGACTCGAGCGCGCCACCGACGACGAGGAGCGGGCCGCGGCCGCCTTCTCGCTGGCCTCGGTGCGCACGGCGCAGGCCCAGCTCGACGACGCCGCCGACCTGCTGGACCGAGCCCTGGCGCTGACGGCCGAGCCGTCGCTGCGGTCCCGGGTGCAGCGCCTGCAGTCGTTGGTGCGCTGGTGGCAGGGCGATCTCGGTGGTGCTCGGGCGTCGATGGCCGACGATGCCGACTCGGACTGGTCCGCCTTCGTCGCGGCGATGATCGCCCTCGCCGAGCACGACGACGAGCGGGCGGCCGAGGCCGCCGGCCGATCGGTCGACACCGACGGTCCGACGGCATTGGGGATGGCGGCCGCGGCCCTCGTCGGGGCCGTGCGGGGCGATGCGGCGGGCGCGCTCGAGATGGCGGAGGCCGCCTGGGAGCGGTCGGTCGACGTCGGCGGCTTCGAGCTCGGCGCATCGGGCGTGACGTTCGTCTGGCTACGAACCGCCACAGGCGACCGCGAGGGCGCCCGCTCACTGGCCCGCGAGGTCGAGGCCCGGGTCGGACCGCGTGATCCCTTCGCCCGAGCCGGCATCGCCATGGCCCGGGCGGTGCTGGCCGCCGACGATCCCGACGACGGAGGCCGCGCCGAACGGCGCCGGCGGGCGATCCGAGCGACCGGCTTCGCCGCCGTCGAGGCGGTGTTCGAGCGGCTCCGAGGCGACGGCGATGCGTCCGACGGTGGGCTGCGGGTCGAGCTGCTCGGCGACGGTGCGATCCACATCGACGGGGTCGCGCTCGACACCGCGACCTGGAAGTCGCGCAAGGCGGTGGAGGTCGTCCGCTACCTCGCCGTCCGGAGAGGGTCGTGCCGACGGGAGGAGATCATCGAGGCCATCTGGCCGGATCGGGCCCCCGACAAGGGCCGGGCGCTGCTGCGCAACGCCCTGAGCGAGGTGCGGACCGGGTTGGAGCCGCAGCGGCAGGCCGGCGAGGAGTCCCGGTTCGTGTTCGCTGATCGGGAGGTCGTCCGCCTCGCGGCCCGCACCGAACTCGACGACGTCGACGACGTCGACTCCGGGACGGCGCTCCGGCTGCTCACTCCCGGCGTGGCCGCCGATCTCGACGCGGACTGGGCCTCGGAGCTGGCACGGACCCGGGAGCGCCTGCTCGCCGAGCACGCCGACCGTGTCCGCCGGGAGGCCGACCATCCCGACCGGCGCCTCGCGCTGGACGTGCTCGTCGACCTCGAGCCGTGGAACCGGGACATCGTCGACGAGCTGATCCAGCTCCTGCGTGACACGGGCGACGACGCCGGCGCCGCAGCCGTCGAGCGCCGTTGGTTCGAGGACGAGTAGCCGACCTCCCTCCCTCGCCGGACAGACCTCCGGACGCGCCGACGGGGCGCACGCCCGCAGACGTGCGCCCCGCTCATTCGGTCGTCGTCAGTCGCTGCGGACGAGCAGGTCGGCACGCTCGAGCCCCCACTCCTCGGCGCAGGCGAGGTGCTGGTCGGTGAGCGATGCCGCATCGAGCTCGGTCAGGCACGGGTCGAGGGTCGGACCGGACGGCAGGGCCATGGCGGCCATGCACACCGGGTCGAGGCCGATCGGGGCGGTGGTCGTGTCGAACGCGGCGACGGCGAAGCTGACGTCCTTCACGACCCGGACCATGACCCGGTCGCTGCCGGAGCACGGCACGCCCTCGAGACCGGAACGGTCGATCGTCACCCAGTAGTCGCCGGGACCGACGTCGACGCTCGCCGGCCCGTTGGCACGAGTGCGACCGGCCACAGCCCCGCCGTCGCCGCCGATGGGCTCGATCCGGAAGGGCACGTCGCCCAGCCTCGACGAGCCGGCGCCGAGGTCGCCGACCTGCAGGGCGTCGACGACCACCGTCCCGGTGTCTTCGGTCTCGGTGGCGGCGCCGCCGTCGGCTGCGGCGAGGGCCACCGTGGCGACGATGAGGACGAGGGCGGCTGCGATCCCCTTGTGGATGGCCCTGTCGATGATCTCGTTGTCGGTGAAGCTGCGCATCGGACTGTCTCCCGGTGTCGGTGATTGGTGCTGTGCGGTGATCGTCAGCGACGACCGTCAGAGCTCCGCAAGAGCCCCGTCAGTTCGTGCCGACGACCAGGTCGGCGAGGTCGAGGCCCCACTCGGCGGCGCAGGTCAGGTGCAGCTCACCGAGGGACTCCAGGTCTCGCTCGGCGACGCACGGCTCGAGGATCGGGCCCGACGGGAACGACATGACGCCCATGCAGATCGGATCGAAGCCGATCGGGGCGGAGGTGGTGACGAAGGCGACCACGGCGAGGGTGTCGTCGTGGTCGACCCGGACCATGACCCGGTCGCTGCCGGAGCACGGCACGCCGCCGAGGTCGGTTCGGTCGACGGTCACCCAGTAGTCCCCCGGGGCGACGTCGACGCTCGCCGAGCGGCCGGTTCGGGTCTGGCCGACGACCGGGTCGGCAGGGGCGTCGACGGCCTCGATCCGGAAGCCGATGTCGTCGAGCTGTGAGGCGCGACTGGCCAGGTCGTCGACCTGCAGGGCGTCGATGACGATCGTGGCCGGTCGGTCGTCGTCCCCGGCGGCGCCGTCGACGACGGCGCCGAGCGCTGCGGCCACCAGGACGATGATGATCGTGGCGGCGATGCCCTTGCGGATGGTGGTGGTGAGGTTGCGCATCGGACGGTCTCCCTGAGTCGGTGTGGCGTCATCGTCAGAGACGACCGTCAGAGCGCCGCAAGAGACCACGACGCGACCCCGGGCGCGCCCGAGGGGCGCACGCCGGCAGACGTGCGCCCCTCGGTTCGGACCCGGATGGTCACCGGGCCGTGCGGTACTCCACGCCGACGCAGCTCTTCCCGTAGGAGAGATCGCCGGCGCCGACCTGATCCTTGAAGTGGGCGGTCACGACGGCCTGACCGTTCTCCGGCACCGTGACTTCGGCGGTGTACTGCCCGACGCAGTCGGGATCCTCGAACTTCGACCCGTCGATGGTGACCACGTACTTCCCGGGTGCGGTCGGCGTCAGCGCGGCCAGCGCGCCGTGCTCCGCGTCGATCGTCTCGCCGTGGATCGTCGTGCCCGTCTCGACGGAGGTGATCGTGAACGCCAGCCCCACCTGGACACCGGGCGTCACGGCCGCCCGGCTGCCGACGTAGGTGCCGTGGACGATGACTCCCACGGGCACCTCGTCGGGGGCCTCGGCTGCCGGCTGCCGCTCGTCGGCCCCACCGTCGGCCTGGTCCTCGCTGTCGTCGTCGGCGTCGTTCGCCGCGTCGACCGGGGCCGGCGGACGGGGCGGGTCGCCCTCGACCTCGGGCGGGAGGCCGACCTCGATCTCGTTGCCGTTCGGGCGGACCAGGTCGTTGCCGTAGACCGACGGTGCCACGACGGTCATGCCGGCGGCGACGGCCGTGGTGGCGGCGAGCGTGCCGCCGAGGGCCCACTTCAGGGCGGTGCGCTTGCGGCCGGTGCGGGTGCTGTCCTCCCGCCACCGCTGTTCGGCCTTGGCCCGGATCCGGTCGGCGGACTCCTGAGCCTTCTGGGCTCGGCGTTCGATCCGCTTGGCTCGCTTGGGGCGGCCGGCGGCGCGGTACTCCTCGGCACGCCGGGCGAGGCGCTCGGCCTCGGCCTGCTTCCGTTGGGCGGACGTGATCTGCTTGCGGTAGCGGCGGTCGTGGATCTTCTGGGACTTCGCGGTGACGGCGAGGCGCTCCTTGGCGTGCCCGGCCCGCCACTGGATCTGCTCCTGGCTGTCGATGGTGTCGGTGTTGAACTCGGTGATCCGGTTCGGCATCGGTCCGTCTCCCTGGTGATGAGTGCGTGTCGTGGACTGCACGCATCGTCGGAGGCAACCGTCAGAGCACCGTCAGAGCCCCGACCGGCGTCCGGTGTCCCCGGCTCCCGGGGATGTCCCCGATGCCGCGACGACCGGGCGTTCCTACCGTCCGCGTTCGACGGGGGCAGAACAGCCCTTGCGAACGGGGAAGGGTGGACGCCATGTTCACGGCAGGTGGGGTGGCGGGCCTGGTGCTCGCTCTGGGGGCAGGGGTCGCCGTCCTGGCGGCCGTGATGGTGCGGGGCCGCTGGCGGCGCTACGCACCGGTGGTGGCGGCAGGGGCGCTGGTGTTCCAGCTGGTCCACGTGCTCGAGCACGGGCTGCAGGTGGCGGTGTGGGCCGGCGAACCGGGCGCCCGGCCGTGGATCTCGCCGTGGGCGGCCGAGACGGCGACGGGGGTCGGGCACTGGTGCTCGATCCTGGCGCCGGCATCGAGCCCGAACCCGCTCGGGACCGAGCTGTTGCACCTGTACGGCAACGTCATCTTCCTCGCCGGACTCGTCGTGCTGACGGGCCTCCCCCGTCTGGCCGACCACCGCCTCGCCAGGACGGCGATGCTGATCCAGGCGGCGCACGTGGCCGAGCACGTGGTGCTGTCGACGACCCTGGTGACGACGGGGACGGCCTACGGCCTGTCGACCCAGCTCGACCAGGTACTGCCCGTCGGTGCCAGCACGACCCGGGTGCTGTTCCACTTCGGGATCAACGCGGTGGCGACCGTCTACGCCGTGCTCGCGGTGCGCCGAGCCGGTTGGCGCCGTTGGTCCGAGGCGCTGCGCCCAGCGCTCGCGGTCGGCTGAGGGATCAGCAACCCAGCGCGTAGCTGATCGCGTCGCACACACGGTCCATCGACGAGGCGTCGAGCTCGCCGATCCGTTCGGTCAGCCTCGTCTGGGCGAGGGTGTGCAGGCCGTCGCAGTTGACGACGGACGGCCGGTCGATTCCGACCGCGACGTGATCGAACACCACCTCGGCGGCCAGCCCGCGAGCCGATGTCGTGACCTCTGCGACGGTGACGAGCGCCCGCACGTCGAGGACGCCGGATCTCGTGAGCACGAGGACCGGGCGGCGCTTGCCGCCGACCTCGGCCAACCAGATCTCGCCACGGTTCACTCGTCGCCCCACGCTTCTGCCGCGCTCCAGTCGTCGTCGACGGACTCGGGTTGTCGCTCATAAGCGGCCCGATCGGAGGCTGCGAGGGCGGTCCGAACCGCTGCGGCGACACCGTCGCGGGCTGCGGCCGAGACGTTCACGCCGAGGCGCCGGGCCTGGTCGGCCAGCGCGTCGTCCAGCGTGAAGGTCGCACGTGTCGCCACAGCACTCGATGCTAGCACGCGATGCTGTACAGCTGAGCTGGCTCGACCGTCTGGCGGTCGCTGTCGATCGGCCACGCCCGCACCGTGCGACAGCGGTGTCGCACGACGACCTGAGCCTCAGAACACGCCGTTGTCGTTGCGGAACTTGCCGCCGGTGAGCAGGCCGACCAGCCGCATGGTGCGGTCGATCGGCTCGACGGAGTCCCAATGCTCGGCCAGGCGGCCGTCGACCACCCGCCACGTGTCGGCGATGTTGAGGCCCTTGCGGTCGTTGCCCCGGTGGGCGGCCTTCAGGGTCACGTGAGACATGATGCTGACGTACTCGCCGTCGGCCAGGACGCGGCGGACGTCGTAGCCGAACTCGGGGTAGCGCTTGGCGGTGCGCTCGCAGTAGGCGAGGACGCCGTCGAGGCCGTCGGTCATCGTGCGGTTGTGCTGGGTGTACGAGCCGTCGCCGAACCGTGCCCGGACGGCGTCGAAGTCGTGGTCGTTCATGATCAGCTGCACGAACTCGGCGACCAGGCGGGCGTTCTCCTGCTCCTGGGGCGTCCAGTCGGGGCGATCGAGCAGCTCCGGGGCGATGGCGGTCAGGGTGGTGGTCATCGGGGTTCCTTCTCGGTGTCGATGTCGGATCTGGTGAGGGTGGTAGCAATTTGCTACCTCATGACGTACGTTTGGCTCCGTGAAGCGGAGCGAGATCGGTCAGCAGGAGTGCCCCATTGCCCAGGCGATGGCGTCGATCGGTGACGCCTGGAGCATGCTGATCATCCGGGAGGCCTTCTACGGCCGGGACCGCTTCACCGACTTCGTGCAGCACACCGGCGCTCAGAAGACCGTGGTCTCGGCCCGACTCAAGCACCTCGTCGAGACCGGGATCCTGGAGCGCGAGGTGACCGACGAGCTCCCCCTCCGCCACCGCTACGTCCTCACCCCGAAGGGCCGAGGCCTGCGGGACATGATCCTCGTGTTGAGCGACTGGGGCCGACGGTGGGCCGAGGAGGAGGCGACCTTCGCGGTCGACATCGTCCACGAGCCCTGTGGCGAGCTCCTCGAGCCGGTCCTGCACTGCGGGTCGTGCGGTGACGAGGTCGAGATGGGGTCGACCCGGCCGCGGGCGGCGCGCCGCTGATACTCGCCGACCGCCGTCCTCGTCAGGTGGCGTGGGCGCCCGCCTTCCAGGCCTCCTCTTCGGGCGATCCGGGCTCGGGCAGGATCTCGCCGTCCTCCATGGCGTAGGAGGCGGGGATGTCGGCGATCCGCACGCCGACGGCATCCGCCGAGATGCCGGCCCGTTCGGCGAACGCTGCGGTCAGCCCGGTGGTGATGCGCTCCTTCTGGTCGCCGGTTCGGCCGCCGCGGATGGTGCCGAACACGAGGGCGTCGATGCCGTCCGGCAGACGGGCGTCGTCCTCGACGTACAGGACGTGAACCAGGGACGGCGGCGCGCCGGTGGCGCCGCAGTGGACGTCGACGACGTCGCCGGCGAAGGCCTGGCGCGTGTCGACATCGGTGAGTCCGGGGCGGACGACGGTGCGGTACAGGGGCATCAGGACTCCTCGGTGGGCGGGGTGATGGCGGCCAGGACCTCGTTGACGGTGCAACCGGTCAGGTCCGAGAACAGCTCGCAGACGCTGCCGAGGAAGGCCTCGCGCTCGGGCAGCGTCGTCGTGTGATCGAGCGTGAAGGACACGATCGAGGTCGTGCTCGGACGGCCCTCGGTGAACATGTAGCCCTCGGGGATCACCTGCCACGACACGTCGAGTGCGGCGTTGGGCGAATGGACGTCGTGGATCTCGACGAGCCCCTGCTCGAGGTCGTCCCGGAGTCCGACGGCGGACCCACCCGCGTGGATCAGACAGTTCGCGCTGCTCATGCGTGCTCCTCCTGCATGGGATCCATGGTTGCGTTTCGCTACCTGGTAGTCAAGTGCTACCTGTCACGGACGGTCGAGCGACTGGACGCCGGTGCCGCGGCACGTGACAGTTGACCGATGAGGGCGTGGGGTGGGTTCGTGATGGTGGGGGTGATGGCGGTCGTCGCTGCTCCGGCAGCGCTCGCCACGGAGTCGGTGTCGACCGCTGCGGAGGTCGCGGGCAGTGCGGAGGTCGACGGCTATCTGCTCGTCGATGCGACGGGCGTGGTCCACGCGGTCGGTGACGCGGTGTCGTTCGGCGGCGAGCAGCCGGTGCGGGGCGCCTCGGGTGAGCAGGCGGTCTCGATCGACGCCCGCCCGGACGGCGAGGGCTACACGGTCGCCTTCTCCGATGGCGCGTTCGGCGCCGGCGGGGCTGCGACCTTGGGGGACATCGACGGGCTCCTCGCCGTGGGCGAGACCGTCGCCGCTGCACGCCTGACACCGGATCTGCTCGGGATCTGGATGGCCACGAGCCTGGGTCGGGTCCACGTCAACGGCTCGGCACCGTTCCACGGAGACCTCGACGGCCTCCCGCTGGTCGCACCCATCATCGACCTGGTGCCGACGACCACCGGCAACGGCTACTGGCTGGTGGCCGCCGACGGCGGTGTGTTCAGCTTCGGTGACGCTCGCTTCCACGGGTCGATGGGCGGTCAGCCGCTGAACGCGCCGGTCGTCGATCTCGTTCCCGACCCCGACGGCGAGGGCTACTGGCTCATCGCCGCCGACGGTGGCGTGTTCGCCTTCGAGGCGCCGTTCCGGGGCTCCCTGCCCGGCGTGCTCGGCGATCGGCAGCTCAACGCCCCGATCTCGGCGGCGGTTCAGGCACCTGGCGGCTACGTCATGGTCGGAGCCGACGGCGGTGTGTTCGTGTTCGCCGACGACGCTCCCTTCCTCGGCAGCCTGGCCGACGATCCACCCGAGGCGCCGATCGCCGACATCGTGCCCACGTTCGCGATCGATCGATGGATGGTGTCCGGGACGGTGATCGACGAGGGCGACGGGCCTCGGGTCTGCTTCGCCGTCCTCACCTCGCTGCCGCCTCAGTGCGGCGGCGGTCCGCGGCTGCTGGACTTCGACTGGGACGCGATCGATGGCGAGGAACGCAGCGGTGACGTCACCTGGGTGAGCGGCGTCCGCCTCGTGGTCACCACCACCGGCTCGGCTCCTGCGGAGGAGGTCCGGTTCCTCGGGGAGGCGTCGGCCTCGGCGTTCGTTCCCGGCGACTCGGCCGCACTCGTGCCGATGTGCGAGACACCGGCGGGCGGGTGGCAGCCTGACGATCCGACTCGCGTCTCACGAGATCGCTTCGACGCGGCGATCGCCGCCGCCCGTGCGCTCGACGGCCACGCCAGCGCCGCCGTGGCGCGCATCGTGCCACTCGGTGAGTTCCCCGAGGACGAAGAGGCCCAGCAGCGTTGGCTCGATCTGGCCGAGGACATCACCAACGACATCGTCGCCATCCGCCACGTCGGTGATCCGGCTCCCGTCGTCGATGCCGTTCGGGCCCACTGGGGAGGGCCCGTCTGCGTGCTGCCCGCTGACTTCTCCGACGCCGAGGGCCAGGACGCAGCGAGCCGCGTACCCCTCGGCCCGAACCTGCTCGGCCGGGGCGTCGGGGGCTGGTTCGACGGGCTGCAGCTCAGCATCGCCTTCGCCGACGGGACCGCGATCGAAGGCCTCGATCGCGCGCTGGCACCGGGCATGCTCACCACCTTCGTCTGGATGCGACCGCTGGCCTGACGCTGACGACGTCGCGGGCCACCGTCGTTCGCTCAGCCGGCGGCCGTGGGGATCAGGTGTCGACGAGCATCGCCTCGATGATCCGCTGGACCTGGAGCGCCTCGCCGAAGGTGGCGAGGGTGTTGGGCCGTCCTTCGACCAAAGCGGCCAACTGGCCGAGCTGGGCGGCGTAGGCCGCCGGACCCGACGCCGCTGCGTCGCTGAGCCCTGGCCGCCACGGGCCGCCGGCGTCGGCGATCGAGTAGCCGTACCAGTTCGTCAGCCGCCACGACCGATCGACGCCGCGCACGGTCAGCTCGACCTCGTCGGGTCCGGCGGTGTCGCTCGACCCACCGATGCGCACCGGCACTCCCCCGCCGTCGAGCTCGGCGGTCAGCCACCGCTCGGACGACCCGTCGTCAGGGAAGCCTGCTGCACTGCGTTCGATGGTGAGTGGCCCGAGCAGTCGCTGGGCGAGGAACACGAAGTGGGACACGACCTCCCTCGTCCAGCCGCCCTGGTCTCGGTCTCGGAGCCAGGTCGCGCCGGCCTGCCATGGCCGCGGCCACTGCTCGAAGTGCACCTTCAGGTCGACGCCGACGAGGGTGGTGTCGGTAGCACGGACGTCGTCGAGCAACGCCACCGCTGCGGGCGCCGCGCCGAAGACGAAGTTGACCGCTGCGCCTCGTGCCGAGCCGGCGACTCGCTCGACCATCGCCACGCTCTCGTCGTCCTCGACGCCCAGCGGCTTCTCGCACAGGAGTGCCTTGCCGGCGGCGACGACCTGCTCGACGTAGGCGGCGTGATGCACCGGAGGGACGGCGACGTAGACCACGTCGACACGCTCGTCGGCGATCAGCACCTCCGCCGGTAGAGACACGTCGATCCCGAACCGCTCGGCGGCTGCCGCGGCGGCATCGGGCGACGCATCGAACCCTCCGACCACGACGAACCGGTCGTCGAGCTGGAACTGCTCGACGTAGCGGAGACCGACGGTCCCCAACCCGATGACCGCGACCCCATGCTGCGAACTGGACACGCGGCGGACAGTAGGTCGATCTCGACGCTGTCAGCGACGCGGACCTCGCGCCGACTCACCTCTGCCCGGAGTCGAGCAGCCCGTGCTCCTCCAGCACACGCCGGCCTGTGTCCTCGACCCTCGCCCTGAACGCCGGATCGAGTTCGTCGAGCGACTCGAGCTTGCCCCGAGCGACCACCTCAGCGCGTTCGTCCGGACCCATCGGCTCCATCTCGGCTGCGGTGATGACTCGTCGCTCGGCTACGACGGGAACCTACCGGTGAGGTGTTCGGACACCGCTGCGTCGACCTCGCCCGATCTGCCCGCGGACAGCTGGATGCCGCTCAAGCGAGTTCACGTGTCGAACGGCAGGGCGACTCAGCTGAACGCTTTGCGCGCCGCTCGCGTCGGCTCGAGCAGCTCCACCCGGTAGGGCGTGCGTTCGTCGGTGACGAGCTCGTAGGCGTCACTGGCACGGCCGGCCGCTTCGAGGATCCGGTCGACATGCGCGACGCCACGCCCCTTCCTCCTGAGCAGCGCTCCGTAGAAGGCTGCGCTCCAGATCGTGCTGTGCTGCCAGGTCACCGTCGCCCGACCGCCGATGAGCACCGTCGGCGCCGCAATGCAGTCCCGGATCGCCCGCTGAAAGCGCTTCGTGCCGGAGCTGCAGGCGTCGACGAACAGCGCAGGCGCGGCGATCGGCCACGTGCCCTGCTGCAGGTGCTCGCCAAGGTCCAGCAGCGAGTACTTCGTCGCCTCGTCCTCGCTGTGGATGAGAATGTCCTCTGCGTCGGCCTCGCCGTGCGAGTTCACGTGCAGCACGAGTGCCTCGTTCGTCAACGCCGCCGTCAGAATGTCGTGAGATCGGGTGCGTATGAGTTCCACCTCGGCGAGGTTGCCGTCCCAGCCCACGTTGAAGGCCTCGATCATGCCGACCAGGTACTCGATGCTCGTTTCGAAGTCTGAGTCGAAGCCCAGGTCGACGAGTCGGATCCGGTTGGGTCTCATTGGTCTCCCTCTCTGGGCTGTCGTTCGTGCACGCCTTTTTGCCAACGGTCGGCACGGTCCATCAGCTGCGACCTGCGGCCGAGACGACGTCGCTGATGAGTTCCTTGACCGAAACGAGGTTCGATGCCTCGGCGGCCCCGGCGAGATGCACGCCGCGGATGTTCTTGGCGAGCTGCTCCGCACCGGGGAGTCCACTCAGCCGCCGGACGTACTCGTCGAGCGCATTCCGCAACGTCGGAGTCTGCTCGGCCGAGCTCGGATCGAAGCCGAGGACGAGGTCCCGCAGCCCGGACCATCCGGTCACGCCGGACGGGTGCACCCAGGCGATCGACAGCGGTTCCTCTCGGTCGGCTGTGCGGACTCGCACCGAGACGCCCGTGCTGCCCCAGGCCAGGACCAGCCCGAGTCCTGTGCAGGTCTCGAAGAAGTCCTCGAGCACTACTCGACGGTCTTCGAGAGGTTCCCGGTCGAGGAAACGATGGAGGTCGAGCTTCTCGCCGGTCGCTCCTGACCGACGAATTCGAGGCGCTCGGGTGAGTGCTCTCGCCTCGAAGGCATCGGATGACCCGTCCGTGAAGCGGATCAGCTCGACGAGGTGGTAGGCCGGCCCAGCAGAGGTGGCGTTGAGGAACTCGGCCGACTGCTCCATCGCCGGAGTGAGTCGCTGAGCGACCACGACGAAGTGGAAGATGCCGTTCTGCAGCCGGCGCGTGACCTGGTCGACGAAGTCGCTCCACCGTTGATCGACGACGTCGTCGCCCCACGCCGCCCTCGCTGCGACCTCGATCGAGCCGGAGCCCTTCGTCGGCGAGTCGGCCGGACAGTGGTCCGATGAGAAGTACCGGGTGGCCACGGTCGACTCGAACTCATCGAAGCTCATGCCCCACAGGTCAGAGCCGTAGTCGATCGCCTGCGCGAGTGCGTGACGGAAGTCCGGGTTCTGCGGGCCGGTCTTGAACTCGGCGACGACGAGCTCGCCACCCTTGGCAGCACCGACGAGGTCGGCTGCTCCCGACGGCAGAGACGTCTCCTTGCCGAGCACGAGCAACGGCCCCTCAAGACCGAACTCCTCGATCGGCAGAAGCTCGGGATGCGCGGCCAGGGTCGCCTGCAGCTGAGCCTCGTTGTCGGCCGGCACCTCATCGAGCATCGTCCGCTGCTCGCCATCACCCACCACGATGATCTTGCGTCCCACCGCTGGCCTCCCGAGCGCCCCACCAATGAGGTCACTCACTAGCACTGTAGGGATGCGGTCCTACCTCCGATCACGCTGCGTGGCATCGCTGGCCGACGTTCGCCAAGCGGTGATACTCATCGTGATGAGCAGACGAGCGGCAGGCACGGGGGTGGGCCGGTGACCGAGAACGGCACGACGCAGACTCACGCGGCGTTCATCTGGTCGGTGGCGGACCTGCTGCGGGGGGACTACAAGCAGTCCGAGTACGGGCGGGTGATCCTGCCGCTCACGGTGCTGCGCCGGCTCGACTGTGTGCTCGACCCGGTGAAGGCCGACATGTTGGCCGAGCACGAGCGGCTCGCCGGTCGGGTCGACAACTTCGGCCCGGTGCTCGACCGGCTGACCGAGATCAAGGGGCTGTGGAACACCTCCCGGTTCGATCTGCCGAAGCTGCTCGACGATCCGGACAACCTCGCCGACAACCTGCGGGCCTACATCCACGGCTTCTCGCCCAAGGCCCGCGACATCCTCGACAAGTTCGACTTCCCCGCCCAGATCGCCCGGCTCGACAAGGCCAAGCTGCTGTATCTGGTGGTGTCGAAGTTCGCCGAGGTCGAGCTGCACCCCGACCGGGTGTCGAACATCGAGATGGGCTACCTCTACGAGGAGCTGATCCGCCGCTTCTCGGAGCTGTCGAACGAGACGGCCGGTGAGCACTTCACACCCCGTGAGGTGATCGGCCTGATGGTGGAGCTGCTCTTCGCCGAGGACGACGAGCTGCTCCGCAAGCCCGGCATCGTCAAGACCCTGTTCGACCCGGCGTGTGGCACGGGCGGCATGTTGTCGGTGGCCGAGGACCGGCTCCGCCAGCTCAACCCCGACGCGCGCCTCGAGGTCTACGGCCAGGAGCTCAACGACGAGACCTACGCCGTGTGCCGGTCCGACATGATGCTCAAGGGCCAGGATGCGTCGAACATCGCATCGGGCAACTCGTTCTCCGAGGACGGCCACCACGGCGCCCGGTTCGACTACCTGCTCGCCAACCCGCCCTTCGGTGTGGAGTGGAAGAAGGTCAAGGACGAGGTGATCGCCGAGCACGAGCAGCTCGGCTTCGCCGGCCGATTCGGTGCGGGCACACCCCGCATCAACGACGGCAGCTTCCTGTTCCTCCAGCACATGATCTCGAAGATGAAGACACCCGAGCAGGGCGGGTCCCGGCTGGCGATCGTCTTCAACGGGTCACCACTGTTCACCGGCGCAGCCGGGTCGGGCGAGTCCGAGATCCGACGCTGGATCATCGAGAACGACTGGCTCGAAGCGGTCGTGGCCCTGCCGGACCAGCTCTTCTACAACACCGGCATCTCCACCTACTTCTGGATCGTCACCAACCGCAAGACCCCGAACCGCCGGGGCCAGGTGCAGCTCATCGACGCCCGAGACAGCTTCACCAAGATGCGAAAGAGCCTCGGCGAGAAGCGCAAGGAGGTGGCCGAGGATCAGGTGGCCGAGATCGTCCGCCTGTACGGCAACTTCGACCACCAGGAGAGCGAGGCCGACGAGGCCCGGGTGAAGATCTTCCCCAACGAGTCGTTCGGCTTCCTTCGCATCACCGTCGAGCGTCCGCTCCGGCTCCGGTGGGAGGTCACCGACGACACCATCGAGGCCCTGAAGGAGGACAAGAAGTTCGCCAAGCTCGACGAGCCCGCCCAGGCGACCATCGTCGACCGAGTGCGCGACCTTGCCGGCCCGATTCCGGGCCAGGCCCTGACCGAGGCGGTCCGTCTGGCGATGTCCGACGCCGGAGTGAAGGGCAAGCCGCTCCAGACGGCAATCGTGGACGCCTTCGCCGTGTCCGATCCCGAGGCTGAGGTCTTCACGGACGAGAAGGGCAACCCCGAGCCCGACTCGAACCTTCGCGACAACGAGAACGTCCCGCTCCCGCCCGACCGGGTCCGCTACGAACCCGACCCCGCCGAGCGCCTCGCCACCGACACCTACGTCAAGGCCGTCGAGCAGTACGCCGAGGCGGAGGTGCACCCGTACGTCCCCGACGCCTGGGTTCATCACACCAAGACCAAGATCGGCTACGAGATCCCGTTGACGAGGCACTTCTACGTCTACACCCCGCCCCGCCCCCTCGAAGAGATCGATGCCGAGATCAAGCAACTCGAAACCGAGATCCAAGCCCTTCTCGCCGAGGTGACGGAGTGAGCGTCGTCACAAGTCTGCTGGATCGAACGGGCTGGGAGGTGACCCCCTTCGGACGGTTGACCCGCCGGTCGAAGGAAGCGGGACGGCCTGACTTCGCACCGTTGTCGGTTTTTCTAGATGCCGGCGTGGTGCCCCGGTCCGACCGCGAGGACAACCACAACCGACTGGGCGCGGACCTTTCGAACTATCTCGTGGTCCGCCCTGATGACATCGTCTTCAACAAGCTGCGGACCTGGCAAGGCGGATTGGGCGTGTCGAAGCACACGGGCATCGTGAGTCCGGCCTACTTCGTCTGCCGCCCGAACGAAGCGATCGATGCGCGGTACTACCACTACTTGCTCCGGTCGAGTGTCTATCTGGCAGAGCTCACCCGTTTGTCGAAGTTCATGCCACCGTCGCAGTTCGACATTGGGTGGGAGGACCTGCGCGACCTACCTGTGCCACAACCGCCGCTGGCCGAGCAGCGGGCGATCGCCGACTACCTGGACGCCGAAACCGCCCGCATCGACGCCCTGATCGCCAAGAAGCAACAACTCATCCACCTCCTCGAAGAGCGCATCGTTGCCTTGATCGACGAGACGTGCGTCGGTAGGGACATCACGCTCCGACGAGCCATTGAGCGCTTCGTGGACTATCGCGGCGCCACGCCGGACAAGACTTCTGACGGCGTTCCTTTGCTAACGGCGACTCACATCAAGAGTGGCTCGATTGACCATTCACTCGAGCCTGTCTTCCTGCATCACGAAACGTACGAGAGCTGGATGCGGCGTGGATTCCCGAGGCGCGGAGACGTGCTACTGACGATGGAGGCACCGCTTGGCGAGGTCGCGCAGATCGATAGTGAGCAGGTCGCGCTAGCTCAGCGTTTGATGCTGTTGAAGCCCCTCCGTGAGCTTTGTGAGCCCGACTATCTCGCCTACGCCTTCCGCTCGACGGTCATGCAGGAGAGGCTCCGCTCGCATGCGACTGGGTCGACCGCACTCGGAATCAAGGCGGACCGACTGAAGGGTCTGCCGTTACCGCTGCCGGGCCTCACTCAGCAGAGCGAAGCGGTTGGGGTCCTTCGTAGAGCTGAGGAAGTCAAGAGCAGCAGCGTGGCCTGCCTACAGGATCAAGTCGACCTCCTTGCCGAGCGGCGGCAGGCGTTGATCACGGCTACTGTGACTGGTGAGTTCCTTGTGCCGGGGGCGGCGTGATTGGGCAGCCGTACGTCATCACGATCCTCGTGACCGCTGGTTACCCGGACGGGGTGCGCATGGTCGAGAAGTCGAACTGGACTGGCCGCGGGACGGTGTTCGCTCGACCCGATCTGGCGGTCGCAGCGGAGCAGGGGTCGGCGTCGCCCGGTGTCTACGTGCCGCTCGGCGATGACCCGAGCGACGACGTCGAAACGCAGGTCAACGTCGGCCAGGCCGAGGACGTCAGCGTCCGGCTACGGCAGCACGTCAAGGACGATGCGAAGGACTGGTGGCGGACGACGATCGTCTTCCAGTCGGGCAACCAGTCGCTGAACCGGGCGCACATCTCGTTCTTGGAGTCCGAACTGGTTCGCCTGGCCACCGAGGCTCGGCGGGTCAACGTCGCCAACGGCAACCAGCCGAGCACGCCGCACATGGCGGCCGTCGACCATGCCGTGGCCAGTGGCTTCCTCGGGGAGATGCTCGCCATCTTCCCGATGATCGGCGTCGACGCCTTCGAGCGACCAGCACCGACGACCTCGGTCGAGCGCCGCTACTTCCTCGGTGAGCGCGACTCCTCTGGCGAAGGCGTCGTCAGGTCGGAGGGGTTCCTCGTCTTCGCCGGTGCGGACGCCCGTATCGACACCGCGCCGTCGTTCCCCAGGAGCCGTGAACGTCTACGGCAGCGGCTGCAGGACAACGGCCGGCTCGTCGAGAAGGGCGGCCAACTCGTGCTCGCCGAGGACGTGCTGTTCCGGTCGCCGTCCGCCGCTGCGGGGTTCCTCACTGGTGGCTCGATCAACGGGCGGGAAGTATGGCGGGACAAGAACGGCGTGACGCTCAAACAGCACCAGATCGACGAGGTGGGAGCGCAGGACGTATGAGCGGGCCGTCGGAGAAGGGGTTCGAGGATGCGATCAGCGAGTCGCTCGTCGGGTCGGGTGGCTACCTCGGGCCGGTGAAGGTCGGGCTCGCCCAGGGCCAGCCCCGTGACCTCGACCCCGTCACTGGGATCGACACCTGCGAGCTGTTCCAGTTCATCGGCACCACCCAGCACGACGAGTGGGAGAAGGTGCTGCGCTCTCACGGGTCACCCGCCGAGGCGCAGCGAGCCTTCGTCGACCGGCTGGTCAAGGAGCTCGACAAGCGGGGCACCGTCGACGTGCTCCGTCACGGGCTCACCTACGCCGGGCACGAGAAGGCCGAGATCAGACTCGCCCACTTCCGTCCGGCCTCCGGCCTCAACCCCGAGCTGGAAGCTCGCTACCAGGCCAACCTGCTGACGGTCATGCGCCAGGTGCCCTACGAGCACGGCAGCAACAAGACGCTCGACCTCACACTGTTCCTCAACGGCATCCCCGTCGCCACGGCCGAGCTGAAGACACCGCTCACCAACCAGACCTACAAGCACTCCATCGAGCAGTACCGCACCGACCGCGACCCGAAGGCCCCGCTGCTGCGTCACGCCGTGGTGCACTTCGCTGTCGACACCGAACAGGTCTTCATGACCACCGGGCTGACCGGCAAGACGACACGCTTCCTTCCCTTCAACCGGGGCCACGACCTCGGGGCCGGTAACCCGCCTCGGGACGGCTACCGCACCAGCTACCTGTGGGAAGAGGTCTGGCAGCGAGACGCCTGGCTCGACCTGCTCCACCGGTTCGTCCACACCGGCGAAGAGCCCGACACCGCCAAGAAGTTCACGATCTTCCCCCGCTACCACCAGTGGGACGCCGTTCTCCGGCTCGAAGCCCACGCTCGAGACCATGGTGCCGGGCACTCGTACCTCGTGCAGCACTCGGCCGGGTCGGGCAAGTCCAACACGATCGCCTGGCTCGCCCACCGGCTCTCGTCGCTGCATGCCGCCGACGAGAAGGTGTTCGACAGGATCGTCGTCATCACCGACCGGGTCGTGCTCGACCGCCAGCTCCAGGACACGATCTACCAGTTCGAACACGCCCACGGTGTGGTCGAGAAGATCGACGAGGACTCCGCCCAGCTCGCCGCCGCCCTCACGGGTGAACGGGCCCGCATCATCATCACGACCCTCCAGAAGTTCCCCTACGTGATGCGCCACGTCGAGGAGCTGAAGCAGCGCCGGTACGCCGTCATCGTCGACGAAGCACACTCCTCCCAGACCGGCGATGCCGCCAAGGAGATGAAGAAGGTCCTCGGCGCACCGACCGACCCGGCTGCCGAACTGCAGGCTGCGGAGGCGGCCGAGGCCGGGGTGGTCGACGAGGTGCCCGACTCGGTACTCGACGCCCTCGCCGACGAGGTGGCCGCCCGGGGCCGGCAGGCCAACCTGTCGTTCTTCGCCTTCACGGCGACGCCGAAGGGCCGCACCCTCGAACTGTTCGGCCAGAAGAACCCGAACACCGACAAGTTCGAGCCCTTCCACCTCTACTCGATGCGTCAGGCCATCCAGGAGGGCTTCATCCTCGACGTCCTGGCCAGTTACGTCACCTACGACACGTTCTTCAAGATCGAGAAGGCGGTCGCCGACGACCCCGAGTTCGAGACCGCCCGCGCCCGCAGCGCCATCGCCCGGTTCGTGTCGCTGCACGAGACCAATCTCGCTCAGCGGGCCGAGGTGATCGTCGAGCACTTCCGCCAGCACGTCGCCCACCGGATCGCCGGCCAGGCCAAGGCGATGGTGGTCACGGCGTCCCGGCTGCATGCGCTCCGCTACAAGCAGGCGCTCGACAAGTACTGCGCAGAGCACGGCATCGGCGACGTGAACACGCTCGTCGCGTTCTCCGGGTCGTTGGAGGTCGACGGCGAGGAGCTGACCGAGTCGAAGGTGAACGGCTTCCCGGACTCGCAGACGCCAGCGGAGTTCGACACCGACGCATGGCAGATCCTGGTGGTCGCCGAGAAGTATCAGACCGGGTTCGACCAGCCGAAGCTCTACGCGATGTACGTCGACAAGACCCTCACCGGGTTGGCGGCGGTGCAGACGCTGTCTCGGCTCAACCGCACCCGGGCCGAGAAGACCGGGACGTTCGTGCTCGACTTCCGCAACTCGGTCGACGACATCCAGAACGCGTTCGAGCCCTGGTACGCGCACACGGTCGCGCCCGCCACCGACCCGCACCTGCTCTACGACACACACGCGGAACTCGGGCCGTTCGGCGTGCTCGCTTATGAGGAGATCGAGACCGTCGTCGGGCTGCTGCTCGCCGACGCCGACAAGCACCACGAGCGCATCAACGGTGGCTTGCAGCCGGCGGTCGACCGCTTCTCGGCGCTCGACGAGGACGAACAGGACTTGTTCCGGGATGCTCTCACCCGGTTCGTGCGGATCTATGCGTTCCTATCGCAGGTGGTGTCGTTCACCGACGTGAAGCTGGAGCGGGACTACATGTTCTGCCGAGCGCTGAGCCGCCTGATCCAACGAGAGCCGGGCTCGGGGGTGGACCTCGGCGATGCTGTCGAGCTGACCCACCTGGCGATGGAGAAGACCTTCGAGGGCGATGGCTCGTTCGACACCGACTCCGGTGAGGTCGTCACCATCTACGGCGGCACCGGGCCACGGCACGACCCCGACGAGGAACCGCTCTCGGAGATCATCCGCAAGATCAACGAGCGCTTCGGGGTGAACATCTCCGAGACGGACCGGCTGTTCACCGACCAGGTCGCCGAGGATCTGGTCGCCGATCCACGGGTGCAGGTCGAGGCGGGCGCCAACGACGAGGCGTCGTTCGCCGTCGGCTTCGACTCGACGTGGGTCGGCGCCATGACCGGCCGGCTCGACTCGAATCAGGAGTTCGCCTTCCAGCTGCTCGACAACACCGAGCTGCGAGACCAGCTCGTGCAGCAGTACCTGCCCGAGGTCTATCGGCAGGCGCGCGTTGCTCGTCAGCGGACGTGCCCGATCGGCGAGCTGATCGGCCCGGACCGGGAAGACCGGTTCCTCGAGTACAAGTCAACGATGCGGTGGGACGTGGTGAAGGGCGGCAAGGCCAGGTATCTCGAAGACGCCGTCGTGAAGACCATCGCCGGCTTCGCCAACTCACCGTACGGCGGGACGCTGCTGGTCGGTGTGACCGACGACGGCGACATCCACGGCCTGGAGGACGACTACGGCACGTTCTCGAAGCGTGGCGAGCGCGGCGACCACGACCTCTGGGGCCAGCACCTCAAGAACCTGCTCGATCGGCTCGGCAAGTCGGCAGCCACGCTCGTCGACTGGGAGTTCTTCACCATCGACGGCAAGGACATCGCCCGGGTTTCGGTCGACCCGTCGGACCACCCGGTCTACGACTCCAAGGGCGGCGACGACGTCTTCTGGTACCGCTTCCCGGTCAGCACCGAAGCCGTCGCCGACGAAACCGAACGCAACCGCATCATCGCCCGCCGGTGGGGCTCCCGTCCGAGCAACGAGGAGCGCGCCTGATGCCCACCGAGATGGCGATCTGGCGGATGAGCTCGGCCGGCCCAACCCGGCTCACGCCGTCGCAACTCAGCCTCGAGGAGCGGCTCGAGGACATGCTCGTCGACGACCCCTTGATGACAGGCACCGACTTGCTCGTCATCGGACGACAGGTCCGCACTGACTTCGGAGGATTCATTGACGTCCTCGCCCTCGACAGCGACGGCCGAATACACGTCCTCGAACTGAAGCGTGACCGAACGCCACGTGACGTCGTCGCCCAGACCCTCGACTACGGGTCCTGGGTTCGAGGGCTGAGCCTCGACGATCTGGAGCAGATCTTCTCCGATCGAGTCGGCGGCGACTCCGAGTTGGACGCTTCGTTCGCAGACCGCTTCGACACCCCACTCCCCGATGTCGTGAACCTCGAGCAGCAGCTCACGATCGTGGCCTCCGAGCTCGACGATGCTTCAGACCGCATCGTCGAGTACCTCGCAGAGAACTACGGCGTCCCCATCAACGCAGTCTTCTTCCGGTACTTCGAGGACGACGGGCGCGAGTACCTCGCCCGAACTTGGCTACTCGACCCGGCAGACGTCGAGGCACAGACGGCCAAGAAGTCCCGAACGAAGCGGCGACCGTGGAACGGACGGGACTTCTACGTCATCCTCGGCAACACCGATGGAAGCACTCCCCGTTGGGACCTCGCTCGGCGCTACGGCCTGATCAGCGCTGGCGCTGGGTCTTGGTACACGAAGCCGTTGAGAAACCTCGTCCCAAGTGCCCGCGTCTTCGCCTACGTCGGAGGCGCAGGTTACGTCGGAGTCGGGCGAATCACCGGGACGACGATGCCGATGAGCGAGGCGAAGGTCGACGTCGACGGGGTGCCGACCCCAGTGATTGACCTGCCCAACCTCGATGCTCAGATGCGCGAACGAGCCGTCGACGACGACCCGGAGCTGACCGAGATGGTCGTGGCCGTGGAATGGCTCGAGACCAGACCGGTCGAAGAAGCCGTCAAGGAGGCTGGACTCTTCGCCTCGCAAGTGACCGTGTGCAAACTCCGGGACGATCACACCATCGAGACACTCGAAGCCGCGTTCAATGTCGTGGACGACTGACCCGGTGCGCCGGCTGTAGGCCGACTTCGCACAGAACGTGGCACGGCGCGCTGCCACAGCGCTCTCCTACTCTTCGCGGTGTGGGCGGTGAGGTGGAGTCTGATGTCATGGCCTCGAGGGTCGGGCAGCTGATCGATCGGTGGGGTCGAGCCGCAGTTCTCGAAGCCGGCCTCGTACCATCGGTCGAGGCCTCAGGCTGCTGACGATGGCGACCAAGTACGCGCCCTTGGCTGCGTTCCTGCATCAGCGGACGGAGTCGTCGATTCGACTGACGTTCGCCCAGGTCGAGCGGATCCTGGGCTTCACCCTCCCCGAGTCGGCTCGCCGGTACCCGGCCTGGTGGGCGAACGGCGGAGTGCAGCCCGTGTCGCAGCAGTACGCCTGGCTCGAAGCGGGCTGGGAGACCTTCGGTCTCGATCTCAACGCCGCCACGATCAGCTTCCGTCGGACCGGCACGACCGAGACCCGGCAGCGTGGGCAAGCAGGCACGTGCCACCGCGACTTCGAGCTTGAGGAGACACCCGACCGACCGCTGGTCGGCCCCATCCCCGTCGGTCCGCTCCTCGCCGAACTGGCAGCGCTGCGCCCGGTCTTTCACTCGGAGGCTGACTTCCAGCACGCCCTGGCCTGGCAAATCCGCGAACGGTGGCCAGCAGCCCGGATCCGCCTCGAGACCAGACCGCGACCACGGATCCACCTCGACCTTCTCGTTGTCCTCGACGGCGTTCGGCTCGCATTCGAACTCAAGTACCTCACGGCGCAGTGGCTTGGTGAGGTTGCCGGCGAGAGCTTCGACTTGCTCGGCCAAAGCGCACACGACATCTCGCGCTACGACGTGATCAAGGACCTCGTGCGGCTGGAGACCTTCGTCGACGAGGGCTACGCCGACCTGGGATGGGGCATCACCCTTACCAACGACGTGGCGTACCTGCGTCCAGGCACGAAGTCCGACCCGATCGACGCTGCGTTCCGGCTCCACCACGGTCGGGAACTCCACGGTTCCCTGGAGCGGTCCGACCGTGCTGGAGACGGCACCACGAAGGGTCGCGAGGCGGCCCACACGCTGTCAGGCCGGTACATATGCGACTGGCGTCGTTATGGCGAGCTTCTCGGTGGCGACGGCGCCGGGCAGTTCTGGCACCTGTCGATGCCCGTGGTCGGCGTGCGTGGCGAGGCAGGGTCCTGAGATGCAGCTCAACGTGCTCGGCGACAGCTTCGACGGACGTGTCCGGGCGAGCGCCTTCGCTCAGCTCCGTCGGTGGACCGACGACGGTCGGCTGCCGGCCACATGGCAGCAGCTGTTGAACGGTCTCGTCGTTGATGGTCAGCGCATCACACTGATCGGCCAGAAGGGCATCTGGAAGCCGGGGCCGCTCGCCCTCCCCATCTCCATCGCCACCTCACCGAAGGACCCGTACGGCGACCAGATCGACGAGCAGACCGGCACGCTGCAGTACGCGTACGAGACCGGCAAGGGCGGCGAGTACCGCAACGACTGGCTCCGCCAGGTCAAGGACCTCGGCCTGCCGCTGATCTACCTCCGCGGCGTCCGGAAGGGCGAGTACAGCGCGATCTGGCCGGTCTGGATCGTCGCCGACGACCCAGCCGAGCGAACCTTCACGGTTGCCTTCGGCGACCCGCAGCTCCTCGATCCGGATCCCGACTCGATCGATCTCGGCGCTCGTCGGTACACCGCTCGACTCGCCAAGACCCGTCTCCACCAAGCCGACTTCCGGGCACGGGTCATGACGGCGTACCGCAACAGCTGCACGGTCTGCTCGCTGCACCTCAAGAACTCGAACCAGCTGCTCGACGCGGCGCACATCATCCCGGACTCCGCTGGCGGAGAACCGGTGGTCACGAACGGCCTGTCGATGTGCAAGATCCACCACACCGCCTACGACAGTGGTGTGCTCGGCATCGACCCGGCGCTCGAAGTCCACATCAACCCGGAGATCCTCGAACAGCGCGACGGACCGATGCTGCGCCATGGCCTCCAGGAACTCCACGGCCAACAGCTCGCCGTCGTGCCGCACAAGCCACTCGAACGTCCCGACCGGGCGGCCCTCGAGCTCCGCTACGACGAGTTCCGCACCAGTAGCGCTGGAGCCTGCCTGCTCCCCGCCCGTGACGCACCCCGTTCGTAGGATGAGTGTCGATGGATGTTCGCTACGACGAGTCGAAGTTCTCGGAGCTGCTGCTGCACGTTGCCGATTGGCTCCGCTCGGATCGCGCTGGTGGAGCCACCAAGCTCAACAAGGTCCTGTTCTTCGTCGAGTTCACTCACCTCCGTCGTCATCACTCCGTGATCTCGGGGTGTGAGTTCCAGAAGCTGCCGCACGGCCCGGCCCCTCGGCAGCTGCTCCCAGTGCGGCGCCGCCTGGTCGAGCAGGGCGAGGCTGAGCTCGTCGAGGAGGACTTTCTCGGTCGCCCGCAGCATCGACTGATGCCGAGTCGTGCTGCAGATCTCCGTGCCTTCACGTCCACCGACCTCGGCACGATCGACGACGTCCTGGCCGAGCTCGACGGCATGAGCGCCGGCCAGGTCAGTGAGCTCTCCCACCAGGAGCCCGGCTGGCAGCTCACCGAGCTCGGCGAGACGATCCCGTTCGCCACGGCGTTCCTCGACTTCCCGCAGGTGGAGACACCAACGAGTCGCCAACTCGCGGTCGACGTCGCAACGCAGTACGGCCTCACTTCGCCCCGTTGACCTACACGGTCCGGATCAGCGATGCGCTCGCCGAGACCATCGCTCAGGAGTACGGGCCGGAACCGAGTGCACCAGGCCAACCCTCGGAGTGGGACTTCTGGTCAGGACCCTTGGCGGCTGCTCTCATCGGCTTCCGAGACTTCGACCGGCTCCTCCGCAGCGAGATCGCCGAGGTCCGGCAACTCCACCTCGTCGACCCCGTCTTCGGAGCCGTCGTCTTCGTCGGCGTGCTCGTGGCACCGAACACCGTCGAGATCGCCGGCTGCTCCGTCGACCCGGACTACTGGGACCTGATCAACGACGACCCGATCGCGTGATCCGACATCCGCCGCCCCTGACGCGCCGTTGTCGCTCCAAAGCGGAACACCATGCTCCAACACAGGCGCGACTGCCAGGAGAAACCCCAGGACCCGGTGGGCCTAACCGCACAGCTTTCGAACCCCCTTCCCAAGCTCCCGACCCCTCTGCGCCAGCGCCGTCAGGCAGCGAACCCACCGACTCGCCAGCGCCGGTTGAGCGGAGCCCAGGTCGATGAGCTCATCGAGCTTCGTCGCGAGGGCTGGCTCGTCAACGACATCGCCGCACACTTCGGCATTCATCGAGACTCGGTCCACCGCCACCTGAGCCGCAACGGTCTCGTCTCGGAGAGGGGCCCGCTCATCACGGGCGCCCGGCTGGACCACGTCGTCGAGCGCTACGCCGCTGGCGAGAGCTGCGCAACCATCGCAACAGATCTCGACGTCGACCCGTCCACGATCGCCAACACGCTGCGCCGCGCCGGCATCACCCTTCGCCGACGCAGCGGCCGCTGACGTCCACACCGCACATACTTGCGAATCCGCGGGCCGGTGCGTTCTGGAGCGAGCTGCGGTTATCGGGTGGTTGTGTCGAGTGAGAGGTGTTGTTGGATGAACTGGGCCTGAGAGGCGAGGGCTCGTTGGCACATGTCGTCGTCGATGAGCATCGGGTAGACGTGGATGCCGCCGGGTTCGATGTAGAAGTCCGTCGTGATGCCTGCTGCGTTGAGCTTGTCGTTGAAGATGGTGATGTCGGGCAGAAAGATCTCGTCGGTGCCGACTCGGATGTGGATGGGTGGGAGGTCGTCGAGGCGGGCTTCGGTTGGCGATAGTTCGGGGTTGTTGTAGTCCTCGCCTGGGGCGTAGAGGGTTTTGCCTCGTTCGAGGAGCTCGACGCTGATGGATGGGTCTTTGGGGTCCAGGGCGGGGATGTCAGGGTGGTCGAGGCGCATGTCGACGAACGGTGAGGCGAGCACGAGGCAGCCGGGGATGGGGCCGCCGTGGTCGAGGAGCCGTCGACAGCTGACGAGTGCGAGTCCTCCACCGGCGCTGTCACCAATCAGCACCCACGGCGTATCGGGCCGGAGGACGCCGCTGGCGCCGAGTTCGTTGAGGACGGCTTCGGCGTCGTCTGGTGCGGCCGGGTAGGGGGCTTCGCTGCCGAGGCGGTAGTCGATCATGGCCGCTGCGAGGCCGGTCCGGCTAGCGAGGTCGGCAAGCCAGTCCCACATCTGGGCGAAGGGACCGGAGGTATAGCCGCCTCCGTGGAGGTGGATGATGACACCGCGGGTCGCGTTGTGCTTGTCGAGCCACCCGACGTTACGACCGGCAACCGTCTCTTCGGCGAAGGTGTGGCTGCGGCGGATCTTGCGTGAGGGAGTCCAGGTGATCTGGTTGTCGAGAGACCAGACATACATCCCGACGGGGAGTCGCTGGAAGACGCCGAGGATCCGGCGGGCGGTGCTGACCTTCATCGTCGCTATCTCCTTAGGCGATGCTCTGGCCGGGAAGGATCCGGTCGATGAGCCGGTCACCAAAAATCCGATTGACGAGGATCGCCATCCGGGCGTCGGAGTTGGGCCGATACGCCCGCTTGGGCCGCCGGCTCCCGAAGGCTTTGACGACGACGCCTGCGATCGTCTCGGGTGATGCGCCGTTGTCGACACCCTCGCTCCAGTTCTTGCGGAAGTTCGCGATCTGGGTCTCGTAGGCGCTGGCTTCGGGATGTTCGGAGGCGAGGTCGAGATACGGAAGGCTGGCGTTGTCGATGTCAGTGTCGATGTAGCCGGGCTCGATCAACACCACGTTGATGCCGAACTCTTTGACCTCGAGGCGTAGACCTTTGGCGTACCCCTGTTGGGCGTGTTTGGTCGCGGGGTACCAAACCATGCCCGGCATTGATACGTGCCCTGCCCCCGACGAGGTGATGGCGATGGTGCCCGAACACTGACGTCGCATGTGAGGGAGCACCGCGGCGACGGTTCGGCCCATGCCGATCACGTTGGTGTCGAACTGGCGGACGACGTCCTCAGTAGAGTGCAACTCGGCAGGCCCAAGCAGGCAGTACCCGGCGTTGGCGAACAACCCGTCGATCCTTCCCTGCTCACCCATGACCCGCTCCACCACCTGGTGCACCGAGTCGTCGTCGGTCACGTCCAGCTCCAACGGATGTGCGCCGGCCGTGGCCAGGTCAGCCATTCGGTCAACTCGGCGAGCTCCGGCGTACACGGTGTGCCCTCGTTCGACGAGGGCACGAGCTGACGCGTGCCCGATTCCGGACGACGCCCCAGCGATCAGGATCACCTTGCCTGACATCCACGTTCCTAACTAACTCGTTGGTTGCTTGCGATCGTACGACCATCGTCTAGGGTTGTCAACCAACCGGTTAGTCAGGAGCGTTGTGGCCCCCCGAGACGCAGAAGCAACCCGCAGGCGAATCCTCGACGCTGCCCTCGCCGAGTTCGCCACCCACGGACTCGCCGGCGCCAGAGTCGACCGGATCGCCGTGACAGCCAAGGCCAACAAACAGCTGATCTACGCCTACTACGGCAACAAAGATCAACTGTTCGACACTGTCGTCGAGCACGCTTTCCAACACGCCCACGACGCCGTTCCCTTCACCCCCGACGACCTGGTCAGCTACGCCGCCACCCTGTTCGACTACCTCGTCGAGCACCCCGACCACCTTCGAATCCACGAATGGCGACGCCTCGAACGACCGGGTGCGACCGAACTCGAACGACAACTGTTCAACGAAAAAGTCGACGACCTCGCCGAGGTCCAACCCAACTACGGCAAGAACGGCCGATTCAGTCCCGCCGACGTCATGGTGATCGTTGTCGCGCTCGCAAGCGCCTGGGCGTTAGCGCCCGCCGCCCTCCGAGACCTCGCGACCCACGACCCCAAACAGCAAAGATCCCTCATCGCTGGATCGATACACGTCCTCACCCACTATCGACAAGACAGCGACACCGCTCGCTGACACGGCGAGAGCAACGACCCAAAGCCAGGCAGTATCGGCACCACGGAGCGCGCCGTGCCCACTTGTCCTTGCCGCTTCCGCGCCAGGAGCGCGCGACCCAGCTGCACCACAACCTTGACGAGCCGTCGAACATGTGTACGAAGTGGGCGTGGAGGGACTCGAACCCCCGACCCTCTGCTTGTAAGGCAGATGCTCTGACCAGCTGAGCTACACGCCCCTCAGGAGGCCGTCAGGGTAGTCAGCCGCCGGCCGTGGGCCCTAGGAGATCGCAGCGATGTACTCGGACAGGATCTGGTCGATCCACTTGTCGATGCGCTCGTCGGTGAGATCGGACTGGCCGTCCTCGTCGAGGGCGA
>JBCDAU010000009.1:0-151805 GCA_039185015.1 Actinomycetota bacterium
CCGCACCCCTCCGGGACACTCCGCATCCGCTCGCCCTGCGGGCCGCTCGGGCCCCGACCTCTTCGCTTCGCTCAGAAGTCCTCCATGCTTGCCCGCTCAGGCAGGGCTTCCTCGATGCTCCGCACCCCTCCGGGCCACTCCGCATCCGCTCGCCCTGCGGGCCGCTCGGGCCCCGGACTTCTTCGCTGGGCTCAGAAGTCCTCCATGCCGCCCATGCCACCCGGCATGCCGCCGCCCTCCTCGGGCTCGTCGACGACGACGGCCTCGGTGGTGAGGAACAGCGCCGCGATCGACGCCGCGTTCTGCAGCGCCGAGCGGGTCACCTTGGCGGCGTCGATGACGCCGGCGGACACCAGGTCCTCGTACTCACCGGTGGCGGCGTTGAGGCCCTCGTTGCCGGTCAGATCGGTCACCTTCGCCACGATCACGCCGCCCTCGAGGCCGGCGTTCTGAGCGATCTGCTTGATCGGTGCGGTGAGCGCAGCGGCGACGATGCCGGCGCCGGTCGCCTCGTCACCGGGGAGACCGGTGAGCGCCTCGACCTTGGCCTTGGCCCGGAGCAGGGCGACACCGCCGCCGGGCACGACGCCCTCTTCGATGGCCGCACGCGTGGTCGACACGGCGTCCTCGATGCGGTGCTTCTTCTCCTTGAGCTCGACCTCGGTGGCCGCGCCGACCCGGAGGACGGCGACGCCGCCGGAGAGCTTGGCCAGGCGCTCCTGGAGCTTCTCGCGGTCGTAGTCGGAGTCGGTGTTCTCGATCTCGCGCTTGATCTGCTCGATTCGGCCCTTGACGTCGTCCTCGGTGCCGCCACCCTCGACGATGGTGGTCTCGTCCTTGGTGATGACGACCCGGCGGGCGGTGCCCAGCAGGTCGAGGGTGACGTTCTCGAGCTTGAGGCCGACCTCTTCGCTGATGACCTGGCCACCGGTGAGGATGGCCATGTCCTGGAGCATCGCCTTGCGGCGGTCGCCGAAGCCCGGAGCCTTGACGGCGACCGAGTTGAAGGTGCCACGGATCTTGTTCACGACGAGCGTCGCCAGGGCCTCGCCCTCGACGTCCTCGGAGATGATGACGAGCGGCTTGCCGGCCTGCATCACCTTCTCGAGGAGCGGGACCATCTCACGCACGTTGGTGATCTTCGAGCCCACGAAGAGCAGGTACGGATCGTCGAGCGCCGCCTCCTGCCGATCGGGATCGGAGACGAAGTACGGCGAGATGAAGCCCTTGTCGAAGCGCATGCCCTCGACGAGGTCCATCTCGATGCCGAAGGTCTGGCTCTCCTCGACGGTGATGACGCCGTCCTTACCGACCTTCTCGATGGCCTCGGAGATCATCTGGCCGATCTCGGGGTCGGCGGCGGAGATGCCGGCGACCGAGGCGATCTGCTTCTTGTCCGACGAGACGTCGGTCGACAGGTCGGCGATGCCGGAGACCGCGGCCTCGACGGCGGCCTCGATGCCCTTCTTGACCGACATCGGGTTGGCGCCGGCGGCCACGTTGCGCAGGCCCTCACGCACCATCGCCCAGGCGAGCACGGTGGCGGTGGTGGTGCCGTCACCGGCGACGTCGTCGGTCTTCTTGGCGACCTCCTTGACGAGCTCGGCGCCGATCTTCTCGTAGGGGTCCTCGAGCTCGACCTCCTTCGCGATCGAGACACCGTCGTTGGTGATCGTGGGGGCACCCCACTTCTTGTCGAGCACGACGTTGCGGCCCTTCGGGCCGAGGGTGACGCGGACCGCATCGGCCAGCTGGTTCATGCCCCGCTCGAGGGAGCGACGAGCGTCCTCGTCGAACGCGATCATCTTCGCCATGGTTGGGTCTGACCTCCGTCGATGGCGGGCGCCGGTGCGGACACGCTCCCGGCGCTGTGACGTGTGGAACGACCGTCGCTCGTGCGACGGCCAGGGGTCAGGATAGCAAGCCGTTAGCACTCACCACCAACGAGTGCTAATGCTGATCTCGCTCAGCTCCGGAGGTGGTCGGCGACGGCCTGGCGGACGAGGTCACCGGCCTGCGTCAGCGCGGCCTCGCCACCGTAGAGCTCCGCCAACGACAGCGTCGGCAGCCGGTCGCTGACCTCGGGATCGACGACACCGGCCACCACCAGCACCGGGACGCCCGTCTCGGCGGCCAGCTCGGCCACCCCGCCGACGGCCTTGCCGTCGAAGGAGCCCTCATCGACCCGGCCCTCGCCGGTGATGACGAGATCGGCGGCGGCGATGGTCTCGTCGAGATCGAGCTCGTCCACGATCACGTCGAAGCCGTTCACGAGCTCGGCGCCGAGGGCGTGGAGACCACCGGCGAGCCCGCCCGCAGCACCAGCCCCCGGAACCTCGCGGACGTCGACCCCGAAGTCGGACTCGTACACCTGAGCGAGCCGTTCCAGCCGACGACGGAGCAGCTCGACCTGCGCCGCGGACGCACCCTTCTGCGGGCCGAACACCGTCGCCGCGTCGACGAATCGGGTGCGCACGTCGCAGGCCACGACGATGTCGACGCCCTTCAGGCGGGCGTGGGGCTCGAGCGCCCGGATCGCTCCGAGGCCACCGTCGGTCGTCGCCGAGCCGCCGACGCCGAGCAGCACCCGCTTCGAGCCGGTGACGACCGCCTCGGCGATCAGCTCACCGGTGCCGGCAGTCGTCGCTCCGATGGGGTCGTTGCCCTCGGCGCCGCCGGCGATCAGCAGTCCGGACGCTCGGGCCATCTCGATGACCGCCGCCCTTCGGGACGCCCGCCACTGCGCCTCCACCGGTTCGCCGAGCGGACCGGTGACCATCGTCGTGCGGTTGGGACCGCCGAGGACGTCGAGGAACCCCTCACCGCCATCGGCGAGCGGGATCTCATCGGTCGTGACCTCCCAGACGGCGTCGCGGACGCCCGCGGCAGCAGCGGCCACGGCCTCGGCGGCGGTGAGGGTGCCGCGGAACTTGTCCATCGCACAGACGACGTGCATCGCCCAGGATCCTCTCACTCCAACGGCGGCACGCGCCGCAGCCCGTCAGGGCGACGACAGCGGGCGGAGGGTGGGCTCCGGGGCCCCACCCGGGTGACGGACTGTCAGGCGTCGGCGAGGCCGCGCAGGAGGGCGACCATCGCCTCGGGACCGGCGACGACGTCGTCGGCCTCGACGAGGAGCTCCTCCGCGACCTCGGCGCTCGACACGACGATCCGGGCGACGGTCACGCCCCGGCCGCGCAGGATCCCGAGCGCCTTGAACGCGGGCAGGTCGCCCACGTCGTCGCCGAGGTAGGCGACCGGGTCGTGGCCGGCGGCGAGCTCGAGCACGGCGACGCCCTTGTCGACCTCGATCGGCGGGTGGAGCTCGACCGACCGACGCGCCGGTCGCAGGACGAACTCGCCGGAGTTGCGGGCCGCCCACGACTTCACGTCCGGTTCGGCGGTCGGTGCGCCGCGGTAGTGCAGCGTCATCCCCATGCCCTTCGGCTCGACCGTCACCACCGAGGGCAGCTCGGTGCGGGCCCGCACGGCGAGCTCGTCGATGCGGCCCCGCCAGCGGTCGGCATCGGGGTGCTCCCACCGGTCCCCTGAGCGCCGACCCTCGAGTCCGTACTGGCCGATCAGCTCGACGGCGGGATCGGTGACGTGGGCGGCGAGGAAGTCGACCGGGCGACCGGAGACGACGGCGACGCGCCCGAGGCGGTGCGCGAGCGCCGACAGGGTCTCGACCACGCCGGGTCGGGGTCGGGCCTGCTCGGGGTCGACGACGATCTCGGAGAGCGTGCCGTCGAAATCGGTGAGCAGCGCAGCGTGCTCTGGGCGCTGCCGCAGCGCCCGCAGCGGCATGGCGTCAGCCGGCCGCGGTGGCCCGGTCGGTGCCGAGCAGGATCAGCAGGTTCGCCCCGGCGAGGGACTCGACGGGCGGGGGCTGCGGCATGGGCTGCACGACGGTCTCATCGACCGGCCAGCCGAGCTCGGTGGCGAGGCGTTGCCCCTCGGAGGCGTAGCCGGCCTCGTAGTAGATGAGGCTGGTCTCGACGGTGCCGAGCTCGCCGAGGGCGTTGGTCGGGTCGGCCTGGACGTATCCGAACGGCGCGATCGCATCGTTCTGGCGGCCCGCTGCTCCGTTGATGCCGGTGTTGCCGTTGACGACGATGACCGTGACCTCGGCCTGCTCGCGGATCTCGATGATGTCGCCGGGGTCGGTCTGCCCGCCGCCGACCGTCGTCTCGGTGGTCGTGCCATCGCCGTCCTCGACGACGACCGAGTCGGTCGTCTCCGAGCCGTCGCCACCGGCCACCGTCGTGTCGGTGGTGCCGTCGTCGCCGCCGTCGGCCGGAAGGGTGGTCTCGACGGGCGTGCCGTCGTCGGCCGCGACCGTGTCGCCGCCGTCACCGTCGTCGACGGTGGACAGCAGCAACACACCGATGATCAGGGCCACGAGAACGAGCAGCAGCCCGCGACCCGCGGCCCCGCCGCTCGATCGTGTCTGGCCCATCCGTCCGGTCATCCGCGCTCCTCGACGACGAGTACCGCCCTCGCGGACTCTACGCCGTCCCACCCCCTGACTCGGTGCACCCCTGCCGGTCCGGGGATGTCCCGGGCGATAGGGGATCTCCCCGATCCGACGGCGCCGGAGCCGTCCGTACGGTCCGCATCGACCCCTGACCACATGACAAGGACCCCCCATGACCATCCACCGACCACTGCGCGCCCTGCTCGTGACGACACTGGCTGCGCTGTCCGTCGCGGTGATCAGCAGCCCGGCCGCCGCGCAGGACGGCGAGGGCGCTGATCCACGACCCGACGAGCGGCTCGTCCAGCCACCCGAATTCGTCCGGGTCGCCAGCCCCGGCGCCACGCATCTGTTGCACCTGACCCTCGACACCCTCCTCGCCGACGAGGACTGGGACTTCTTCGCCTTCGACCCTGGACCCGACGAGACCTGCGACATCAGCGGCGAGGTCTGGATCGAGATGAGCGCCCGCGACGGCGTGATGTCGCCGTACCGGATCGAGCCCCCTCGCCCCGGCACCGTGCACAGCCTGCGACCTCTGCGGGGCTACGTGCACGACGGGTTCGGCAGCAGCGTGCTGTTCAGCTGCGCCGGCGAGGTCAGCGTCTGCTGGTGGGACAGCACCGTGCAGGTGCGCTCCGACGGGAGCGCCGTGCTCCACGTCGACGTCCGCCTCTTCGAGGGCGGCCGTGGGTGGTTCGGCCCCTATCGCCCCTGCAAGCCCGGTGATCAGGTCGACCAGAGCACGATCACGATCGTCGCTCCCCCCGATCGCAACCTGCACTGCAACCGGAACCCGGTCGATCGCAGCACGGACTTCTACGGCCCGTGGACCGTCGCCGACGGCGGTGGCAACGGTGCCGCCGTCCAGGCCTGCCTCGGCGTCCACCCGATCGACGAGCTCATCTCGTTCGACGCCTGGCTGCCCAGCGGCACGACCGGGGCCACCGGTTCGCTGGCGGTCACCGCAGCCGCCCACGCCGTCGCCTACGGCGGAGTGCAGGAGTACCGGTGGGACTTCGGCGACGGCACCCGAATGACCACGAGCGGAACGAACGGCCCGTCGACGGCGTCCCACACCTACACGACGCCGGGCGAGTACTGGATCGAGGTCACGGCGATCCCGAACCGAGCCCAGCCGGCGAGCACGCATGCGGCGCGGATCGTGGTGCTAACGCAGCCCGGCGCGCCGACCGCCGTCATCGACGCGCCCGACGAGACCGGGGTCGGCGACCCGGTGCTCTTCGACGCCTCGGCCTCGGGTCCGGGCACCGGCGTCTCCGGCGACATCGCGGAGTACCGCTGGGACTTCGGCGACGGCACCCAGGTGACCCTCAACGCGTTCCAGGACCAGACCTGGGAGCACGTCTACGAGGAGGAGGGCACGTACACGGTGACGCTCACCGCCATGGCCATGAACGTGCTCGAGCACACGACCACCCACGTCATCGAGGTCGAGTAGCTCGCGAGATCGCCGCCGCCCTGGGCGGCGACCGGCGCCGGGGGGATCCCATCCACCAGCCCCCCGGCGCCGGCTGTTCTCCCCTGATACCCGGCGTGGGACCCGGAGCCCATGGAGCTCGGTGCTCCGGCCCCCCGTCCGAGGTCCTCGCCCTGACGGGCTGCGGCCGGACCGTCGTTGGATCCGGGTGTCCGGAAGCCGCCTGCCCGGTGGCGTCCGTCGTGCGACCATGGCGCCGATGACCGAGACCGTGCCGGCGGCCGACCACGCCGCGCTGCAGCGCCGCACCCTGCGGGTCCTGATGGCAGGCGTGCTGCCGGCGGGCATGGCGATGGCCGGCGGGTTCGCCGCCGCCGCCGTCCTGGCCGAGGAGATCACCGGCAGCGACACGCTCGCCGGGGTCGCCGCCGCCTCGCTGTCCACCGGCGGCGCCCTGGCGACGGTCCCGCTCGCCCGGCTGATGGCCCGCAAGGGCCGCCGACCCGGGCTTCGGGTCGGCTGGGCGCTCGGCGCCGTCGGGGCCTGTCTCGCCACGCTGGCGGCGTTGACCGACCTGTACCCGCTGCTCGTGCTCGGCATGCTCGGCATCGGCACGGGACAGGCCACCAACCTCGCCGCCCGGTACGCCGCAGCCGACCTCGCCCCCGACGGCCGCCAGGCCCGGGCCATCGGCATCCTCGTCTGGGGTACGACCGTCGGTTCGGTGCTCGGCCCCACGGTGGCCCTCGGGCCCGCCGGCACCGTCGCCGAGGCGTTCGGCCTCCCCGAGCTCGCCGGGCCCTATCTGCTGTCGGTCGGCTGCTTCACCCTCTCCACGGTCCTCGTCGACCGGATGCTCCGACCCGACCCGTTGGAGGTCATCGGCGCCATCGGCGAAGAGGCCGAGCGCCGCCCTCCGCTGCGCTCGTCGTTCGCCACGCTGTGGCGTCTCCCTCCGGCCCGACTCGCCGTCTTCGCCATGGGCATCGGCCACGCCGTGATGGTCGGCATCATGACCATGACGCCGCTGCACATGAAGGACGGCGACCACGAGCTACGGATCATCGGCTTCGTCATCTCCGTTCACATCCTCGGGATGTACGCCTTCTCGCCGATCGTCGGCTGGCTCGTCGACCGAGTCGGACCACACGTGATGATCGCCGCAGGTGGCGTCGTGCTCTTCCTCGGCGCCGAGCTCGCCTCCCACACCGACCCGGAGGATCGCCTCGGCGTGTTCACGGGGCTGTTCCTCATCGGGCTCGGCTGGTCGTTCGGCCTCATCGCCGGCAGCGCGCTGCTCACCGCGACCGTGCCGCTGGAGCAGCGGGTCGCGGTGCAGGGCGTCGCCGACCTGGTGATGGTCGGATCCGGGGCGCTGGCCGGACTGTCCGCCGGGGCGATCGTCGAGTGGACCAGCTACCACTCGCTCAGCCACTGGGCCGGTGTCGTCGCGCTCAGCCTCGTGGCGGCCGGGGGCGTGGCCTACGTCTCGCGGCCGCGCACGCCGTCCGTCGCCTGAGGCCGTGGGCGAGCAGACGGTCATCCGGGGTTCGTGCCACCACGACTGCCCAGACACGTGTGTGTGGGACGTCACGGTCGAGGACGGACGAGCCGTCCGCCTCCGCGGCAACGCCGACCACCCGACGACCAGGGGGCAGCTCTGCCCGAAGGTCAACCGGTTCCTGGACCGGGTCCATCACCCCGAACGCGTCCTGACCCCACTACGTCGCACCGGTCCCAAGGGCTCCGGCGCGTTCGAGCCGGTGCCGTGGGACGAGGCGCTCCGGTTGGTCGGAGACGGCCTCCGGTCGGCCATCGCCGAGTCGGGGCCGGCGTCCATCCTCCAGTTCTCCTTCGACGGAACCCAGGGCGCCATCCAGAAGGGGCTGATGGCCGACCGCTTCTTCGATGCGCTCGGCGCCAGCGACATCGGCCGAGACCTGTGCGGGGTCACCGCCTGGCTCGGCGCGGCCGACGTGTCCGGGCTCCCCTACGGGATCGACCCGGAGGACCTGCGACACACCCGCAACATCGTGCTGTGGGGCACCAACACCCACCTCACCAACCGGCACCTCTGGCCGGTGATCGAGGAGGCGCGGGCGGCCGGAGCGGTCGTCACCGTCGTCGACCCCATCCGCACGTCCACGGCCGAGAAGGCGGACGACCACCTCCAGCTGCGGCCCGGGACCGACGTCGCGCTCGTGCTGGCGATGATCCACGTCGCCGACCGCGACGGACTGCTCGACGACGAGTGGCTCGCCGAGCACACCTCGGGCGGCACCGAGCTGCTCGCCGATGCCCGCGCGATGACCCCTGCCGACGCCGCGATCATCACGGGCCTCGCGGTCGAGCGGATCGAGGCCTTCGCCCGCGCCTACGTCGAGCGTCGACCGTCGGCCATCCGGGTGCTGGTCGGCCCCGAGCACCGCGAGCACGGCCGCGAGATCATGCGGGCGATCGCGCTGCTGCCGGCGGTGACCGGTACGTGGCGCGACGTCGGCGGCGGGCTGGCCCGCTCGACGCAGGTGTACTTCGAGACCGCGCTCGCGTACCCCGAGCACCGCCCGGAGCGCCGCACGATCAACATGGCGCTCGTCGGTGCGGCGCTCACCGATGGATCGCTCGATCCGCCGATCCGGTCGCTCGTCGTACACAACTCCAACCCGGCCGTGATCTGCCCCGACCAGAACCGCGTCATGGCCGGCCTCCAGCGGGACGATCTCTTCACGGTCGTCGTCGAGCAGTTCCTCACCGACACCGCGCTGCACGCCGACGTGGTGCTGCCAGCGACCTCGCAGATCGAGCACCTCGACCTCGGCATCGCCTGGGGGCACCTCTACCTCGCGCTCAACCGACCGGCGATCGAGCCGCTCGGCGAGGCGTTGCCGAACACCGAGATCTTCCGACGGCTGTCCGCCGAGCTCGGCCTCGACGCACCGGGGCTGCGGGACAGTGACGAAGAGCTCGTCCGCCAGTTGCTCGACTCCGATCACCCCTGGCTCGCCGGCATCACCTACGAGCGGCTGTGGGACGAGACGTGGGTCCGTCTCGCGGTCCCCGACGGTCACCGCCCCAACGTCGACCTCGCTCCGCAGACCCCCGACGCTCGCCTGCAGCTCGGCTCGTTGCGGTATGCAGCCGGCGCCGAGTCCCCCGACGGCGATCCCGAGCTCGCCTCCCGCTACCCGCTCGCGCTGATCTCACGGAAGCAGCACGCCAAGTTCCTCAACGCGAACTACGGCGGCTTCGACGCACACCTGCCGGCCGAGGGCGAGCCCCGCCTCCAGATGCACCCGACCGACGCGGCCGCCCGCAGCATCGGCGAAGGCGACCGGGTCGTCGTGCGCAACGATCGGGGCTCGCTCACGCTCACGGCCACGCTGACCGACGTCGTCGGCGCGGGTGTCGTCGCCGTGCCGTTCGGCTGGTGGAACCGGCACAGCCCCGATGAGCGCGGGGTGAACGCGTTGACCAACCCGACGCCCAACGGCGAGCGTGGGTCGGCGGCCTTCCACGACACGCTCGTCGAGGTGGCGCTGGCGTGATCCACCGACCAGGAGCCCGACCATGACCGTCTTCCCTGACAGCCACCTCGACCTGCTCGACGGTCCGCACACCGCGGCGATCATCACGGTCGGCGCCGATGGGCGACCGCAGACGTCCGCCGTCTGGTTCCTCCGGCGGGACGACGTGATCGAGGTGTCGATCACGACCGATCGACAGAAGTACCGCAACCTCGTCGCCCGGCCCGGGGTCGGGCTGTTCGTCCTCGATCCGACCAACCCGCAGCGCTACATCGAGATCCGCGGCGACGCCGAGATCCGCCCCGACCCGGAGAAGGATCTCGTGCGCGCCGTCGTCGAGAAGCACGGGCAGGACCCCGAGCGCTACCTCGCCCGCGTCGAGGACCGGGTGATCGTCACGATCCGACCGACGAGGGTCGTCACCCTCGCCCGCTGAGCGAGCTTCGTCAGGGGGTGACCCGCAAGATGTCCGTGGGTGGGGAGACGTTGCCGGCGGCGTCCTGGGAGCGGACCTGGTAGCGGTACTGGGTCCCGGCCACGACCGTGTCGTCGGTGAACGACGTGACGTCACCACCGGCGACGTAGGCGAAGAACACGAAGTCGCGGTGGACCAGGTAGCCGGTGACGCCCACGTCGTCGGTGGCCTCGTCCCAGGTGATCACCACATCGCCGCCCTGCACGACGGCCGCCGCGTTCGGTGGCGTCTGCGGCGGCGTGATGTCGGGCGTGCCGTCGTCGACGGTGATGCGGGCGATGGGGCTCGGCGCCGAGAAGCTCCCGTCGGCGGCCTGGGCCCGCACCTGGTACCGGTAGGTCTCACCCTGCACGACGGTGTCGTCGACCCACGAGGACTCGGTGAAGGGCACCCACTTCAGGAACACGAAGTCGCGGTGGATCAGGTAGCCGGTCGCATCCTCGACCTGCCCCCACTGGATCGAGACCTCGTCGACACCATTGGTGTCGACGACGACGTCCGGCGGTGTGCCGAAGGGCGGGAGGCCGCCGTCGTCGAACACCGTGATCGACTGGATCGGCGACGGCGACGAGAAGTCGCCGTTCGAGACCTGTGAGCGGAGCTGGTACCGGTACGTCTCGCCCTGCACGACCGTCGTGTCGGTGAAGCTCAGCGTGCCCGCCGGGACCCACTGCAGGAACACGAAGTCGCGGTGGATCAGGTAGCCCGACACGCCGGGGACCGGGTCCCACGACAGCGTCACCTCGTCGACCCCGTTGGTCGTCACCACGATGTTGTCGGGTGCGACCAGCACGGCCTCCTCGATCGTCCACGTGAACGCGACGTCGATGGTGTCGCCCTCGTCGTCCTGCACCGTGACGACGACGGGGGCGGCGACCACAGCCGTGGTGGGCGTGCCGGAGATCAGCCCGCTCGAAGCGTTGATCGAGAGCCCGGCCGGGAGGCCGACGGCGCTGAAGCCGACGTTGCCCCCGTCGGGATCGGAGGAGGGGATCTGCAGCTGCACCGGCTGGAACGCCGGGGAGGTCTGCGGACCGACCGGGTCGGCGATCGGCGGGATGCTCGTGACGTCACTGAGGCCGAGGGCCACGTCGGTGACGTGGGAGAGCAGGTTGCCGAGGAGGGCGACGCCGGTCTGGCTCTGGAGCACGCTCCGGGTCGAGAGCGCCACGACATAGCCGTCGCCGTAGGGGCCGAGCACGACCGTCGGCTGACCGGCCGAGTTGCGGAACAGGGTGAGCCAGTTGCCCGGCACGTCGGCCGGGTCGAACTGTCGACCGCTGAAGCCCGTGAGGCTGACCGGGCCGTACACACCGTCGAGGATCGGATGGTCGCTGTTGGCGGCGACGGCGGTCATGGATCCGCCGAGGCTCGAGCCGACCAGCGGCAGACCGAAGCGGTCGAGCACGGTGTCGTTGCCCGTCGAGGTCGCATAGGCGACCATCACGCCGCCGTCCGACACCCAGTTCTCGAGCACGTTCAGCTCGGAGCTGGAGTACTGGTTGCCGGAGGTCGGCGGCATCCACATGAGATCGACGCCGACGAGGTCGCTCGCCGAGAGGTTCGTCTCGTGGTCGAGCAGCGTCGTCGAGTTCACCGGGACGAACCCCTGGGGCCCGAACATGGCCGGGTCGTTGAGCTGTCCGCGGACCCATCGGCCGGCGTTGGTGTCGAATACGTCCCAGCTGTTGTTCGACGGCTGGCCCGTGCCGACCACGAAGTCGTCGAGGGCGGCGACGCGCAGGCCGGCGTTGGTCGAGTCGCTCCCGGACGCCCCCGAACCGTTCACCTCGATCTGATAGTCGCCGGCCGGGAGGACGGGCAGCTGGTAGCGGGCCTCGACGGCGCGAGTTCCGGCGCCGGTGATGGTCGCCGGCAGCGGGTTGGCGTTGCCCGTGAAGGTGCCGTTGGCCTGGAGGTACTGGCCACCGGCGTCGCGAACGCGCAGCTCGATCGTGTTGGCGGCCGCCGGATCCGTGACGCGGGCCCGGATCTCCACGGCCTGGTCGTCGCCGACCACCGAGGAGAACGGTCGGGTGATCTCGGCGGTGGTGCCGTCGAGCGGGCAGTGGCGGGAGAAGCCGTCGACGTTGCCGGTGAAGTCGCCGCCGAGCCAGAGGCAGCCGTTGGTGTCGCCGGCGGCACCGTACGGGCCCTCGTTCCACGAGTAGAGGCTCGGGAACCAGTCGATGCGCTCGCCGTCGGTCCGGTAGGCGTGCACCGGTCGGTTGGCGACGTTGATGTCCTCGGGGATCTCCGAGGAGTGGTGACCGGCCCGGCAGTGGCAGCCGGCCACGATCTGGCCGTCGACCACGGCGACGAACTGGTAATCGCCGCCGGTGCCGGTGGAGGTGTAGTTGCCGATGACCGGGTCGATCGTGCCGGGCTGGCCGCTCGTGATGTAGAAGCCCTGCCGGTTGTAGGTGTCGGCGTCGATCCGCTGCAGCATGTGCTGCGTGCCGCCGATCCAGACGTTGTCGTCGAGGACGCCGACGCCGTACTGGTTGTTGGCGCCCATGTTGTTGAAGGCGAACTGCGAGAACGGCATCACCGAGGCGTCGACGATGCTGACCGCCGCCGCGGCACGGGTGTCGGCTGCCCCGTCGACGGACAGGAAGGTGCCGACGATGTGCACGACGCCGCTCGACGGGTCGGGGGCGAGGTCGAAGACGCCACCGCCCTGGATGACGGGCCGCCAGGCCCCCTGGAGCCGACCGTTGCTCAGGTTCACCCGGCCGACGCGGAAGGCGCCGTGGGCGAACTGGTCGTCGACGATGCGGTTGAAGTCGCCACCGAGGTAGATCGTCGAGCCGTCGACGGCGACGGTCCGGACCGTCGACTCGAAGGTGCTGCCGACGTTGTCCACCGTGGTGACGAAGGTCGGGTCGATGTCACCGTTGGTGTCGAGGAGCACGATGCCGGTGCGCGCCACGCCATTGACCGTGTCGAACTCGCCACCGACCAGCAGCCGCCCGTCGTCGGTGGCCGCGAGGTCCCAGACCACGTCGTCGATGGTCGGCTGGAAGCTCGGGATCCAGTCGCCGGTGTCGACGTCGAACGCCGCGAGGTACGGCTGGTCGTGCACCGTGCCGTTCGTCTCGCGGACCTGGGTGAAGGCACCGGCGACGTACATGACGTCGCCGATCTGCGCGAAGCCCCGGACCCGCCAGTTCTGCGAGGCCGCCGACGACTGGGTGAAGCCGATCACGCCGTCGCTGACCTCGGGTTCGGGGTCGAGGGTCTCGATGACGACCGGGGTGTCGGCCTGGGCCCGCGCCGGACCGGCGAAGGCGGCGATCGCGACGGCGATGGCGACGGCGGCGAGGAGAGCGGCGAGGACGACGAACGACCGCCCGGCCGCGCGAGGGAGGATCAACATGTTCCACTCCGAGTGGTGTGCGCGACCACAGAACGTAGTCGTCGGTCCCGGACGCAGGCCAGCCGACGGGTGCCACGCACGGAGGTCGAGCGGACCGTCGGCGCCGCACCCGGTGCCGGTCGGGCCCGTCCGTTCGCTCAGCCGCGCAACCAGTCGTCGAGGATCCCGGCCACCGCCGACGGCTGCGTGAGCTGTGGGGCGTGTCCGGTTCCGATCTCGACCACGGAGAGAGCCGGCACCCCCTCGCACATGTGCCGCTGCGCCTCGGGAAGCACCGACCGGTCATCGGTGGCGAGCAGGTACAGCTTCGGCAGCTCGGCGAAGTCGGGGCCGGCGACCGTGGAGAGCCGGGCACCCGAGACCGGCTGGGGCGTGAGCCGCTGGGCCACCCCGTTCGCGACCTCGGGGGCGGCGTCCTGGAAGAAGTGCTCGACCGCGGCCACCGGCGCGACCGTCGTGACGAGGCCGTCCTCCGACGGCACGATGTGGGGCCCGACACCGATGGGGAGGTCCTCCGGCTCGGCGATCGCCGCCTCGACGGCGTCGAACAACCGGCCGTCGGGGAGCAGGAACCCGGCGATCCACACGCCGTGCGAGACCCGTTCCGGGCGAAGGGCTGCTCCGAGCGTCACGAGCATCCCGCCGCCGGAGTGACCGACGAGCACGACCGGGCCCGGTGCGGCGTCGATGGCGTCGGTGATGCACCGCTCGAAGTCAGCGACCGTGGCCTCCTCCGGACGGATCGGGTGGAAGCCGTCGCCGGGCAGCGCCAGCGGCTCGGCCTCCCAGCCGAGCTCGGCGAGAGGCTCCAGCAGTCCGTCCCAGACCCAGGGCCCGGCCCAGGCGCCGTGGATGAGGACGAGCCGGGGGCGGTCGTCGTCGCTCATGCGTCGTAGGTCCTCGCGTACATCGCCTTCATGTGGTCCTGGACACGGATCGGCGGGTACCTCGGCTCCTCCCCCGGCTCGAGGCACGTCTCGATGCAGCTCACGACGTGATCGGGGTTGCCCGTGTAGAAGAACGGCAGCGAGTACCGGTCCCGACCGGAGTGGTTCGTCACGACCCGGTGGCGCGTCGAGCGATAGCGGTCGTTGGTCCAGCGGGAGATCATGTCACCGAGGTTCACGACGTACGCGCCCTTCGTCGGCGGCACCTCGACCCACCGACCGAGCTCGGGATCGTCGACCTCGAGACCACCCACGTCGTCCTGGAGGAGCATGGTGATGCCACCGAAATCGGTGTGCGCGCCGGCGCCGGGGCCCGGGTCCTCGCCGTCGCCGACGGGCGGGTAGTGCAGCGGCCGGAGCGTCATCATCGGATCCCGGACGAACGCGTCGAAGTGGTCCTCGTCGAGATCCAGCGAGAGGGCGAGCCCACGCATGATGCCCTCGACGTTGGTGCGCAGCGCGGCCATCGTGGCGACCATGACGGGCCGGAAGGACGGCAGGTCCGACGGCCACACGTTCGCCCCGGCGTTGAACGTCCCGGCGAGCACGCGCGGGTCATCCTCGCGGAGGTCGTCGCCGAGGTAGAACCCCTCCTTCTGGTCGGGGGCCGCACCGGGTTCCAGCGTCTGGTCGCCGACGGGCTCGTAGCCGCGGTTGGCCGGGCTCTGCTCCTTGTGGAGCGCGAGCTTCGTCTCGATCGGGAGGGCGAAGAAGGCCCGGGTCTGCTCGAGCGAGGCGTCCATCAACCCCTGGGGGATGCCGTGGCCGACGCAGGCGAAGAAGCCCTTGGTCGAACAGGCTTCGTAGAGGGCTCGACCGACGGCCGCTCGATCGGCGGCGTTCGAGGACGCCAGGCCGGAGATGTCGATCACGGGCAGGGACATGACGGTTGGCGAACCTAGAGCGTCGAGCGGTTTCCCTGCCGAGAAGACTCTCTGACCCGGATCTGTCTCACGCTCGGCGAGGGCTCTACGCCAGCGCGGCGCGAGCGTCCTTCATGAGCAGAGCGAGGTGGACCGGATCGGTCGGGCTCTGTTCCAGATCCGGCAGGACGTGGGCGTACCAGCCACGAGCCTCGTCGCTGTCTGCGTGGATCAGCAGCGCTCGCGAACCGATCTCGTCGCTGACCGCCACCGCCCGGGAGATGACGTCGAGGAGCGACGCGCTGCCGAGCCGCACGGATGTTCGCAACCCAGATCAGCGCTCGCCCCACTCGACGCCGATGTGGGCCCGCCACGTTTCCTCGTCGACCGGTTCGAGCAGTCGAGCGATCTCGCCGATGGCATGGCCATCCAACCCGCTGATCCGAACGGACCACCCGGGGGCGATGTCTCGATAGATCGCCTCGTCGATCATCCCCTCGGGCACAGAGGCATGAGCGACCTCCGCAGCGGTGTCGGTGAACGCCTGCACGACCGTCGATCTGCCGGCCCAGTCGTAGGCCACCGACCATCGGACCGGATCGAGCCCCGAGGGCGGCGTCGCCAGGTCGGGCGGGAACGAGACGTCGGCAACGATCCACGAGGGATGGTCGATGGCGACAAAGGGCTGGCCGTCCCAGAACCGACCGTCGGCAGCGACCTCACCGGTCACGTCGTCGATCACCAGCCGCCCCGCGATCGGCTCGCTCAGCTCGATCACCTCGGTCGTCGCGCAGAGGAACGGCGTGTTGGAGACCAGGCGCACCTCGACACGAAGCCGATCGGGCGTCGACTCGACCACCGACCAGTCGACGGTGCCCCTGCAGCCACTCGACACGACCAGATGACGGTCGCCCCAGATCGGAGCGCTGACGATCGAGATCGGTGTTCCCTCGAGCGGTTCGAGAGCGGGCTCGGGGTTCGACGAGCACGCAGAGATGACCAGCAGCGACCCGACGGCTGCGCCGAGTAGGCCAGCCGCGGCACGGTGACTCATCGCTCGCCCCACTCGACGCCGACGTGGTCCCGCCACTGGGCATCGGTGACGTCGACGAGGAGATCGACGACCTCGGCTGCCGCTGACGGGTCGCTCGATCGGATGCGAACGGACCATCCCGGCGCCGTGTCGACGTGGAGGCCCGGATCGGCGTCCGGATCGGTGAACGCGACCTCGGCTGCGGTGTCGGTGAACGACTCCACCACCACCTCGACCCCTGCCCGCTCGTAGGTCACCGCCCACCGCATCGGATCCAACGGCTCCGGCGTCGCCGGCAAGTCCGGCTCGAATCCGATGTCGGCGACCGACCAGCTCCCATCCTCGACAGCGACGAGCGGCATGCCGTTCCAGAAGCGACCGTCGCCGATGACCTCGCCGCTCGCGCCGTCGAGTATCAGCCGCCCCGCGATCGGCTCGTCGAACTCGACGCGTTCAAGAAAGGCAGCCGCACAGTCAAGCTCCGGCCACGTGCCGGTCGAGGTGAGCGTGATCGCCCGGTCCGTCGCCTCGGTCACATCGATGACGGCATCAGCAGGCTTGCTGCACCAGGCGTTCGCCCACACCGAGGTCGGGCCAATGACCGAGACGCCCGATATCGGCCGGGCCGTCGGACCGATCTCCGGCGTCGTCGAGCTCGGGTCCGACGACGAGCACGCGCCCACGACTGCGACCGCCAGCATCCACCACCAACCCCGCTTGCCCACGGGTCCAGCCTGGCGTCCGGGAGAGCCAGTGTCCGGTCGGGTGGAGCCACCCTCGGCGGCGAGCCCGGGACGGGACTTGAACCCGTAACCCCTCGCTTACAAGGCGAGTGCTCTACCAATTGAGCTACCCGGGCGCCGGCCCGAACGAGGCTACCGGTACGCTCCGTAGCGCTGTGGTCCCCCGCCCGGCATCCCCCTCCTTCGGAGTTACCCCCTCATGCCCACGCGCGACGGCCTGCGCAACCTGGCCATCATCGCCCACGTCGATCACGGCAAGACGACCCTCGTCGACGGGCTCCTCCGCGCCTCGGGTGCCTTCGGCGCCCACGCCGAGGTCACCGATCGGGTCATGGACTCCATGGACCTCGAGCGGGAGAAGGGCATCACCATCCTCGCCAAGAACGCCTCGCTGACCTGGAAGGACACGACGATCAACATCGTCGACACCCCCGGTCACGCCGACTTCGGCGGCGAGGTCGAGCGCGGCCTGACGATGGTCGACGGCGTCGTGCTGCTCGTCGACGCCGCCGAGGGTCCGCTGCCGCAGACCCGGTTCGTGCTCCGCAAGGCGCTGGCCCGCAACCTGCCGGTGATCCTCGTGGTCAACAAGGTCGACCGGCCCGATGCCCGAACCGCCGAGGTGGTCGACGAGGTCTACGAGCTGTTCTTCGATCTCGACGCCGAGGAGCACCAGATCGACTTCCCGGTCGTCTACTGCTCGGCGAAGGAGGGGTGGGCCTCACTCGATGCCGATGCTCGCGGCGGCGACCTCTCACCTCTCCTCGGCCTGTTCCTCGAGCACGTCCCGGCACCGGTCTACGAGGACGACCATCCGCTGCAGGCGTGGGTGACCAACCTGGACGCCTCGTCCTACGTCGGCCGGCTCGCCATCTGCCGGATCATGCAGGGCACGATCCGCAAGGGTCAGAACATCAGCCAGTGCCGGGCCGACGGCTCGATCGCCAAGGCGAAGATCGCCGAGCTGTACCTGACCGAACACCTCGAGCGGGTGCCCGCCGCCGAGGCCGGGCCGGGAGATCTCGTCGCCGTCGCCGGCCTGCCCGACGTGATGATCGGCGAGACGCTGTCCGACGCCGACGACCCTCGGCCGCTGCCGGTGATCACCGTCGAGGAGCCGGCGCTGTCCATGACCGTCGGCATCAACACCTCGCCCCTCGCCGGTCGTGACGGCGAGCACCTCACCGCCCGCCTCGTGAAGGCCCGCCTCGATGCCGAGCTCGTCGGCAACGTGAGCCTCCGGGTCCACCCGACCGAGCGTCCGGACGCCTGGGAGGTCCAGGCCCGAGGCGAGCTGCAGCTCGCCGTGCTGATCGAGACGATGCGCCGTGAGGGCTTCGAGCTCACCGTCGGCAAGCCGCGGGTGGTGACCAAGGAGATCGACGGCACGCTGCACGAACCCGTGGAACGAGCCGTCGTCGACGTGCCCGAGGAGCATCTCGGCGCCGTCACCCGCCTCTTCTCCGAGCGCAAGGGGCGGCTCGTCGACATGGTCAACCACGGCACCGGCTGGGTCCGCCTCGACCACGTCGTCCCGGCCCGTGGTCTCATCGGGTTCCGCACCGAGCTGCTCACCGAGACCCGCGGCACGGCCGTGTTCACCCAGGTCTTCGAGGGATACGAGCCGTGGTTCGGCGAGCTACGCAGCCGTCGCACCGGCTCGCTGGTCGCCGACCGGATCGGCGCCGCCACGACCCACGCCCTCATCTCGCTCCAGGAGCGGGCGGCGATGCTCATCGCCCCGGGCTCCGACGTCTACACCGGCATGGTGGTCGGCGAGAACAGCCGTCCCGAGGACATGGACGTCAACGTCTGCCGCGAGAAGAAGCTGACCAACCACCGGGCGGCGGCCGCCGACGAGACGGTGAAGCTCACCCCACCCCGCAAGCTCTCCCTGGAGCAGGCCCTGGAGTTCATCGCCGACGACGAGTCCGTCGAGGTGACCCCGGAAGTCGTGCGGCTCCGGAAGGTCGAGCTCGACCCGACGCTACGGGCCCGAGCGACCAAGAAGCTCAAGCACGCCCGAGCGTGATCCCCCCCAACCCCACCACCGTTGGTCATCGACGGCGGAGCACGGCGGGTGGCGCCGCAGCGGGGTCCCCACGCCCGCAGCCGAAGGCGAGGACGAGGGGTGCGGCGGTGACAGGACCCGCCGTGCGGGCACTCAAGAGCGGGCTCGCACCACCTCGTACAGGGCGAGCGCGCCAGCCGCGGCCACGTTGAGCGACTCGAGCTCGCCGAGGATCGGGATCGAGACCAGCTGATCGCAGCGCTCGCGCACCAGCCGAGAGACGCCCTTGCCCTCCGCGCCGAGCACGAGCGCGACCGGCTCGTCGGCGACCTTCAGGTCGAAGAGGCGGTCCTTGGCCGGGCCGTGCAGCCCGATCCGCCAGACCTTCCGCTCCCCGAGCAGCTGGAGCGCCGCAGGGAGCCCGCCGACCTGGGCGATGCGGAGGTGCTCGATGGCACCGGCAGCCGCCTTGGCGACCGTCGGCGTGACCCGTGCCGCCCGATGACGAGGCATCACGACGCCGCTCACACCGGCTCCCTCGGCCGTGCGCAGGATCGCACCGAGGTTGCCGGGATCGGTGATGCCGTCGAGCACGAGGAGGAACGGGGTGCCCGATCCCTCCAGGAGGTCCTCGATCTCGACGGGCTTGAGCGGCGCGGCCAGCGCCAACACGCCCTGGGGCGCCTCGGAGATCGCCTCGGCGTCGAGGCGCCGCTTCGAGACCTCGGTGACCTTGATGCGGCGGTCGTAGGCGATGTCGACGATCTCGGCGACGATGGGCGAGTCGTCCATGTCGGTCGCGACCATCACCTCGTGGACGTGACGACGTCCCACCGCGAGGAGCTCACGCACCGCATTGCGCCCCTCGACCTGGTCGCCGCCGAGGCCCGGGGCGGGGCGCCGACGAGGTGGACCGTCACGGTGATCGGCCGGCCCACGGCGATTGCCGGGACGCTGGCCGCCACGGCGACCGGGGTTGGCTCCCTTGCGACCTCGTGCTGGGCGACGGCTCACGCCGCCCATGCTGACACGGTCGGGCTAGTCGTCGGCGACAGTCGCCGTCGCATCGACCAGGGTGGCGAAGTACAGCCGCCCGACCGACGTCTGGAGCGACGACGACACCTCGACGCGGACCTCCTCACCCAGATGCCGAGCTCCGTCGGTGACCACGATCATCGACCCGTCCATGAGGAAGCCGACTCCCTGACCGGGCTCCTTCCCCTCCCGGATGATCGCCACCTCGTGACGCGAGCCGGGCTGGATGTCCGGGCGAAGGCTGTCGGCGAGGACGTCGACCTCGACCACCGAGACGCCGTCGATGCGGGCGAGGGCGGCGAGCGGCCGGTCAAGGGTCAGCAGCGTCACGCGGAGCCGCTTGCCCAGCGCGATGAGCTTGGAGTCGACGGCCTCGACGCCAGGGAGATCGTCGTCGAGGACGTGGACGCGGATGCGCCGATCCGCAGCCAGCTCCTCCACGACCTCGAGGCCGCGGCGACCCCGGCGACGACGCTCCGGCTCCTGCGCGTCGGCGATGCCCTGCAGCTCGTCGAGCACGAACCGGGGCACGAGGAGGTCGCCACGGAGAAAGCCGGACTTCGCGACACCCAGCAGGCGGCCGTCGATCAGCGCGCTGGTGTCGAGCAGGAGCGCGTCCTCGGTCGAGGGCGCATCGCCGAAGCGAGACGACGCCCCGACCGGGCGGGTGCTGAGCCCGGCCAGGCCGAGGAGCTCGCGGGACTTCTTCGACGCGACCCGGAACCCGCCGTACGCGCCGATCCACACGGCGAGGCCGAAGACCGACCACCCCCACTCCGGGCGGAGCAGCACGAGCGGTGCGAGGCCGACCATGGCGCCGAACCCGCCGGCGACGGCGGCGCCGATGGACCCGACCAGGAGCTCGCCGGCGCTGTAGTTCGAGGAGGATCGTTCGAGGTAGCCGAGCAGCCGGGCGAGCGCGCGTCCGATGAGGCCACCGACCACGTAGCCCAACGCGGCGCCGAGGCTCGCTCCCGCGAGCGGCTCGTCGCCGGCCAGGCCGTGTCCGGTCGCCGTGGCCATGACGACAACGAGCAGGCGCACGACCTCGACGAACACTCCACCTCCTTCCGTGTCCTCCCATCGGCGCTTCTGGCGGGTTCGTTGAGTCACGACATGCACCCACCTCCGTCCGACGCCCGGACGAGGACGCAGCTACAGTCGGCGACGCCATGACTGATGTCACACAGTTCGAGGGCATCCCGCTCCTGAGCGGACTCAACCGCGACGAGATGCAACAGGTGTCCGATGCGGCTCGTCCGCTCATGCTGGAGCGCGGCCAAGTGCTCTTCGCCCAGAACGACGATTCGACCGAGCTCTTCGTCGTCGGGTCGGGCCGGATCGCCATCACCCGAGGCTTCATCGACGGGCGCGAGTCCGTGCTGGCGCTGATGGAGGCCGGTGACCTCTTCGGCGAGATGGGCATGTTCGGCGACGACGAGGCCAGCGCCGGCCGGTCGGCCGACGCCCGGGCCCTCGAGCGCTGCGAGGTCACAGCGATCCCCTACAGCGTCCTGCGCGACGTCTGGGATGCCCGACCGGAGCTGCTGTGGACGGTCGTGTCGCTGCTCGCCGAGCGACTGCGCGTGACCGACGAGGCCCTCGCCGACTCCATGTTCCTCGACGTCGCCGGCCGGACCGCCAAGCGCCTCCTCGAGCTGTCCGGCGGTGAGGAGATCTTCACCTTGCCCGTCACCCAGGAGGAGCTGGCCGGCATGGTCGGCGCATCCCGGGAGCGGGTCAACAAGGCGCTCGCCAGCTTCGGTCGCCTCGGATGGGTCGAGCAGACCGATCGTCGCTATCGCATCCTCGATCGCGACGCGCTCGAGCGTCGCGCCAGCTGACCTCGCACGGCAGCCGGGCGCGGGACGGATCCGGCACCCTCGCGCCGACGGGTACTAGGTCGCCCGGAGGACGCTCACCTCGGCGAGCCGTCGGAGCCCGTCCTTGATGAGCTGGGCCCGCTCGTCGGAGAGGCCGCCGACCTCGACCAGGTCGGCGTGGGTCGCACGCAGGATCTTCTGCAGGCTCCCGAAGGTCTGGACGACGGCCTCGACGACCGGCCACGGCAACCGAGGGACCTGAGCGAGCAATCGGTAGCCGCGGGCCGCCATCGGCTGGTCGAGATCGCTGCCGCCCGGCAGCCCCAGGGCCCGGGCCACCACGTTGTCGTCCATCAGGTCGGTGTCGCCGAGCCGGGCGAGCACGCGCACGGGCGGTTCGGTCTCGTCGAGGTCGGCACCCAGCACGTAGTCGGCGATCACGAGGCGCTTGGTCTGGTCGACGCCGGCCATCAGCTCGCCGACCTGGAGATCGACGAGGCGACCGTCGACCCCGAGCTCGATGATGTCGCCCTCCAGCTCGCTCACGACCCGGCTCATCGTCTCGCTGAGCTGGACGACGTCGATGACGTCGCGCAGCGTCACCACATCCTCGATCTCGAGCGTGGACAGCTCGGCCGCCTCGCGATCGAGCCGATCTCGATACCGCTGCAGGGTCTGGAGGGCCTGGTTGGCCCGATCGAGCAGCTGCGGTGTCGGCGGGATCTGGTGCTGCTCGTCGCCCAGGTACACGGTGATGACCCGCTGGTCCTCGGAGACGGCCACGACGGGGGCACCCAGCGACCGGGCGACGCGCTCGGCGGTGCGGTGACGCGTCCCGGTCTCGGTGGTCGGGATGTGCGGGTCGGGCACGAGATGGACGTTGGCCCGGGCGATCCGGCTCGCATCGTGAGCGAGGATGATCGCGCCGTCCATCTTCGCCAGCTCCGAGAGTCGCTGCGGGCTGAAGGCGGCATCGAGCAGGAACCCGCCCGAGCAGATGTTGAGCACCTCGGGACCGTCACCGATGACGATCAGGGCCCCCATGTCCGCCTGGAGCACGCGGTCGAGGCCGTCGCGCAGTGGCCGTCCCGGGGCGGTCGCCGCGAGCGCTCTGAGAAGCGGAGCGCTGCGAGGCTTGGCCATACCCACATCGTACGGCGCCTCGCAGGAGCACGCTCAGAGACGACGGGCCCACGTTCAGCGGATCCGGCCCCGTCTCGTGCGACGTTCACTCGGCGAGGCCGCAGAGCTCCAGCGCCTCGGCGACGTGCTCGACCCGCAGCGCCCGCAGCCCCTCGGGAGGTTCGGGGCACGATGCCGGGACGACCGCCGACCGGAACCCCAACCGGGCCGCCTCGGCCAGTCGACGCTCGAGGTGCGGCACCCGGCGGATCTCCCCACCGAGACCGACCTCGCCGCACGCGACGACCGAGCCGCCGACGGTCGCACCGGACTTGGAGGAAGCGCAGGCCAGCAACAGGGCGAGATCAGCGGCCGGCTCGACGACACGGACACCTCCGGAGGTGGCCGCGTAGACGTCGTCCTGCACGAGCCGCACGCCGGCCCGCTTGTCGAGCACGGCGAGCAGGAGGCCGAGCCGTGACGCATCGACGCCGTGCGCGGTGCGGCGGGGCTGGGGCAGACCGGACCGGACCACGAGGGCCTGGGTCTCCACCAACAGCGGCCGGTGACCCTCGACGACCGGCACGACGACCGAACCGGGCACACCGTCTCGACGGTCGGCGAGGAACAGCGCGCTCGGGTCGGTGACGCCGCGCAGACCCGAGGTCGTCATCTCGAACACGCCGAGCTCGTCGGTGCCCCCGAAGCGGTGCTTCACGGCCCGCAGCAGGCGCAGCGACGTGTGGCGGTCGCCGTCGAAGGAGAGGACGGTGTCGACCACGTGCTCGAGCACCCGCGGCCCGGCGAGGGCGCCGTCCTTGGTCACGTGACCCACCAGCACCAGGACCAGCCCGCGGCTCTTCGCCTCGCGCACCAGGTGCTGGGCGCACTCCCGAACCTGCGAGGGCGAGCCCGGCAACGACGAGGACTCCGGGTGGTGGACGGTCTGGATGGAGTCGACCACCACGACATCGGGTGCGAGCTCGTCGAGCTGAGCGACGATCTCGGGCACCGATGGGCTGGACGCGAGCCACACCCCGTCGGTGGGCAGCTCCAGGCGGACCGCCCGAGCGCGCACCTGGGCCGCCGACTCCTCGGCCGAGACGTAGAGGACCCTGGCACCTTCGCCGGCGAGCCCGGCGACGGCCTGGAGCAGCAGGGTGGACTTGCCGATGCCCGGCTCACCACCGACCAGGGTGACCGAGTCTCCGATCAACCCACCGCCCAGGACCCGGTCGAGCTCCTCGACCCCGGTCGCCCAGCGCGGCACACCGTGGAGATCGATCTCGCCCAGCGGGCGGGCTGCGGCGCTCGGGACCAGACCCACCGGCGCGGCGGGCACCTCGGCGTGCTCGACGACCGTGCCCCACTCGCCGCAGCCGGTGCAGCGCCCCACCCACGAGGCCGACTGCGTGCCGCAGCTCGAGCACCGATAGGTGACCTTGGCCTTCGCCGTCTTCGCCATCGCCATCACCAGGCATGCTGGCGCAGGGGTGTGGCACAGCGGCGGATCACCCGTTCGCTCGAGAACACAGCCCGGCCGTCTCTCCTTGCGGCGAGGACGGCCGGGGGGTCCGGGACCACGCCAGGGCGCACTCAGCCGGGGCGCCACTCGCCGGTGTCGACCTCGATGTCGTCGGGGGCGGGCGCAGGACGGGGGCCGGGGAGCGCGGCAGCCGGAGTCGGCGCGGCCATCGGCGTGGGGTCGAGCCTGGGTGCGTCGTCACCGGGCGGCGGCTCGGACGGTGGCTCGGGGGCTCGACGACGACGGCGGCGACCCAACCACCACCACAGCAGCACGAGCACCCAGGCCACGGCGAGGCCGAGTGCGACGGTGCGGGCGAGCTCGCGTTGGTCGTCGGCGTCCGAGCGGAGCGCGAGGGCCTCGTCGTCGACGACCACGCTCGACGTGCTGACCTCACCCGGGCTGTCGCCCGCGGCGAAGCGCCGTTCGACCGGTTCGGCGCCGGGCACGGTGAGCCGGACGATCATCGACAGGTCGACGTCACCGAGGTCCGCATCGGCCCGACCGAGGGCCGAGCCATCGAGCAGCTCGGTGACCTCGGCGTCGGAGAGGTCCACCAGCTCGCGTCGGGGATCGATCGTCATCGACAGGTCATAGCTGCGCTCGTCGACCCCCTGGACGACGGTGAGCGACGAACCGACGACCACGCCGTCGGCGCCGTCGATCTCGGCCAGCACACCGGGCAGCGCCTCGGGCGAACCGAACCCCTTCGTCGCCCGGAGGACGGCACCCGACTCGACCGCCGGCCGCTCGAGCACCCACCCGGCTGCGGCGAGATCGTCGACCCGGAGCCCGCCGGCGAGCTCGGGGACCTCGGCGATCGCCTCCTCGTCGACGGTCACCGTCACCGTCACGGAGCCCGAGCCGTCGGGCAGGACCTCGACGTCGACAGCGAGCTCGCCTCGGCAACCGGCGAGGACCACGAGCGCGACGAGGGCGAGGACGAGGCGGCGCATCGGCGCACGACCGTAGCGGCCACCGAACGCGAACGTGCCCCGACCGGCTGGTCGGGGCACGTCGCTGGATCGGTCGCCGGGCCGTCAGGGCCCGGATGCGTTACTCGTCGCCCTCGCCGGCGCCGGCCTCGACCAGCGCCACCGTCGGGTCGAAGCCCTCCACCGCACGGAACGTGAGCTCGTCGTCGTTCTCGTGCACGTCGACCACGATGAGCTCGCCGGCCGAGAACTCCTTGTAGAGGATCTTCTCGGACAGGGCGTCCTCGACGTGGCGCTGGATGGCTCGCCGCAGCGGACGAGCACCGAGGGTCGGGTCGTAGCCGGTCTTGGCGAGCCACACCTTGGCGGCATCGGTGAGCTCGATGCCGAGGCCCTGACTGGCCAGCTGGGTGTTGGTCTTGGCGATCATCAGGTCGACGATCTGGGTGACCTCGTCCTGGCTCAGCTCGTGGAAGACGATCGTGTCGTCGATGCGGTTCAGGAACTCGGGGCGGAAGTGCTGCTTGAGCGCGTCCTGCACCTTCTCCTTCATCCGCTCGTACGACACGGCCTCGTCGGACTTGGTGAAGCCCACGTTGGCCTTGCGCAGGTCGGCGGTGCCGAGGTTCGACGTCATGATCAGGACCGTGTTGCGGAAGTCGACGCTGCGGCCCTGGCTGTCGGTGAGGCGACCCTCTTCGAGGATCTGCAGCAGCGTGTTGAAGACGTCCGGATGGCCCTTCTCGATCTCGTCGAAGAGCACGACCGAGAACGGCTTGCGCCGCACGGCCTCGGTGAGCTGACCGCCCTCTTCGTACCCGACGTAGCCGGGGGGCGAGCCGACGAGGCGGCTGACCGTGTGCTTCTCCATGTACTCGGACATGTCGAGCGAGATCAGCGCGTCCTCGTCGCCGAAGAGGAACTCGGCGAGCGTCTTGGCGAGCTCGGTCTTCCCGACGCCGGACGGGCCGAGGAAGATGAACGAGCCGCCCGGGCGCTTCGGGTCCTTCAGGCCGGCACGGGTCCGACGTGTCGCCTGGGCGACGGCGTGGATGGCGTCCTGCTGACCGATGATGCGCTTGTGGAGCTCGTCCTCCATGCGGAGGAGCTTCTGGGTCTCTTCCTCGGTGAGCTTGTAGACCGGGATGCCCGTCCAGATCGAGAGGACCTCGGCGATCGACTCCTCGTCGACCTCGTCGAAGAGGTCGACGCCCTCGCTGCGGGCCTGCTCTTCGACCTCGCCCTTGCGACCGAGGAGCTCCTTCTCCTTGTCGCGGAGCCGGCCGGCCTCTTCGAAGTCCTGGCGCTCGACGGCCTGCTTCTTCTGCTCGACGACCTCGGCCAGCTCGTTCTCGAGCTCCTTCAGCTCCGGCGGGGTCTCCATGCGCTTGATGCGCAGCCGCGAGCCGGACTCGTCGATCAGGTCGATGGCCTTGTCGGGCAGGTGCCGGTCGGAGATGTACCGATCGGCGAGGTTGGCCGCCGCCACGAGGGCCTGGTCGGTGATGGTGACCCGGTGGTGCGCCTCGTAGCGATCGCGGAGGCCCTTGAGGATCTCGATCGTGTGGGCGACCGTCGGCTCCTCGACCTTGATCGGCTGGAAGCGCCGCTCGAGGGCCGCGTCCTTCTCGAGGTGCTTGCGGTATTCGTCGAGGGTCGTGGCGCCGATGGTCTGCAGCTCGCCACGGGCGAGCATCGGCTTGAGGATCGAGGCCGCGTCGATGGCGCCCTCGGCCGCACCGGCACCGACGAGCGTGTGGAGCTCGTCGATGAACAGGATGATGTCGCCGCGGGTCTTGATTTCCTTCAGCACCTTCTTGAGGCGCTCCTCGAAGTCGCCGCGGTAGCGGGAGCCCGCCACCAGCGCACCGAGGTCGAGGGTGTAGAGGTGCTTGTTCCGCAGCGTGTCGGGCACGTCGCCCGAGGCGATCTTCTGGGCGAGGCCCTCGACGATCGCCGTCTTGCCGACGCCGGGCTCACCGATGAGGACCGGGTTGTTCTTGGTGCGGCGGCTGAGCACCTGCATGACCCGCTCGGTCTCGCGCTCACGGCCGATGACCGGGTCGAGCTGCTTGTCGCGGGCGATCTGGGTGAGGTTGCGACCGAACTGGTCGAGCACGAGCGAGCCACTGGCCGACGCCTCGCCCGATTCGGACCGTCCGCCGGCGGCCGCCGGCTCCTTGCCGCCGCCACCCGACGGCGCCTGGCCCGACGGGCCGCTGTAGCCGGAGAGCAGCTGGATGACCTGCTGACGCACGCGGGACAGGTCGGCGCCGAGCTTCACGAGCACCTGCGCGGCGACGCCCTCACCCTCGCGGATCAGCCCGAGCAGGATGTGCTCGGTGCCGATGTAGTTGTGCCCGAGCTGCAGCGCTTCGCGCAGCGACAGCTCGAGGACCTTCTTGGCTCGGGGGGTGAAGGGGATGTGGCCGCTCGGCGAGGCGCCGCCCTGGCCGATGATCTCCTCCACCTGGCTCCGCACGGCCTCGAGCGAGATCCCGAGCGACTCGAGCGCCTTGGCGGCGACCCCCTCGCCCTCGTGGATCAGCCCGAGCAGGATGTGCTCGGTGCCGATGTAGTTGTGGTTGAGGAGCCGTGCCTCTTCCTGGGCGAGCACGACCACCCGACGAGCCCGATCGGTGAACCGTTCGAACACGTGACCTCCCCAGGTCTGACGATGTAGCGGACGAGTGTACCGGGAGCCTCCCGGTGGCCCCTCCCGACCTCGTGTCGGCCGATCGGGGATTCACAACAGGGTACGGGGAGGATGTCGCGACCCGACATCGAAGCCGAAGTCCACGCCACGTGGTCGTGACGACCGACCGCCGATCCGGTGCCCACTGGTTGTGGGACCCCCTCGACCGGCCGGTACCGTCGTGCACGTGGCCTCGCTCAGCCCCCTGCAGCGCCTCGACGACGACACGGCCCAGATGGAGCGCGTCGAAGCCGCGCTGAAGGCCGCCGTCACGGCTGACGACCAGTTCCTCACCGAGGTGGCCAGCCACCTGATCATCGCCGGCGGCAAGCGGCTCCGGCCGGCGTTCGTCATCGCGTCGGGCACCTGCCTCCAGCCGACCGCGACCGTCACCGATGACCTGGTCCAGGCCGGCGTGTCGGTCGAGCTCGTCCACCTGGGCTCGCTCTACCACGACGACGTGATCGACGAGGCCGACATGCGGCGCACCGTCGAGACGGTCAACCACCGGTGGAGCAACCTGACCGCCATCCTCTCGGGCGACTTCCTGCTGGCGAAGGCCTCGGAGATCGCGGCGTCGCTCGGCACCGAGGTCGCCGGTCTCCTCGCCGCGACCATCGCCCAGCTCTGCGAGGGTCAGGTCGTCGAGCTGCAGCGGATCTACGACGTCGGTCGCACCGAGGAGCAGTACCTCTCCGCGATCGAGGGCAAGACCGCCGCGCTCTACGCCACGTCATGTCGCATCGGAGCGATCGTCTCCGGCTTCGACCGCGACCTGATCGACCGCCTCACCGAGTTCGGCCGGCTCTACGGCATGGCGTTCCAGGTGATCGACGACGTGCTCGACATCACCGCCACCGAGGAACAGATCGGCAAGCCGCCGAACGACGTGGTCGAGGGCGTGTACACGCTGCCCGTGATCCGTCACCTGGCCGCCGAGCCCGATGGCGTCGTCGCCTCGATGCTCGGCACCCGGCTGGACGAGGAGGACCGCGACAAGGTCCGCTCGATCGTGGCCTCGTCCGAGGCGCTCGCCTCGTCGATCGTCACGGCCGACGAGTACTGCGTGAAGGCGCTCGACCTCGTGGCCGACCTACCGGACTCGCAGGGCGCCGACGGCATGCGGGCCGCCACCCGCAACCTGCTCGCCTCGCTGCCGTAGCTCGCAGCGAGCGCCGGCTGCGCCGTCAGCGGATGGTGGAGAAGAAGGTCCGCACGTCGTCGACGAACAGCTCGGGCTGCTCGAACGCCGCGAAGTGACCGCCCTTGGGCATGTCGGTCCAGTGCGTGAGGTTGAGCACCGGCTCACACCACGAGCGCGGTGACTTGATGATCTCCTTCGGGAACGCCGCCACTCCCGTCGGGACCTCGACGCGCTCGCCACGGCCGAAGGTGCCGAAGCTCTCCCAGTAGAGGCGGGCCGACGACGCCCCGGCGCCGCTCAGCCAGTAGATCATGATGTCGTCGAGCATCTCGTCGCGGGTGAGCGCGTTCTCCGGGTGGCCGTCGCAGTCGGTCCACGCCCAGAACTTCTCGACGATCCAGGTCATCTGCGCGACGGGCGAGTCGACGAGGCCGTAGCCCACGGTCTGCGGGCGGGTGCTCTGCTGCTTCGAGTAGCCGGAGTCCCACTCCTGATAGTGGGTCAGCGCGGCGAAGGCGGCCTGATCGGCCTCGGAGGGCGAGGTCATCGCCTCCTCGGTCGGAGCGCCCAACGGCATGTTGAGGTGGATCGCCGCGCAGCGACCGCCGTCGCGACCGATCTGGGTGGTGACCGCAGCACCCCAGTCGCCGCCCTGCGCGCCGTAACGGTCGTAGCCGAGCCGACCCATCAGCTCGTCCCAGGCCGCGGCGATGCGCTCGACCTTCCACCCCGCCTCGGCCGGCTTGCCGGAGAAGCCGTAGCCGGGCAGCGAGGGACACACGACGTGGAACGCGTCCTCGGCCCGGCCGCCGTGGGCCACCGGATCGACGAGCGGCTCGATGATCTTGTCGAACTCGACGACCGACCCCGGCCAGCCGTGGGTGATCAGCAGCGGAAACGCGCCCTCGTGCGGGGAGCGCTGGTGGATGAGGTGGATGTCGAGTCCGTCGACCTCGGTGACGAACTGGTCGAACCGGTTCATCCGGGCTTCCCGAGCCCGCCAGTCGTAGTCCTCGGCCCAGTACCGGGCGAGCTCCTGGGCGTAGGCGAGCGGGGTTCCCTGGCTCCAGTCGTCGACCGTCTCGGCGTCGGGCCAGCGGGTGGCGGCGAGCCGGGCGGCGAGGTCGTCGAGCTGGTCCTGGGCGATGTCGATCGTGAACGGGCGCACGAGGCGGAACCTAGTGAACCCACGGGTCTCGTGCCCCGGAGACAGCCGTGGGCGGCTGCCCTAGCGTGCCTGTCGTGTTCGAGCATCCGTACCTCCGCATCGACACCCCCCACGAGATGGCCCACCAGGGCGGAGGTGGCGAGCACGTCGAGAACACCTGGCCGGCGTTCGAGCGGGCCGTCCAGCTCGGCTACCGATTCATCGAGACCGACACGCAGGTCACCTCCGACGGCGTGCTGCTCGCCTTCCACGACGAGACCCTCGATCGGGTCACCACCCTCACGGGACGGGTCTCCGACCTGCCGTGGTCCGAGGTCTCGGAGGCCCGCACGAAGATCGGCGGACACGAGCTGGTCCGCCTCGACGACCTGCTCGACCGGTGGCCCGGTGTCCGGGTCAACATCGACGTGAAGACCGAGGAGGCGCTCGAGCCCACCATCGAGCTGATCGATCGCCTCGACCGCTGGGACACGGTGCTGGTTGCCTCCTTCTCCGACGTCCGCATCCGCAAGCTCCGCCGGCGCAGCGGAGGCCGGGCGTGCACGAACCTCGGGCGGATCGCGACCGCCATCGTGCGCGTCGCCTCGCTGCTGCCGATCCGGCCGCCGGTGCTGTTCGGCGGCGACGCGGCGCAGATCCCGACCAAGCAGTGGTTCATCCCCATCGCCGATCGCCGCTTCGTGGATGCCGCCCACCGGGCCGGGCTGGCCGTGCACGTGTGGACGATCGACGATGCCGATGAGATGCGCCGCCTCCTCGACCTCGGCGTCGACGGCATCATCACCGACGAGCCGACGATCCTCCGCGAGGTGCTCGAGTCCCGAGGCGAGTGGCGAGGCGAGACGAGTTGAGCTCCCCGCTCCGGTCTCGCTTCCTCGATGCGCCGCACCGGCTCTGCCGGCACTCCACATCCGCTCGCTCGACGGGCCGCTCGGGCCCTAGACCTCTTGTCGGCGCTGCATCGTACGGAAGGCGAGCCAGCCGAACGGGATCGGGAGCCAGTACGTCGCGAGGCGGAAGGCGAGGGTGACCGACACGGCGGTCGCACCGGGCACGCCCGCGCCGGTGAGCAGCGCGACGAGCGACGCCTCGAGCGGCCCGAGGCCGCCGGGGGTCGGTGACACGTTGGCGACCGCGGCGGCGGCGAGGTAGGCCACCCCGACGCGTGGGAACTCCGCACCGCCACCGAAGGCCTGGAGCGTGAGGTACAGCGCGATCAGGTTGAGCAGCGTGACGCCGGTGCTCCCGACGAAGAGCGCGATCACACGTCGGGGATCGCGGAACACCCGGACGATGGCGGAGGCCGCCGAGCGGATGAACGCCGTCATCGGACGCAGGAGCTGACGGCCGAACGGGCTGATGGCGACGACGACGGTCAACGCGACGACGATCGCCGCGCCGACGACGATGCGAGTGTCGGGGACGGTGAAGGCCTCGACGTCGGTCCGACCCGACCAGGCGACGAACCCTGCGAACAGCAGCACGTGCGCCGCGAAGCCGGTCAGCTGCATCAGACCGACCGCTGCGGATCCGACCGCCGACTCGACGCCCGCCCGCTGCAGCATGCGGACGTTCAGCGCGAGACCACCGACGTTGGCCGGCCCGAGCTTGCCGACGAACGCTGAGGCGATCTGGGCCCGGGCGACGACGGGGATCGGCAATCGCTGCGGCACGGCGCCGAGCAGTGCCATGGTCGCCGCGGCGAACGTGGCGAAGGACGCTCCGATGATGAACGGAACCCACCGCACATCGGCGTCACCGAAGGCATCGATCGTCTGCTGCAGATCGCCGAGCTGCGGCAGGAGGACGTAGAGGGCCAGGAAGGCGACGGCGAGCCCGAGGAAGTTGCGCGGCGTGATCCGCTGCAGCTGCTCGAGCGGCGGGACGTCGGTGTCGGTGACGTCGATCACCGACGTGCGGATGTCCTCGAGCAGAGCGCGGTTGCGACGCAGCTCCGCACGCGTCGACCCGGTGAGCGCTGCCGGTTGGAGGAGGCGGAGGACGCGAGCGAGGGTCGGCGCACCGAGGGCCGCGTTCGCGGCCCGCACGACGACGTCGACGTCGGCCACGAGCGACAGCGAGACCAGGAGCTCGACGACGTCGAGATCGAGCGCGCGGGTGTCCGCACCCACGACGGCGTTGGAGAAGTCGGTGATCCACGGTGCGCCGCTCCGGTCCACGAGCACGTTGGACGGGCGCAGCGCCCGGTGGGCGATGCGGTGACGCCGCAGCAGCGCCACCTGCTGCCACAGCTCGGTGACGGACTCCTCGATCTCGGACGGACGGATCCGGTCGAGCGGGACGGCCTCGATGGCCTGCCGGACGAGCACGACGGCGTCCTCGCCCACCGAGGCCATGGCGTTGGTCGCCGGAGTGCGCACACCGGCTCGCTCGGCCGCCCACGAGGCGAGCGCCTCGTGCTCGACGAGGGCACGGAGGTCGGAGGCGACGCGCTCGTCGCCGAGCCCCTGGAAGCGAGCGCGCTTGTAGAGGCCGTAGATGCGGTCGGCGTCGCGCTCGTCGACGCTGCGCACCTTGAGGAAGACGGGACCGTCCGGCGAGTCGGCGACCAGCCTCCCGGGCCGAGCCCACGCCGACGCGAGCCGCAGATCGGACACCTCGACACCGTTCTCCGCCAGGGCCTCGATGAGCTCCTCGGGGCGGGGCAGCCGGGTCGGGACGCCGACGACGAGCCCGACGAGCACGGCGACGGTCCAGCCGTGGACCCAGGCCAGCATCATGTCGAGCGCGAGCGCGGTGCCGGATGCGACACGGAGCGCCGCGACGAGCGCGAGGGCCCAGATCGCCGTGCGACGCCACGCGCCGGGCAGCTCGGGCGCGGCGAACAGCACGAGCGCGACCGCGCCCGCGACCCACGCCGGACTCGGGAACGTGGCGACACCGAAGGCATCGGCGCGAGGGAGCAGCTCGTCGAGGAGCAGATCGCCGGGCCGGTCACGGAAGCCGGCGTCGACGAGGTCGTAGGTGATGACCGACAGCGGCCACACGGCGACGACGGTCGCCGCTCGGAGCCACCGCTGGCGGACGACCAGGACGGTGATCAAGGCCAGGGGGACCAGCGACGCGAGGACCTGGGTCATGCCGACGAGGGCCTGGGTGACCCGCTCGGGCACCTCGCCGAAGGCCTCGGCGAGGTCGGACTCGGCGCCGCCGACGGTGTTGGATCCGAAGCCGGTGAGCAGGGCGACGCCGGCGTACGCGGCACCGCACAGCAGGACGCGCACGTACAACCCGGGAGGCCGGGTTCGAGCCGGCGAACCGAGATGCGGAGCAACGTTGCTCACGGTGTGGTCGCTGGTGGCGGTGGCGAGCCCCACCGACACCACCCTACGCGGCCGGGGGCCGGAGGACCGTGGTCTGCGTCACCCCTGCTCGGGCCGAAGGGTGGGGAACAGCAGCACGTCGCGGATCGACTCGACCCCGGAGAGCAGCATGACCAGGCGGTCGATGCCCACCCCGAGGCCGCCCGTCGGCGGGAGGCCGTACTCGAGCGCACGGAGGTAGTCCTCGTCGACGACCATCGCCTCGTCGTCACCTGCGGCCTTCGCCCGGGCCTGGTCCTCGAAGCGGGCCCGTTGCTCGTCGGGATCGATGAGCTCGCTGAAGGCGTTGCAGAGCTCGCGTCCTGCCACGATCCCCTCGAAGCGCTCCGTGAGCCCGTCGAGCTCCCGATGCTCGCGAGACAGCGGCGAGACCTCCTTGGGGTAGCCGGTCACGAAGATCGGCCCCCAGAGCTCGGACTCGACCGTCTTCTCGTAGAGCTCGAGCAGCAGCTTGCCCGGACCCCAGTCGTCCTGGACGGGGACCTCGAACTCGGTGGCGATCGAGGCGAGCTCGTCACGGGGGAGGTCGAGGCCGACGTGCCGGCCGACGGCCTCGCTCACGAGCTCGGTCAGCGACGCCCGACGCCAGGGAGGGGCGAGATCGACCTCGCGGCCGCCGTACGTGACCGTCGTCGAGCCGGTCAGCTCGACGGCGAGATGGGCGACGAGCTCCTCGACCAACTCCATGATGTCGGTCCAGTCGGCGTACGCCTGGTAGAGCTCGAGCATCGTGAACTCGGGGTTGTGGCGAGTCGAGATGCCCTCGTTGCGGAAGACCCGCGCGATCTCGAAGACGCGCTCGAAACCACCGACGGTCAGCCGCTTCAGGTACAGCTCGGGAGCGATCCGGAGGTAGAGCTCCAGATCGAGCGCCTGGTGGTGGGTGGTGAACGGCCGGGCAGTGGCTCCGCCGGGCACCGGGTGGAAGACCGGCGTCTCCACCTCCATGAACCCACGATCCTCCAGCCACCGACGGGTGAGCGACAGCAAGCGGCTGCGGAGCGCGAAGGTCGCCCGCGCCTCCTCGGTCACCCAGAGGTCGACGTAGCGCTGCCGGTACCGCGTGTCGGGATCGGAGATGCCGTGCCACTTGTCCGGGAACTGGCGGCGCGCCTCGGCGAGCAGCGTCCACGAGTCGACCCGCACGGACAGCTCGCCGCGGCGGGTCGTCATCACCTCGCCCGTGACACCGATCCAGTCACCGAGGCTGAGGCCGGTGAAGTCCTCGAACTCGGGCGTCGTCTTGGACGGAGCGAAGAGCTGGATGCGCCCGGAGGAGTCCTGCAGCGTGCCGAAGGCGAGCTTGCCCTGCACCCGTCGCAGCATCAGGCGCCCGGCGATGGTGACGGTGGTGCCCGTCTCGATCCCCGGCTCGAGGTCGCCGTAACGCTTCTGGAGGTCGGCGGCCCGCGCGTCGGGGTCGAAGCGGTAGGGCAGGGACGGCGACACGTGGTCTCCTCTACTCGTCGACGTTGCGGGCGTGCATCAGCCGAAGGCCGTGCAACGTGAGCCAGGGCTCATGGTGGTCGACGCGGCGCACCATCGGGGCGATCAGCCCGGCGAGACCGCCGGTGGCGACGACGGTCGACTCCCCGATCTCGAGCTCGATGCGCTCGACGAGACCGTCGAGCATCGCCGCCGTGCCGAAGAGCACGCCGGACTGGATCGACTCGATCGTGGAACGGCCGACGACGTTGCGGGGCTCGACGAGCTCGACGCGTCGGAGGGCGGACGCTCGCTGGAACAGCGCCTCGAGCGAGATCTCGACGCCGGGGACGATCGTGCCGCCGAGGTACTCGCCCTTGGCCGACACCGCGTCGAAGGTGGTCGCCGTCCCGAAGTCGACGATGATCGCCGGGCCGCCGTAGAGGTCGTACGCGGCGACGCCGTTGACGATCCGGTCGGCGCCGACCTCCCGCGGATTCTCGTAGAGGATCGGCATGCCCGACTTCACGCCGGGTCCGACCACCACGGGGTCGAAGCCGAAGTACCGCTCGACCATCTCCCGGAGCGCCGTGGTGACGCTGGGGACGACCGAGGAGATCGCGGCACCGTTGACCTGCTCGGTGAACGAGAACCCGTGGAAGCCGAGGAACTCCTGGATCGTCAGGGCGTGCTCGTCGGCGGTCTTCTGGGCGTTGGTCGCCACGCGCCAGTGGTCGAGCAGCCCCGCCTCCGGGGAGGTCGTGTTGGTCTCGGCCAGGTCGTACAGCCCCACGACGGTGTGGGTGTTGCCGACATCGATGGCGAGGAGCATCCGGCTCACCTCCTTCGGCGCCACGATGGCGCGTCTTCGGGGTGCTCGGAAACTCCGATCGCCGATCTGCCGGCTCCGCAGGCCGTCGGTAACGTCTGCTCATCGTGTTGACGGGCGGGGACCGCGACGAGCAGGCGCACCAGGTCGCCGAGGTCGAGCACCGCTCGTCGGCGCTCACGGTGGGGCTCCTGGTGGCTGCGCTGGTGGCGATCGTGGCGGTGGTCGTCCTCGGTCGGAGCGGTGCCGACGGCCCCGACGTCGCCGCCGACGAGACGACGCCGTCGACGACCGCCGCGCGCTCGCCCACGACGACGGTGGCCGCCGCGGTCGAGCTCCCAGAGGGCGAGTCGGACCTGGTCGTCCGCTTGCCGGGTGCCGACGACCTCCCCACGCCGTTCTGGGCGATCGGCGGGCCGACCCCGGAGCGTTCCACGACGTCGCTCGTGCGCCTCGACGGCGACGAGATCCGGCTGGTGACCGCGAAGGGGCGAGGAGAGCTCGGCGCCGCCGTCCCCGTCGTGCGCACCGACGACCGGATCGTCTGGTCCGACGGCGAGCACCTGATGCGGATCGACGCCGAGCTCGAGCTCGTCCCCCACGTCCTGCGCAACGCCATCGACGTCCACCCGCTCGACGAGGACCGCGTCTGGATACGCGACGGCGACGAGGTCCGGGCGGTGGAGCTGTCGCTCGGCCGGGTCGACTCCGAGAGCGGCCGCACCTTCTACCGGCTGCTCGCGCCCCTCGGAGACGGCGGCTTCGTCGTGACCGTCGACGGCGCAGCGGGGGTGTGGTGGCCGGGGGGCCTCGCCGCACGGGTCGCGACCTCCTACGTCGACCGGTCGGCGGATCGCGTCGTGTTCGCCGACCGGGACGGCCTCGTGCTCGCCGACGTCGACCCCTTCGTCGTCGTCGAGACGCTCCCCATCGCGTTCGACGGTCAGCCCGTCGGGCGAGGAGCGATCTCGCCCGACGGCACCCGGGTCGCCGTCCACCTACAGCGCCCGGGCCGGACCGAGCTCGTGGTCGTCGACCTCGCAGACGGCTCGGTCCTTCCGGTCGGGATGTTCACCGACCGGCGGGAACCGATGTGGGTCGACGACGACCGCCTCCTGGTGCTCGGCGCCGCCGAGGCCGACCGGACGATCGTGTGGCTCGTCGGGGCCGACGGCACCTCCCGCCTGAACGTGCCCGTCGCCGAGTTGCTCGGCGCTCGCGCGTGGAGGCTGGTGCCCGCTCCCTGACCGACTCAGCTCGGGATCGTGACGCCCACGTTGTCGATGAGCCGGGGGCGACCCAGCCGCATCGCCCCGAGCAGTCGAACCTCGCCGCTCAGGACCTCGGGCCTGCGGAGCGTCGCGGCGTCGACGGCGACGAGGTAGTCGAGCTCGGGCAGCGGTTCGGCCTCGACCAGCTCACGCATCGCCGCCTCGACCACGGCCGGGTCGCGCTCGCCGGACTCGATGAGCGCCCGACCCGCCTGCAGCGCTCGCTGCAGCACCGGGGCGACCGCCCGCTCGTCGGGATCGAGATAGACGTTGCGGCTCGACATGGCCAGGCCGTCGGGCTCGCGCACGATCGGGCACCCGACGACGTCGACCGCCAAGGACAGGTCGGCGGCCATCCGGCGCACGACGGCGAGCTGCTGGAAGTCCTTCTCGCCGAAGAAGGCCGAGCAGGTCCCGACGATGCTGAAGAGCTTGGCCACGACCGTGGCCACGCCGGCGAAGTGGGTCGGCCGGGAGGCGCCTTCCAACACCTCGGAGACGCCGCCGACCGTGACCGTGGTGGCGACCTCACCCACGGGGTACATCTCGTCCACGGACGGGGCGAAGACGAGGTCGACGCCGGCGGCCTCGCAGCGGGCGACGTCGGCGTCGAGGTCGCGGGGATACGCACCGAGGTCCTCGTTCGCCGCGAACTGCAGCGGGTTGACGAAGATCGACACGACGACGACGTCGGTGGTCGAGCGGGCGGCCTCGACCAACGACAGGTGGCCGTCGTGCAGGTAGCCCATGGTCGGGACGAAGCCCACGGTCCGGCCCTCGGCTCGCGCCGGACCGAGTCGGGTACGCAGCTCGGTGATCGTGGGGACGATGGTCAACGCCACGCCGGACCTCCGACGGGGGTGGGGCGCCCGGACAGCCGAGCGGCCTCGTCGGCCAGCGCGAGGTACAGGCCGATCTCGTCGTCGGCGAGCGCGTCGAGATGCCGCCGGATGGTCGTCGTGTCGAAGCGCGAGACCGGTCCGGTGAGCGCGGTGGCGGCGCCGAGATCACCGACGCCGTCGAGCGCACCCCTGGCGATGTCGAGGTAGGCCTCGACCGGCGCACCGATCGTGGCGGCGAGCCGCTCGACCTGGGACATCAGCGCCACGAGGTGGTTGGCGGCGACACAGGCGGCGGCGTGGTGGATGGCGCGCTGGTCGTCGCCGACGGTGATGATGCGGCCGCCCAGGTCCTCGCCGAGACGGCGGAGCAGCTCGTCGCCTGCGGCCGCGAACCAGGCGCCGTCGAGGAGCCGGTCGGCGCCGACCTCGGGCGACGGCAGCGAGACGATCGGGTGCAGCGAGCCGATCCGCTGGTGGGAGGCGAGGACGTCCAGGCCCAGCGATCCGGCCAGGTGGGCGACCACGACCTCGCCGGAGCGGGGCAGGGCGGCCGCCACCTCGGCCACGGCGCCGTCCGGCGTCGCGATCACGACCAGGTCGACGTCGTCGAGGGCGCCCACGAGCGGCTCGCCCCGGCGCAACGGCTCGCGAACGGTCCAACCGACCCGGGACGCGGCGAGCGCCAGCGCGCCACCGGCGCGACCAGGTCCGATGATCCGCAGGCGCCGCTGGCTCACGACACCCGACGCCTGCTCAGGAGACGGAGCCGGCCAGCTCGCCGGCTTCGAACACGATCCCCCGGCCGGTCGGGCCCATCTTGCGGGAGATCAGCCGCTCGGTGACCGAGATGGCCTGGGGGCCGAGCGGCACCATGGACGACCACAGCAGGTACCCGCCGACGAGACCGGCCAGCCGATCGCCGACCTCCTCGCCGTGGATGATCAGCTTCTGCCCGCCGGCCAGCAGCTCCCGCAGCTCCGGGTAGAAGCTCGTCAGGAAGGGCCGGACCGCCTCGTGGACCCCGAAGGGCCGATGCAGGTACGGCATCTCCAGCTCGTCGTAGTTGTGGAGGTTGTGCGTCGCGGGGATGAGGGAGACGACGTGGTCGAACTCCTGTTGACGGATCCAGATGATCTCTTCCATGCGGCGCACCCGCCGATGGTTGTCGCCGTAGCCGCCGGGCCGCTCACAGACGGCCAGCGAGTCCTTGATCACCCAGTTGAAGTTGCGGGGCTTGATGCCATCGGCCCACTTGCCTCGCAACGCCACGAGCAACCTCTCGTCTCCATCCGAACGGCCGGGCCACACCCCGGCGGATGACGAACGATGCTAGCAGCGGGGCCCATCGGTCTCGGACCCCTCGATCCGGAGTCGACCGTCACTTCTCGTCACCCTTCGACCACCCACCTCGGTCGCCCGGCATCGGCCGTGGACGACGTCCAGCACCCGGGCCACGTCGGCCGACGAGGGCGGCGCACCGGTCCGGAGCCAACGGCGGAGCGCGCGCCTGGCCACCGGCAGAGGGAGCGAGCGGACGGCGGCGACGTCGGTCGGGTCGACCTCGGCGGCCAGCTCATCGAGGTGGTCGGCCTCGGCGCGGAGCAGCTCGGCCTGGCGGGCGAGGAGCCGAGCGACGTCGCGGTCGGCCACCTCGTCGAGCAGCGGGAGCACCTCGTGGCGGACACGGTTGCGGCGGTGGGTCGGATCGGCGTTCGTCGGGTCGTCGACGACCGTCAGACCGAGGCCCTCGCAGAGGGCGACCGTCTCCGATCGACGCAGGCCGAGGAGTGGACGGCGATCGGGGCGCATCCCGGCCAGACCGTCGAGGCCGGCGCCTCGGAGGAGCGCGAGCAGGACGGTCTCGGCCTGATCGTCCATCGTGTGGCCGGTGAGGACGTCCTCCGGCAACGCCGCGTAGCGGGCGGCGCGAGCCCTCGCCTCGAGGTTCGGCCCCGGATCGACCGGGGCGCGCGCGGCGACGACCTCGATGTCGCCGCCGAGACGGGTCGCAGCGGATCGCACCACGTCCACCTCGACCTCCGAGCCGGTTCGGAGGCCGTGATCGACGTGCACGACCGTGACCCGGCAGCCGGCAGCGACGGCGAGCACGAGCAACGCGGTCGAGTCAGGACCACCCGAGACGGCGCAGGTGACCGACGATCCGGGCGGCGGGAACGTGCAGCGGGCCAGCAGCGGCCCGAGGAGCTGGTCGGCGACCGATCCGCTCAGGAGGCGGCGGCCTGCACCAACCCCATCCGGTCGATCCACAGGTCGGGCTCCCGGATCTCGGAGATCGTCGGCAGCGAGTCGGGCGACTGCCAGGCGAGGTCGATCACTCGCGGCCCACCGACCGCCTCGACGGCTTCGATGAACCGCTCACCCTGCTCGTACTGGGCCAACTTGGCCTCCAGGCCGATCAGCCGCTGGATCAGCTTCGACCGACGGTTGGTCTGCTTGCGCCGCTCGTGGAGCACTCGATGGAAGCGGTCGGAGCTCGGGATGAGGTCGCCACCGGCACGGGTCATCGTCACGTCGCCGTGCCCCTCGAGCAGGCTCATCATCCCCGCGATGCGGTCCATCACCTCCCGCTGCTCGTCGGAGGCGAACATCGCTCCGAGCCCGCCCTCGGCGACCTTGTCCTTGGCGGACCGGCGATCCTCGACGATGCGCTTGAGCGTGGTGGCGAACTGGTCGGGGTCGGTGTCGACCTCGTCGAGCAGGCCGTGGACCATCGACAGGAAGTGGTCCCGCATCCAGGGCACCCCGGTGAACTGGGCACGGTGGGTGAGCTCGTGCAGGGCCAGCCAGAGGCGGAACTCGCCCGGCGGGAACCCCCATCGCTTCTCGAGGGCGAGCACGTTGGGGCCGACGTAGTAGACGACATCGCCCTCGGCGTCGTCGTCGTCGACGACCAGCAGGTCGTACTGGCCGAGCACCCGCTGCGACATCCAGCCGAGCACGACGCCGACCTCGAGTCCGGCGACGCGACGGGCGACCGGTGCCATCCGGCTCGCGCCGAGCTGATCCCCCAGCTTGTCGGTGAGCGGTGCGAGCAGTCGCTGGAACGAGCGGATGTTGACCCGGATCCAGTCCTCGCGGCTGATCACCTCGGCCCGGGCCGGCCCGGCGGAGGTCAGCCCGGTGGTCTCGGCGACGAGCGGCTCGGCGATCTCGCTCGCCTCGGCGAAGTCGGACACCAGACGGTCCGAGTGGTAGGACTCGCTGAACGGTTCGCGACCCGACCAGCGGATGGCGACGCGCTCGGCGAGCTCCCAGTCGACGGCGGTCGTCACGTGATCAGCGCCGCGGGTAGCGCGGGGCGACCACGGTGCGCAGGTACCCGACGATCACGGCGAGCGTCAGTGCGACCGCACCGGCGAAGAGCGGGAACGCGATCCAGGCGTGCCAGACCTTGGAGGCGAGGAGCATCAGCATGCGCCCGATGGTAGAGCCTCACCGCACAGGGGGCACAGCGTGGATCACGCCTCGGCGTCGAGCGCGCTCCGGATCCGCTGCATCAGGTCCTCGGGAACGTGTTCCTGGCAGGTCTGGGACACCGCCATCTTGAGCTCAGCCTCGAAGTCGAACACCTCGAGGCAGTGCCAGCAGCCGTCGAGCTGCTCGCCGAGCTGCTGACAGCGCTCCGGCGTGAGCTCGCCGTCGAGGAGGTCGTGCACCCGCTGCAGCACCTTGTCGCAGTTGTGGACGTCGCTCATCGCTCGCATGGCCCCCGGGGTGTCCTCGAACCTGCTCAACCGTCGGCGTCGGCGCGCTCTGCCGTGAGCCCGCGCCGACTCGCGAACTCGTACAACCGCTCCTGGAGCCGTCTTCTTCCACGATGGAGCCGGCTCATCACGGTGCCGATGGGGATGTCGAGGATCTCGGCCACCTCCTTGTAGGCGAACCCCTCGACATCGGCCAGGAGCACGGTGATCCGGTACTGCTCCGGGAGCTCCTCGACGGCCGCCTTGACCTCGGCCTCGGAGAACAGGTCGAGCACCTCGTCCTCGGCGCTGCGGCTGGCGTGCGCGGCCTCGAGCCCACCGAGGCGCCGGTACAGGTAGAAGTCCTCGCCCTCGTCGAGGTCGGTCTCGTCGGGCCGGCGCTGCTTGGCCCGGTACCGGTTGATGTAGGTGTTGGTGAGGATCCGGAACAGCCAGGCCTTGAGGTTCGTGCCCTCCGTGAAGCCACCGAAGCCCCGGTAGGCGCGCAGGAACGTCTCCTGCAGGAGGTCCTCGGCGTCTGCCGGGTTGCGCGTCATCCGCAGCGCTGACGAGTACAGCGCATCGGCGAAGGGCATCGCCTGCTCGGAGAAGTCGGCCTGATCCGCCACGGGGCCGCGACCCTAGCTGCGGGCTGCGCGCAGGTCGGTCCCCGATCGGGCCCCGATCCCGGGTGTGACCGACGATGCCGACGGGAGCGGTGTCTCCCGCCCTACGCTCGTTCGGTCGGCGATCAGGGCGGTCGCCGGTGCGGGAGGTTCCACGTGCCCGATCAGTCGCCACCCCGCTCAGGGCGCAGGTCGACGCCGTCACCCGGTGACTACGACGACGACTTCTGGACGCGCGCCCGCTCGCTCCCCGGCTCCCCCGAGGCCGACGGTCCCGCCGACGACCGCGAACGACAGCCCGTCGCCACCCCGGCCGCCCCACCGAGTGCTCCGGCCCGGTCGTCTGCGCCGCCCCCGGCCGCTCCGCCCGCCGCAGAGCCCGTCCCGTCACCGACTCCCGCACCGACCGGCTCTCCCGTGCCCGTCGCTCCGTCGCCCCCGGCCGCTCCGCCCGGTCCGCCACCGGCCCCTCCCGGTGTCCCCACCCCAGCGCCGACACCCGGCCCGCGCCAGCGCCGCCGCTGGCCGCTGGTGCTGCTCGGCGTGGTGGGGCTGGTCGTCGCGATCGGGCTGTTCCTGCTGCTGTCGATCTTCAGCTCGTGGAACGGCGTCGAGCGCGTCGAGGTCGCCGGGGTGCTCGACTCCGGTGGTGCCGGCACCAACTACCTGCTCGTCGGATCCGACTCCCGTGAGGGCATCGACGCCGACGATCCCAACGCTGGCGTCCTCATCGGCGAACCGGTCAGCGGCCAGCGCTCCGACACGGTCATGATCCTGCGGGTCGAGGACGGCGCAGCGTCGTTCCTGTCGCTGCCACGAGACCTGTGGTTGCCCATCGCCGGGACCGGCGGCGAACAGCGACTCAACACCGCCTACGCCGGAGGTCCCGAGCGGCTGATCCGGACGGTCCAGGACAGCCTCGGACTGCCGGTCCACCACTACCTCGAGATCGATCTCGCCACCTTCGCCGATGTCGTCGACGCGCTCGGCGGCGTCACCATCAACTTCCCGAACCCGGCCTTCGACGAGAAGTCCGGCCTGAACGTCGAGACGGCCGGTCCGGTCGTGCTCGACGGCTCGCAGGCACTCGCCTACGTGCGGTCGCGGGCCTACACCGAGATCGTCGACGGGGTGCCGCAGACCGACCCGACCGGTGATCTCGGACGGGGCCTCCGCCAGCAGACGTTCCTGCGAACGGTGTTGGCCGAGGTGACCGCGTCCCGCAACCCGTTCACGGTTCGCAGCATCGTCGGCGCCCTCGCCGGCGGCCTCACCGTCGACGACACGCTGGGCGTGCGCGACGTGCTCGGGCTCGGTTGGACGCTGCGGGGCATCACCCCGGAGACGGTCGAGCTCCCGGTGTTCAACTTCCAGGCCGGCTCGGCGGCCGTCCTCGGCCTCGACGCCGGGGCCGAGCAGGTGCTCGACCAGTTCCGGGGGTGAGGGTTCGGGAGCGGCGCCGCTACCCTGTCCGACTCGGTGCCCGTGTAGCTCAGTGGTAGAGCGAGCGCCTCGTAAGCGCTAGGCCGTGGGTTCGATCCCCACCACGGGCTCTGCTCCGACGGCAGGGTCAGCCGAGACGCACCAGCAGGGACTGCAGCAGCAGGCGCTCCCCGGGGTTGAACGTCAGTCCCCCTGCGGTGTCCGTGATGGCCTCGAGCGCCCGGGCGGTCGTCTCCGGGTTGCCGCCACCGACCAGATCCGACCGGTAGCGCGCCGCCAGGGCGTCGAGACCTGATCGCAGCTCGTCGGTGCGCGCTCGTCGCATTTCGCGCTTGTGCCGGTCGGCCAGCTCCTTCGGTACCGACGTCGGCAGCCCGTTGGCGGCCCGCTCCTCGCTCCAGCGCTCGAGCTCGACGGCGTGCGCCGCCTCGATCGGACCGGCGGCCGCGTCGAGCAACCCGATGAGCTCGTCGACGACTCCGAGCGCCTCGTGACCGGATCCGTCGAGACGGTCGGGCACGGATCGCCAGGCCTCGGCGCGGGCTCCGAGCTCGGGATCGGTGGTGAGCAGGCGGGCTCGTCGCAGATCCCCAGAGGCGGCCTCGGCGGCCAACGCCGCCGTGGGCTCGTCGACGCCGTCGGCGACCAGGGCGGCGACGACCTCGGCCGCCGGGACGGGCCGGAAGGGCACCTGCACACAGCGGGAGGCGATGGTGATCAGCTCGGCGGGCACCTCGTCGGCGAGCACGACGAACACGGTCGTCGGACTCGGCTCCTCGATGGTCTTGAGCAGGGCCGGTCCGGCCTGCCGGACGAGGTGGAAGTCGACCAGCACCAACACCTTGCGGTCGGCCTCGGTCGGCGGTCGAACCGCCAGCCGGGCGACCTCCCGGGCGGTGGCCATGTCGATCGAGGCGCCCGTCCGCTCGACCACGACGAGGTCCGGGTGGCTCTCGCTCGCGGCGAGGCGGCGGACTCGCTCGGGGTCGTCGGAACCGTCGGAGAGGAGGTCGGCGGCGAAGGCACGAGCGGCCGCCCGCTTGCCGCTCCCCGCGGGCCCGACGAACAGGTAGGCGTGGACCGGGTCGGTCGCTGCCTGCCGCAGGAACTCGACCGCCGCGGGTTGGCCGACGACGTCGTCCCAGGGCTCCACGCCGGGAACCCTACCCAGGGGGTCGTGCCCTGGAGCCCGCCGGGGATCGGCTCACCCCAGGCGATCGTCGATCGCCTCGAGGATCCGTGCGGTGACCTCGTCGGGCTCGGCATCGGCGTCGACGATCGCCCAGCGATGCGGCTCGGCCTCGGCCAGGGTCCGGAACGAGGCGTGCACGCGGGCGTGGAAGGCCTCGTCGCCGCGCTCGATGCGGTCGCGGTCAGCCGAGAGCCGTCGGAGGGCGACGTCGAGCGGGAGGTCCAAGAGCACGACCAGGTCGGGCACCAGCCCCTCGGCGGCCCACAGCGACAGCCGCTCGACCTCGGCGGGTGGAAGCCCCCGACCGTGCCCCTGGTAGGCGACCGAGGAGTAGAGGTACCGGTCGCAGATGACGTCCCGACCCGCGCGCAGGGCCGGCCGCACGACCTCGGCGACGTGCTGGGCCCGATCGGCGGCGAAGAGCAGCGCCTCGGCTCGCGGCACCAGCTCGACGTCGGTCTCGAGGAGCAGCTGCCGCACGTGCCCGCCGATCGAGCTGTCTCCCGGCTGGCGGGTGACGACGGCGCCGAGGGCGTCGCCGATGGCTGCGGCCTGCGTGGACTTCCCCGTGGCTTCCCAACCCTCGAGGGCGATGAAGCGTCCGCTCACCTGGCCTCCTCGCGGTGGTGCGCGCGGAACGACGCCGCCGCCAGCATCGCAGCCCAGACGATCACCCCGCCCGCCGTCCACAGCGCGAGGCGCACCCCGGGGACCTCGATGCCCACCCCGAGGAGGTCGATCCGCCCGTCGACGAGGGCGTCGCTCGCCAGATCGAGGCCGGACGCGAGCAGCGGGCCCAATCCGATCGCCAGGAGCACGCAGAACCGGATCACGACGTACAGCGAGGCGAACACCCGCCCCCGCAGGTCGTCCTCGACCGACTCGTGCAGGATCGTCCAGCCCAGCACGTACATCCCGCCGGCACCGAGCCCGACGCCGACGACGGCGAGGAAGACGAGCAGCATCTCGTCGAGCGACGCCGCCGTGAGCAACGAGCAGCCACCCAGGGCCACCGAGGTGACGAAGGCACGATCGTGCGGAAGTCGTCTCTGCAGGACGCTGACGAGCGACACGCCGAGTGCGACTCCGAGCCCGAGTGCGAACATCAGCAGCCCGAAGCCGGCGTCCCCCGACCCCACGACGTCGGTGGCGAACAACTCGCCGAGCGGCACCAGCATGCCGCCGCCGATCATCCCGGTGCCGAAGCCGACGAGCACGGCCCGCACCACCGGCGTCGTGCGGATGAAGCTCCAACCGTCGCGGAGGTCACGAAAGCTCGCCGCGAAGTCGAGCCGCCGCTCGCCAGCCGCCTGCCGCGACTCCTTCGAGCGGGCCACGATCGGCAACGTCCACACCAGGACCGCCGAGACGAGGAACGTCAACGAGTCGACACCGAGCGCCAGGTCGGGACCGGCGAGCCAGTCGATCGACACGCCGTCGGCGACGGCGGCCAGTCCGGCGAACGCCACGGCGGCGACGGGAGCCGTTCCCCACGCGGCGACCAGCCCGAGCGAATTGGCGGTCGTCAGGTGCGAGGCGGGGGTGACGTTCGGGACGATCGCCTCCTTGGCCGGCGCCCACAGCGACGTCGCGATCTCGATCAGGAACGACAGCACGACGAGGAGCAGCAGGCTGTCGACGAACGGGACGAGCAGGATCAGACCGGCGCGGGCGACGTCGCAGGTGACCATCAGGTGCTTGCGGTTGAGCCGGTCGACGATCACCCCGCCCGCCGAGGCCAGGAACAGCCCGGGCAGGATGCGCGGGATCAGCACCAGCGAGATCGCTGCTGCGGCGCCGGCGTCCTCGCCACCCAGGTCGCCGGCGACGGCGATGATCGCCAGGAACCCGAGCCAGTCGCCGAAGGCCGACACCACCTGCACGAGCCACAGCCGGAAGAAGGCGTGCGACCCGAACAGTCGCACGTGGCGGGCGGCGTCGGCGGGTGGGGACGGGGGCGGCACCGGCGCCTCCGTGTGGGGACGCAGGTGGATCAGGGTGGTGTCATCGACATCGTCGGCACCGTCGGCACGAGAACCCGGAACGGGGTCGGTCGGGGGCCGATCCACCAACCGGAGCGTACCGGCCCGCCTGGCACAGAGGGTTCACCGTGCCGTCACCCGACGTGGGGCCGGGTCCCTCCCCCGGGTGGGCTCCGGGGGCCCCGCCCGGCTGATCAATCGGTGTCGCCGACCTGCTTGGCCGCGGCCTGCTTCTTCGCGGCCTGCTTCTTGGCCGCTGACTTCTTCGCCGCCTTCTTCTTCGCCGCCTTCTTCTTGGCCGACGACTTCTTCTTGGCGGCCTTCTTCTTCGCCTTCGTGCCCACCTTGGCCCGGCGGTCGACGAGCAGCTCGGCGGCCCGCTCGATCGTGATCGTCTCGGGGTCGTCGCCGGTGCGCAGCGAGGCGTTCACCTGGCCGTCGGTGACGTAGGGGCCGTACCGGCCGTTCTTCAGCACGACCGGCGCACCGCTGATGGGATCGTCGCCGAGCTCGCGCAGCGGTGCGGCGGCCGTCTGTCCCCGTCGACGCTTGGGTTGCGCGAACAACGCCTGCGCCTGCGCGAGGTCGACGGTGAACAGCTGCGGCTCGGCCTCGAGGCTGCGGGTGTCGGTGCCCTTCTTCAGGTAGGGCCCGTACCGGCCGTTGAGGGCGAGGATCTCCTCGCCGGACTCCGGATCGACGCCGACGGTTCGGGGCAGCGAGAGCAGCTTCAGCGCATCGTCGAGCTCGATCGTGGTGAGGTCCATGTCCTGGAAGAGGGAGGCCGTCTTCGGCTTCTCCTTCGATCCGTCCTGGATCTGGCCGAGCTGGATGTAGGGCCCGAAGCGACCCGGCTTGGCGATGACCTCGAGCCCGGTCTCGGGATCGGTGCCGAGGATCCGCTCGTCGGAGGGCGCCGAGAGCAGCTCGACGGCCTTCTCGAGGGTGAGCTCGTCGGGCGGGAGGTCGTCGGGGATCCCGGCGCGGTCCTCGCCGCGCTCGACGTACGGTCCGTACCGGCCCACGCGAGCGGCGATCGGCTTGCCGTCCTCGTCGACGCCGAGCGGGATGCTGTTGATGGCCCTGGCGTCGATGTCCCCGATGTCGGAGACCAGCTCCTTGAGACCGAGCGCCTCGTGACCGGTGCCGCCGGCGGCCCGGACCTTCACGTCGCCGTTGTAGAAGCGATCGAGCCACGGGATGGACTCCTCGCGCCCGCCGGCGATGCCGTCGAGGTCGTCCTCCATCCGGGCGGTGAACGCGTAGTCGACCAGGTCGGGGAAGTGCTCGGTGAGCAGCCGCACCGTGGAGAACGCGGTGAAGGCCGGCACGAGCGCCGAGCCCTTCTTCCAGACGTATCCGCGGTCCTGGACCGTCTCCATGATCGAGGCGTAGGTCGACGGGCGACCGACGCCGAGCTCCTCGAGTCGCTTCACCAACGAGGCCTCGGTGAAGCGAGCCGGCGGCGAGGTCTCGTGCGGCTTGGCCTCGAGCTCGCGGGCGGTGACCGAGTCACCCTCGTCGAGCGGCGGCAGGACCCGTTCTCGGTCCCCGGAGCCATCGTCGGTGTCCTCGACATAGGCCAGGCGGAAGCCCGGTTGGCGAATGACCGTGCCCGAGGTCGAGAACTCCACCTGCTCGCCCGTGGTGGAGCGGCCCTGGAGTCGGAGGGTCACGGTCTCGCCGGTCGCGTCGATCATCTGCGAGGCGACGGTGCGCTGCCAGATCAGCTCGTAGACACGGCCCTCGTCGGCGCCCACCTCGCCCCGGACGTCATCGGGCAGCCGGAACTGCTCGCCCGCCGGGCGGACGGCCTCGTGCGCCTCCTGCGCGTTCTTGACCTTGCGGTTGTAGGTGCGGGGCTCGTCGGGGACGAGCTCCGGTCCGTATCGCCCGCGGATGAGGTCGCGGGCGGCGGACAGGGCGTCGGCCGACAAGGTGGTCGAGTCGGTCCGCATGTAGGTGATGTAGCCCGACTCGTAGAGCCGCTGCGCGGCCCGCATCGTGCGCGACGACGAGAAGCCGAGCTTGCGACCCGCCTCCTGCTGGAGGGTGGAGGTCATGAACGGCGCCGCCGGACGCCGCCGGTACGGCTTCGACTCGCGGGAGCTGACGGTGAGTTGGGCACCGGTCAGCCCGTCGCGCAGCGAGGTGGCCGTGGCCTCGTCGAGCACGACGACCCCGTCGGCAGGGGTGGCCGTGGCGTCGAAGTCGCGACCGGTCGCAACCCGGGATCCGTCCACCGACTGCAGGGCGGCGTCGAACGGCTCGGCGCCCTCGGCGGTGAACGTGCCGGCGAGGTCCCAGTACGAGGCCCGCCTGAACGCCATGCGCTCCTGTTCGCGCTCGACCACGAGTCGGACGGCGACGCTCTGGACGCGGCCGGCCGAGAGCCGCGGCGCGACCTTCTTCCAGAGCACGGGTGAGACCTCGTAGCCGTACAGGCGGTCGAGGATGCGACGGGCCTCCTGGGCGTCGACCAGGCGGCGGTCGAGCTCGCGAGGCGCGTCGACGGCCTCACGGATCGCCTTGGGGGTGATCTCGTGGAACACCATCCGGCGGATCGGCACCGTCGGGTTCAGCACCTCGATCAGGTGCCAGGCGATCGCCTCGCCCTCGCGGTCCTCATCGGTGGCGAGCAGGAGCTCGTCGGCGTCCTTCAGGAGGCTCTTCAGTCGCTTGACCTGATCCTTGGCCCGACCGGTGACGACATAGAGCGGCTTGAAGTCGTTCTCGACGTCGACACCGAGGCGCGCCCACGACTCACCCTTGTAGGCGGCCGGGACGTCGTCGGCGTTGCGCGGGAGGTCGCGGATGTGTCCGACGGACGACTCGACGACGTATCCGTCGCCGAGGTACTCCGCGATCTTCTTCGCCTTGGCGGGCGACTCGACGATGACGAGAGAGGTGGTCACGACTGCCTGATGATCCTGGGGGCTCGACGATCACGGGTGCGGTCGGCACCGGTGCATCACGAGTGAGGGATAGCACAGGATCGCCACATTCCCACCTTCAGCGACGAGGATCACACGAGCTGCATGCCCGGAATCGCTCGCCTCAGCCCACCGACGCGGCGTCGCGATCGGTGGTCTGGCGGACCATCGAGGCGATGCCGACGACGACCACGATCGCCACCACGAAGCCGATCAGGGCGGGGACCAGCGTGTCGGACTCCGGCGCACCGATCGCGACCTCGTCGATGCCGCCCTCCTCGGCCGCCGGCCACGGCCAGAGGATGCGCAGCGAGCCGGCCATGAGGCCGATGAGCGCGGCGACGACCGTGTCGTGATGGTGGTTGAGCAGCCAGTCGAGAGCCGAGGAGAACAGCGCCAACCCGACGACGGCACCGATGCCGACGAGGGCGATCGTGGCGAGGTCCCGCTCGTCGATGGCGTCGATCACGTGGTCGTAGAGCCCGAGCATGAGCAGCGTGAACGACCCGGAGATCCCGGGGAGGATGCCGGCGCAGATCGCGATGGCGCCGGCGATGATCAGGAACCACCAGGCCGGGTCGTCGTTGGTGTCGGTCCGGAGACCGAGCACGACGGCGGCGACCACACCGACACCGGCGATGATCGCGAGGCGGGTGGTGTCCCGGTTCCGGAGGTTGCCCCACGCGACCCAGATCGAGGCGACGACGAGCCCGGCGAAGATGGCCGACATCACCTCGGGGTGATCCTCGAGGAGCTGGTCGAGGATGCTGGCCAGCACGAGCACCGCGAGGACGATGCCGGCGCCCAGGCTGGCGATCCACCACCACTCGATGCGGCGGAACTCGACGACGAAGCCGCGCACGTCGCCGCGCACGAGACGCCCCAGCGCCTTGGCGCCCTGGTGGACGTTGCCGACCAGCCGCTCGTAGATGCCCAGGACGAGGGCGATGGTGCCGCCGGACACGCCGGGGACGACGTCGGCCGAGCCCATCAGGAAGCCGCGGACCAGCTGCGCTGCGATTCGGGGGAGCACGACCGCACACGGTAGCGGCCAGCGCGCAACGGACGACCGCCGGAAACCCACCGCGTTCGGTATGTGGCCCGACACCTTGGGTGGGATACGGGGTTCGGAGGTAGGGTCCCTGCCATGCCCGACGGCACCACGGACGACCTGCCGATCAGCCGCTTCCCCGTCCCCGAGCTGGACGACCTCCCCGACGACCTGCGGGAGAAGATCCTCGGCATCCAGGAGAAGAGCGGGTTCGTCCCGAACGTCTTCCTGGCGCTCGCGCACCGACCCGACGAGGCGCGGGCGTTCTTCGACTACCACGACGCGCTGATGGAGCGCGAGGGCGGCCTGACCGCGGCCGACAAGGAGCTCATCGTCGTCGTCACCTCGGCGAGCAACGACTGCCTCTACTGCGTCGTCGCCCACGGGGCCATCCTGCGCATCCGGGCCAAGGATCCGCACCTCGCCGACCAGGTCGCGACCAACTGGCGCAAAGCGCCGCTCACGAGTCGTCAGCGGGCGATCGTCGAGTTCGCCCTCCGGGTCGCCCAGGACTCCGCATCGGTCGAGGACGAGCACCTCGACGCGCTGCGGGCGGAGGGACTCGACGACGACGACATCTGGGACGTCGGCGCCATCGCTGCGCTGTTCGCCTTGTCGAACCGCATGGCCAACCTGACCTCGATGCGCCCCAACGCAGAGTTCTTCACGCTGGGTAGAGCCCCCCGGGGATCGTCCGGCTAACTTCCGCCACTTCGCGAACCGAGCTCCGGGGGGACATGGCCGCGATCAACGAACCGAGGCTGGTGGTCGCGATCGGAGCGTCCGCGGGAGGCCTCGCTCCGCTGCAGGAGTTCTTCAGCGCGACGCCGGCGGAGACCGGGTTCTCCTACATCGTCGCCCAGCACCTCTCCCCGGACCACGCGACGGTCATGGATGCGCTGCTCGCGCGCCAGACGAGCATGCCGGTCGTCACCGCGACCGACGAGATGCAGCTCGAAGCCGACACCGTCTACCTCCTGCCGCCCGCCTCGGAGCTCCGGGTCGAGACGGGCCGACTCCGGGTCAACGAGCAGGTCCGCCTCCCCGGCGTGGCACCGCACCCGATCGACGTGTGCTTCGCCTCGCTCGCCGACGCCTACGGCGCCGAGGCGGTCGCGATCGTCATGTCGGGCACCGGCGACGACGGCACCGCGGGCGTGCGCGCCGTCCACGATGCCGGCGGGCTGGCGATCGTCCAGGACGCGAGCGCCCGGTTCACCTCGATGCCGATCAGCGCCGACCGCACCGGCGCGGTCGATCGGGTGCTCGCTGCCGCCGACATGCCGACCACGATCGCCCGGTACGCGCGCGACCCCGACGAAGCACGCCACCAGGACCTCGACGGCTACGCCGAGTACGGCCGCATCCTCTCCGCCCTCGGCAGCAACTACGGCCTCGACTTCAACGCCTACAAGATCGGCACCGTGCGGCGCCGCATCGAGCGGCGGCGCGAGCTCGCCGGCATCAGCGACATCGACAAGTACACGCGACTCGTCGAGAACGACGAACACGAGCTGCGCGCCCTCTACGACGACCTGCTCATCGGGGTCACCTCGTTCTTCCGCGACCCCTCGGTGTGGGAGCACCTCGCGTCATCGGTGGTCCCGACCGTCGTCGCCGACGCGCAGCGAGACGACCGCGAGATCAGGGCCTGGGTCGCCGCCTGTGCCACGGGTGAGGAGGCGTACTCGCTGGCGATCGTGCTGCTCGAGCACCTGAGGCGCAACGATCTCGACCTGCCCATCCGAATCTTCGCCACCGACGCCGACCAGCGCTCGTTGGCCACCGCCTCCGCCGGCCTGTACGACGCCGATGCGCTCACGTCGCTCCCGGCGGACGTCGTGGAGCGCTACTTCGAGGGAGAGCGATCGCAGTACCGCGTGAAGCCGGCGCTGCGTCGATGCGTGACCTTCAGCGCCCACAACGTGTTGCGCGACGCCCCCTTCACGCGGGTCGACCTGCTGTCGTGCCGCAACCTGCTCATCTACCTCCGGCCCGAGGCACAGCACCAGACCCTTCGGTTCTTCCACTTCGCGCTCCGGGTCGACGGCTACCTCGTGCTCGGCCAGAGCGAGAGCGTCGAGTTCCTCACCGACGAGTTCGAGGAGATCGGACCCCAGCGCGTCTACCGGAAGCTGCGCAACACCGCCTTCGTGTCCGGGCCGTCGTCGTTCCGTCCGCCGCGGATCGAGACGCCCGTCAGCCCGCGCGGCGCGGTCAACGAGCGCCTGATCAAGGCGTATGACTCGCTGCTCGAGAGCTTCGCCCCACCGGCGTTCCTCGTGGATGAGAACCGCAACCTGCTCCACACCTTCGGTGCTGCGACGACGCTCCTGCGCCAGCCCGGTGGCCGCACCCGTCACGACCTCCTCGACCTGCTCGACGACAACCTGCGGGTCCCGGTGTGGGGCGCCCTCCAGCGGGCCCAGACCAACCAGCGGACCGTCCGTCTCGATTCGCTGCTGATCGACTCACAGGACCCGACGACGACCTACTCGCTCGAGGTGCGCCCCATCGCGCAGCGCGACGGCCCGTCGTACTCCCTGGTGGTCGTCACGCCGACCGGGGCCGACGGCACGGCGCTGTCCCTCGAGGGCGCCGAACCCCGGCAACGGTCCGTCAACGAGGGACCGGAGGACGAGGCCCAGGCTCGCCACGACATCTCGATCCTCGAGCGCGAGCTGCAGATCACCCGGGAGAGCCTCCAGACGACGATCGAGGAGCTCGAGGCGTCCAACGAGGAGCTGATCGCCTCCAACGAGGAGCTCCAGTCGACCAACGAGGAGCTCCAGTCGGTCAACGAGGAGCTGCACACGGTCAACTCCGAGTACGAGGCGAAGATCACCGAGCTCAGTCAGCTCACCGCCGACATGGACAACCTGCTCGAGAGCACCGAGATCGGCACGCTCTTCCTCGATCCCGACCTCAACGTACGCCGCTACACCCCGGCCCTCGCGCAGTACATCAAGCTCCGCCCACAAGACATCGGCCGTCCCGTCGGCGACATCGTCTTGACCCTCGACCTCCCGACGCTCCACGACGACGCGCTCGACGTGATCGAGACCGGGGAGACGATCGTCCGAGAGGTCCACGGTGAGGACGCCGAGTGGCTCCTCGTCCGGCTGACCCCGTACCGCGCCGCCGACGAGCAGATCGAGGGCGTCGTCGTGTCCGTCGTCGACATCGCCAGCCTCCGAGAGGCCCAGCTCCACCTCGAGGCCGTCACGCGTCGCTTCGAGGCGTTCATGCAGCACTCGCCCGCGCTCAAGTGGGCCCTCGACGCCCACGGGCGGTACGTCTTCGCCAACGACGTCTACCGGTCACGGCTCGGCGTCGACGTCGACGACATCGTCGGACTCCGACCCGCCGACGTGCTGACCCCGGAGACCGAGACCGATCTCCACGGGTCGCTCGCCGATCAGGTCGGCACCAGCCTCAGCGGTCTCGTCCAGGACGAGGTCGAGGTCCACGTCGCCGACGATGCGCTGAACCTGCTGACCAACGTGTTCCCGTACGTCGACGCCGACGGGCCGGTCCAGGGTGGCTCCGCCCTCGACATCACCGATCTCCGCCAGGCCGAGGCCGGCGTCGAGCGACACCGGCGGCAGCTCGCCGAGGTCCTCGACCGCATCCCCGCGCTGGTGTGGCTCATCGGTGACGACCGGAGCATCAACCTGCTCAACGGCGCAGCGCAGCGCGAGCTGGACCGCCCGACGGCCGAGATCATCGGCTCGTCGGTCGACGAGCTCTACGGCGACCGGGCCGAGGCCTTCTTCGGGCCGCCCGGCACCGAGCCGTCCGCAGAGAGCCGGCTGGTCGGTCCCGCACCGGGGATCGACGGCACGTTCCGCATCGACAGCATCGCCGTGCCGCCCTCGATCGGCCTCCCGGCCGAGACGATCGTCATGGCGACCGACGTCTCCGACCTCATCCGGATCCAGCAGGAGCTGGCGACGATGAACAGCGAGCTCGAGCAGCGCAACATCGAGCTCGATCAGTTCGCGCACCTCGCCTCCCACGACCTGCGCGCTCCGCTGCGTGCCATCCATGCCTTCGGCCAGATGGCGCTCGACGACGTCGGAGAGAGCGAGAACATCAACCGTGTGCTCGCCGGCGTCGAGCGCATGCGCCGCATGCTCGACTCGCTCCTCGCCTACGCCGAGTCGGGACGACAGACGCTGTCGGTCGTCGAGACGGACCTCGGCGCCGTCATGGACGCGGTCCTCGAGGATCTCTCGGCGGACATCAACGCCTCGAATGCCGTCGTGGAGGTCGACGACCTCCCGCACGTCGTCTGCGACCCCGTCCAGTTCCGGGCCCTCTTCCAGAACCTCGTGCAGAACGCCATCCAGTACGCCGGGGACGACCCCCCGCACATCGAGGTCACCGCCGCGGTCGACGGCGAACAGGTGGCGCTCGAGTTCCGAGATCACGGGATCGGCTTCGACCAGGGTCAGGCCGACGACGTCTTCGAGCCCTTCCGGCGCCTCGACCCGTCGAGCAGCGGCCAGGGCATCGGCCTGGCGATCTGCCGCCGCATCGTCGAACGCCATGGTGGGCGCATCTGGGCCCGCAGCGAGGCGAGCAAGGGCGCGCAGTTCTCCATCAGGGTGCCGGGCGCAGGAGGAGGCGACCTCGTTGACTGAGCTGACCGTCGTCGTGGTGGACGACGATCCGTTCGATCGGGAGCTCCTCACCGCGACCCTCGAGAAGCTCGAGGAGCCCGTCAGGCCCCTCTTCTTCACCGACGGCGTCGAGGCCGCCGAGGCGTTGGAGAACGGCCTGCACCCCGACCTCGTGCTCGTCGATCTCAACCTGCCCGGCATCTCCGGCATCGAGCTGATCAAGCGGCTCCGAGCCAACGCCTCCTGCGCGGCGCTCCACCTCGTCGTGCTCACGTCGTCGGGCACCAGCTGGGACGCCCGATCCGCCTACGACGCCGGCGCCGACGCTTACCACGTCAAGCCCTTCGACGTGCACGCCATGCGCCATCTCCTCGAGACCACGATCACCTACTGGGGTCGCCTGGTCCGTCGCCGCCCCGGCGACCGGATGAGCTGACCAGGGCCCGAGCGAACCGCCGAGCGAGCGGATGCGGCGCGTCACGCAGTGACGCAGAGCATCGAGGAGGCGAGACCAGAGCGGGAGACATCGTCCCCGGGCGGGGACCCCGGAGCCCCGCCCTCCTCACGAGGTCCTCGCCGCTGGAGCGACTGCGGCCGGGCCGTGTCCTGCCCGGTCGAACTCGCGAGGTCACGAGCACAGAAACGACCCGGGCCGGAGCGCGAGTACCACGTACCTTCGGCTGCATGGCTCAGCTCGGCGCGCGGTCGCTGGTCGTGCGCCGCGGCCCGCTGACCGTCCTCGACGGCATCGACCTGACGGTCGCTCCAGGAGATCGCATCGGTGTCGTCGGGGCCAACGGGGTCGGCAAGTCGACGCTGCTCGCCGCGCTCGCCGGCGAGCTGGAGCCCTCGGCCGGCAGCGTCGATCGCATGCCTGCCGACGCGACCGTCGGGTTCGTCACCCAGCAGCTCGTCGTCCATCCGGGCGAGACCGTGGACGACGTCCTCCGTCGACGCACCGGCGTCGACGCCCTCGACCGCGAGCTCACCGAGGCGGGCGACCAGCTCGCCGCAGGCAGCGCTGGTGCCGACGACCGCTACGACGCCGCGCTCACCCGCTGGATGGCCGCCGACGTCCCCACCTTCGAGGAACGCCGTGACCGCACCCTCGCCCAGATCGGCGTCGAGGTCCCACTCGACCGCAGCGCCGACACGCTCTCGGGCGGGCAACGGTCACGGCTCGGGCTCGCTGCGGTGCTCCTCGGCACCCACGACCTGCTCCTGCTCGACGAACCCACGAACGATCTGGACTTCGCCGGGCTCGAGCTGCTCGAGCAGTTCCTCCTCCACGACACCCGACCCCAAGTGGTCGTGAGCCACGACCGAGCCTTCTTGAGCCGCATCGTGACGTCGGTCCTCGAGATCGACGACCACTCGCGGCGGGCCGCCCGCTTCGACGGCGGCTACGACGCGTGGATCGCGGAACGCGCCACGGCACGGCGGCTCGCCGAAGAGGCCTACTCGACCTACGTCGACCAGCGGGACACGTTGCGACGCCGCGCCCAGCGCGAGCGAGAGTGGTCCACCCGCGGCGTGAGGTCGGCGTCCAAGCAGAGCGACGGCGACAAGATCATCCGCCACCGCGAGATGCAGCGCTCCGAGCAGCTGGCCGGCAAGGCCAAGCGGACCGAGCAGGCGATGGAGCGGCTCGAGGTCGTCGAGAAGCCCTGGGAGGGCTGGGAGCTCCGCCTCGACTTCGCCGAGGCGGGTCGCGCGGGTGCCGAGGTGGCCGTCGCCCGAGGTGCCGTGGTCGAGCGGGGCGACTTCCGGCTCGGCCCGGTGGACCTCGACATCCGCAGTGGTGAACGAGTGGTCATCACCGGACCCAACGGTGCCGGCAAGTCCACGCTGCTCGCGCTCCTCCTGGGCGACGTCGCTCCGGTCTCCGGGACGGCTCATCTCGGGCCGTCGGTCGTCGTCGGTCGGCTCGATCAGGCCAGGACCCGCTTCTCGACGGACCAGCCACTCATCGACCTCATCCAGGACGAGACCGGACTCGTGCTCTCCGAGGTCAGATCGATCCTCGCCAAGCTCGGGCTCGACGCCGACCGGAGCAGCCGGCCAGCGTCGACGCTCTCGCCGGGTGAGCGGACCCGTGCCGTGTTGGCGGTCTTCGCCGTCCAGGGCGTCAACTGCCTCGTGCTCGACGAGCCGACCAACCACCTCGACCTGCCCGCCATCGAGCAGCTCGAGGTCGCCCTCGATCGCTTCTCCGGGACGGTGCTCCTGGTCAGCCACGATCGGCGACTGCTGGAGTCCGTGCGTGCCACACGCCGGCTACTGGTCGAGGCGGGCACGGTCGCAGGGGTGACGTGACGGTCAGCCGCAGGCGGATGTCTGGGGCTCGCCGCCGGGGACGAGCCGCGCCCACTCGTCGGGGGTGAGCTCTCGACCGGCGGTGGCGCAGGCCTGCTCGATCCACGCCGCCGGGTCGAGCGGCACCTCGATGACCTGGCCGGAGGTGACGACCCAGACCGAGTCGTTCTCCTCGTCGTACCAGGGCCCACTGCTGGTCGAGGTGCCGTCGCCGTCCCACACCAGACCGGCTGACGCCTCCCGGTCGAGATCCCACAGGCGAACGGTGCCGTCGGCGCCCGTCAACACCAGGTACTGACCGTCACGGGCGAACCCGACGTTGACCGTCCCCCCGGTGCCGGAGAGCTCCTGGACCTCGCCGGTCGCCGGGTCGACGATCACGACCCCGGTGTCGCTGTCGGCCAGTGCGACCCGACCCGAGGTCGGATCCACGGCGGCGTGCGAGACGAAGGCGAGGCCGGTCGAGATCTCGCCGATCGACTCACCGGCCGCGTCGAACGTGGTCATCGTCCCGTCTGGCCCCCACGTGTGGAGGCCGCCGTCGGTCGACGGGAAGGCGATGGCGGCTCCGGGCACCGTGACCGACAGCTCGATCGCCGCGGCCGGAGGATCCAGCGTGACGACGTCGAACGTGGCGTCCACCTCGGGCTCGCCGGTCCAGATCACCCAGCGGTCGCCCTCCAGGTGGGCTCCGTAGATCGGACCGGAGACGGGGACCGACGCCACGGCACCCCCGTCCTCCCACCGGGTCACCGCTTCGTCGAAGCTCATGCTCCACGACCCGGTCGCGTCGGGGACCACCTCGAAGGGCTGATAGGGCTCCCCGTCGACGCCGATCTGCTCGAAGGGGGTGCGCTCGCCGGTGCTCAGTTCGACGATCTCGGGGGGAGCCGACCCGAAGCCACCCGAGGCGGCGAAGCCGTCGGCGAGGATCATCCGGGCGAACGGGTCGACGTCCCGGGTCCGCTCGACCAGGGCGTTGCCGAAGGGGTCGATCACGCGGGTCGCTCCGCCGGGCTCGATGCTCAGCAGGAGGCCGTCAGGGCGGATGCGGGCGTCCTCGACCTCGCGGAGGTCGACGGGAGTCCCGACCGGGCCGGTCCGCCGGTCGACGACCTCCAACAGCCCGCCCGAGACGACGGTGACCAGCCCGTCGGGACCGATCTCCATCTCGGTCACCCCGGACGTCGTCGTCACGCCGACGTCGGCCACGACCTCGCCCGTCTCCAGATCGACGGTGAGCAGACGGCCGTCGAGCGTCGCACCGACGAGCTCAGGGGCGAACTCGTCGAAGATCAGCTCGCCGACGGGGAGCGGGGTCTGCACCCGGAACCGCACCTCGGCGGTCACCCCGTCGACGACGATCAGCTCACCGTCGCCACCCGGGCGGGCGGGTGTGGCGAAGCTCAGTGCCACGAGCGAGCCGTCATCGGTGATCTCGTTGGCGAAGAAGTCCTCTCCGCCGTTGATCGGCTCACCGATCGTTTCGAGCGTGCGGTCGTCGAGCAACAGGAACTCCGGCGGACCACTCGGCGGCTCGGAGATCACGTAGTACCGCCCGGTCGGACGCAACGAGGAGAGGAGCCCGTAGGTCGGCACGTCGAAGACCCGCTCGGTGTCGAAGGCGCCGTCGTAGGGCCCGACCCAGTACCGGCCCTCGTGGCCGACGAAGGCGACCGTGCGGTCGAGCCCCTCATCGCCCACCCACGACACGCACGGCGCCGGTGCCGGTCCGTGCTCGGTGACCTCGCCGGTGAGGAGGTCTCGTGACACGAGGACGCCGTCGGCCTCGGCGAAGCTCCGCTCTCCGTTCGAACCGATGGTGGCGAACTGGCACTGCTCCGACTGGACCGGGGGGAAGGCCGCGACCGTGGTCAGCGAGGTCGACCCGAGTGCGTTCAGCACCGCCTGCTCGGTCTCCGGCCCCGGTGCCCGCCGGTTGGCCTCCAGGGCGAGGAGGAGGGCGACATCGGGGTTGTCACGAGCGGACGCCGCCGACCGGCTGACGAGCGTGGCCAGCTCCGCCTCGTCGGCCGCGGCCCGTGCGGCCTCCGCCTCGTCGTCCGCCCGTCGCTGCTGGGTCACGGCCAGCGCTCCGGCCACGAGCGCGACGACCAGGAGCACACCGACGACGGCGAGTGACCGGCGAAGCCGTCGGTTCTGGCGTCGGTCGCGTTCGGCCCGCTCCCGCTCGAGCTGCTGCTCGGCGTCGCGGGCGGCGACCGAGGCCTCGACCCACTCCCGCTCGGAGGTCGAGACCAGGTCGGGCCGTCGGACGCTGAGGTCGAGGGCCACGTCCAGCCGGGCTCCACGCCCGAGGTCGTCCTCCTTGCGATCGCAGTCGATCCACCGGTCCGCTGCGATGGTGACGTCGCGCCGCGTGCGGAGGTCGCCGCGATCCTCGTCCAACCAGGCACGAAGGCGCGGCCACTCCCGCAACAGGGCCTCGTGGGCCACCTCGACGGTCGCGGCCCGGCTCCGCGGATCACGGCTCGCAGCGAGCAGGCGGGCCTCGACCAGCTCGTCGATGAGCGCCGACGTGGTCGGCTCGTCGACCTCGCTCCGGAGCGCTCGTCGACGCAGATCCTCCGGACCATCCTCGCCGACGACCACGAGACGTCCGAACAACCGGCGGGCCGCCGCCTCCCGCTCCGGCCCCGTCACGATTCGGTCGGCGCCGGTCGCCAGGGCGCCGGCCATGCCGCCGAGCTCCTCGTGGTCGGCGAGCGTCAACGGCCCGCCGCTGCGGCGGGCGAACAGCTCGGCGAGTGAGAACTGCAGGAGGGGCAGCGCGGTGGCCCGGCCTGCGGTCTCGGCGACGAGCCGGGCGACCAGGCCCGCTTCGACCTCGATCCCGACCGCACGGGAGGGCGCGACGATGGCCTGCTCGACCTCGTCGGCCCGCATCGGCGGCACGGTCACCGTCGCCCCCTCCAACAGGCCGGCCATCCCGGTGTGGCCGAGCGGGGCGTCGTACTGGTCGGCACGCAGGGTGGCGACGACGCGGAGCGGCGAATCCGGATCGGTGAGCGCCGTCGCCAACTCGTCGAGGAAGGCCGTCGTGACCTCTGCCGGTCCGAGGGTGAACAGCTCTTCGAACTGATCGACGACGACCAGGAGCTCACCCCGGTCGTCCGGCAGGACGCGCCGTACCGCTCGTCCCAGGCCACCGGGTTCCATGAGCTGGTCACGCAGGCTGGTCGGCGGGTTGACCGCGACCCGCAGCAGCGCCGTCTCGAGCGCGGCGAACGGGTCCCGGCCCGGCACCATCGTGGTCACGAACCACCCGTCCGACCCCGGGATCGCCCCTCGTCGCACCGCGGGCACGACGCCCGCGCGCACGACCGACGACTTCCCCGAGCCGGACGGTCCGACGACGACCACCAGCCGCTCTTCGGCCAGTCGGCTCACCACCCGACCGATGACCTCGTCGCGCCCGTGGAATCGATCGGCGTCGGGCTCGTCGAAGGTGACCAGTCCGACGTAGGGGTTCTCCGCGTCGGGGCCGACCGTCGCCGGTGCCCGCACCGCGGAGACGCCACCGGCTCCCAGCGCGGCTCGGAGGTCGGCCACGAGCGCGAGCGCGGACGCGTGGCGCCGTTCCGGGCGAGCGTCGGTCCCCCGTGCGAGGACGGCGTCGAGGCCGCTGGGCAGCTCGGGCCGGATCGTCCGGATCGGGGGGAGCGCGGCCCGACCGTCGCTCTCGTCGAGTGGCAACCGACCGGTGAGCGCCTCGAACGCCGTGAGGGCGAGCCCGTGGACGTCGGCGGCCACACCGGCCGCCTCACCCCGGAGCTGCTCCGGAGCTGCGTAGGCCGGTGAGCCCGACGACAGCAGCTCCCGTTGGCCGACCGCTGCCGCGATGCCGAAGTCGCTCACGTACGACTGGCCGGTGTCGTCCACCAAGACGTTGGCGGGCTTCACGTCGCGGTGCACGACGCCCTGGCGGTGCGCGAGATCGAGGGCGCCGGACACCTGGTCGAGGACGTCGAGCGCCTCGTCGGGACCCAGCCCCCCACGGCGGCGGATGACATCCTCCAGGCTCCCGCCCCGCATCAGCCGCATGACGAGATAGGCGGCTCCCGGCTCGCGCCAGTAGTCGTAGAGCGGGACGATGTGGGGGTGCTCCAGGCGGGCCACCAGCTTGGCCTCGGCCTCGAACCGGCGGACGAAGTCGGGGCGATCGGCCAGCTCGGCCCGGATCACCTTCACGGCGACCTCACGATCGACACCCGGCTGCACGGCCTTGTGCACGGTGGCGAACGCTCCCTCGCCGAGCCGCTCCAGGAGCCGGTACCGGCCGCTCGGGAGTCCCCCGCCCTCCGCAGCGCCGGACGCCAAGCGCGCCTCGAGCTCGACGAGCTCGTCCGGCGGGTCCAGACCCACCTCCTCCTCGAGGACCCGTCGGAACTCGGGCAGCACACGGAAGGCATCGGCGGCCCGTCCGGCTGCGTGCAACGCCCGCATCAGCGCACTTCTGGGTGCGGCATCGAGCGGATGGGCGGCGACGAGGCGTTGCGCCTCGGTCACCGCGCGGTCGGCCACGCCGACCGCGAGCATCGCCTCCACCCGCAGCACCTCGACCTCGCGGCGGCGGCCGGCGAGGTGGATGGACGCGGTGCGACACCAGTCCTCGTCGCCCAGGCCGCCGAACGGCTCGCCGCGCCACCGACCGAGCGCGACGTCCGCGACCTCGAGCGCCCGATCGGGCTCGGCGGCCTTGAGGAGGGCGCCCGCCCGATCGACCTCGTTCTCGAACAGCCACGCGTCGACCCGGTCCCGACCGACGGCGAGCGCATAACCGGGCGGCCTGCTGGGCAGCGGGTCGGGATCGGGTGATCCCATCGCCCGGCGGAGACGCGTGAGGTAGGTCCGCAGTGTCGCATCGGCGCTGCCCGGCGGCTCACCCGCCCAGACGATGTCGAGCAGTCGATCGAGCGAGACCGTCTCTCCGTCGGCGACGACGAGCGCCGCGAGGAGCCGGGCCTGACGCTCGCCGAGCTCCCCGCCGGCGTCGCCGTCCGTGACCGAGATCGGCCCGAGCACCCTGATCTCCACGCTGCGCTCCCGTCGATGGCCCCGGTGGACGAGGACCACCCTCGACCCGCTGCGTTGCACCTGCGTTGCGCGCCATCTTCGCAGGTCAGGCGCTCGCTAGGGGTCGAAGCGGGTCGCCGTGTCGCGGGCTGACGAACCCGCCGCCACGGCCTCGCTGCGGCCCACCCGGACGGTGCCGCCATGGCACCTCGCACCGTCCTCGTCCGCCTCGCCCTCCTCCTCGCTCCACTCGGAGGCCTGACCGGCTCGATCGCCGTCTCCGCCGATGAGGCACCGCCTCGGCTCACCACCGTGGACCTCGCACCGCAGATCGAGGGCTCGGTCGGCTGGGCGCTCGGGCTGTTCGACGAGGCCGGACTCGAGCTGCCACCCCTCGTGATCGCCCAGCACCGGGGAACGGAGGCCTGCTCTGGGCACCCCGCCGTGCATCGCTTCGACGGCCGCGTGAGCAGCATCCACCTGTGCGACCCGGAACCGGGCGGGTACATCGAGTACCTCCTGCTGCACGAGGTCGCCCACGCCTGGGCCGCCCGGTCACTCACGCCCGAGGCGGAGTCCGCCTTCCAGGCCCTGCGGGGCTACCCGGTGTGGCGCGACCACACGAACTTCGCCTGGCACCAGAACGGCACCGAGCAGGCCGCCGAGATCATGGTGTGGGGTCTGATCGATCGGCCCTTCGTGCCCGCCCGGATCGACGACAACGGGTGCACGGCGCTCGTCGACGGCTACCGCACGCTGACGGGTCGCGCGCCGCTCCACGGCTTCACCGACCTGTGCCGGTCGGAGGAGACCTCCGTCGACACCCGCCGGACGCGGCACCGCCCGCCGTCCCCCGTGTGGGGGTACAGCGGGCGGCGCCCAGCGGTCTCGGCGATCGGGGGGTGAGGGCTAGATGAAGGCGGGGACGAACACCAGTGAGACGATGGTCATCACCTTGATGAGGATGTTCATCGCCGGACCCGAGGTGTCCTTGAAGGGGTCGCCGATCGTGTCACCGACGACGGCGGCCTTGTGGGCCTCGGAGCCCTTGCCGCCATGGGCGCCGGCCTCGATGTACTTCTTGGCGTTGTCCCACGCACCGCCGGAGTTCGCCATGTAGATGGCGATCAGGAAGCCGGTGACGACGGCGCCGGCCAGGAACCCGCCGAGGGCGTTGACGTCGATGAAGCCGATCACCAGCGGCAGCACGACGGCGAGGCCGCCGGGCAGCAACATCTCGCGCAGCGCGGCCTGGGTGGAGATGTCGACGCAACGACGGCTGTCGGGCTTCACGCCCGGCTTGCCCTCGCGGAGACCGGGGATCTCGGCGAACTGGCGACGGACCTCGACGATCATCGCCTGGGCGGCGCGGCCGACCGACTGCATCGTCAGCGCAGCGAAGATGAACGGGGTCATCGCGCCGAGGAACAGGCCAATGGTGACCGCGGTGTCGTTGATGTCGAGGAGGATGTTCGCGCCCTCGGCCTCGGCCGTGAGGCTGAAGCTCTTGAACAGCGCCAGGGCGGTGACCGCAGCCGAGCCGACGGCGAAGCCCTTGGCGACGGCGGCGGTGGTGTTGCCGAGCGAGTCGAGCGAGTCGGTGACGTCGCGCACCTCGGGCGGGAGCTCGGCCATCTCGGCGATGCCGCCGGCGTTGTCCGCGATGGGCCCGTACGCGTCGACGGCGACGATCACACCGGTCACGGCGAGCATGCCGATCGCGGCGAGCGACACGCCGTAGAGCCCGATCTCGCTGCCGGCGTCACCGAACGCGGCGCCGCCGATCCAGTAGGTCGAGCCGATCATCAGCGCCACGAGCACCACCGCGGGCAGCGTCGAGAGCTTGCCCTGGGCGACACCGGCGATGGTCACGGTGGCGGGGCCGGTCTCGGCCTGGTCCGCGATGTCCTTCACCGGGCCGTAGTGGTCGGAGGTGAAGTACTCGGAGGTGAAGCCGATCGCCCACCCGCCGAAGAGGCCGATGATGATCGTGAGGGCGAGGTAGATGGGCTGCTCGACGAGATCGGCACCGCCGGGGGTCTCGGCGCCGCCGAAGAGGGCGAACGCAGCGACGAAGGCGAACACGACGGTGAGCGCCATCGCGATGTACTGGCCCTGGTGCAGCTGCCGCGAGAGCGACACGCCCTCCTGGCCCTTGGTCATGAGCGCCCCCACGATCGAGGCGATCATGCCCAGCGACCCGATGAGGATCGGGAACAGCAGGAGCGACTCGAAGTCGCCGAAGCTGCCCAGCAGCTCGCCGTCCTCGGTCGCGAAGAACGCACCGGGCACCAGCAGCGAGATCAGCACGATCGGCGCCACGATCGAGCCCGCGTAGGACTCGAACAGGTCGGCACCCATGCCGGCCACGTCGCCGACGTTGTCGCCGACCGAGTCGGCGATGGTGGCCGGGTTGCGGGGATCGTCCTCGGGGATGCCGGCCTCGACCTTGCCGACGAGGTCACCACCGACGTCGGCGGCCTTGGTGTAGATGCCGCCACCGATACGGGCGAACAGGGCGATCGACGAGGCACCGAGGCCGAACGCGGCGACGACCTGGAACGCGTCGTCGACACCGATCCAGGTGACCCACAGCAGGTAGTTGAGGGAGATGCCGAACAGCGCCAGCCCGGCGACGGCGAAGCCCATGACGGCTCCACCCTTGAACGCCAGCGGCAGCGCCGACGCAGCACCCTCTCGGGCGGCGTTGGCTGTTCGGGTGTTGGCCTCGGTCGCGATCCGCATGCCGATGAAGCCCGCCGCCGACGACAACACCGCACCCAGCAGGTAGGCGATCGAGGCGTAGGGACGGCCGGAGATCGGCACGATCAACAGGAGCACGAACATGGCGGCCACGAAGGCGGACACCCACTGGTACTCACGGCGGAGGAAGGCCATGGCGCCTTCCTTGATGGCCTCACCGATCTCCTTCATCAGATCGGTGCCCTGCTCCGCGGCCAGGACGACCTGAGCGAAGTAGTAGGCGAGCGCGAGGGCTGCTGCCGACGCGACCAGTGCAAGATACGGAACCGCTCCCAAGGTGCTTCCTCTCGAGACGAGCGAACGGTCCCGCGCCGATGCGTTGTCAGGGCAGTCGGGACCGGGCGGGAGTGATGTTCACCTGAGACCCGCCGATCGACAACGCTACGGCCCGACGCCCTCCGGGTTCAAACACGCACGGAGCGACCGATGTCGGACAGACCGCGGCTGGTCGGGACCACGGCCGTCGCTCAGGCCGTGTCGATCGCCGCGCCGACGGTGGGAGCGACGCGCACGGCGCGGTCGACCCCACTCCACCGGAGGAGCTCGAGGTGGTGCTCGAGGCCGGTGACCAGCCGGAGATCGCCGCCATCGCGGCGGGCTCGGGCGGCGGCGCCGAGGAGCACGCCCAGCGCCTCCGGCGACAGCGTGTCGACGCTGTCGAGATCGACGAGCACGTGGCGGCCGGTCGCCGCATCCAGTCCGGACAGGACGCGCCGCAGCCCCGGGAGCGCGCCGAGGTCCAGGTCCCCGAACAGCACGATGACCGTCCAGGGACTCGGGCTCGACCTCCGGACCTCGCTCCTCACCGCGAGCGAGCGTACGGCGGGTCGACCCCGGCCCCTCCCGGACGGGGGCGACACCCGCCTGCGAGACTGAGGGGGTGAGCACGCGCGCCGGCCGCGCCTCGGCCATCGAACCCCTCGACGCCCAGACCCTCCTCGCGCCCCTGGCCGATCTCGACCAGCTCGTCGACGTGCGCGTCCTGCCGGCCCGGCCGGGCCAGCTCGGACGGCTGAGCGATCCGTTCGGCGGCGCGCTCGCCGACCACCCCGCCACCGCTGGGCTGTGGGAGCACCAGGCCACCGCCATCGACGCGATCCGCGGCGGCGAGCCCGTCGTCGTCGCCACCGGTACCGGCTCGGGCAAGAGCCGCTGCTTCCAACTCCCGATCGCCGAGAGCGTCGACCGGGGGCATACGGCCATCGTGGTCTTCCCCACCAAGGCGCTGGCCCACGACCAGCGGCGCGCGTGGACCGCGCTGGACCTGCCGGGCGTCGTCGCCGCCACCTACGACGGCGACGCCGACACCGAGGAGCGCACCTGGGCTCGACGCAACGCCAACGTTCTGCTCACGAACCCCGAGATGCTGCACCACGCGATCTGCGTCAACCACGACCGCTGGCGTCGGTTCCTCTCGCGGGTCCGCTACGTCGTCATCGACGAGCTGCATGCCCTGCGCGGGGTGTTCGGAAGCCACACCGGCAACGTCGTCCGCCGGCTGCTCCGCCTGATCCGGCACCACGGTGGTGACCCATCGCTCGTCGCGTGCTCGGCGACCATCGGCGACCCCGCGGGGTTGATGCACGACCTCACCGGGGTGGACGCTCGGGTGATCGATGCCGACACCGCCCCTCGACCGCCCTTGACGGTGGCGTTGTGGGACACCCCGGTGCCGCCCGGCGGTCACCGCCGGATCTCATCGAGCACCGAGGCCGCACGGGTGACCGCCGAGCTGCTCCGAAGCCGGCTCTCGACGCTCACGTTCTGCCGGAGCCGTCGCGGCGCCGAGCAGGTCGCGCTCGACATCGGCGCCCGCCTGCCCGACGGCCCCGAGGTCAGGGCCTACCGGGCCGGTCTGCTGGCAGACGAGCGACGCGTGGTGGAGGAAGAGCTGTCCGACGGGGCGGTGCAGGGGGTCGTGGCCACCTCGGCCCTCGAGCTCGGCATCGACGTCGGCCACCTCGATGCCGTGGTGCTCGACGGCTTCCCCGGCACGATCTCCGCCTTCCGTCAACGCGTCGGCCGCGTGGGTCGGAGTGGGCGACCGGCCTTGGCGGTCCTCGTCGCCGGCGCCGACCAGCTCGACCGGTGGATGCTCCGTCACCCCGACGACCTGCTCGAGCGGGAGCCCGAGCGGATCGTCGCCAACCCGGCGAACCCCTTCGTCGCGCTCCCCCACCTCGCCTGCGCCACCCACGAGCTGCCGCTGCGCCCCGTCGACCGACGATGGTGGCCGGAGTCGATCGACGACGGGGTCCGTCACCTCGTGCAGGGCGGGCATGCCGGTGTGCTCAACGGACGGGCGGTCTGGAACGGCGCCGGCTCACCCGCCCACCGCATCTCGCTGCGCAGCGACGGGGGCGGCGAGATCCGGATCGTCTGCGACGAGGTCACGGTCGGTACGGTCGACCGGGGTCGCGTCGCCCATCAGCTTCACCCCGGCGCCCGGTACCTCCACCAGGGCCTCGCCTTCCGGGTCGACGAGCTCGACCTCGACGGTGGTGAGGTGCGGGTCCGCCCAGATGACCTCGACGAGCGCACGCGGCCACTGTCGACCACCGATCTGACGGTGCTCGACGTCGCCGAGACCCACCGCGTCGGCGGGCTCGACGTCTCGCGGGGGATGGTCCGGGTCTCCCGCCACCTCCGCGGCTACCGACGGGTGCACGACGTCACGGGAGAGCGCCTGGGCGACGTCGAGCTGGATCTCCCGCCCGACGAGCTCGTGACGACGGCCTGCTGGTTCACCTTCGCCGACGCCGTGATCGATCGGGTCGGCGTCGCCGAGGGGTCGCTGCACGGCGCGCTGCACGCGGCGGAGCACGCCATGATCGGCGTGCTCCCGCTCTTCACGATCTGCGACCGGTGGGACGTCGGTGGGCTCTCGACGCCGCTGCTGGAGGACACTGGCCTGCCGACCGTCGTGGTCTACGACGGCCACCAGGGAGGGACCGGCGTGGCCGACCTCGCCTACGGTCGCTTCGGCGAGTGGGTCGACGCCACGATCGAGACGATCGAGGCCTGCGGGTGCGATGACGGATGCCCGTCGTGCGTGGTGTCGCCCAAGTGCGGCAACGGCAACGAGCCGCTCGACAAGGACGCGGCGCTCGCGCTGCTCCGCGCCGGGGTGGCGCTGCCCCACTCGGCTGCCGCCTGACGCCGAAGGTCCACGAGGGCCGGACACCCCACCGCTACGTTCGCCGGTATGAATCGGAGCGTCGAGTGCCCGGTGTGTGGCTGCCCGTTCGATCCGCATGCCACCCGGTGGCTGTGCCCGTCGTGCAAGTTCAAGGACACGTGCTGTGAGGGCGAGGCGTGCGCGCCTCGGTCGGAGCCGACGCCGGCCAACGCCACCGGCTGAACCTGCTCACCCCTCCACCCGCATCGTCGCTGTTGTGCTGAGGGTCACGTCGCCGACGAAGGCGCCCACCAGGGGCACGTCGGTCGGCGCCACGAACTCGACCGCGATCGTCACGAGCTCGCCGGCCTGGTCGCCGCCTGAGCGGCTGACCACCAACCGTTCGGGATCGAGGCTCGACGCGGCGACCACCGCTGCCGTCGGATCCTCTCCGACGGCAGCGGCACGGGCCCCTTCGCGCACCGCGTGCGTCACCATCAGCTGGGCTCGCACGACGACACCCACCTGCACGACGAAGAGCAGGAAGACGACGATGAGCGGCAGCACGATGGCGAGCTCGACCGTGGTCTGGCCACGCTCGGATCGGGCCGGTCGCCGTCGCATCAGCCGCCGACCGCCGCGGTCAGGCGATCGAGGACGGTGGTGAACAGCCCTTCGATCGCACCGGAGCCCGAGGCCCACGTGATGAGGCCGCCGACGACGACCGCCACGGCGGCGATCACCAGGGCGTACTCGGCAGTCGTCTGACCCTCGTCGTCGTCGACGACGGTCACCGGGGTGAGGTCCGACATCTGTCGCTCCTTCTGGTCCGTGTTGGGGGAAGCGGACAGCGATGCGGTCAGCCGAGATCGGAGAGGCCGGTCACCACGAGCGGAACGCACACGATCAGCACGAAGGACGGCAACACGCAGAGCGTGAGCGGGGCGAGCAACAGCACAGGGAGCCGTTGGACCCGACGTTGGAGGGCTCGCCGCCGGTCGGCCCGGAGGCGCTGGGCCAGATCGGTGACGGCGTCGGAGATCGGCGCGCCCTGTCGGCCGGCGGCGAGCAACAACTCGGCCAACGACGCACCGGCGGTCCCCGGCAGCTCGGCGCGCGCGCCGAACGACTCCTCGGCGGGCAGTCCGCTCCCGAGTCGCGCGCTGGCGGCCTGGAACGGCGCTCCGGCCGGTCCCGGAGCGCTCGACGCGACCACGTCCACCGCACCCGTTGCGGTCGAACCCGACCGGAGCGCCAGCGCGACGAGCTCGACCAGCTCCGGCACGGCTGCCACTCGGGCGGCTGCCTCCGCGGCGACACGGCGCCGCGACGACCACCATCGGCGCACCAGCTCACCGCCGGCGATGGCCACGGCGAGCACGGGGCCGAGCACGACCGCCGTCGCCAGGAGCGCGACGGTGCCGACGAGCACCCGGTCGTCGAGGGGGACGCCGTACAGCCGGCGTGTGGATCCGGTGGGATGAGGGAGCGCCAGCCGCGGGCTGGGCGCAGCGATGGCCGCGCTCAGGGCGAGGGCGGCCGCAGCTGCGACGGCGAGCTGGATCATCGGAGCACCCCGTCGACCATGCGGCGCATCCACCAGAACCCGACGCCGTCGAGCGTGAGCCCGATCGAGAGGATCGCCCAGCCGAGGGGCTCTCCGAAGAGGAAGGCGGGGATCATGGGCGCCGTCAGGGTGGACAGCCCGAGGAAGCCGACGGGGAGCGCCGCCACCACGGCCGCCGACGCCATCGCCTGGGTCGACTGCACCACGGCGTCGGAGCGCAACTCGTCCTCCTCGCGGACCGCGGCGGCCGCATCGGCCAGCGCGGACGCGGTCGATCCGCCTTGCGAGAGGGCGACGTGGAGGAGCCGCAACGGGGCCCGCTCTGTCTCCGCAGCGATGCCGATGCGGTGGCGGAGCTCGGGTCCGAGCGGACGCCCTGCCTGGACCGCGACAGCGATCGGGCTCAGCTCGGCGGCGAGCCCGCCGCCGGCCGGGTCGGCCACTCGCTCGATCGCCCCGACCACCGAGTCGCCCGCCCGCAACGAGCGCGAGAGCGTCTCGAGGACCTCGGCGTCGCCCATCGGTGCGCGGCTGACCGGGACCGAGGTCGGATCGACGACGACGGCATCGATGCGGCGCAGCGAGTGCCGGTGCGACCGGTCGACGAGGACGATGGCGGCGGACAGCACCACCGCCCCGATCACGCCCACGACCATCACGGCGCGTCCCCGACGTGGAGCACCTCGGCGCGATCCGGGTCGCCATCCGCGGCGGGGCGCACGACCGCGGCGAGCCGTCGCCCAGCCGATGTGCGTTCGACGACGCAGACGGCGTCGACCGCAGCGGCGACCAGGCGACGCAGCGCCCCGTGCGGCACGCCGTGTCCAGCCGTCAGCGCCAGGGTCTCGAGACGGCGGAGCGCGTCGCCGGCATCCGCGGCATGGATCGTCGCGAGCGATCCACGGTGCCCGGTCGACAGCGCCTGCACGAGATCGAAGGCCTCGGGGCCGCGCACCTCACCGAGCACGAGACGGTCGGGACGCATCCGCAGCGTCTCACGCACGAGCCGGGCGAGATCGGCCGCTCCGATGCCCTCGGCGTTCGCCGCACGCGTCTCGAGCCGCACGACGTGACGCTCCGGCGCGGCGATCTCGGCCGCCTCCTCGACGATCACCACGCGTTCGGAGCGGTCGACGAGGTCGAGCATCGCCCCGAGCAGGGTGGTCTTGCCTGCACCCGTGGCCCCGGCGACCAGGACGTTGGCCCGCTCATCGACGAGGCGGCGCAGGACGGACACGCCGCGCTCGGAGGTGAATGGCTCGAGACCGACCCGCTCGACGGACGGCAGGCGGATGGAGACGTAGGGCCCGTCAACGGCGAGCGGAGGGAGGACAGCGTGGAGGCGAACGCCGCCCGGCAGGCGAGCATCGACGGTCGGAGAGGCCCGATCGACGCGCCGCCCGAGTGGCGCCACCGCCCGCTGGATGACCGCCTCGATGGCGGTGACGTCGACGACGACCTCAGTCGGAGTGAGCTGCCCGTCGCGCTCGATCCACACGGGGCCGGGCCCGTTCACGAGCACATCGCTGACGCCGGGCATCCGAACGAGCGGTTCGAGCGGACCGAGCCCCTCGAGGCGAGCCATGACGGCAGCGGCGAGCCGATCGAGCACGTCTCGGGTGGCGAGCGGGAGATGGTCCGCCAGCCGGCGGCGCACCTCGGCCTCCCGTTCCGGGCGGACGACGAGCGCCGCAGCCACCGACCGGTGGACGTCGTCGACGACCGCATCGAACCGGTCGTCGCTCATCGCGATCGCACCAACTCGGCCACCGGAGCGAGGGAGCGTCTCAGCACCCGCGGCGGACGAGCTGCCAGCACACCCGCATCCACCGCCCGAGCGATCGCTGGATCCCACGGCAGCCGGGCGACGACGGGGACACCCGCTGCGGCCTCGACGTCACCGGCGCGCAACGCCCGGCCCGGCTCCTCGACCAGGACGACACCGTCGCACCGGCTGTCGGCCGTGCGGAGCCGCCGGAGCGCGAGGTAGCACGGTCGCACGACGGCCAATCGCAGCTCGGCCGCGGCCAGGACGTCGGCCGCCGCCCGAGACGACGCCGAGCCGACATCGGCCACCACCGTTCGACCGTCCTGCCGGAGGAGGTCACCGAGCAGTCGGCCGTCGGAGTCGGCGGGCATCGAAGCCTGCTCGCCCGCCGGGATGAGGGACAGTCCCGAACGCACCGGCACCTCGAGACGAGCCAGCGCGTCGGGAGGAGCGCTGTCAGCGACGGCGAGCCACCCGGCGATGCCAGGTCCATCCGCCTCGACCGCGAGCACGGCGTCGAGATCCCCGTCGAGATCGACCACCAGGGCCTCGGAGGCGGCCAGGGCGACCGCGGCCGCCACGACCGAGACACCGCTGCCGCCCTTGGGCGACCAACACACGATGAGCACGAACGCTCCGTTCGCAACCCGTGGGCCTCTGCGGCGAAGCCCGCACCCTAGGCTGAAATGCACTGAAAGACAACTTCAGTCGTTCGCCACGGATCCGGGCACGTAGGCTCGGCGCCCGTGCAGGAGACCGCCGTCCCGGACTGGTTGCGACGCTGGGGCCTGGCCAGCTGGCTGGCGCTCGGGATCGTCCTCGCCGCGGGCATCATCGGCGTCGCGATCTCGGTCACGCGCACCGTCACCGTGCCGTTGATCCTGGGTGCGTACTTCGCTGTCGTCCTCCACCCGATGGTCGAGTGGCTCGCCGCTCGCCGCGTCCCGCGCGCCGCCGGAGCGCTCGCCGTGCTCGTCGGGCTGTTCGCCGTGCTGGTCGGCGTGGGCGCCCTCATCGGCGCCACCATCGCCGACGAGTGGACGAACCTCCGGGCGAGCATCGACGACGCCGTCGAGGATGTCCGTGACACGATCGAGGACCTCCCGATCGACGAGTCGCTCGTCGATCGGTTCGATCAGGGGGCCGGCAACTCGGGCAGCTTCGCCCTCGACGGCATCGGCCCCCAGGTCGCCTCGGCGGCCACGTCGATCGCCGGGCTCATCGCCGGCACGCTGCTCGGCATCATCGTCCTCTACTACCTGCTCAAGGACGGTCGTCGGATCAGCCAGCGCCTGACGGCCGAGGCGGTCGAGCGGGGCCGCGACGACGTCGACGACCTGCTGTCGTACGGCGCGACCGCCATCCGCCGGTACTACGCCAGCCGGACCGCGCTCGCCGCGCTCAACGGCGTGACGATCTCGATCGGCATGGCGATCATCGGGGTGCCCGGGGCGATGGCCATCGGCGTCGTCAACTTCGTCGGCGGCTACATCCCGTACTTCGGCGCCTTCGTGGGTGGTGCCTTCGCGGTCGTCCTGGCGATCTCGGAGGGCGGCATCGGGCTCGCGATCGTGGCCTTCGCGATCGTCATCGTCGCCCAGGTGCTGGTCGAGAACCTGGTCGAGCCCCGGCTCGTCAGCGGCTTCGTCGACCTGCCGCCCCTTGCCGTGCTCCTGGTCACGACGCTCGGCGGCGTGCTGCTCGGTCTCGTCGGGCTGATCCTCGCCACGCCGACCACCGTGATCACCCTCCAGGCGGTGCGCACGCTGCGCTCCGGCGCACCGGTCCCCGACCTCACACCGGACGAGCCCGACCCACCCGAGGATCCTGTGGTCGCTGAGCCCGACAGCGAATGACGGCGCAGCTCAGCTGATCTCGGCGAGGATGGCCTGCACCAGCTCGGCGTCGACGACCCCGTCCGTCGGCAGGCCGAGCGCGGACTCGGCGTCGATCGTGATGGCCTCGGTCCCGCGACCGAACACGCCGTCGACGGCCGGAGGCGTCCGACCGTTGGCTTCGGCCCAGCGAGCCAGGAGGCCCTGCCACTCGCGGACCGGCTGGCCCCGCGAGCCGCGCTCGAGGCCGATGAGCTCTGCGGACACGTCGCCGCCACCCGTGCCCTGGTCGCCGGTGGCGCTGCGCACGACGGCACCTTCGACCGGATCGACCCGGATCTCGACGCTGGTGCCGGGCACCTGCACGACGACGGGCACCGCGGCGTTCGGGTCGAGCGGAGCCCGCGGTTCGACCTGGAGCTGACCGCCCTCCTGGCGGACGACCATCACACGGTCGCCACCGACCACGACAGCGCGCAGATCGAACGGCAAGGACGGCACCAGACGCTCGTCGAGATCGGCGTCGACCACATCGCCGAACTCCGCCTGCAGGGACTCCCACTCGGACTCCAGCCCATCGCGGAAGCCGAGCTCGATGCGGGCTGGCGCCGAGAGCGTGCTGTAGGCGCTGGTGATGTCATCCTCGCCGATGGCCCGGAGGAACTGAGCGACGACCGCTTCGGCCGGTGAGAGCGCATCGGAGACGGCCACTCCGTCCTCGGTCGTCACCTCGGTGGCCGCGGTGTCGTCGACGGTCGTGTCCGACGCGTCGTCGCTGTCGCCGCTGCACGCCGACAGGACCAGCGCCGAGGCGACGAGCACGGACGCCCAACTCGGGACGCGGCTGGCGACGTGACGCATCGGTCGGAACGCTCCCTCGGCGGTGGTCGGGTCCGGGAGAAGACGAGCATCGGAGCCGATTCCGAGGGTGCTCCTTCCGGACGCCGCCCAGCGTAGCGGTGCGGGTTCTCCTGATCGGGGGCAGGGAGGCCCGGACCACGGCTCGGCACGGCGGCCGCCGCACCCCCGGGAGGTGATGTGGCGGAGGTGGACGGGAATCGAACCCGCCGAAGGGGGATCACCCCTTCCACCCGCTTTGAAGGCGGGGGCAGCCACCAGGTCTGCAGACACCTCCGCCGACGACGTTAGCCAGGGCCTCAGGTGGTCGCTCCCGCCGCGCCACGAAAGTTGCTCAAGTCGGGCACCACAACGCGTCGATGCCCGTTCGCATGCGTGGAACACGGGGAGTGAGGGCCGCCGTCGCGGTGGCTGCAGCGACGGTCGTCGGTCTCGCGACGACCGGAGGAGTGGTGAGCGCCGACTCGCCGCCGACCTTCGATGCGGAGTCGGCGATCTGGGGCACGAACGTGGTGGCCGTCGCCGACTTCGAGGGCGACGTCTACCGGGTCACCGCCTCGGGCGGCGTCACGGCACCGGACAGCAAGTTCGTCGGTGACATGAGCGCGGCGACGTTGAACGGCCCGATCGTGGGCATGGAGGTCGATGCCGATGGCGCCGGCTACTGGTTGATCGGCCAGGACGGTGGCGTCTTCGCGTTCGACGCGCCGTTCTTCGGCTCGATGGGCGGACAGGTCCTCAACCAGCCCGTCGTCGACATGGCTGCCCACCCGGACGGCAACGGCTACTGGTTCGTGGCAGCCGACGGTGGCATCTTCGCCTTCGGCAACGCCCCCTTCTACGGCTCGATGGGCGGGGCCCAGCTGAACCGCCCGATCGTCGGCATGACGGCGACCGCCACGGGCAAGGGCTACTGGATGGTGGCCAACGACGGCGGGCTCTTCGCCTTCGGCGACGCGCAGTTCTACGGCAGTCTCGGTGACGACCCACCGGACGCGGCGGTGGTCGGCATGGCGCTCAGCCCGGGCGGTGCCGGCTACTGGATGTTCGATGCCAACGGCGGCATCTACGAGTTCGGCGACGCTCCCGACGTCGGCGACGCCGCCGGCCAGCTGAACTCACCGGTCGTGGGTGCGGTCCCGATCATCGTGGACGGCCAGGCCACCGGGTTTGTGATGGTGACCGAGGCCGGCGACGTCGTCGAGGTCACGCCCACATCGTTCTCCGACCCGCAGGACGGCAACGGCGGCGGCAACGACCTCGTCGAGCCCCCGGTCGGGTCCTACGCCTGGCTGATCGACCAGCCCAACCCGGACGGCTCGCCGATCCGTTGGGACGGCTGCACCCCGATCCCCTACTGGACGGACCTGACGCTCGCCCCGCCCGATGCCCGTGAGCGGGTGGAACAGGTGATCGCCATCGTCGAGCAGGCCTCGGGCTACGACCTCGTCTACCAGGGCGACACCACGCTCCTGTCGTCGGAGTTCCGCCAGACCACCGACTACGGGATGCTGATCCGCTGGTCGACCGAGCAGCAGGAGCCAGGCCTCGCCGGCGGCGCCATCGGCCTCGGCGGTCCGTCGGCCACCGGCCAGTGGGTCGGGAACGGCTGGAACTTCTGGATCCGCACGGGTGTCGTGCAGATCGACGCCGGGTTCGCCTTCTTCAACGACGGCTGGGGCGTGCCGAACTCCCTCGAGGAGGTCATCGCCCACGAGATCGGCCATGCGATGAACCTCAACCACGTCGACTTCTCGACCGAGCTGCTGTACCCGTCGGCGATCGGTGTCGGCGGCCTCGGCGAGGGAACGACCTACGCCCTGCGCCGGTCGCAGACCCTGCCGTGCCGTTCGACCTACGACGCGGCCTTCAGCGCCGCCGAGGCTCCCGGCGAGCCGCCGACGTTCACGATCGACGTCGCCGCCGGGACCGGTGGCATCGACGTCGCCCGGTACGTGGAGGGCGAACTGCCCGAGTGATCCCCGGCCCATCCGGTGACTCCGCTCGGCTCCTCGCACAGGAGTCGAGCGGTGGCGCGTCCGGGGTCGTGGAGCGCGGTGACGGCAGGGGGAGCGGCCCGAACGCCGCGTCGATCAGACCGACAGGAGATCGCGAGCGCCGGTGTCGGAGCTCGGGTGCCGGAGCTTCGACATCGCCCGGGCCTCGATCTGGCGGATGCGCTCACGGGTGAGGTTGAAGTGCTCACCCACCTCTTCGAGCGTGCGGGGCTCGCCGCGGTCGAGACCGAAGCGGAGCTTGAGGATCTCGCGCTCGCGCTCGTCGAGCGGGGCGAGCAGCCGGTTGATCTCCTCGGGCAGCAGCGCGGTGGCGGCCACCTCGAAGGGCGACTCGGCCGAGCGGTCCTCGACGACATCGCCGAGCTCGGCATCGCCGTCCTCGCGGAGCGGCTCGGACAGCGAGAGTGGCTCGGCTGCGAAGCGGAGCGCCTCGGTGACCTTGTCCTCGGGCATCTCGACCTCGGCCGACAGCTCGGCGAGGGTCGCCGGGCGGCCGAGCTTGAGCTCGAGGCGGGACCGGGCCTTCTGCAAGCGGGCGAGGGTGTCGCCGGCGTGCACGGGCAGGCGGATCGTCCGACCGGTGTTGGCGATGCCACGGGTGATGGCCTGACGGATCCACCACGTGGCGTAGGTCGAGAACTTGAAGCCCTTGCGCCAGTCGAACTTCTCGACGGCGTGCATCAGGCCGAGGTTGCCCTCCTGGATGAGGTCGAGCAGCGGGAGGCCGGATGCCTGGTACTTCTTGGCGATCGAGACCACGAGCCGGAGGTTCGACTGCACGAAGGTGCGCTCGGCTTCCTCACCCTGACGGGCGGAGCGACGCAGCTCGCGCTTGCGGGCGGCCGTGAAGTTGCCGCCGTCCTCGTCGACCCCTGCCTCGAGCAGACCACGGGCCTCGTTGCCGGCCTCGATCTGCTGCGCCAGCCGGACCTCGTCGTCCTTCGTCAGCAGTGGGTACTGGCCGATGTCCGTGAGGTAGAGGCGAACGAGGTCTTCCTCGTCACGCTCGACTCGATCCTTCGCCACCTTGCTCCTCAGGCGTGAGTCCAGGCCGGAGCGGCGACCACCAATCGCCGATTCGACAATGGTATCGGCCGATCGGCGCGACACCGACCCTCGGCCGTGATCAGCGTCCGAATCGACACCGGGAGCGAGATCCGCCCGCTCCCATGCCCCACGCCGGGTAGGTCAACGGAACCGGTTGGTGATGGGCAGGCGGCGATCGCGACCGAACGCCTTGCGCGAGATGCGGGGGCCGGGGGGCGACTGGCGCCGCTTGTACTCGGCGAGGTCGACGAGGCGGGCGATGCGACGCACGACGTCGGGCTCGAAGCCGAGCTGCACGATCTCGTCGACGGTCATGTCGTCGTCGATGTAGGCGTGCAGGATCGGGTCGAGCACGTCGTAGGGCGGGAGGCTCTGGTCGTCGCGCTGGTCGGGCCGGAGCTCGGCCGACGGGGGCTTGTCGATCACCGAGTTGGGCACCAACTCCGCACCTTCGTGGTCGTTGCGCCAACGGGAGAGGTCGTAGACCAGCGTCTTGTAGACGTCCTTGATCGCGGCGTACCCACCCGCGGTGTCGCCGTAGAGGGTGGCGTATCCGACCGCGGCCTCGGACTTGTTGCCGCAGGTCAGCACCAACCAATTGAACTTGTTGGACAGCGCCATCCAGGTGACGCCGCGGATGCGTGACTGGAGGTTCTCCTCGGTGACGTCGGGCGGGAGGTCACCGAAGCTCGGGGCCAGCATGTCGAGCATGGCGGCGTGCGCCGGCTCGATGGCGATGATGCGGAAGTCGATGCCGAGGTTGGCGGAGAGCTTCTCGGCGTCGCTGACCGAACCCTCGCTGGAGTACCGGGACGGCATGCCGACGCCGTGGACGTGCTCGGGGCCGAGGGCGTCGGCGGCGATGACGGCGGTGAGCGACGAGTCGATGCCGCCGGACATGCCGATGACGACGTCGGAGAACCCGTTCTTGCGGACGTAGTCGCGGGTGCCGAGCACGAGCGCCTCGTAGACCTCGGCGAGGTTGCCCATCGGTTCAGCGATCGGTCCGACCAACGGGCGGTCGGTCGGATGCTCGGCTCGGTCCGGGGTGACCTCGACGACCGGCAGGCGCTCTCCCTCCGGCCGGCCACGCGGGTCGAGGATGCGCTGGCGGTACGTGCCGCGGACCTCGAGGTCGACGACCAGCAGCTCCTCGGTGAACTGTCCGGCTCGGGCCAGCAGCTCGCCCTCGGCATCGAAGACCATCGACTGGCCGTCGAAGACGAGCTCGTCCTGACCACCGACCATGTTGCAGTAGACGATCGGGATGCCGGCGTCTGCGGCCCGCGTCGACAGCATCTTGTCCCGCAGATCGGCCTTGCCCTGGTGGTAGGGCGAGCCGTTGATGTTGATCGCCACCTCGGCTCCGCCGACGGCCTGGTCGATGATCGGGCCGTGTGAGCTCCAGATGTCCTCGCACACCGACACGCCGATCGACACACCGGCGACCCGGTAGAGCGGACCGCTGTCGTCACCGGGCACGAAGTAGCGCTGCTCGTCGAAGACGGCGTAGTTGGGGAGCAGCCGCTTCCGGTAGACACCCTGCACCGTGCCGCCGGCACAGACGGCTGCAGCGTTGTGGAGCGCCGCTCCGCCGTTGGGGAAGCCCACGACGGCGACGGTGTCACCGGTGTGCTCGGCGATGGTCTCGAGGGCCTGACGGGCCGCAGCGACGAAGCCGGGCTTCAGGAGGAGGTCCTCCGGCGGGTAGCCGGTGACGGTGAGCTCGGGGAAGGCGACGACGTCGACGCCCCGGTCGACGGCCTCCCGATACGCGGCGACGATCCGCTCGACGTTGCCGGCGAGATCGCCGACGGTGAGGTTGAGTTGGGCGGCCGCGACCCGGAGCCTGCGCATGTGCTCAGCGTAGAGCGGTGGACGCCGCGGCCCGCCGGACGCGACCGAGCCCCCGCCCGGACGGGCGAGGGCTCGACGCAGAGGGAACCATGGTGCTCGGGCTCAGCGCCCGAGCGGGCGTCTGACACGGCCCGGCCGCAGCCCGTCAGGGCGAGGACCTCGGGAGGAGGTCGGGGCTCCGGGCCCCCGACCGGGCATGTGAGCTGCTCAGCCCTCTCCGGAGGCGGCCGAGCAGACCGTCTCGGTGATGAGCTTGGTCACGACGTACGGGTTCATGTTGGCGTTCGGGCGCCGATCCTCGAGGTAGCCCTTGCCGTCCTGCTCGACCTGCCACGGGATGCGGACCGAGGCGCCACGGTTGGAGACGCCGTAGCTGAACTCGGTCCACGGGGCGGTCTCGTGCGCACCGGTGAGGCGGTCCTCGACGCCGGCTCCGTACTGCGTGATGTGCAGGTCGGCCTTCTTCCCGAGGGCCTCGGCCGCGGCGATGATCGGGTCGTAGGACTCGCGCATCTGCTTGGTCGAGAAGTTCGTGTGGGCGCCGGCGCCGTTCCAGTCACCCTTGATGGGCTTCGGGTCGAGCGTGGCGGCGATGTCGAAGTCCTCGGCGACGCGGTAGAGCAGGTAGCGCGACATCCAGATCTGGTCGGCGGCCTCGACGGTGCCCGCCGGGCCGATCTGGTACTCCCATTGCCCCATCATCACCTCGGCGTTGGTGCCGGAGATGGCGAGACCGGCCTCGATGCAGGCGGTGGTGTGGGCCTCGACGACGTCGCGCCCGAAGATCTCGTCGGTGCCGACACCGCAGTAGTACGGGCCCTGCGGACCGGGGTAGCCACCCTGGGGCCAGCCGAGCGGGTGACCGTCCTTGAGGAAGGTGTACTCCTGCTCGATGCCGAACCACGGCTCGAAGTCGCCGTCGTACCTGTTCGCGACGTCCACGCAGGCGGCGCGCAGGTTCGAGGCGTGCGGACTCATGTCGATGTTGAGCACCTCGCAGAGCACGAGGATGTCGTCGCCGCCGCGGATCGGATCCGGGGTGACGAAGACGGGCTTGAGGACGCAGTCCGACTGGTCGCCGGGGGCCTGCCCGGTGCTCGAGCCGTCGAAGCCCCAGATCGGGGGCTCCGCACCGTCCGCCATGATCTTGGTCTTGGAGCGGACGTGCTGCGTCGGCTGGCCGCCGTCCAACCAGATGTACTCGGCACGGAAGACCATTCGTTCCTACCTCTCAGTGCTACGCGGGGCATGTGGGGGGACGTACCGTTCTCGGCGGACGGGCGCGCCGGTCGCCGAAACGTCGGAGCACGCTCCCAAGGGTCCGTGTCCCTCCCATTTCCCGTTCATTACCGCTGTGTGAACGGGGCACGGAGGTCCCGATCCACCTTGTTCCTCCCTCACCGACCAGGCCACGCTGTCGCGCATGGAGCGTCAGATCGAGTACGTGCTGCGCACGGTCGAAGAGCGCGGCGTCCGGCTCATCCGCCTGTGGTTCACCGACATCCTGGGCCAGTTGAAGAGCTTCGCGATCTCGCCGGCGGAGCTCGAGACCGCGTTCGAGGAGGGGATGACCTTCGACGGTTCGGCCATCGACGGCTTCAGCCGCATCCAGGAGGCGGACGTCCTCGCCAAACCGGATCCCGCGACCTTCGAGATGCTGCCGTGGGTCACCGCGGAGCCGACGGCCCGGATGTTCTGCGACATCCTCCAGCCGGCCGGCGAACCGCTGGCCGGCGATCCCCGCCACGTCCTGCGCCGCAACCTCGACCGGGCCGGTGAGCTCGGCTACTCGTTCTTCGTCGCCCCCGAGATGGAGTACTTCCTGCTCGGCTCCGGCGATCCGAAGCAGCCGATCCAGCCGCTCGACTCGGCCGGCTACTTCGATCTGACCACCGCCGACATGTCCAGCGACATCCGACGGCGGACGATCAGCGTGCTCGAGGCCATGGGCATCCCGGTCGAGTACTCGTTCCACGAGGACGCGCCGAGCCAGCACGAGATCGACCTGCGCTACACCGACGCCCTGACGATGGCCGACAACGTGATGACCTTCCGTCTCGTCGTGCGGGAGATCGCGATGGAGTCCGGCGTCTACGCCACCTTCATGCCGAAGCCGATGGCCGGCGTGCAGGGCTCGGGGATGCACACGCACCTCTCGCTGTTCTCCGACGGCGAGAACGCCTTCCACGATCCGGACAACCCCCAGGGCGTCTCGGAGGTCGCGCAGCACTTCATCGCGGGCCTCCTCCGCCACGCCCGTGAGATCACCGCGGTCACCAACCAGCTGATCAACAGCTACCGGCGTCTGGTTCGGGGCTACGAGGCGCCGACGGCGATCTCGTGGGCCCGCAACAACCGGTCCGCGGTGGTGCGGATCCCGATGCTGAAGCCACACAAGCCGGACTCGGCCCGCATCGAGTACCGGGCGCCCGACCCGGCCGCCAACCCGTACCTCTGCTACTCGGTGATCCTCGCCGCCGGGCTGCGCGGCATCGAGCAGGGCTACGAGCTGCCGGCCGAGGCGACGACCGACCTCTTCCAGCTCTCCGCCGAGGACCTGCAGGCCAAGCACATCGAGCGGATGCCGGAGACGCTGTCCGAGGCGCTCGACGTCATGTCCGACAGCGAGCTCGTGCGGGAGGCGCTGGGAGAGCACCTCTTCGAGTGGTTCCTGATCAACAAGCGGGCGGAGTGGACGACGTTCCGCCAGCAGGTGACGCCGTTCGAGCTCGAGCGCTACCTGCCGGCGGTCTGAGCAGTGGCCGCCTTCGCCGTCTTCCCCGACCCGCCGCCGCCGGAGTTGGCCCGCGCCCTCGACCTCGCCGGGTACCAGTGGATCCCGGTCCCCGATGACCTCGCCGTCGAACGCCTCGAGCCCGACGAGGGATGGGGCGGGGCGATCATCGCCGCCGACCAGCAGGCCGAGACCGCCTTCGCGGTCTGCCGCGCCCTCCGCAAGCGCGACGTGCCGGTCAGCCCGCTCGTGCTCCTCGTACGAGGCAGCCAGCTCGACGAGCTCGAGATGCGCGACGAGCTCTACGACGATTTCTGCCTGGCACCGTTCCAGCCCCGCGAGTTCGAGGCCCGGCTGAAGCACCAGCTGTGGCGGACGGGCACCGGCACGAAGCCGGAGCTGATCGAGTACGGCGATCTCGTGCTCAACCTCGAGACCTACCAGGCCATGGTGACCGGTCGACCGCTGGACCTCACCTACATGGAGTACGAGCTGCTCAAGTTCTTCGCCGCCCACCCGGGCAAGGTCTTCACGCGGGAGATCCTGCTCAACCGGGTCTGGGGCTACGACTACTACGGCGGCGCCCGCACCGTGGACGTCCACGTCCGACGCCTCCGGGCCAAGCTCGGCGAGGAACACGCCGGTCTGATCCAGACCGTGCGCTCGGTCGGCTACCGCTTCGGCCAGTCACGCTGGTCCAGCTGAGCCAGGGCCCGAGCGGCCCGTCGAGCGAGCGCATGTGCCGCGTCACGCAGTGACGCAGAGCATCGAGGAAGCGAGACCGGAGCGGGAGGTCGAGCGATCCGGTCCGCGTTCTAGGCCAGCTGGTCGCGGACGAAGGCCACGCCGTCGTCCCACGACATGCCGCCGATCAGCTGGCGACGGAGGCGGGTGAGCACCCGCTGGCGATCGACCGTGAGGGCGGCGACCAGCTCGTCACCACCTCGGTAGAGCGCGACCAACGACCGGTCGTCGCCCCGATGGACCACGTCGATCTCGTCGACGTCACCGGGTCGGCCAGCGAGCTGCACCACGTGCTCGTACTGGTCGGACCAGAAGAACGGGATCGCCTCGGAGACCGCGGCCTCGTCCGGCCCGGCGAGGAGGTTCTTGGCGGCGAGCATCCCGTGCTCCATGGCGTTGGACCAGTGCTCGATCCTCACCTCGCCGTAGCGCGGATGATCCCAGCGAACGACGTCGCCGGCACCCATCACCCCGGGTGCGGCGAACAGCGTCGGGTCGCACACGAGGCCGTCGCGCAGGTCGAGACCGCTGCCCTCGAGCCAGCCGGTCGCCGGACTCACGCCGATGCCGACGACGACGAGATCGGCCCGCAGCACCGTGCCGTCGCCGAGGCGGACCGACTCGACCGATCCGGTGCCCTCGATCGTCTCGACCGACACGCCGGTGAGGAGGTCGGTGCCGTGATCGCCGTGCATCGCGGCGAGCTCGGCTCCCATCTCGGCCCCGACCGCGCGGGCCAACGGCACGTCGAGCGCCTCGACGATGGTGACCTCGCAGCCACGGGCCCGAGCAGAGCTCGCGACCTCGGCGCCGATGAAGCCGCAGCCGATGACCACCACGTTCGTCGCCGTGTCGAGGGCGTCGTGCACGGCGGTGGCGTCGTCGAGCGTGCGGAGGAGGTGGACGCCGTCGAGGTCGTGACCGAACGGCAGTGATCGGGCACCGGCACCGGTGGCGACGACCAGCCCCGCGAACGGCAACTCACGATCGCCGACCGTGACGCTCCGACCGTCGAGGTCGAGGCCGGTGGCCGGCTCACCGAGTGCGAGATCGACCCCGATCTCGGCGTAGTGCTCGGCGGTGGAGAAGACCGTGCCGCCCGGCTCGGTGTCGCCCGTCAGGACCTGCTTCGACAGCGGCGGGCGGTCGTACGGCAGGTGCGCCTCGGCGCCGACGAGGGTGAGCTCGCCGGAGAAGCCGTCGCGGCGCAGCGTCTCGACGGCCCAGTGCCCGGCGAGGGAGGCCCCGACGACGACGATCGGACCGTCGATCACCGACTCAGGTGTTGCTCTCGATCAGCTCCGAGCCCTCGTGCCGGGCCTCGGCGTCGACCGGCAGCAACCCACCGAGCACGGCGGACAGCGCAGCTCCTCCGACGCCGACGAGCAGCGGGAAGACGAGCAGCACCACGACGAGGACGATCGCTCCGATCACGACCTCTACCCTACGTGAGCCCAGGCTTCGATCTCGACCTGCGCGCCGAGCGGGAGGGCCTGGACGGCGATGGCCGACCGGGCCGGACGGTGGTCGCCGAAGGCGGCGACATACGCCTCGTTCATGGCGACGTAGTCGTCCATGTCGACGAGGAACACGATCGTCTTCACGACGTCGTCGAGCGACGCCCCCTCCCCCTCGAGAAGGCCCTCGAGGTTGGCGAGCGCCTGGGTCGCCTGCTCGCCGACATCGCCGTCGATCAGCGCGCCGTCCCGCAGCGCGATCTGCCCGGAAGCGACGAGCCACTCACCGGCTCGGACGATGGGGGTGTACGGGCCGACGGCCTTGGTCACGACGATGCCTCCGAGGTCGGGAGCGAACGGGGACAGCCTCGCGCTCGCCAGACCGCGGCGGCGACCGCAGCGAACGCGGCGTCACCCGCGCGGACGGGCGGACCGTCCTCCGCGTCGATCTCGACGGCGATCGGTGGCGTCTCCGACGATCGGAGCACGCCGAACGAACGGATCGTGAGGTCGTGCGGCTCGCCCGCCTCGTCGACCGTGAGGGACTCGGCGCCGACCCAACCGAGGGCCTGATGGGCTGCCCCGACCGCGTACGAGCGGAGCACGGTCTCGTCGAGCGGCGGGCCGCCACCGACCCGCACCCTCACGCCGGCGTCGTCGACCTCGGCCTCGGCCCACCCGGCACCCGTCGGATCGACGACCCGGATCGACCCCTCCGGGGAGAGGGCCGCCCGCAGCACGGCGACCTCGGCCCATCCGGCGGCACGGAGCGCCATCGATGTCGGCGGACCCTCGACGTCGACCTCCTCGACGACGAGCTGCGGAGCGACGTCGGCGAGCAGCTCGGCGAAGCCGTCGGTGCGCACAGCCCGGATCACGCCGGTGCCGTCGGCACGGATACCGGCGGCGATCGGGGGGCGCTTGGGCCCCCAGCGCACCACCCACTCACGGGGCAGCAGGACCCGGACGGGGCGATCGTGGAGATCGGCCAGCTGCCGGGCAGCCCCGGTCACGAGCGACGGCGCCTTGCCACCGAACGCCCCACCGTTGGCGAGCGGAGACGCCGGCTCGCCACCGGGGACGCACCAGGAGGCGTCCGGCTCCAGGTACGCGGGCTCGACCCACGTCGTCCGCAGCGTCGCGTCCCACTCCCCCTCCGGCACGTCGACGGGCCACGACACCGGGAGGGTCGTGCGGCGCCCCTGGACCTTGCCGGCCCGTTCCAGTGCCTCGGCGAGGGACTCGCCGACCGCCCAGCTGCCGTCGTCGGCCGGCACGGCGACCAGCGCGTCGTCCGGGGCCGTGTCGTCGGCGAACCCCGAGCGGCCGAGGGCGACGTCGGGCGAGACCTCCTGGGGCACCCCGCCCTCGATCTCGGCGCGTCGGGCGGCGGCGTCGAGGTCGCGGTCCGGCCGGGCGACCTGGGCGTCCGTCGCCATGGCCGTGGCCGCTTCGACGATCGTCTGCCACCCGGTGCATCGGCAGAGGTGGGCGGCGAGTGCCTTGTCGACGGCCGCTCGGTCGTCGAGGCCGCCGCGCCGCTGCCGGTGGCCCTCGAGTCGCACGAGGATCCCGGGGGTGCAGAAACCGCACTGGCTGGCTCCGGTGGCGCAGAACGCCTCGGCCCACTGCCGCGATGACGCGGGGTCGAGCCCGTCGACGGTCGTCACCGACCGGCCGGCGACCCGCCGCAGCGGCGTGACGCAGGCGACCCTCGGGGCGCCGTCGACGAGGACCGTGCAGCACCCGCACTGGCCCTGCGGGCTGCACCCGTCCTTCACCGACCGGACGCCCAATCGCTCACGCAGCGCCGCGAGCAGATGCCCGCCGTCGTCGGGGACCTGCACTCGCCGTCCGTCGAGCTCGAACGCGACCTCGTCCACTCGTCCATCCCGAGTCGGGAACTCTGGCGGGCCGAGGATAGGTTGACGGCGAGTGGCCTCCATGATCGATCGACGGACCTTCCTCGTCGGCGCCGGCGCCTCGGCGCTCCTCGCCGCCTGTGGTGGGTCGGGGAACGACGCCGCGCCGGCCGACCGCTTCGCCGCCCGGTTCTCGGCGCCGTTCAGCGTCGTGGCCGACGGCTCCCCGCAGCGGACGGTGTGGGGCATCGCCGATCAGGCCGGCCCGCTGCCGATCACCGATGTGCCGGAACGGGTGGTCATCGCCATCGCCCGGGACGGTGAGCTCGTCGCCCCGAGAGTCGACGTGTTCGCCCGGGCCGACGGCGTGCCGTTCCCCTACTACCCCGTGCGCACCAACTTCGACGAGCCCGGGATCTACGACGTCGAGATCAGCTGGAACGGCGGCGTGCTGCAATCGGCGATCCAGGCGTTCGCTCCCGAGGACGTGGAGCTGCTCCAACCGGGCGTGGCGATGCCGGCGATCGACACCCCGACCTTCGACGACGCTCGCGGGGTCGACCCGATCTGCACCCGCCTCGAGATCTGCCCGTTCCACGGGGTGACGCTCGGCGAGGCGCTCGAGGACGGGCTGCCGACGGTTCTGGTCGTGTCGACCCCGGGGTTCTGCCAGACGGCGGTGTGTGGGCCGATGCTCGAGCTGCTGATCGAGATCGACGGGCAGCGGCCGGGCGCGTTCAGCGCAGTGCACGCCGAGGTCTACGACGACCCGCAGGCGCTGTCGGAGAACGCGGCCGTGCCGACGGCGATCATGGACGCAACCGGCATGACCCAGGCCGGGTTCGAGCCGTCGATGTTCTTCATCGACCCTGACGGCATCCTCACCGAGCGACTCGACAACGTGGTCGACCGTAGTGAGATGAACGAGGCGATCGACCGGCTCCTTACATGACCCGGCAGGTGACGGGCCGCTCGGGCCCTAGGAGAAGCTGGAACCGCAGCCGCAGGTGCGGCTGGCGTTGGGGTTGTCGATCGAGAACCCCGCACCCATCATCCCGTCCTTGAAGTCGAGCGTGGCGCCATCGAGGAGTTGCGCGCTCGTCGGATCCACGGCGACCTCGATCGGGCCGTATCCCTTGATCACGTCGTCCTCGGCGCGCTCGGTGTCGAAGAACATCTCGTAGGAGAAGCCGGAGCACCCGCCGGGGCGAACGGCGACGCGGAGGAACAGTTCGGGCTCGCCTTCGGCCTCGATCAGCTCCTGGACCTTGGTGGTGGCCATCTCGGTGAGGGTGATCACGGGGTGCTCCTCCTTGTGCCTTCTGTACGTTATCGACCGGAGACGATCGCCTGGCAAGCGGGACGATCGGCGAATGTCCGGAACTCGTCGACCTGGGCGCTGCCGCACGCTTCGACGAGGCCCTCGACCATGCCCCGATGCAGGGCGCACACGAGCTCGGGGTTCGTGGCGGCGACCTCGCCGAACGGGCAGTGGGTGAAGGCGATGGTGGTGGCCCCGTCCTCGTCGACGGCGGCGGGGTCGAAGCCGAGCTCCGACGACGCGTCGACGACGATCTGGGCGACGTCGCGATCGGCGGCGAAACGACCGGCGTCGTAGCGGCCGACCTCACGACCCACCTCGACCGCGTCGGACGGATCGGCACCAGCGAGGCGAGCGGTGGCGGCCAGCATGCCGGCCAGCAGGGGGTAGCTCGGCGCCTCGAGCCCCAGTGCCGGAGCATCCGGGGCCAGGAAGTACCGGTGTTGGGGACGACCGACGCCGCTGCTGTGGGTCTCGTAGCGGATCAGACCGACCTCGCGCATTCGCTCCAGGTGGGGCCGCACCGTGTTGGCGTGGAGGTCGAGGCTGGCTGCGATCTCACTGGTCGAGCGGGGTCGGGGCGACCGGGCGAGCTCGAGGTAGATGGCGTAGCGGGTGTTGTCGCCGAGCGCCTTGAGGATCGGCAGGCGAGCGCGGGAGGCATCGTCGTCCCGACGAGCTGTCTCCGTGAGCCGCTTGACCATGCGGTCATTTTACACGGGATTGGCGGGTAAAATAGATCCGTGCCTCGCACGAGCAGCGACGATGTCATCGGGATCCTGCGCGGCGTGCTCGACCCAGAGCTCGGCGACAACATCGTCGACCTCGGCATGGTGCGCGGCGCGACCGTCGAGGACGGCGTGGTCCACATCACGGTCGCGCTCACCACCGCCGGCTGCCCGCTGCGGGCCCAGATCAAGAAGGACGTCGAAGGGCGGGTGCTGACGCTCCCCGACGTCGAGAAGGTCAAGCTCCACTGGGACGAGCTGAACCAGGAGGAGAAAGCCCGCGTGATGGAGCGGGCCCGAGCGCACGCCCGCGAGCAGGCCGACCCGACCCAGGTGCCGCTGACCGCCCGGGTGCTGGCGATCGCCTCGGGCAAGGGTGGCGTCGGGAAGTCGTCGCTCACCACCAACCTCGCTGCGGACCTCGCCCGTCGGGGCTTCACCGTCGGAGTCCTCGACGCCGACATCTGGGGCTTCTCGGTGCCGCGCATGATCGGCGTCGACGAGCGCCTCGAAGCCTCCCAGACCGACGGCGACGATCGTCCGCTCATCCGACCGACCGAGCGCCCCGTCGGCGATGGCCTCCTCAAGGTCGTCTCCACCGGGCTCCTCGTCGAGGACGAGGGCACGGCGCTGATGTGGCGAGGCCTCATGCTCGCCAAGGCGGTCGAGCAGTTCCTCAAAGACGTCCACTGGGGCTCGCTCGACTACCTTCTGATCGACATGCCGCCCGGCACCGGCGACGTGCAGATGGCGCTGGCCCGGCTGCTCCCCCAGGCCGAGATGCTCGTCGTCACAACGCCGGCCATCGCGGCCCAGCGGGTGGCCGTGCGCGTCGCCGACATGGCTCGGCGGAGCCACATGCCGCTCCTCGGGGTCATCGAGAACATGAGTTCCTTCGAGACCCCGGACGGTCAGCGATGGGCGCTGTTCGGCGAAGGCGGCGGGGCCGACCTCGCCGACGAGCTCTCCGTGCCACTGCTCGGTTCGGTGCCCCTCGAGCCGACGGTGTCGTCGGGTGCGGACGCCGGCGAACCGGCCACCATCACCGCCGAGGGTCGCGCGGTCGATGCGATCCGATCGATCGTCGACCAGCTGGTCGAGTCGGTCGCGCCGCCGATCGAGATGGAGGGCTGCACCGCACGGCTCCTCGCCTCGGTCGAGGCCGCCCTCGACGGCGCCTGAACCATCCTCGACGTGCGCCGGCGCGACCGCTGCCGGTGACGATCCGCAGCCCGCGTGACCTGGGCGCTCTGGTACACACGGGCTCATGCGAGCGCGAGCACTCTGGTTGATCCTGGCCACCGCCCTGCTGGCAGCGGCGTGTGGCGGCGGTGGTGACAGCGACAGCGGCGAGGAGGTGACCACCGGCGGCGAGGAACCGGCGGCGACCACCGCAGCGGCTGAAGACGGTGGTGAGGAGCCCGCGGCGACGACGGCGGCGGAGGGCGGTGACACCTCGAGCGGTGGCGGCATCACCGACGTCTCCGAGGTCCGCTCGGCGGTCGTCCAGATCGTGGCCCAGGGCAGCTTCATCGACCCGGAGGCCGGTGCGCAGCTCAACGCAGCCGGCGCGGGCTCGGGCTTCATCATCAGTGAGTCGGGCCTGGCCGTCACCAACAACCACGTGGTGACCGGTGCGGCGACGCTCGAGGTCTTCGTCGAAGGCGAGTCTCGCAACGCCTCGTTGGTCGCCTCGTCGGAGTGCTCCGACCTCGCCGTGATCGACATCGAGGGCGACGGTTTCCCGTTCCTCGAGTGGTACGACGATCCGATCGATGTCGGCCTCGACGTCTTCGCCGCCGGCTTCCCGCTCGGCGACCCCGAGTTCACGTTGACCCGCGGCATCGTCTCCAAAGCCCAGGCCGACGGCGACTCCGAATGGGCGTCGGTCGACGCGGTGATCGAGCACGACGCCAACATCAACCCGGGCAACTCCGGCGGGCCGTTGGTGTCCGACGACGGGCGCGTCGTGGCGGTCAACTACGCCGGCATCCGCGGGACCGGGCAGTTCTTCGCCATCGGTCAGGACACCGCGCTCGAGGTCGTCGACCAGCTGAGCGCGGGCAACTACGTCGACTGGATCGGCATCAACGGCCAGGCGATCGTCTTCGACGACGGCACCAGCGGCGTGTGGGTGGCTGCCGTCGAGTCGGGTTCGCCGGCCTCACAGGTCGGCCTGCAAGCCGGCGACATCATCACGGCGATGGAGGGCCTGCTCGTCGGGACCGACGGCACGCTCAAGGACTACTGCGACATCCTCCGCACCCGGGGCGACAACGCCGTCGCCATCGAGGTGCTGCGCCTGTCGACCGAGGAGTTCCTCGAGGGCGAGCTGAACGGCGCACCGCTCGCGCAGTCGTTCTCCTTCGCTGCGGAGCTGGGCACCGAGACCCCGGACGCCCCGGGCGGCAGCTACGAGTACACGGTGATCACCGACGACACCGGCCTGCTCTCGGTCGAGGTACCGACCGCCTGGTCCCAGGTCGACGGTCGCCCGATCGATGACCTCACGCTCGACGTGCGGGCCGCGGACAGCCTCCAGGACTACGCCGACTTCTACGACACCCCCGGCGTGCAGTTCACGGTGACCGCCGACGCCGCCCGGGTGGGGACGCCGACCGACGCGGTCCTCGACAGCATCACGACGTGGAGCAGCGGCTGCAGCCTCGTCGAGCGTGCGCCCTATGACGACGGCCTCTACGTCGGCTCCTACGACTTCTTCACCGACTGCGGCGGCGCCGCCGGGGTCGGCGCCGTGGTCGTGGCCGCACTGCCCCCCGACGGGGCCTACCTCGCCGTCGTCGCCGTGCAGGTCGTGTCCGACGCCGATCTCGAGGCGATGGACCGCATCCTCAGCAGCTTCTTCGTCACGCTCGAGTAGCCCCGTGCGGCTCGGGCCGTCGCCGATCTCGGCGGCGGCCCGCCGCTCGAGCGCTCAGCTCTGCGCGGAGGTGAGCGCGGCGTCGTAGCCGTCGTCGCCGGGCAATAGGATCCGCACGCCGCGGCCCCCGATCTCCACGTCGGAGTCGGGGGCTTCGACGACCACGGGCAGCATGGTCGGCACCTCGGCGATCGTCGCGGCTGCCGCAAGCAACTCGTCCGCCGTGGCGAACGGCTCGATCGCGGCGAGGTTCTTGATCGTCGGCAGGATCAGGTCGATGTCGCCGGCGCGGTGCGCGGCGAGCGCGTCGGCGGGCCGGGTCCACAGCGAGTCGACGGTCTCACCGTCGTCGTGCAGGGGCTCCTGCTCGGCCGGTGCGCGGCACACGAAGAATCGGGTGTCGAAGCGCCGCGGCGGACCGACCGGGGTGATCCAGTGGCTGAAGTAGTGCAGCTCGCCCACGGCGAGGCGGAGGTCCTCGTCACGGCACACCTCGGCGAGGCGCCGCTCGCCGGCGTCGACCTGGGCCCGGTGGCGGGCGAATCGCTCCTCGTCGTCCGGGTCGGCGAAGGAGACGAACTCGCCGTCATCGGTGCTGGCGAGCAGGACGCCCGCCTCCTCGAAGGACTCCCGGATCGCGGCGACCCAGAAGGCGAGCCCACCCCGGTCGACGCCGATGAGGCGGCTCGCCTCGGCGTCGTCACGACCGACGCACCGCTCGTCGAGGAGCGGGTCGTCGGCGTCGGCCGGATCGACCGCGCCGCCCGGGAAGACCCACACCCCACCGACGAAGGTCGAGTTGGGGTTGCGGCGGAGCATGAAGACCTCGAGCCCGTCGTCGCCGTCGCGCACCAGCATGACCGTGGCGGCGTTGCGGACGGGAACGCTCACGCGCGGGGTCCCAGCTCGTCGGGACCGGAAGGACGGTCGGGACCGGACGGGCCGCCGGGGCCCGAGGGGCGGTCGTCGTCGGCGAGGTCGGTGTCGACGACGTTCCAGGTGCCGTAGAAGCGGGTCCCGAAGCCCCCGCCCTGGCCGACGGTGCCGGCCTGGATGCGACCGGCGTAGCGGCGCGTCAGCCAGGCCCTCGCGATCGCGCGGGTCGGGGGCAGGAGGAAGAAGAGGCCGACGCCGTCGGTCAGGAAGCCGGGGGTGAGCAACAGCGCGCCGGCGACGAGGATCAGCGCGCCGTCGACGAGCTCCCGTCCGGGCACCTCGCCCGACTGCAGGCGGCGTTGGATGCGGGCGAGCACCGTGATGCCCTGGATCCGGACCAGCAGTGCTCCGCCGAGGCTGACGAGGATGACGAGGGCGATGGTGTTGAGCCAGCCGACGCCGTCGGCGACCTGCGTGACGACGTAGATCTCCAGGATCGGCATGACGAGGAAGGCGAGTGCCAAGAGCCCCGTCATCGATCCGTCCCCATGGGTCGAACCTATCGGTCGGCGGCCGTCGCGGCGTCCTCGGCGGTGAGCAGACGAGCGAGGCGACCGAGGCGTGCGTCCCAGGCGTCGCCGACCGCGGCCATCCAGCGGGTGGCGTCGACGAGGGGCGCCGCCTCGAGCGAGAACCGAACCTCCCGACCGACGCGATCGCTGGTGACCAGCCCGGCGGTCTCGAGGAGCGAGAGGTGCTTGGCGACGGCCTGGCGGCTCATCGGCAGCTCTCCGGCCATGCCCGAGGCGGTGACCGTCTCGCCGCTGGCGAGCCGTTCGATCAGGAGGCGACGCGTCGGGTCGGCGAGCGCATCGAAGATCGGATCGAGGCTCACCGCATGGCCGCGGCCGGGGCGGCCGCCGTCGCCGACATGACCGTCGCCCGCGCCTGCACCCGGCACGCGGTGGCGGCCAGCATCACGAGACGGGCGTCGGCCGAGGCGAACACCGCGGGGACGGCTCGACGCTCGATCACCGTCAGGCGGGTGCCGCCGGGGACCGGAGCGACGACCAGGTCGACCTCGCTGGTCTCGTCGGGCTCGTCGACCGACCACCAGCGCAGGCCGAGGTGGCGGCCGGGCTCGACCCGCTCGACCACGCCACGGCGGTGATCGTCGCCCTCGCGGACCTCGACGGCGCCGCCGGGCACCGGGTCGACGTGGGCCTCGTCACCGAGCCAGTCGGAGAGGAGGTCGTCGTCGACGAGCGCCGACCACACGTCATCGGGCTCGACCGGCAGTTCGATGCTTCGTTCGGTGCGCATGCCCTCGCAGGGTACCGCAACCTCTCGGTTGCCCGTATACTCGCAACCATTCAGTTGCACATCGGAGGTTTCCATGGCTCTCGTCCCCACCGTCACCGAGCACACCCCCCGGGGTGAACGGATGACCGACGTCTACTCCCGCCTGCTCGGCGAGCGCATCGTCTTCATCGGCACCCCGATCGACGACGCCGTCGCCAACACGGTCATCGCCCAGCTGCTCCACCTCGACGCCGATGACCCCCGGCGCGACATCAGCCTGGTCGTGAACTCTCCTGGCGGCGTGGTGACCGCCGGGTTCGGGATCCTCGACACCATGGCGTACGTCGGCCCGGACATCGCCACCTTCTGCGTCGGCCAGGCCGCCTCGATGGCGGCGGTGCTCCTCGCCGCCGGGGCGCCGGGGAAGCGCTTCGCCCTCCCCAACTCCCGCGTGCTCCTCCATCAACCGCACGGCGGCGCCCAGGGCCAGACCACCGACATCCAGATCGCGGCCGAGGACATGCTCCACATGCGTCGCACCATCGAGGAGCTGCTCGCCGAGCGGACGGGCCAACCGCTGGAGCGGATCTCCTCCGATCTCGAGCGCGACTTCATCCTGCGGGGCGAGGAGGCGGTCGCCTACGGCGTGATCGACGAGGTCATCGCCCATCGCCCGATGCCCGCGGGGGTGGGCCTGGCGAGGTGACGGGCCGTGGCCTGCGGGGCCTAGCCTGCATCCATGCGCCCGCCCTCGGTCGACCGGCTCGCCCGCTCCCTGACCGACGTCGACCTCCCGCACCCACTGCTGGTCGAGGCGGCGCGGGCCGCCATCGCCGCGGGCGACCCCGACAGCGCCCGCGAGCGGGCCGAGCGCCTCAGCCGCGCGCTGCTCCGACCGGTCGTCAACGCCACGGGCGTGCTGTTGCACACCAACCTGGGCCGGGCACCCGTCGGCCACGACCAGCACGCCGGCTACGCCAACCTCGAGCTCGACCTCGCGACCGGCAAGCGGGGGAGCCGCAGCGCCCACGTGGCGTCGTTGCTCGCTCGCGCGTCCGAGGCCGAGGCGGCGCTCGTGGTCAACAACTGCGCCGCAGCGGTGCTGCTGGGCCTCACGGCGGTCGCCTCCGGACGGGGCGTCGTGGTATCACGCGGTGAGCTGGTCGAGATCGGCGGTGGCTTCCGCGTGCCGGACGTGATGGCCCAGTCGGGCGCCGCGCTCGTCGAGGTCGGCACCACCAACCGCACCCGCCTCGCCGACTACCGACGGGCGGTCGATGCGCCCGAGCACGACGTCGCCGCCCTGCTCAAGGTCCACACCTCCAACTACCGGGTCATGGGCTTCACCGAGGACGTGTCGATCCGAGCCCTGGCCGGGCTCGAGCTCCCCGTGCTCGCCGACATCGGGTCGGGGCTGCTCGACGCCGGCTGCCCCTGGCTCCGAGACGGGCCGCCTTCGTGGCTCGGCGACGAGCCGGCCGTGCGGCAGACGCTCGCCGAGGGGGCCGACCTCGTGATGTTCTCCTGCGACAAGCTGCTCGGCGGGCCGCAGGCGGGGGTCATCGCCGGCCGGGCCGATCTGGTCGCCGCCTGCGCCCAGCACCCGCTGGCCCGGGCGATGCGTCCCGGTGGTCTCGTGCTCGCCGCGCTCCAGGACCTGCTGCTCGCGTACCTCCGCAAGGACGGCGACGCGATCCCGTTCTGGAGGATGGTCCAGACGCCGGTCGAACGGCTGCAGAGCAGGGCCGAGTCGCTCGGGGTCGGCGAGCCGATCGCCTGCGAGTCCGTGACGGGCGGCGGGACGCTCCCCGACCGGTCCTTCCCGTCGTTCGGCATCGCCGTCGACGGCGACATCACCGATCCGCTCCGCGAGTCCGAGCCGGCGATCATCGCCAGAGTGCAGGACGGTCGCACGTTCTGCGATCTCCGCACGGTCGACCCCACCTTCGACGATCACCTGGCGAAGGCCGTCGCCGCCGCGATCTGACGTGCACGTCATCGCGACCGCCGGCCACGTCGACCACGGCAAGTCCACCCTCGTCCGCGCGCTGACCGGCATCGACCCGGACCGCCTGGCCGAGGAGAAGGAGCGCGGGCTCACGATCGATCTCGGGTTCGCCTGGACCGAGCTGCCCGATGGCGCCGAGGTGGCCTTCGTCGACGTGCCGGGGCACGTCCGCTTCCTTCGCAACATGCTCGCCGGCGTCGGCGGGGTCGATGCGTGCATCTTCGTGGTCGCCGCTCCCGAGGGGTGGAAGCCGCAGAGCGAGGAGCACCTGCGGATCCTCGAGCTGCTCGGCCACCGTCACGGCCTCGTGGTCATGACGAAGGTCGGTGTCGTCGATGACGAGCTGCGCGAGCTCGCCCGCCTCGACATCGAGGAGCACCTCGAGGGCACGTTCCTCGACGGCGCCGAGGTCGTCGAGGTCGACGCGCTCGACGGCACCGGCCTCGACGAGCTGCGCGCCGCGCTCGGCCGCCTCGTCGCCGACACGCCAACCGCGGTCGACGACGATCGACCTCGGCTCTGGATCGATCGGTCGTTCTCCGCCACGGGGTCGGGCACCGTCGTCACCGGCACCCTCGCGGGCGGCTCGCTGTCGAACGACGAGGAGCTGGTCGTCCTGCCCGCTCGACGCGACGTCCGCGTCCGTGCGCTGCAGTCACGGCAAGAGTCGATCGAGCGCAGCGTCCCGGGTTCGCGCACGGCCGTCAACCTCGTGGGCGTGAGCCGCGACGAGGTCGGCCGGGGCGACGTGCTCGTCCGCGACGGCCAGTGGTGGAGCACGACGCGCTTCGACGCATCACTGCAGGTGCTCGCCTCCCTCGACCACGACGTGTCGCGGCGCGGGGCGTACCACGTGTATCTGGGCACCGCAGAGCATCGGGCCGCGATGCGCATCCTCGGCACCGAGGCGCTCGAGCCGGGCGAACGAGGCCTGGTCCGGATCCACCTGCCGGTCGCGCTGCCCCTGGCTCCCGGCGACCGGTTCCTCGTGCGCGAGATGGGGCGCGACGAGACCGTCGGCGGGGGCGAGGTCCTCGACGTCGACCCGATCCTCCCGGCGGCCACTGCCCGGCCCGACCGGTCGGCCGAGCGGGTCATCGCCGAGCGCGGCGTGGTCGAGGCCGGCGTGCTCGCGCTCCTCGTCGGCGACGAGGTGGAGCCGACCCTCGGCCGGTGGGTGTTGTCACCCGACGCCGAGGAGGAGCTGCGGTCCCGGGTCGCCGCGGCGGTCGCCGACGCCGGGCCGCTCGGGCTCGACACGGCGCAGCTCGACGAGTTGGAGCGGGCGGCCCTCGACGAGCTCGACGGCATCGAGATCGACGGGGCGCTCGCCCGGGTCGCCGGAGCGGCCGATCCACTCGCCGACCATCCCTACCCGGCGGCGCTCGCCGCCGAGCCGTTCGCTCCGCCGCCACCCGATGGCATCGACCGTGGTGAGCTCCGGGAGCTGATCCGCCGCGGAGAGGTCGTCGAGAGCGACGGGGCCTACTTCGCTCCGGCGGCGATCGCTGCGGCGGCGAGACGGATCCGAGATCTGCTCGCCGACGCCTCGGACGGGGTCACGGTCGCCGAGATCAGGGACGCGCTCGGCACGACGCGCAAGCACGTGCTGCCGCTGCTGGCACATCTCGACGGCACCGGGGTGACGCGTCGGCGGGACGACCACCGGATCGGCGGGCCGCGGCTCGACCAGGTCGCCGACGGGGCCTGAGCAGACGCCGCACCATCGGGCCGGATGAGTGCCCCCCAGCGCCCATCCAGCCCGACAGATCTACGAGGAAACGGCCTCGACCCCCTCGGCAGAGACGAGCAGCTGTCGCCGCTCGGCCTCACTGAGGCCTCCCCAGATCCCGTGCGGTTCTTTGATGCTGAGCGCGTACTCGAGGCACTCACCTGCCACGGGGCAGGTGCGACAGATCATCTTCGCTCGCTCCTCTCGGGCGAGCTTCTCGAACTTCCGCTCGAACGATGGCGGTGGGAAGAACACCGAGGCATGCGGTCCCCTGCACGCTGCCCGGTGTTGCCACACCTCGATTGTTGCGCTCGTCTGCGCCACCTCGCTCCTCCCCCCGAATTCGCGATACCGGCGCAGAAGGACCGTAGTCACGTGACGCAGGTCACGACAAGGGGTAGACGGATGGTTCTCGCCCGGTGAACAGCTCAGGTCACCCGATGCGAACGCGTCAGACGGCCACGCATTCGGCGATCTGCACCGCGTTGAGCGCTGCCCCCTTGCGGAGGTTGTCGCCGACGACGAAGAGGCTGAGCCCCCGCTCCACGGTCGGATCGCGGCGGATCCGCCCCACGTAGGACGGGTCGCGGCCGGCGGAGAGCAGCGGGGTCGGCAGGCCGGAGAGGACCACGCCCGGGGCACCGTCGAGCAGCTCGATGGCCCGTTCGGGGCTCAGGTCGCGAGCGAACTCGGCGGTGATCGACAGGCTGTGCCCGGTGAAGACCGGCACGCGCACGCACGTGCCCATGACCGGCAGCTCGGGGATGCCGAGGATCTTGCGGGACTCGTCGCGGAGCTTGCGCTCCTCGCTGGTATCGCCCGAGCCGTCGTCGAGGTAGCCGCCGGCCTGCGGGATCACGTTGTGGGCGAGCGGGGCGGGGAAGGCCTCGCCGGCCGGTACGTCGATCGCCGCGCCGTCGAAGGTGAGCTCGTTGGCGACCGCAGCCGTCTTGACCAGCTGCTCGTGGAGCTCGGCGGCGCCGGCGAGCCCGGCACCGGAGGCGGCTTGGTACGTCGAGATGACGAGCCGCTCGAGACCGGCCTCGGTGTGCAGCGGTGCGAGCACCGGCATGGCCGCCATGGTCGTGCAGTTCGGGTTGGCGATGATGCCCTTGGGCCGGTTGGCGACCTCGTCGGCGTTGACCTCGGGCACCACGAGCGGTACCTCGGGGTGCATCCGCCAGGCCGAGGAGTTGTCGACCACGACCGCACCAGCCGCCGCCACGACCGGGGCGAGCTCCCGAGACGTGCCGGCGCCGGCCGAGAACAGCGCCAGATCGAGTCCGGAGTAGTCGGCCGTGGCCGCGTCCTCGACCTCGACCTCGCCGTCCTTCCACGGCAGCTGACGCCCGGCGCTCCGAGCCGAGGCGAACAGCCTCAGCTCGTCGACGGGGAAGGACCGCTCGGCGAGGATGTCGCGCATGACCCCGCCGACCTGACCAGTTGCTCCGATGATCCCGACTCGCATGAGCGCAGGGTATCGCCGGGCCCGAGACGCTCCCCAGCAGATTCGGGGGCTGACGGTCAGCTGACCTCGAACGGCAGGACCCCGGTGGGCCACGGCAGGTGGAGCGTCCACGTGACGGCGTCCCGCACGAGCTCGAGGTACCGCTCACGTGGGACGTCGATGGCGCCGAGCGACCGGAGGTGATCGGTCGTCCACTGGACGTCGAGCAGTCGGGCACCCGCGGCGTTGAGCCAGTGCACCAGACCCACCAGCGCGACCTTCGAGGCGTCGGGGGCGCGATGGAACATCGACTCGCCGGCGAACAACCCGCCGACCGACACGCCGTAGAGACCACCGACCAGCCGGCCGTCGTCCCACGCCTCGACGCTGTGGGCCCAACCGAGCTCGTGGAGGTCGGTGTAGGCCCGCTCGATGTCCGCGCTGATCCAGCCGTGAGGACGCCCTGGGTCGGCGCACGCCTCGACCACCGCCTCGAACGCGGTGTTCACGCGCACCTCGTAGCGCCGAACGCTGCGCCGCAGTGACCGACTGACCCGGAGCGCGTCCAGCGGGATCACGCCGCGCGGGTCGGGGGACCACCATCCGATCGTGCGTCGGACCGGCATCGGGAAGAGACCCGACCGGTAGGCGGCGAGCACCGTGCCCGGCTCGAGATCGGCGCCGACGCCCACCAGGCCGTCGTCGTCGGCGACCGAGGGGTCGGGGAACGCCCACGCGGTCGGGGGTGGCTCGGCGATCACGAGGCCCAGTGTGGCCCGGCGGGTAGATTCGGCGATCCATGGCCGGTCCCGTGATCCTCCTCGGCGGTGACGAGTTCACCGAGGCGTACGACGACCTCGACCGTTCGCTGCTCGCGGAGGCCGAGACCGCCACGGTGACACTCCTTCCGACCGCGGCGGCGTTCGAGGACCCGCAGCGCTGGGTCGACGCGGCCACGGCGCACTTCGAGCCCCTGGGCGCGACCGTCGAGACCGTCGACGTCATGATGCGCGGCGATGCGATGGATCCGGCCCTCGCCGATCGGGTGCGAGCGGCGCGCCTGCTCTACCTCGTCGACGGCTCGACGATGCACATCGAGTCGGTCTGGAAGCGTTCGGCCGTCTGGGACGCGCTGTTGGAGGCCCACAGCGGTGGCGCCGTCATCGCCGCGGCCGGAGCCTCGGCGCGCGTGCTGTGCGACCCGATGGTCGATCCCCGTGGCGGCGGCTTCGCCGTCGGGCTCGGGCTCGTGCCCGGGGTGGCCTTCGTGCCGCAGGCCGAGTCGTGGAGCCCCGAGCGCGAGCACCGGGTGCGCCACCTCACGCCCGACGGCGTCGAGCTGCACGTGGTGCCGTCCGGCAGCCACGTCCGCCTCGACCGCTGAAGCCGAGGCGGACCGACCGCGACGAGGCGTCCGACGTCGTCGAGCACCTCGACACCAGTTCGACGCGGTCCTCGGCCGAGCCGTCGAGGGCCGGCGAGACGCCCGTGGCGCGCCTCGAGCTCAGTAGGTGTAGAAGCCCCGACCGGTCTTGCGGCCGAGATGACCGGCGGTCACGAGGCGGCGCAGGGTCGGAGCGGCCACATCGCCCGGGCGGCCGAACTCGGCGTGGAGAGCGTCGAGGATCGACAGGGAGGTGTCGAGGCCCACGAGGTCGAGCAGCGCGAACGGCCCCATCGCGTAGTTGGCGCCCGACTTCATGGCTGCGTCGATGTCCTCCATCGAGGCGGTGCCCCGTTCCAGCATCGAGATCGCCGCGTTCAGGTACGGGAAGAGCAGGGCGTTGACGACGAACCCGGCCTCGTCCTTCACTTCGATCGCTCGCTTCCCACACGACGTGGCGAAGTCGGCGACGGCATCGACGGTCTCGCGGCTCGCCGTGAGGGGCGGGACGATCTCGACCAGCTCCATGGCGTGCACCGGGTTGAAGAAGTGCACGCCGCAGACCTGGTCGGGGCGCTGCGTGGCGACGGCCAGCTCGACGACGGGCAGGGTCGACGTGTTGGTGGCGAGCAGGGTGTGTGGCTTGCACACCTGGTCGAGCTCACGGAACAGCTCGCGCTTCACGTCGATGTCCTCGACGACGCACTCGATCACGAGGTCGCAGTCCGAGAGGTCCGAGACGTCAGCGGTGAACAGCGCCCGGGTGAGCGCCGCGTCGCGCTCGTCGGACGTCATCCGCTCCTTCGCCACGAGCTTGTCGAGGCTCGTCTCGAGCTGGGCCCGCGCTGCGCTCGCCGACTCCGCGGTCCTGCTCCGCAACACCGCCTCGTAGCCGTTGACCACAGCGAGCTGGACCAGCCCACTCCCCATGATCCCGGCACCACACACACCGATCTTGTCCATCCCCATGACCGCAAGCTACCGACCGGTAACTTGTGGCGCCAGCGCGCCGTCCGTGGTGGGCTCCGCGACCCACGCCGGGAATCAACGCAGGTCGGCGAGGTCGGCGTCGACCATCATCGTCACGAGCTGGGCGAAACCGACCTTGGGCTTCCAGTCGAGCTCGGTCTGGGCCTTGCCGGCATCACCGATGAGCAGGTCGACCTCGGCCGGGCGGAAGAAGGCGGGGTTGATCTCGACGTGGTCGGACCACTCGAGGCCGACGTGGGCGAAGGCCAGCTCGCAGAACTCCTGCACGCTGTGGGTCTCGCCGGTCGCGACGACGTAGTCGTCGGGCTCGTCCTGCTGCAGCATCAGCCACATCGCCTCGACGTAGTCGCCGGCGAAGCCCCAGTCGCGCTTGGCGTCGAGGTTGCCGAGCTCGAGCTTGTCCTGCTGGCCGAGGGCGATCGCCGCGACCGCTCGACTGATCTTGCGGGTGACGAACTCGACGCCGCGGCGGGGCGACTCGTGGTTGAACAGGATCCCCGAGCACGCGAACAGGTCGTACGACTCGCGGTAGTTCACCGTCAGCCAGTGGCCGTAGACCTTGGCGACGGCGTACGGCGACCGAGGCCAGAACCGTGTGGTCTCGGTCTGGGGGACCTGCTGGACCTTGCCGAACATCTCCGAGCTCGACGCCTGGTAGAAGCGCACGTCCTCGCTGTGCTGGCGGACCGCTTCGAGGATGCGGGCGACGCCGAGCGCGGTGACGTCGCCGGTGATCTCCGACTGGTCGAAGCTCGCCTTCACGAACGACTGCGCGGCGAGGTTGTACACCTCGTTCGGTTCGAACTCGGCGAGCGCACGCATCAACGAACCGGAGTCGGTCAGGTCGGCACCCAGGAGCGTGACCCGGTCGAGCACGTGATCGATCCGGGACAGGTCAGGCGACGAGGTCCGGCGGATCGTGCCCGCCACCTCGTAGCCCTTCTCCAGCAGCAGCTCGGCCAGGTACGACCCGTCCTGCCCATTGATCCCGGTGATCAGCGCTCGACGCATCGGAGCAGTCTGGCTGGTGGGCCCGCCGCTCACACCGATGAACGAGCGCGGAACTCACGCCGGACCGGAAGCACACCGATGGTCCCGTGCGTTCCGATCTCGTCCGTACGCATCAGGCTCACCCCCGGAGCCAGGGAGATCACTCCGATGTTCCGCTTCATCCGCACCCACCCCTACGCCACCGGCGGCGCCGCCGTCGCCGCCATCGCCGGACTCGCCTGGTTGGCCTTCGGCTTCTTCGGGATCCACACGGCGTTCATCGATGACGTCGTCGACGACGAGGGCCCGATCTTCGCCTCCGGCGCCGTCGCAGCCGAGACCGCGGAGACCGTCGTCGCTCCCGCCGCCCCGGAGACCACCGTCGTCGTCGAGGGCGGTGCGACCGACACCACCGACGCGCCGGCCACGACCGCAGCCCCCGAGACCACCGTGCCCGCCGAACCGCAGATCATCACCCTCGCCGAGGGCACGTTCATGGGCTCGGGGCGCTACGACGTCGAGGGACGGGCTGTGGTGCTCAACGACGGCACCGAGCAGCGCTTCCTGCGGTTCGAGGACTTCAACTCCGACAACGGCCCCGACCTGGACGTCTATCTGTCGGCGGCGCCGGCCGGGTCGACCGGCTCGGAGCTCCAGGAGGACTGGATCCTGCTGTCCGAGCTCCGGGGCAACATCGGCGACCAGAACTACGAGCTGGACCCGTCGATCGACCTCGACCGCTATCAGACCGTCGTGATCTGGTGCACCCGCTTCAGCGCCGAGTTCGGCTCCGCCCAGCTGGGCTGATCGGCGAGCACGGCCCCGGCCGCAGCCCGTCAGGGCGAGGACTCGGGGAGGAGGGTGGGGCTCCGGGGCTCCGCCCGGGCAAGCAACTCAGCCGTCGAGCTCGAAGGCGGAGTGGAGGAGCTGCACGGCCCGCTCCACCTCCTCGACCCGGATCACGCAGCTGATGCGGATGGTCGAGGTCGAGATCATCTCGATGTTGATGCCGTTGGCGGCGAGCGTCTCGAACGTCTTTGCCGCCACACCGGGGTGGGTCTTCATGCCCGCACCGACGAGCGAGACCCGGCCGATGCCGTCGTCCACCCGGACGGCGGCATCGGTGTAGTCGGAGCTGAGCTGCTCGACGACCTCTCGGGCGATCGGCAGATCGGTCATCGGGGCGGTGAACGAGATGTCGGTGGCTCCGTCGGTCGACACGTTCTGGACGATCATGTCGACGTTGACCTCCCGGTCGGCCAGCATCCGGAAGATCCGGGCGGCGACGCCGGGCTCGTCGGGCACCCCGGTGACGGTGATCTTGGCCTCGGAGGTGTCGTGGGTGACACCCGAGACGATCGCGCTCTCCATCGTGGGATCCTCCTTGTCGACCCAGGTGCCGGGCTGCCAGGTGAACGACGACCGCACGTGGAGCGGCACATCGTGGTTGCGGGCGAACTCGACCGACCGCAGGTTGAGGACGCGGCCACCGGTGGCCGCCATCTCGAGCATCTCCTCGAAGCTGACCCGCTCGTGCATCTGCGCCCTGGGGCAGATGCGTGGGTCGGCGGTGAACACGCCGGGGACATCGGTGTAGATCTCGCACACATCCGCGTCGAGCGCCGCCGCGAGGGCGACGGCGGTGGTGTCGCTGCCGCCTCGTCCGAGCGTGGTGATCTCCCGGGTCGTCGACATCCCTTGGAAGCCGGCCACCACGGCGACGGCCCCGTCGTCGAGGGCCTCGCGGATCCGGTCGGCCTTCACGTCGAGGATCTTCGCCTTGCCGTGCACGACGTCGGTGAGGATGCCCGCCTGGCTGCCGGTGAAGCTGCGAGCCTCGACGCCGTGGTCGTGGATGGCCATGCACAGCAGGGCCATCGAGATGCGCTCGCCGGCGGTGAGGAGCATGTCCATCTCGCGGGGCGGCGGGACCTCGCTGTGAGTCACCTCGCCGGCGAGCCGGATCAGGTCGTCGGTCGTCTTGCCCATCGCTGAGACGGCGACGACGACACCGGTGCCGGACTGGCGGGTGCGGGCGATGTGGTCGGCGACGGCCCGGATCCGTTCCGGATCGCCGACCGAGGTGCCTCCGAACTTCTGCACGACGAGTGCCACGCGCCGGGAGCGTATCGGGCGCAGCGAGCGACCCCGCACCCGATTCACGTCACCACGCTCCGTCGGAGCTTGACCGACGCAGGGGCGTCGATACGTTCGCGGTCGTGGGCTTCCGCCGAGCTGCATCGCTGACCGTCCTGGGCGCGCTGACCGCGCTCGTCGGGCTGGTGCGCTTCGCCATCGATCCCCCCGACGGGGCCCTCGTCGGTGCGCTCGGCCTGGTCACGACGGCTCTGGCCGGCGAGTGGACCCTCCGTCGCTGGCGGAACCCGAAGCGCCTCGACATCGACCCGACCGGCCTGTTGCGGGCCGACGCGTTCGAGCGGGTGCTCGACGAGCGGGTCGCGATCGCCAGCCAGGAGCTCCGCCCGCTCAGCCTGGTCCTCCTCGAGCTGCACCAGCGGGAGTGGAGCCCGCCCTCGGCCTTCGCCGGCGAGGTGGCGCTGCTCCGGGGCCGGTTGCTGCGAGCGACCGACGTGATCGCCCGCTTCGGCGAGGGTCGCCTGGCCCTCATCCTCGAAGACGCCGATGAGGACGCGGCGATGGAGGCGGTGGGCCGGCTTCACGAGGCGTTGGCCTCCGCCCGCAGCGATGCCGACGTCCTGGCCGGCGTGGCCAGCTACCCGCGACACGCGCTGGCCGCGACCCGGCTGCTGGACCGGGCCACCGTCGCTCTCGACGAGGCACGCGACCTGGGCGGCTCGGTGGCCGTCGCCCCGCAGGACCAGCCGGACTGAGCCACCCCCGACCACGCCGCCTCCGGAGGTCGCGCTCGCTATTCAGTCAGACGACTGATACGACGGGTCGGGTGCCTGGGACCGAGCGATCCGCCGTCACCGCCGCCGCGCTGGTCGATGCGGCCGAGGCCGAGTTCGCTGCGACCGGCTTCGAGCGGGCGTCGCTTCGGGCGGTGATGCGCAGCGCTGGCGCCGACCCGGGAGCCGTCCACTACCACTTCGGAGGTCGGCCGGCGCTGGCCGCAGCCGTGCTCGACCGGATCCTCCGACCACTGAACGAACGACGGGTGGAGCTCCTCGACGTCGCCCTCGTCGAGGCCACCGGCGCGAGCGGGCCGACGGTGCCGACGCTCGTCGACGCGTTGGTCCGACCCGACGTGGAAGCGGCCGTCGAGCTCCGAGTGCGCAGCGACGCAGCGGTCGACCGGTCCCGGCTCCTGGGCGCGATCTACCTCGATCCCGCGGCGTTCGTCATCGAGCAGGTCGAGGCGCACTTCCGACCGGTCGCCGGGCGGTTCCTGCCCCGTCTCGTCGCTGCGCTGCCGGACCACGACGTCGAGGTCCTCTCGTGGCGGATCCGCTGGGTCCTCTTCGGCACGCTCGGCGCGGTCCTGTCCGGACCTCCCGAGCCGGCGCCCCTGTCCCCCGACGTCCTGCTCGACCGCCTCGTGACGAGCCTCGCGGCAGCGATCGCCGCACCGACCGAGTGAAGGAGCCCCGATGACCGACGTCACCGTGAGCATCGAGATCGACCGCGACGCCGATGCTGTGTTCGCCTACCTCGCCGACATGGCGAACAACCCGCACTGGCAGCGTGGCCAGGAGCGCTGTACCTGGACCAGCGAGCCACCGCTGCGGATCGGTTCGACCTACGACCAGGAGGCCCGCTTCCTCGGCCGGCGGATCGTCTCGTCGTTCGAGGTCCGCGAGCTGGAGCCCGGTCGCCGGATCAGGATCGTGAGCACCGCCGGCAACATGCCCATCGACGTGACTCGCACGGTCGAGCCGATCGACGACGATCGTTGCCAGGTGACCGCACGGGTGCAGGGCACCGCACCGGGTCCGATGCGCTTGCTCGGTCCGTTGCTCGAGCTGGTGGTGCGCCGCAGCGTCGAAGGTGACTACCGCCGGCTCAAGGAGCGGCTCGAAGCGGTCTCGGCCGGCTGACGGCTCAGTTGTCCGCGGCGTCCTCGGTCGTCGCGGCCGCGGCCTTCGAACGGCGCTCGCGGTAGTCCTTCGCGCCGCCCTCCTCGGGCTCGACCTCGAGGATGGGTCCATCGAGGTGCACGACCTTGATCCGATCACCGGCCGAGACCGGCGTGGCCCGATTGGTGCGGGCCCGCCACAGGGCATCTCGCACGCGGACGGTTCCCTCGGGGTCGATGTCGGTGACGGCATCGCCGACCTCGGCGAGCATCCACTCGCGACCGATGGTCGACGTCCCGAACCGGGTACGCACGAGGTTCGGCATCGCGGTGAACATCAGGAGCATGACGCCGATGATCCCGGCGCCGAGGGTGATCCACGACGGCGCGAACTCGTCGAACAGGAAGATCGAGCCGACGACCGTGAAGACGACGCCCACCCCGCTCCAGAAGCGCGGCACTCCCGTCTGCACGTCGATCCCGAACGCGAAGAAGGCCAGCACGAGCAGGACGAGCGCCCAGGTCCGGAAGGGCAACACGCCCAGTCCGTAGCCCGCGCCGAGCAGGCACAGCGCCCCCGTGACGCCGGCGATGCCCACGCCGGCGGTGAAGAACTCCAGCAGCAGCAGGCCGAGGCCCGCCACGAGCAGCAGGTAGGCGATCGCCGGGCTGGCCACGGTGTGGAAGGTCTGGTCGATGAGGGACAGCTTGTTGAACCGCACGGGGACGAGCAGCTCTCGTTGCACGAGGTCACCCTCGCCATCGACCAGCTCGGTCCGGTCGGGGATGACGCCGGCGTCCATCATGCCCAGCACGAAATCGCCGAGGGTCGACTCGGACGAGTCGAGCAGCTCGATCGAGCGGGCATCGGCCCGGCCGAGGGCTCGGAACCGGACACGCTCGGTCTCGGCGCCGAGGAGCTCCTCGGGCTCGCCGTCGATCGGGTCGCCGAGGTTGCCGATGCGGCTGCCCTCGGAGATGGCCGAGAAGTCGGCGGCGCCCACGAGGTACGCGGCCTTGCCGGTTGCCTGGGACCCGCTCGGTCCGATCCATGCTCCGATCACGACGTCGGTCTCCTGGAGTCGCTCGACCAGCGCCAGCAGGTCGGCGTCGTCCAGGACGGATCCGTTCGAGTTGATCTGGAGGATGACCGCGAGCACCCGCTCGTCGTCACCGGCGTTGGTCTCCTCGGCCGACTCGAGTCGCCCGAGCAGGTCGTTCTCCACGATGGGGTCGATCAGCCCGGACACCTGGATGACGTCGATGACCTCGCGGGGGCCGTCGGCCGGAGCCTCGTCGTCCTGGGCGATGGCGGCGCCGGCGAACATCACCATCGAGGTGACGATGAGCAGGGCAGCCGTCACTACCCTGACGGTGTTCCTCACAGCACGCTCCGGGGGCTCGATTGACATCGACGGGTTGGATCACCGCGGCCGAGGTCGCGGTGGTGGCCGGCAAGGGGGGCGTCGGCAAGACCACGGTAACCGCCGCCATCGCCCGAGCCGCAGCCGACGAGGGTCGCTCCGTGCTCGTGGTCTCGATCGACGGTCGACCCGGTCTGGGCGAGCTGCTGGGCGGCACGCCACTCGTCTACGAGCCGACCGTGCTCCGCCCCGGCGGGGGCGCCGTCGGCGAGATCAGTGGATGCGCGCTCCGGGCCGACGCCGCGCTCATGGATTACCTCGACCTCCGCGGCATGGGCCGGGTGACGAAGAAGTTCGTCGCCGCCGGCGCGATCGACCTGCTGGCCACGACCACTCCGGGCATCAAGGACCTGCTCGTGCTGGGCAAGGTCAAGCAGCTCCAGATCGGGGATGCCGCGGATCTCATCGTCGTGGACGCCCCGGCGGCCGGGCACGCCATCACCTTCCTCCGTACGGCCGCGTCCCTGCGGGAGATCGTGCCGACCGGACCGGTCCGACAGCAGTCCGACGAGGTGCTGGCGATGCTGTCCGATCCGACCCGCTGCCAGGTCGTGCTGGTCACGCTTCCCGAGGAGACGCCCGTCAACGAGCTCGTCGAAGTCGCGTTCGACCTAGAGGACGAGGTCGGCGTCGCGCTGGCTCCGATCGTCGTGAACGGGTGCTGGGACTCCCTCGATCCGGAGCTGGACGTCGAGGCGATCGCCGGGCTCGACGGCCTCGCACCAGAGGATGCGGCGGCGCTGACCGCCACGGCTCGACGGATCGAGCGCACCGTCGCCGCCCAGCACCAGCAGATCGAACGACTCGCAGGCCAGCTCCCCCTCCCCCACGTGCACCTGCCTGCCCGCTTCTCGACCCGCCTCGACGACCGCGATCTCGCCGCGCTCGCCGCTGCGATCGCCACGGAGCCGGTGCCCGGATGACCGCCTTCGACGAGGTCCTCGACTCCGCCTCGGTGATCGTGGCGTGCGGCCCGGGTGGGGTCGGCAAGACGACCACCTCAGCGGCACTCGGCCTGGCCGCCGCCCGCCGGGGGCGCCGCGTCGTTGTGGTGACCGTCGACCCCGCTCGGCGACTCGCCGACGCGTTGGGCGTCACCGACCTCGGCAACGAACCGACGCAGGTGCGAGCCGAGGGCACCGACGGGCTCCACGCCGTGATGCTCGATGCGCAGACGACCTTCGACCGGCTCGTCCGCCTCCAGGCGCCGACGGTCGCCCAGGCCGAGGCGATCCTCGCCAACCCGATGTACCGCAACATCGCCGGCTCGCTGTCGGGTACGCAGGAGTACATGGCGGTCGAGAAGCTCTACGAGCTCGACCAGAGCGAGGACTTCGACCTGGTCATCGTCGACACCCCGCCGTCGCGCAACGCCATCGACCTGCTCGAGGCCCCCGGGCGGATGGTCCGCTTCCTGGAGCACCCGCTGTACCGGCTCCTGACGGCTCCGTCACGGGCGGGCATGAAGGTGCTCGCCGGCACGGCCCGGGTGTTCCTCCGCACGGTCCAGCGGGTCGCCGGTGGTGAGGTCGTCGACGATGCGATCGCCTTCTTCCAGGCCTTCGCCGGCATGGAGGACGGCTTCCGCGACCGGGCGGCACAGGTCGACGAGCTGCTGCGAGCCGATGGCACGTCGTTCGTCGTGGTCTCCAGTCCGAGGGCGGAGGCGATCACGGAGTCGACCCACCTCGCCAAGGAGCTGCGCGCCCGAGACCTCCGGATCGAGACCGTCGTCGTGAACATGCTCCACGAGCAGCTCCCACCGGTCGCGGTCCCCGATGACGTCCCGGACGCCGTGACCGGGTTGGCGGCGCGACACCGCCAGCTCGCCCGACTCGCCGACCGGGAGCGCACCGAGGTCCGGCCGCTGCTCGCCGCCGCACCCGGCGCCGCGCTGGTCGAGGTCCCCCTCCTCGACGACGACGTCCACGACGTCGAGACCCTCGGCGCGGTCGCCGACGCCCTGCTCGCCGACCTCGGCTCCCTGGGTGGGCGGTAGCCTCGACGCTCGTGCCAGACATCCTCATCGCCGCCGACGCCGACTTCGTGGTCGACGAGGTGGTCGCTGCCGTCTCCGGTCCCGACGCCGACGTCCGCGTGGTGCGGCGGGGCAGCGACGTGCGCGGCGCAGCCGAGGTCCAGATCCCCGATCTCGTCGTCTGCGATCTCCAGATCGGCACGATGGGTGGCATGGCCGTCACGATCGACCTGCGCCACGAGGCGGGCGCCGGTCGGCTCCCACACGTCCCGGTGCTGATGCTGCTCGATCGGCAGGCCGACGTGTACCTCGCTCGCCGCTCCGGCGCCGACGCGTGGATGGTCAAGCCCCTCGACGCCTTCCGTGTCCGGCGGGCCGTCGACGCCGCGCTGGCCGGTGCGGGCACCTTCGAGGGCGTCGACGAGGCCGAGTGGCCGGCGCTGCGGGCCGCTGCCCGCGGCGAGGAGCCACCGCCTCCGCCCGAGCCGGAGCCCGAGGTCGACGAGGCCGGCGCCGAGGAGGCGGAGGCGGTCGAGGCCGGCTGACCCGGGCCCGCCACGAGAGTTGTTGATGCCTTGGCTCACGGGCGCCGGCGCGGTGCCAGGCTGTTCGCCGTGTTCGCGTTCCTCCTCACGTTGCTGGCGGTCGGTCTGCTGGCCTGGCCGCTCCTGCGGGGTCGCGCGCAGCGCCTCCGAAACGTGACCGGGTCGGACCGGGAGCGGTTCGCGACCGCGTACTGGTCCGCCCTCCGCGCCCACTCCGCCGGGCTCCGCGACAGCGATCTCCAGGATGCGATCTGCCGCGACGCCGGTTGCTCACCGGTCGAGGCGGATGCGGCCATCGCGCTGGTGGTGGGCGAGGAGGACCCGACCGGTCGAGTGTGAGCCGATCGGGCGCCGCCACTACCGTTGAGGAGGGGCACGGAAGGGGACGACCGATGACGATGACCGAAGAGCCCGGCAAGGCGCGCTCACCTGGGATCAGCTACCAGGGCCTGCTCGACGCCGACACCAAGCCGGTTCCCGATGTCCTCCGCCTCGAGTCGCCACGCTTCCTCGGCACCGAGGACCTTCCGGTCTCCCGCTACATCTCCCGAACCTGGCACGAGCGCGAGAAGTCGCACCTGTGGGACCGGGTCTGGCAGTTCGCCTGCCGCGAGGACCACATCCCGGACCCGGGCAACTACGTCGTCTACGAGATCACCGACCGCTCGTACCTCGTGATGCGCACCGAGACCGGTGAGATCCGGGCGTACGTGAACGCGTGCCTCCACCGGGGCCGGCGGCTCAAGCAGTACGACGGCCGGTGCTCGGAGCTGCGCTGCCCGTTCCACGGCTTTGCCTGGAAGATCAACGGCGACCTCCAGGACATCCCGGCCGACTGGGACTTCCCCCAGGTCGAGCCCGACGACTGGCATCTCCCGGAGGCCAAGGTCGGCACGTGGGCCGGGTTCGTGTTCATCAACCCCGATCCCGATGCCGAGCCGCTCGAGGACTTCCTGGGCGAGCTCCCTGAGCAGTTCGAACGATGGAACCTCGAAGACCGCTACGTCGAGGTCCACGCCGCCAAGATCGTCAAGGCCAACTGGAAGATCGCCCAGGAAGCGTTCTGCGAGGCCTTCCACGTCAACGCCACCCACCCGCAGATCAGCGCCGGCCTGGGCGACACCAACAGCCAGGTCGACGTGTGGGACACCTTCGCCCGGGTGATCACGCCGGGCGGCACGGCGAGCCCGCTGCTCGAGTGGACGCCCACCGAGGAGGAGATCCTCCGCGCCGGGCTCGACATCCGGGCCGACGAGCCGCTGCCGATCCCGATCCCCGAGGGCAAGACCGCTCGCGAGACGATGGCGTCGGCAGCCCGCATGCGTTGGCGCCCCATCGTCGGCGATCTGGTCGACGAGTGGAGCGACGCCGAGTTCGTCGACTCGATCGACTACACGCTGTTCCCGAACTTCCACCCGTGGGGCGCCTACAACCGGATCGTCTACCGCTTCCGGCCCAACGGGGACGACCATCGCACCTCGATCATGGAGGTGCTGTGGCTCACCCCGTACGCCGGTGAGCGCCCGCCGCCCGCCGAGATCCAGTGGCTCGACGCCGACCAGCCGTGGACCGACGTCGCCGAGTTCGGGATGCTGTCGAAGGTGTTCGACCAGGACATGTTCAACATGGAGCAGATCCAGAAGGGACTCGAGGCGACCCGCAAGCCGGGCGTGACCCTGAGCGCCTACCAGGAGTCGAAGATCCGCTGGCTGCACCAGATGCTCGGCGAGTGGATCGAGGGCTGATCGCCGTGCCGCAGATCGTCCACCCCTTCACCCGGTACACGTACGACCTGGTCGACGACGCCATCGAGGTGACCGACGACGGCGGACGCACCGGCCGGTTCCGCTTCGACGGCAGCTGGATCTCGGGCGAGGTCTACGAGGCCGACCCGCAGCTGTGCAACTGGATCGGCGGCCGACGAGCGGTGAACCACCGCCTGAAGGACGACTGAGTCTCTCCCCGGGCGGGGACCCACGCCGGGTCAACAACCACGGCCACGCCGCAGCCGCTCCAGCGGCGAGGACCCGTGGAGGAGGCGTGGGCTCCGGGACCCACGCCGGGTCAACAACCGAGTTCCGATCCTGAGCGGTCGCCGCTACGATTGTCGAGCCTCACGGGTTGTGGCGCAGCTTGGTAGCGCGCCTCGTTCGGGACGAGGAGGTCCCGGGTTCAAATCCCGGCAACCCGACCACCGGCCGCCGGTCTCCACCGGCGGCCGTTGCGCGTTCGGGGAAGCGTCGGGCTCAACCGTTAAGCACCACTAACGTCCGAGCTCCGTCGCCTGCGGCAGAAGGAGAAGCTCGGGATGAGGATCGACTCCGTCCAGGGACCGGTGCTGTCCGGCATCGAGCTCACCGACCAACGTCGGCTCCAGCTCGTCCGCCCGGCTGATCCGACGAACCACCATCTGCTGTTCGAGGACTCGGTCGGCATCGAGGTGACCTCGCCGTCCGCCCACGCGGTCGGTCGGCTGCCGTTCGGCGTCTGGGTGCCCGCCGGTCTGCCCTACACCGTGAGCTCGAAGGGCAAGGTGTGGGTGACGCACTTCGACGCGACCTCATGCCCCGCCGGCTGGGGGCGGTTCCGCCGGGTCCACCTCGACGCCGAGGTGCCGGCGATCCTCCGGCGCCTGCATCGCTCGCCTGTCGGTCCATGGGTGGCGGAGCGGGCCTCGATGGTCGTGGACCACCTCACCGACGCCATGATCACGATCGGGGAGGTCGTCCCGCTGCCCGAAGACCCACGGGCACGAGCGGTCGCCCAATCGCTGATCCGCGATCCGGCCGACAGCCGGTCGCTCGCCGCCTGGGCAGCGGAGGTCGGCGCCAGCGAGAGCAGCCTGCGACAGCTCTTCCGATCCGAGACCGGGATGGGGTTCGCCCGCTGGCGGTTCCAGATCCGCATGGGTCTGGCCACACGACTGCTGCTCGAGCCCGGCACCTCGGTGGCCGCGGTAGCTCGCCGCTGCGGCTACAGCACGACCGAGGCGTTCAGCCGCGCCTTCAAGGCCGAGGTCGGTCTCGCACCGACGCAGTTCGTCGCCGCACCACCGGCCGAGACGGCCGCGATCCCGAAACGATCAGCACTCGTGTCGGAACGATCAACTCTGCCCTCACGGCGTCTCCTAGACCTGGCTCTCGACGAACGGACGCTCCAGGGGGACGACATGGCGAGGCCATCCATCCGGGCGGCGCTGCTGGTGACGGCTGCGCTCCTCGTGATCGCGGCATGTGGCGACAGCGACGACACGACCGACGCCGACGGCGCCTCGGCGAGCCCGGAGACCGAGCCGTCCGAGACCACGGCCACCTCGTCCCCCGACACGACGACCACAGCAGGAGACACCGTGATCGTCACCGATGGCCTCGGTAACGAGGTCGAGATCCCGGGACAGCCGCTGCGGGTCGCGGCGCTCGACCTGTTCACCGCAACGCACCTGCTCGAGCTCGGCCTCAACCCACCGATCACGCCGATCCCGGACCTGGAGTGGATCGGCGGCCAGGAGAACCTCGACGCCTGGGTCGCCATGGGGTTCGACCCCGACCTCGTCGAGTTCGAGACCGTTCCCTTCGGCGGCGAGATCAACGTCGAGGGGATCGCCGCCGCGCGCCCCGACCTGATCGTCGGGCAACCGTCGTTCATCGGCGAGGCGCTCGACCCGCTCTCCGAGCTGGCGCCGGTCGTGCTGTGGGAGTCGGGCCAGCTCACCGTCACCGGTCAGCTCCAGGCCGTCGCGGACCTCGTCGGGCAGGGGGATCGGGCGTCGGAGCTGATCGCGTCCTTCGACGAGCGCTTGGCGGCGCTTGCCGAGGACATCGACGTCGAGTCGATCGCGATCATCGACAACAACAACTACGACGGCCAGTTCTACGTGTACGGCGAGGGCGGCGGGATCACCAACGACTGGGCCCAGCGCCTCGGTATCCAGGTCGTGGCACCGACCGTCGACCTCGACGAGACCGGTGGCGCTTACGTCTCGACCGAGGTCGTCCCGTCGCTCGACGACGCCGACGCCGTCGTGGTGTTCAGCGAGCCGCTCTACGGCGACCCCATGCTGGAAGACAGCCTCTTCCTGGCCCTCGACGCCGTCAACGCCGGACGCCTCTGCGACGCGGGCGACTACAACCTGGCGATCGGCGTGCACAGCCTCGACGCCTACGCCGGCCAACTCGAAGAGGTGGCCCGCTGCCTCGGCGAGCTCGAGGCCGGCTGACGGCGCCGCTCCCTTGCTGCTCATCAGGTGCTGACCCGCCCTGACCTAGGGTGTTCAGCATGCTGAACGGTACGCTCCCACGATGGTCGCGGGGGCGAACCTAGGAACAGCAGCTGCGCTCAGCGACCGCCGGTGCAACGAGGTCGGTCCGACCGTTCGGGAAGATCCGTGACGGCGATCCCGGTCGCGACGGGTTCGACCAGTCCATCGGAAGTCATCCACGCTCCGTTCGTCGTCGCTGACCTGGCGATCACCCGGCTCGGTTCGCCGTATCGCCAGTCGCGAGCGTTGCCACGCCTCGATCCCGATCAACACAGCCTTCTGTGGGCAGACTCGGGCAGGGTGCACGTCCGCATCGAGGGTCGATCGATGGTGCTGCATCGCACCCTCGTCGCCTGGGTACCGAGCGGCGTCGGGCACGTCGCGAGCGGAGTCGCCGATCTGGGCATCGCCCGTTTCGCTCGGTCGCCTTCGACGCCTCTGTACGGCCAGCCCGCGCTCGTGCTGGTCGACCCGGTCGTCGTCCCCGCGCTCGGTTTCGTCGCCCGAGGACCTCATCGACCGGGCGCCGCCGAGCTGCTGGCGGTTGCGGTCGAGCAGCTACGAGCTGGCATGGAGCGTTCGGACCCCGTCCTCCCTCTGCCCGTCGATCCGGGTGCGCGAGCTGTGGCCGAGCGACTGCTCACCGATCCGAGCGACCAGCGAGGCGTCGGTGCCTGGGCCCTCGTGGCGCGCTGCAGCGAGCGCACGTTGCGACGCCGCTTCGACGACGAGACGGGTCTGCCGTTCGCCGCCTGGCGCCAGCAGGCCCGGCTCCGCCATGCGAGGGGACTCCTGGCAGACGGCGAGCCGGTCGACTCGGCCGCACGGCGATCCGGGTTCCGGTCGCGCGCAGCCTTCGCCCGATCGTTCAAGGCGGAGACCGGGATGACGCCGACCGAGTACGCGGCCCGACCGACCTCCGGCGAAGCGCAGTGGCCTGCAGAGCAACGGATCGGGCCGCCACTGCATCGCCACCGTCCCGAGACTTCCGAGATGGCATCGACCAGCGCTGCCGCGGAAGGACCGGACATGTTCTCCACCCGCCGACTCGCCACCGTCACCGTCGCCGTCGGGCTGCTCGCTACAGCGTGCGGCAGCGATGACGACGTCGGAGATGCGGCATCCTCGTCGAGCCCTGCCGCAACGACGGCGGAGACCGCGAGCACCGACACGACGGGGACGAGCGGGTCGAACGCCGACAACGAGTCGGCCGTGCCGGAGACGACCGAGGCGACATTCCCCCGGACACTCATCGACCCTGCAGGCAACGAGGTGACCATCGAGGCGCAGCCAGAGCGAGTCGTCGTTGCGGGCGACCGCTCGGAGCTCGACTACCTGCTCGCGTTGGGCGTCGTGCCCGTCCAGATCAGCACGAATCGTTTCTTGGAGGACACAGAGGTGTTCGACGGCGACTCGATCATGCCGTTCCAGCAGGAGGTGATCGACAGCTCCGACGTCGAGCTCGCAAAGGTGCGAGGTGTCGGTACGGATCCCACGGATCCCGAGGACATCCTTCCCGCCGACCCAGACCTCATCATCGGCTTCGAGTACCAGGTGGGGGATGCTCGGACGCAGCTCGAGGCGATCGCACCGGTCTTCACCTATGAGTTCTCGACCTGGCAGGACAACGTTCGCTCCCTCGGCGTCGCGCTCGGCCTCGATGACCGAGCGGAGCAACTGATCTCCGGCTGGGAGCAGCAACTCGCCGACGTGTTCGCCGACCTCGACGTACCCGAAGGGACGACCTACGCCTTCGTCGATGCTTACCCGCCCGAGGCGGCGCTGTACATCACGCCTGACGCTGGCTACGGACCGAACGTGCTGTTCGAGGCCGCAGGGTTCAGCCGCCTGGACAGCTACGACGAGATCGAGGACTTCACCGTCTCCTACGAGCGGGTCGACCTGCTCGACGACGCCGACGTGATCGTCTTCGTGGACTACGACCCCGATCCGACCCTCGCGCAGCAGTTCATCGATGATCCGATCGGTCAGTCGATCCCGGCTGTCGCGGATGGCCGGTACCTCATCCTGCAGCAGGGAGAGGCCGCCCAGGCGATGGACCGCCTCTCTCCCATCAATCTCGAGGAGGCCGCCGGACCCGTGATCGAGGCGGCGGCGCTCGTCGCATCGAGGTGAACCGGCCCCGCTACCCGACGTCGTAGGAGGCGACGAGATCGTCGAGGCGGTCGGCGAGGAAGTCGGTGGCCAACGGGGTCCAGAACAGGATCGCCTGCGAGGTCGGTCGATCCAGGAGGCGGCCGTCACCGCGCTGCCAGACGTCGAGGCCCGTGAAGACCGGACTGTCGAGCAGCGCCGCCTCGTCGGCATCAGCGTTTCCCGGGTAGGGGGCGAGGTTCCACAGCCAGTCGGCCTCAAGCTCGCCGAAGTTCTCCTCGGCGACGTCGGTGTAGCCGAAGTCACCGGCCTCGAAGGAGTAGTCGCTCTTCACGTTGAAGCCAGCCGCCTCCAGGTGGTCGACGTCGTTGGCGACATCCACTCCACCGGGGTACACGGAGGCGTTGGTGCCCTCGAACTCGTAGCCGAAGATAACGCTGATCTCGGAGTCGGGAGCCGAGACGGCACCGAGGAGCTGATCCAGGGCGCCGTCGACGATCTCGTCAGCGACCTCGGATCGGCCCGTGACTGCGCCGAGCAGTCGCAGGCGGTCGCCGGAGAGGTCGACCCCGTACTCGACGACGAGGACCGGAGCGATCTGCTCGAGATCGGCGATGGCGTCGACTTCATAGTCCATGGCCACGATGAGGTCGGGCGCTCCGCCTGCGATCTCCTCGTAGTTCAGCGGGTAGGCGAAGTTCTCCATGGAGAAGCCCTGCTCGTCCATCTCGGCGATCTGCCACGGGTTGAGCTCCTCGGCCGGATCGGAGGCGTAGCCGAGCGGATCGATGCCGAGCAGCATGAGCTCGTCCGGCACGTACCGCAGCGTCGTCACCATGATGCGCTCAGGGGGAGCCTCCAGCGTCACGCTTCGTCCGGCAGCATCGGTGACGATGATCGGACCCGACGGCTCCGATGACGTTTCGGCCGTCTCGGCCGTCTCGGCACCATCGTTCTCCACCCCGGTGGTGACAGCTTCGGACGAGTCCGTGTCGCCGTCGCCGCACGCCGCAAGTAGCAAGACCGCCGCGGCTCCGATGAGCGATCCCCGCCATCCGTTCCCGACCATGTCGCCTCCATCCCGAAGAGCCTTCACAAGATCCGTCAAGGCATCCTCTCGGGCAGAGCGAGGTGGCGTTGGCCAATCGGACGACGGTTTCGGCCACTGGGCCGGACGCAAAGTCGACGGCGACTCGCGATCGGCGAGGTCGGTCAGGGTGAGCCCCACCTCGCTCTTGACCGCCCTGGCGAGCGCATCAGTGCTCAGGTAGCCCGACCGGGCGACGACGTCGGCGATCGGCCGGCCCGCCTCGAGCAGGTCGAGCGCTGCGTGCACTCGGACTCGCGTGCGCCACTGCACGAACGTCTGGCCGGTCCCCGAGTGGAAGAGCCGCCGCAGCGTTCGCTCGCTCGCACCCACCTCACGGCCCCATCGGGGCAGGTCCCAGTCGATCGACGGGTCGTCGAGGAGCCGTTCGGCGACCGCTCTGGCTCGGGCGTCCTTCGGCAGGAGGACGGGGACCTGATGGGCGAGGAAGGCGTCGTGGAGCTCATCGATCACGACCGAGGCGATCTCGGTGCTCCACCGGCGATGTGGACGACGATGAAGGTCGAGCAGTAGCGGTCCAACCACATCGCCGACCGCCAGTTGAACCCGCCTCGCCCACGCACCAGGGCAGCTCGCCGCCTCGAAGCGTCCCACCCACACCTGTCCCTCGGTCAGGATCCGATGCTCGGTGCGAGCCGGGACCCAGAACCCCACTGGATGCCGACACCCGACGATCGAGCTGCCGATTCGGACGCGGAACGACCCGTGGGCGGTCCACAGCAACTGGTGCTGGTCGACATTCACCAGTTCCGTCCCCACGACGGCGGGATCGAGCGTCTCGACCGAGGCAATCACGGGACCTTGCAACGAGACGATCGACATCGGGCTAGCTTGCCGTAGAGCGGCGTATCGACGGCCACCCGGCTGGCGCTCGGAGCCTTCAGCCCGGCGGTGGTCCCCGCCGCGCACCCTGCCAGTGGCGCCACAGCTCGGCGTACTGACCCGCAGCACCGGCGAGCTGGGCGTGGGTCCCGTGCTCGACGAGCCGGCCGTGCTCGAGGACGGCGATGCGGTCGGCGTCTCGCGCCTGGGTGAGGCGATGGGCGATGACGATCGAGGTGCGCCCCGAGGCGACGCGGGCGAGCGCGTCGTCGAGCTGCCGTGCTGCGGTCGATCCGGCCTCGGCGGTGGCCTCGTCGAAGATGACCACACGAGCCGGCCGGAGGGCGACCCGGGCGAGCGCGAGCTGGTTGGCCTCGACCGCTGAGAGGGCGCGAGCGCCGTCGCCGACCTCGGCGTGGAGACCGTCGTCGAGGCGGTCGACCCAGCCGAGCGCGTCCACGGCGTCGAGCGCGCCCCGGAGCGCGGCCTCGTCGGCCTCGGGGTCGGCGAGGAGCAGGTTGTCGGCGATCGTGCCGCTGAACACGTAGGCGTCCTGGCTGACGAGGTTGACCGTGGTCCGCCACACGACGGGATGCAGCTCTCGGTGGCCGAGACCGCCGATGCGCAGCTCGCCGCCGGTCGGTGCGTCGATGCCGGCGACCAGGCGGGCGACGGTGGTCTTGCCCGCACCGCTCGGTCCGACGAGGGCCATGCGGCACGCGTCGGGCACGTCGAGATCGACGTGATGGAGCACGGGATGGCCGGGCCGGTACTCGAAGCTCACCCCGGCGAGCGAGACCGAACCGTCGGCGGGCTGTTCGACGGTCTCCGGCGGATCGGGGACGGGTGCCTGGAGCACGCCGACGAGTCGGGCGAACGCGGCGGTCGCCTCCTGTGCGGTGTCGAGCAGACCGAGGAGGCTGTTGAAGGGGTCGAAGAGCCGGTGGAAGTAGAGCGCTCCGGCCGTCGCCGTGCCGACCGTGATGGCGTCGGCCCGCACGGCGAAGAACCCCACCACGAGCACCGAGGCCAGACCGGTGAGCTCGGCGACGTTGAGGAACCCGAAGAACTTCGAGCGGATGCGGGCTGCGTGGAGGGCGGTGTCGTTGGCCTCGACCGAGCGATCGGCCACGTCAGTGGTGCGCCGGGGGCCCAGCCGCAGCGCGGTGATGGTGGGCGCTCCGGCGACGACCTCGGTGATGGTCCCCGTTCGCCGGCCGAGCGCGGTCCGCTCCTCCGCGTAGACCGGCGCCGATCGGCGGAGGTACCACCGGGTGGCGAGGACCTGCACGGGCAGCACGGCGAACCCGGCGAGTGCCAGGCGCCAGTCGAGGATGCCGAGGCCCACGACGGTCAGTCCGATGGCGAAGCCCGCGGCGACCAGCTCCGGTATGGCCTCGCGACTCGCTTCGGAGACGGCATCGACATCACCGCTCACCCGGGCGACCACGTCGCCGAGCCCCGCTGCCTCGACGTCGGCGAGCGGCAGGTGCAAGACGCGCTCGACGACGTCCTCGCGCACCTCGGCGAGCACGTGCTCTCCGAGGGAGGCGACTCGGACGATGGCGAGCGCGGTCAAGCCGGCCTGCGCGATCCCGGCGAGCAGGAGCCCGGCGGCCAGGAGGTCGATCCGAGAGGTCTCCGCTCCGTCGATCACCGCATCGACGATGCGCCCGAGCAGCGGCGGCACGAGCAGGCCGGCGATGGTGGCGCACACGGTGGCGAGCAGCGCGAGCGCGGTGCGAACCGGGCTCTGGCCCAGAAGACCGAGCAGCGCCCGTCGCGTCGCCGCGCCGTCGGCGACCGGCAGGAGCGCCTCGCTCATCGCAGCACCAGCTCGACGTAGTCGGGATCGTCGAGCAGCTCGTCGTGGCGACCACGACGCTGCGTCGTCCCGTCGCGCACGACCACGACCTCATCGCAGATGGCCAGGAGCGCAGGCGACGTCGTGACCAGCACCGTCGTTCCTCGGCCTCGACGCAGCCGGGCGATCCGACCGGCGATCAGGTGCTCGGTGCTGGCGTCGACGGCCGTGGTCGGGTCGTGCAGTACGACCGTCGGTGCGTCCGAGGCGAGCGCTCGCGCCAGCATCACCCGCTGGCGCTGCCCGCCCGACAAGGCGCTCCCACCCTCGCCGACCGGCGAGTCGAGACCGGCGGGGAGAGCCTCGGCGACCTCGTCGACCGTGGCGGCCTCGATCGCCGCGTCGATCGTGGCCCCGTCGACATCGCCGACCGCCACCTGGTCGCGGACCGCGCCCTCGAAGAGCACGGCGTCGGCTGCGGTCACGACCATCTCCGCCCGGAGCTCGTCGAGCGGCCAGCGGCGGGCGTCCACGCCCCGGACCTGGACTCGTCCGCGATCAGGATCGCGGCGACGAGCGAGCAGCTCGACGATCGCTGCGGCATCGCCGGGCTCGGCGACGACGCCGATCACCGAACCGGACTCGGCCACGAGGTCCACCCGAGCCAGTCGCTCGCCACCGACGGCCACGAGCTCGATGACCGGAGCATCGGGCACGTGCGGCGGCATCCCACCGTCGCATTCGTCGACGGCGATCGGGCGGTCTCGCAGCGCGGTGACGCGACGAGCGGCCGCTCGGACCGTCGCCGCCTGCGCACCGCTCTCGATCAGGAACGACAGGGGCCCGATCAGGAACTGGGCCAGGCCGACGGCGGCGATGAGCTGCCCGATCGTGATCTCGCCCTCGAGCGCGAGGCGACCACCGAGCCACGCGACGACCACCACCAGCGCGCCGCTGACCCCCAGCGTCAGCCCCTCGTATCCAGCGAAGAAGCGAGCCGAGCGCAGCCGGGCGGCAAGGGCGCTGCGGCTCGCGATCCGATAGCGGGAAGAGGCCTCGTCGCCCACGCCCAGGCCCTTCAGCACGCGGAGACCGCGGAGCAGGTCGGTGGCCACACCAGTCGCCGTGGCCACGGCCGCCTGCTCCTGCTCGCTGCGCCCGACCAGCGGCCGGCTCAGCACCATCACCACGGAGACGACGATCGGGACGCCGACGATGACGACCAGCCCGAGGGGTAGGGACACCGCGAGCAGGAACGCCGAGCCACCGATCAACGCCGGCAGGGCGCCGGCTCCGAGCCCGATCGCCCAGGAGACGGCGCCGACCTCCTCTGCGTCGTCGGAGGCGAGGCTGACCACGTCGCCGGACCGGACCCCGACCCCGCCCCGCGGGTCGAGCACGCGCTCGACGACGAGCTGCCGCACGTCGTGGGCGATCCAGAGCTGGGCCCGTTCGAGCGAGTAGTAGCCGACGAGACCGGCGCAGGTGAGCATGGTGAACACGACGGCGAGGGCGCCGACCCACCGGGCCATCGCGGCGCCGTCGCCGGTCACGACGGCCCGATCGATCGCCACGCCGATCATGATCGGGACCACCGTTTCGGACGCCTGATGGAACATCACGAAGATCGAGCCGACGATCAGGTCGCGCCGCCGTCGCCGAGTCGCGGTACGGACCAACCGACTCGGCAGCGTCGCAGCGGTGGAGGGTTCGGTCCCGCGCATCGATGACGCTTCGGCGGCCGGTGTCGTCACCACGTCATCATCGCGCCGACCTGGATATCAAGGCTGCCGAACACCACGAATAGGGTGGGCCGCGATGCTGTCGTGCCGAACCCCCTTCCGACTCCTTGCCGTCACGTTCGCACTCACCGTCTGCGCAACCGCGTGCTCGTCCTCCGACGAGGACGCCGACGGCGCAACGGCGTCGACGACGACAGCGGAACCGACCGCCGTGACCGAGGCGGCCACCTCCTCCACCTCGACGCCGGAGGCGGCACCCACGACCGTGGCCGGGATCCCGCCGCTGTTCGCGGGCGAGCGGGTCGTCGCCATCGGCAGCAACGTCTGGCCGATCGTGGGCGACCTCCTCGCACTCGGCGTCACGCCCGTGGCGATCTACAGCCAGCTCGGCAACCAGGAGCAGCCTGACTACCTGACCGAGGCGTACGGCGACGTCCTGGCAGACGTCCCGGTCACCCTCGTCAGCCTCACCGAGTTGAACCCCGAGGAGCTCGCCACACTCGACGCCGACCGCGTCGTGATGCCCGCCTTCTTCGAGGCCGTGATCGGCGGCAATCCGATCTTCACCGAGCTGCTCGGCGACGGCGCGGTCTACGTCGAGGTGCAGGACTGGCGCAGCTCACTCGGCACGATCGCAGAAGCGGGTGGCATCGACGCCGACGTGGCGATCGCCGACCTGGAGGCGGTGTACGAGACGCGGGTCGCGGAGATCGCCGCCTCGCTGGACTACGACCCGGCCGAGGTCGTCTTCAACACCTTCCAGTGGAACGAGGACGGCACCTACCTCGCTGCCTTCTCCGAGCTGCCGATCGTGCAGATCGTCTCCGAGCTCGGCTTCCAGCTCCACCCCTCGCTCGGAGCGACCGGACCGACACCACCGCAGAGCCAGGAGACGGTCACCGACATGGACGCCGACCTCGTCTTCGTCCAGGTCCGCAACGTCGACTTCGACAGCCTGCCCGACGACCCGCTCTGGTCGACCACATCGGTCGCCGCCACCGGGAACGTCTTCGAGCGCTTCCAGTTCGGACAGCAGGCCGGCTGGCTGGAGACCCTCGAGCTCCTCGACCAGCTCGCCGAGGAGCTCCCCCGCTACTCGCCGTCCTAGCCGAGCGCCGGAAGCAGTGGCAGCCCGAACAGGGGCGACAACGGGGTCGACGGGCCCGCGATCCGGAGGCCGACGATGCCGTGCTCGGCGCCATGGCGCACGATGACGGCGCAGCGGCCGTCATCGATGCTCCACCCACCGCCGTCCACGGACTCGACCGACGCGTCGAGATAGCGACCGAGGACCCGTGCGTGCTCGGTCGGCTCGGGATCGGTGAGCTCGATCGCGGTGATCCGCTCCACCCCACACGGGTGCGAGCGCAGGCCATCGTCGATCAGCAGCGGCGGGTCGTAGGGATCCATGACGAAGGGCAGGGACGGGTCCTTGGGCGCAACGACCGACCACGTGCTCGTGGGGCGATCGGGCGGCGTGCGGTCGACCTCGCGGACTCGGCCGATCTCGATCCCGTCGGCTTCGAGCGACTCGACCTCGTCGGCGAGCGCGGTCTCGATCTCGAGCGCCCAGTCACAGGGGCCCCTCGCTGAGACCCATCCGGCGAATCGACCGACGTCGCCACGGCGGAGCACACGAGACAGCGCACCGACCGGCGGCCCGAGGATCCGACCGAGGCGCCCCGACGGCACGGGGTCGAACAGCTCGATGAAGGGGCCGTCGTGGAAGTGAATGAGCGCGTTGTGCGCATCTGCCGGATCGCTGCCCCACCCCACCGAGAACCCGGCGTCGCCTGCCGCCCCGACCGCTCCGGCCACGTCATCGACCCGGACGAGGACGTGGCTCACCAGACGGCGACCTCGATGTTCGCTCACCGTCGAACGCTAACCCGCGGTCGGGTGCAACCACTCGGCGATCGCCTCGAGGCCGTCGACAAGACGGTGGGCGGTACCGAACGAGTCGCGCGCCGGCAGCACGAGGATGCGGTCGGCGGCGACAGCCGGGACCTCGGTGACATCGGTCGACGAGAGCAGCTCGGCGAAGGCCGCGCGTCCGGTGCCGAGTCCGTCGACGAGCAAGATCGCGTCCGGGGCGGCCTCGACGATCTGGGCGGCGTTGATGCCCCCGATCGAGGTCGTCACGCCGAGCTGTCGTGCGGCGTTCACCCCGCCGGCCGTCGTGACGAGATCGTCGGTGCTCGTGCCCGGTCCGACGAGGAAGGGCACCTGCGCCACGTTGGTCATGATGAGCACGACGGGGGGATCGTCGACCTCGCCGATCGCGCCGGCGACCGCCGCCTCCCGGCGCTCGAGCTCCTCGACGATCCGCACGGCATCAGCATCCGTCCCGAGGGCCTCTCCGATCAGCTCGATGTTGGTGCGGACGTCGTCGAGGTCGTCCCAGCTGTTCGGCATGACGAGCACCGGGATGTCCCCATCGGCGAGCTCGGCCGAGAGCGTCCGCTCTGCGGCGTGGTTCGGTGAGATCAGCACCAGGTCGGTGCCCCAGGAGGCGATCAGATCGGCGTCGACGACGTCCCCGAAGGCGAGGTGGTGGGCGACGGTCTCCGGCCATGACGGTTCGGGGGAACGCCAGCGCCTCGACGACCGAGTCGGCAGTCGTGGCAGCGGGTGGAGCCGGCGTGGAGGAAACCGTCGAGTCGGCCTCGGAGCCGCAGGCCGCTGCGAGCAGACCGACGAGCGCGATCGCGCCGGCGGTGACAGTCCTCCGCCTGAGGATCGATGTCATGGGCGTTCGCCGAGGGGCTTCGTGGCGACGAGGGCGACGGCACCCAGCTCGTCACGGTGCCGTCGGAAGTTCGACCGCATCGCCCGGACACGACGCCGGGCGGCCGGCGTTCGCACGACGTTGAACACGATCTTCGCCCCTCCGGCGAGACCCTCGTCCTCGACGACGCGACGTGGGTCGAGGAGCCCCATCAGCACGATGTCGCGGTGCGCGACCTCGAAGCCGGCCGCCTCCAACAGCGCGACCCAGTCGCCGGCGGTCAGCGGACGAGCGCCGACGTGGATCGCCCGGCTCAGGTCCCGCCGCACGGTGTCCTGCGCCGTCGCGTCGAGCGCGTCGGGCCGGAGGCAGAGCTCGTGCAGTCCGTAGCGACCACCGGGGCGGAGCACCCGGTAGGCCTCGGCGACCATCCGCGCCTTGTGCTCGTCCGACTGCATCGTGAGGAACGCCTCGCCGAGCACGACATCGGCGGAGTCCGCGGCCAGGCCCGTGTCGAGCGCCGTGCCCTCAGCGCAGGTGTCCCGGCCGCTGCGCAGCAGCCGTCGGACCGCTACGACGGCATCGGGATCGCGCTCGACGGCGGTGTAGCTGGCCGGGGAGCGCTCGAGGACGAGGGCTGCGGTGGCCCCCAGGCCTGGGGCCAGCTCGACGACGTCGTCGTCGGCGCCGATGTTCAGGTGGCCCAGCAGCCAGTCGGTCATCCCCCGACCGCCCGGGCGCAGGACCCGCTTGCCCATACGGGCGAGCAACCAGTGGCCGGGCATCTTATCGAGGTCGATGGCACCGCCCGGGGTCGGGAAGTCAGTGGTGTCGGACATGGACGTCTCCTCTCGGACTCGGCGGGACTCAGCTGCGCGCAGGCTCCGGCCACGCCCGGATGCCGGCGACGAAGACGGGCGGACCCGCCGAGACGATGACCTCCGCAGCGACGTCGCCCGGGTTGCGCAACGCCACCCGCTCGTCCTTGCGGACGAGTGCGGCGTCGCCGACGCCGACGTGGATCGTGTCCGGGCCCTGGGTGATCTCGACCGCTCCCGCCGTCGGCACCAGCACGACATCAGAACCGCCGTGATCGTGCTCGGGCATCGCCGCTCCGACCGGCACGGTCACCCGGACCACGCCGACGTCGGGTGAGTCGGCATCACCTCCGAAGAGCACATCGACGGTCGGGGTGTTGGGCACCGGCGGCTTCCGCCGCACGGTCTCTCCACTTCGAACCAGCTCCATCGCTGCTTCTCCTTCTCGCCCGGCCGACGACCCGCCGGCCGGTGTTGCGTGCTCGGTCAGCCGAGCGACACTCCGATGGCCGCTGCGACGACCACGGCGATCCCGATGGCCATCTGTCGGATGCCGACCACCTTGATGGCCGGCGGCGGACGGCGGGACCAGCGAACCTGCGCGATCGTCACGGCGACCACAGCGGCCACGCCGAGCCACAGGGCCGGCTCGATACCGAGCGCCAACAGCGCCACGGCGACTCCGGCGAGCTGTGCGAGATCACTCGAGCGCAGATCCGCCACCCCCGAACGGGCCCAGCGGATCTGGGCTCTCACGAACGGGATCGAGGCGACCGTCCGGGCGATGAGCACGGCCCACACGCCCCACGCCAGTCGCCAGTCGTCGCCGGCGGCCAGAACGATCGCCGGTGCGGCGGCGGCGACGGCCACCGATCCGCAGAGCTCGGGGACCAGTCGACGGCTCCGGCTCCTGATGTCGAACCACACGGCAACGCCAGCGAGCGGAGCGGCGAGGAGCACGGCGACGAGCCAGCGCGACCCGCCGGCCACCACGGCGATCGCGGCGAGGACGACGATCGCGGCGAGTTGTGCGACGGCGATCCGGGCGGCGAGCGTCGAACGCGCCCGCCAGTTGCCTCGACGGACGTCGACGGCGGCGACCTTGAGCGGGGTCCTGGCGAGGAAGGCCATGAACGCGGCGACACCGATGGCCACGCCGGCACCCGACCAGGCGACGAGCAGTCCCAGCACGATCGGCTCGAGGGTCAGGCCCCAGCCACCGTGCTCCCGGGGCAGCGCCACCTGGCGCCAGCTCGTTCGAGCGGTGGCGACGGTGGCGCTCACGACGCCACCATCCCGGCGACCGAAGCCATCGAGGTCTCGCCCAGCGACTCGAGCAGGCGGCGACGCGCTCCGACCCACGCAAGATGGAGCGCGCACGGCTCTGCGTCGTCGCAGTTGCGGCCGACGACGACGCAGCGCCCGCTCTCGGTCCGCCCCTCCACCGCCTCGATCACCTCGAGGACGGTGAGGTCGGCGATATCGACGTCACAGCGGTAGCCACCGGTCGGACCCGGGTCGGAACGGACCCAGCCGGCCTGCACGAGCGGGTGCATCACCTGCGCGAGGAAGCCCGCCGTGGTGTCGAGGCGCTCGGCGAGCGCTCGACCTTTGATGCGCTCGCCGTCGGCACCGATCGCGACGAGGGCCCTCACCGCCAGGTCGGCTCGCTTGGTGACCTCGAGTCTCACAGTCACAGACTCAACGATTCGAGACGGACCCGACAGGGTCCATCGGCCCGACGTCTCGTGCCTTCCTCCGGCCAGTCCGCGGCGGCGGATCAGGCCTGGACCCATCCTCGGCCGGGGCCGAGGAGGAAGCAGAGGCCGACGCGGAAGACGACTCCGACGACGAGGCATCGCTGTCATCGGAGTCGCCGCAGGCGGCGGCGACGAGGCCGAACGCGAGCACGGCAGCCAGCGCACGGGCGAGAGACGAACGAGCGAGCGTCGGCATGGGAGCAGGACTCCTGGCAGTAGGGTCGCCTATCAGGCGCCGGGAACCTCACCCCGACCGTTCCTTCGGTCAATCGCCGCACGCCCGACGCCCGGCACCCCAGGAGCGAGTCCGATGTCCGCCGAGATCGATCCCGCGCACACCGGACTCCTGCTGACGCTGCCCGCTGCGTCGCCGAAGGCGTTCCTGGAGCGGCACCTCGCCCGGACCTGGGAGGGCGACGGGACCGATGACGTGTCACCTCGGGCGGTCGTGCTCGCGGAGCTGTACCTGGAAGACAGCGCGCAGCTGCGGCGAGCGCACGATCGGCTGAGGGCGGCCGGCACGCCGGCGCCGGCCGCGGCGACCTACCTCGCCGGCTGGTTCGGCGGCGCCATCGGGTCGGCGGTCGGGTTCGCGCTCGCCACGGCGGGTGCCGGTCTCCTCCCCACACCGGAGGACACGAGGTTCCACCTCCACCCCGACGGTTGGCCGATGGGGCTCGATCTCCCGGCACGGGTCATCGTCGCCCCCGAGCATCCCTGGGCCGGACTCGACGGGGTCCACCTCGCCGACGACGACGCTGCCGTCATACGACGGGCGATCGAGCACCTCGTCGACACGGTCGGCCCGGTGATCGACGGCTGTCGCGGACTGGCGGCGATCGGACGAGCCGGGCTGTGGAACGAGGTCGCCGATGCGCTCGGGGCCGCCGTGGCGTACCAGGAGGTGGCACCGGCGGACGAGCGGATGGTCGCGGTGCTCCGGCGCGCCGTCGCCGTCGACACCGCGCCGTGGAGGGCTCGACCGGCGCTGCGTTTCGTCGAGTCGCCCGTCCTCGGCCGCGTCCTGGTCGTGCAGAAGGGCGGGTGCTGCCTCGCGTACACGGAACCGGCCGAGGTCCACCACGACGCGGACCCCGAGGAGGAGGAGGAGGTCGATGCGAGCGACGCGGCGTATCTCGAGCGCTTCCCCGCGGTGCCGGGCGACCCTGACTACTGCACGACGTGCTCGCTGCGGTCGGCCGATGACTGCGCGGCTCGGCAGCTCTTCTGGAAGGAGCGCCAGGCCATCGAGTGAGTCGGCCCGGCGGAGGACCGAGCACCCCGCTTCGCCGACGTGGCGCCGTGAGTCAGTCCTTGCTCTTCCAGAGCAGTCGGACCGCATCATCGGCCAGGCCCTGACCGGCCTCTGCGTAGAGGTTCCGAGCCACCTGGACGCCAGCCCTCTCCAACGCGACCGCTTCGTCGGGGAAGAGCGCGGTGGCGATGATCATGACCTCGGGGAGGTACGCCCTCACCTGGTCGACCGCCTCCAGCTGGGCCTCGTGATCGCTCATCGCGAGGATGACGACCTCGATCTCGCCGTGCAGCTGGAGCCGCTCCCAGAACTCCGAGTCGAGCGCGTCACCGCGCACGACCCGACGCCCGGTCGCACGAGCGGCATCGACGGTGTCGTCGCGTCGATCGACGCCGAGGACCACGTCCCCGCGCTCGGCGGCCAGGCCGTCGTATGCGCCGGTACCGACACGCCCCATGCCGAAGACGAGGATCGCTGCGTCCTGCGGCTCGATCAACGCATCGTCCGGCTGGATCGGCTCACGTTGGATCCCGGTGAGCTTGTGGTCCATCCGCCGGTAGAGCTGGAAGCGGAACGTATTGAGCGGTGACGCTACAGCGAACGACACCGACACCGCGACGGCGATCGCGCTCGTCCACCGGCTGTCGAGCAACTCGCGCTCGACGCCGAGGACCGCCACGATCAGACCGAACTCGCTGAAGGTCGCGAGCGTCGATGAGGTGTGCCAGGCGGTCCGCACCCGGAAGCGGAAGCGGCTGATCAGCCACAGGAACCCGGCAGCCTTGAGGGGCAGGGCGACGAGCACGATCGCAGCGACACCGAGCGCTGCGGCATCGGGAGCGCCGTCGAGACCGATGCTGAGGAAGAACCCGATCAGCAGGACGTCCTTGAAGCCGAGCAGGGTGTCAGCCAGCTCGCCGGCGCGAGGATGGTTGGCCAGCCGGAACCCGATGATGAGCGCACCGAGGTCGGCCTTGAGCCCGACCTGGTCGAAGGCTTCGGCTCCCACGGCGACCGCCAGGGCGAGGCCGAGCAGGATCTGCAGCTCACCGCGCCCGCACCGGTTCAGCAACCAGCCGTAGATCGGCGTCGCCACGACCACGGCGATCACCACGGGGATCGCCCACCACGACGGCGGCTCGTCCACCGCGAGGGTGAGGAAGATCACGGCGTAGATGTCCTGCACGACGAGGATGCCGATCGCGACCCGGCCCTGCAGTGAGCCGGACTCGTTGCGCTCCTCCAGCGCCTTCACGGCGAACACCGTGCTCGAGAACGAGAAGGCGAACCCGACGAGGGCCGCCTCGCCGAGGGACAGCCCCGAAGCCAACGGCAGGCCCAGCGTGCCGAGCCCGAGGAAGAGCCCACCGATCACGGCGGTCGTCGCCGCCATGTGGAGGCTCGCACCGGCCCACACCACCGGTCGTGCGAGCGTCTTCACCTTCAGCTTGAGACCGATGCCGAAGAGCAACAGCAACACGCCGTAGTCCGAGATGATCTCGATGCCTTCGGTCACCTCGTAGTCGAACGCGTGGAGCACGAATCCGGCAGCGAGGTAACCGACCAGCGGGGGGAGCCGCACGGCCTGGGCGACGAAGCCCAGCACGAACGCGGCGATGAAATAGGCCGGATCCATGCACCGCCAAGGTACCGAGGAAGTGAGGTGCGATCGGTGGCGCCCCCCCAGGTCAGCTACGGATGCGTCCCGGTCGCTCGGCCGGAGACTCCTCGCAGGCCCATGCCGCGGCGACGTCGCTCACCGCTTCGAGCGCGGGCAGCAGCTGCCGCCCCTTGTCGGTCAGGTCGTAGCAGGACGACCCCGACCGCTCGCACCGCCCGACGACGCCCTCGGCCTCGAGCTCCGCGAGGCGATCCGTGAGGAGTCGATCCGACAGCCCGGGGACACGGCTCCGGACCTCGGCGAAACGAACCGGTCCGTCGCTCATCGCCCAGAGGATGACGCCCGTCCAACGCCGACCGATCAGCTCGATCGTGTGGTGGAAGTAGGGGCAGTACTCGTGGGTGTCGTCGTGCATGGCCAGCTCCCGCCCACAGGATAGGGAGCCGGCCATGCTCGTTCGACCGGTTCTCAGGCCGCGACCGGCAGCAGCTGGTCGAGGCGGGCCCTGGCGTCGTCGACCGCTGCGCTGCCGCGGACGTTCTGCTGGCTCGCAGCGACCACCTCGATGTCGTCGATGCCGAGGAAGCCGAGCACGAAACGAAGGTAGGGCACGGCGAAGTCGGCCGGACCGTCGATCTCGGTGCCGCCGGACGCCGTGACGATGATCGCGCTGGTGTCCTCCAGCAACCCGACCGGGCCGTTCTCGGTGTAGTTGAACGTGCGACCCGCACGCGAGACCTGATCGATCCAGGCCTTGAGCGACGCCGGGACGCCGAAGTTGTAGATCGGCGCGCTGATGACGAGGACGTCGGCGGCCCGAAGCTCGTCGACCAGCTCGTCGGAGGTCGCGAGCGCCGCACCATCGCCGCCGGCGAACGCGGCACCGACCCAGCCATCGTCGACGAACGGCAACCCGGACGTCGTGAGATCTCGGGCGACGACCTCGGCGTCACCACCCGCCGAGAGCCGCTCGACGACGTCGTCGGCCAGGCCACGGGTGACGGAACCGGCCCGGTCGGCGCCGGCGTCGAGACGGAGGATCGTGGTCATGGAGACTCCCTTCGAGTTACTGAGGATTGCTCAGTCAATGTGATGCCCGTTCCAACACTGAGGATTCCTCAGTCATTCCCGGCGGGCCGCTCCTCCCCCGCTCGGGGTCCCGGTGCCCCGGGCTCCTCCCCGTGTCCTCGCCCTGGCGGGCTGCGGCCGGGTCCGTTCGCGCGGTCCGTCGCGCACAGCACACGGGAGTGAGCCGTAGCGTGGGTCCGGTGCGCCGCCTCGTCGCTCTACTCGTCGTCCTGCTGCTCGTGGTCGTGGCGTGCTCGAGCGACAGCGACGACACCTCCCCGGAGACGACGGCGCCACCCGCCGAGCTCACCGCCGATGCCATCCTCGCCGACGCTGCCGTGGCCATGGCAGCCGTCGACTCGGTGCTGTTCGAGCTCGAGCGCACCGGTGCTGGGGTCTACATCGACACCGGCGACACGATCGCGTTCAACACCGCCGACGGGCGCTTCGCCGCTCCGGGGTCGGCCGAGGCGGTGGTGCAGGTCGAGATCGGCGGGTTCACGGCCGAGATCGGCGCGGTCGCGATCGACGGCGACATCTGGCTCACCAACCCGGTCTCGGGTACCTGGGAGACCGCACCCGAGGACCTCACCTTCAACCCGGCCACGCTCTTCGACCCGGTGATCGGGTGGCGAGCCCTGCTCGAGGAGGGCCTGACCGACATCGAACTCGTCGACACCACCGACGGGCGACACCGCATCACCGGCGTCGCCGAGGCCGAACGGGTCGACGTCCTCACCGGCGGGCTCGTCGAGGAGGAGGCGCCGATCGTGCTCCTGATCGACGCCGACACCGCCTTGCTCGACGAGGTGACGTTCGACGTCGCGGTCGACGAGGGGACCGCCAACTGGGAGGTGCTGCTCTTCGAGTACGGCACCGAGGTCGTCGTGACCGTGCCCCCGCTCGACGGCTGATGGGCGCACCCGTTCGCTGGAGCGAACGACCGTCCGCAGCGCTCTGGGTCGTCGCCTTCGGCACCTTCGTCGCGGCGGACGACCTCATGGTCGTGGCCACGATGCTCCGACCGATCATCGGCGACCTCGGCCTGGTCGTCCCCGACGACCTCGACGACGCCGCCTGGATCGTCAACGTCTACCTGATCGCCTACATCGCCGTGATGCCGATCGCCGGCCGGCTGAGCGATGTGTTCGGCCGGCGGGCGGTCTTCGTCGCCTCGATGGCGATCTTCGCCGTCGGCTCGCTCGTGGTTCCGGCGGCCGACTCGCTGTCCGTGCTGCTCGTCGGGCGCGCGCTCACGGCGATCGGTGGTGGTGCGCTCGTCCCCCTCGGGTTGGCGGTGGTCAGCGACCGCTACGAGGGTGGCCGCCGTCTTCGTGCGCTGGGGTTGCTCGGCGCGATCGAGACGATGGGGTGGGTCTGGGGCCCGCTCTACGGAGCGATCCTCGTCCGGTACCTCTCGTGGGAGTGGCAGTTCCACCTCAACATCCCGCTCGCGATCCTCGGCATCGTCGTGGGGTGGCTCGTGCTCGACCCGGCTCGTCACGAGGGTGACGGCATCGACTGGATCGGCGCCGGCCTGCTGACGGTCGGGCTGATCGCGTTGGACGTGGCACTCCTCGACGAGGCCCGCATCCAGAGCGTCACCGGCCTCGACCAGCTCACCGGCAACGACGATGCCGGCATCGTCGGCCCATGGCTCTACGCCGTCGCGGCGATCGCGCTCGCCGGCTTCGTCTACCGGGAACGGACCGCCGCACGTCCGCTGCTCGGCCTCCGCTCGCTGATGGCCGGGCGCCGAGGGACAGGCGTCGCCGTCGCGCTCGGGGTCAACCTGATCACCGGTGCTGCGCTGGTGATCGCCCTGGTGGACGTGCCGCTGTTCATCAATGTGGTCGAGGGCGATCTGGAGCGCAGCGCCGTCATCGCCGGCTGGACGCTCACGGCCCTGACCGCAGCGATGGCGGTGACGTCGTACCTCGGCGGCGTCATCACCGAGCGCACCTGGTACCGCCCGCCGATCCGGGTCGGACTCGTCGTCGCGGCAGCCGGCTTCGTCGTCATGGGCCAGACCTGGACCCCGGACACCTCACCGGTCTCGATGGCCGTGCTGCTGCTCTTCGTCGGCGCCGGCATCGGGCTCGTGATCGCCCCGACGAGCGCTGCGGTCGTCGATGCGGCCGTGCCCTCGGCCCGCGGGGCTGCGGCGGGACTCGTGATCCTGTTCCGTCTGCTCGGCTTCAGCGTCGGACTGGCCGGGCTGACGGCGTGGGGGCTCCGGCGCTTCGACGAGCTCCGCGCCGATCTCGATCTCCCCGCGCTCGGCGAGCCCGGGTTCGAGGAGGCCCTGCAGGAGGGCCAGATCCAGGTGACGACCGAGGCGCTGGCCGAGACGTTCCTCGCCTCCGGGATCGTGCTGGTCGTGGGCCTGGTCCTGAGCGGCGCGCTCCGCCGCCACCCGGCACCTGAGGAACCCGCTCAGGCGAGCAGCACCGGGTAGCGACCCCACATCTGACGGGTGGTCGTCGCATCGAGCACGGCCGGGTCGTGCGGGTCCGGTCTCGCTCCGGTTGCCAGGACCTCGCGGGCCATCGTCGTGATCGCACCTCGGAGCATCGTCGACCCCGGGTCAGCGGTGGCGACATCGACGCCCGCCGCCAGCTCCTGACCGAGGCAGGCGTGGGTGCCATGGCCGAAGCTCAGACCCCACGGGGCGACGCGGTCGGCCCGCTCGCGTCCTGGGCAGAACTCATCCGGCTCCTCCCCGACGGCTTCGGGGTCGCGGTTGGCCGTCTCGACCTCGATCACGACCTGTTCTCCCTCGACGATCCGCTGGCCGGTCGACAGCGTCACGTCGCAGGTGGCGATCCGCAGCGCCACCGGGCTGGCGGGGTGAAGCCGCACCGACTCGTGGACGTGCGCCTGCAGCAGGTCGGCGTCGGTGAGCAGCCGTGAGCGGAGCGGCGGGTCATCATCGATCGCCTCCAACAGGTGGTGCATCGCGTGCACGAACTGGTTGGCCGTGGAGTGCGAGCCGACCCAGGGGTAGTAGGCGGTCTCCCGGAGGATGGTGCCGGGGGCGAGGTCGAGGTCGTCGACGTTGCGCAGCAGGGTGGTGAGCACATCGCGGGGCAGCTTGTCCTCGTCCAGCCGACCGGCCGCGACGTCCTCGACGAGGGCGGCACGTCGGCGGCGGGACGGCTCGTAGAACTCGTCGGCGAAGGCGGCGAGCGCACGGTTGCCGGCGTCGATCACCGCGCCCTTGTCGCCGGTGGCGTGGGCGACGGTGGCCGCCCGGGCCATCGTGTCCATCAGCTCGTACAGCCGCTCGATCTCGGCCTCGGTCCCGGCGGGCCGGTCGACGCCGGCCACGTCGACCGAGAGCATCATCATCGTGCGCCGGGCCAGGTGGCCGAGCTCGGCGCAGCCGGCCTCGATGGCCGGGGCGAGCACGTCGGCGACGATCGTGGGGATCCGCTCGGTCTCGTACCAGGCGAACGTGTCCCGTCGGAAGAGCCGGTTCTCGAGTCGTCGACGGGCGACGTGCTCGTCGCCGTGGAGGTTGACGATGACGTCCGACATCAGCGCCGCGCCCTCGTCGTACAGCGCCTGGCGGAGGTCACGGGAGCGCATCGCCTCACGAGCCTCGGCGTAGCTCGTGATGCGGATCACCGCAGCAGCCCGGGCGCCCGTCGGTCGAGGCGGAAGAGCCGCACGGCGTTGGCGTCGAGGAGCTCGGCGAGGTCGGGGTCGACGTCGACGGCGCCGCCGTCCCAACCGGAGAAGTTGGTGCCGAACACCAGCCGGTCGGTGCCGAGCTGGGCGACGGCGAAGTCCCGCTCGGCGACACCGGTGACGTGGAGGTCGAACCACAGCCGGGCGACCTGTGCCCGGAACGTGCCGGGCTCCTTGATCCACTCGGGGCTCCCCGGACGCCGCTCGGCGAGCTTCTCGAGCTTGGCGAGGTGCATCGGCGTCGAGCCGCCGGCGTGAGAGATGCACACGTCGAGCTCGGGATGCCGTCGCAGGACACCGCCGAACACGAGCGTCGCGACGGCGATCATCTCCTCGTAGGAGAATTCGACGACCAGGTCGAGGTCGAAGCGTCGCATGCGGGGGTCGCGCAGCGGACCGTCGAGCCCGCTCGGGGCCGGGTGGATGCACAGCGGGACGTCGAACTCGACGCAGGCGGCGTAGAGCTGGTCCAGCTCGGGGGCGTCGAGCGCCATCGGCGGGTCGCTGCCGACGTACCCGGCGAGCAGGCCGTACTCCAGGACCGCCTCCCGCAGCACGGTGACCGCTGCAGCCGGGTCCTGCATCGGCAGCGAGGCGAACCCGGCCAGCCGGTCGGGGTGGTGGCGGACGATCTCGGCCAGCTCGCGGTTGTGCTGCCGGCAGTAGGCCGTGGCCTCCGCCGCCGGGATGTGATGGAGGTAGGTCAGCGGGTTGGGCGACAGGATCTGCGCTCGGATGCCGGCGGCGTCCATCGCCTGCAGTCGGAGGTCGACCTCCATGAACGGCGAGCCCTCGTAGCGGACCCCGTGGAGGTACCAGTCGCCGACCCGGAACCAAGGAGCGCCGTCCTCGTCGTAGCCGATCTCGGGACCGCACACCGGGCCCGCTGCGCCCATGGTGCCGCCCAGCACGACGTGGGCGTGGGCGTCGATCACGCTCGACTCATGGCAGTGAGCGGTAGGCGGCGTCGTGGGTGAGCGACCGCTCCGCCCAGGCGCCGACCTTCCAACCCCGTACCGGCGTCCACTCCGGCCACGGCCGGTCGAGGTCGACGAGCCGACCCCGGCTGACGACGGCCGCCATCCTCGAACGGTCGTTGAGGAGGCGGATGTCGGCGACGGGGTCGCCGTCGACGACGATCACGTCCGCCTTGCGACCCTCCTGGACCGTGCCGAGCTCACCCTCGGATCGGATCGCGATGGCATTGTTCTTGGTGGCGCAGGTGATGGCCTCGAGCGGGGCGAGGCCGAGCGCATCGACGAGCACCTCCATCTCCCGTCCGTGCCAGTGGCCGTACGGGGTGAGGGCGAACCCGCTCTCGGATCCGCAGAGGATCGGGACGCCGGCGTCGTAGGCGGCGCGCATCATCTTCCCCGTCGCCTCGATCTCACCGCGGAAGATGTCCTCCATCCCCGGGCTGGCGCCGACCGTCGAACCGAAGTCGGCGAGGTTGGCGAGGAACGTGAAGGTCGGACAGATCGCGGCACCGTGCTCGACGACCGCCGCGAGGCCCTCGTCGTCCATGAAGGACGCGTGGAGGATCAGGTCGACCCCGGCCCGAGCGGCCCACAGCGTGCTCTGGGCGTTGCGGCAGTGGGCGGTGACCGGCACGCCCAGCTCGTGGGCGGTGTCGCACACGACCCGCAGCTCGTGCTCGCTCCACACGGCCAGTTCGCCGGGCTGGGTCGGGATCGAACCGGTCGCGTGGATCTTGATCCAGTCGGCGCCCTGCTTGATGTGGCGTCGGGTCCAGGTGACCATCTCGTCGGTCGTGTTGACGATCTGGGCGTAGCCGACCGTGCCGTGGTCAGGGATGAGGCGTCCGGCCGTGCCACCGACCGACGTGAGCAGTGCCTGCACGCCGGTGGAGATCCGAGGGCCCTCGACCAGCCCGGCCTCGACCGAGTCGCGGAGCGACGGCCCGATGCCGAAGACGGTGTCGGGATCCATGATCGACGTGACGCCGGCCCGGAGGATCTTCTCCAGGTTCTTGGCCGCCGACAGCGCGGCGACGGTTTGCTCCCGGTGGAAGAACAGCTCGTCGTTCGAAGCGACGTCGTCGAACGTGCAGTGGACGTGCGCGTCGATCAGGCCGGGGAGCACCGTCTTGCCGGCGGCGTCGACGACCGTCGCCTCGGGCTCCGCCGCGTCAGCCGCTGCCGCACCGACAGCGACGATGCGGTCGGGTTCGACGAGGACGTCGACCCCGTCACGGGGCTCGGCGCCGGTGCCGTCGATGAGGCGTCCGCCGCGGATCAGCACCTGTTCGCTCATGTCCCCAGCCTCCCTCAGTCCGCCGACCCGAGCAGGACGGGGTAGCGACCGAAGTACGGCCGGGACGTGGAGGCGTCCATCTCCGGCGGGTCGTCCGAGTCGGGGTGAGCCCCGTGATCGAACAGGTACTGCACCGCCACGGGCACGAGCCCGAAGAGGTGGGCGTCGAGGTCGGCGTCGTCCCGGAGCACCAGCCCGGCCGCCATGTCCTGGCCGATGCAGGCGTGCATCCCGGAGCCGAAGCTGAGGCCGTAGGCCGGCACGCCATCAGGCGTCGTGCGGTGCGGGTCGAAGTCCTCGGCGTCGTCGCCGAACACGCTGGCGTCGCGGTTGACGCTGATCAGATCGATCACGACCTTGTCGCCCTCGGCGATCGACGTGCCGGTCGGCAGCTCGACGTCGGCCAGGGCCCACCGCATCGCCACCGGACTCGATGGCTGGAGGCGGACGGTCTCGTGCGTGGCCCGCTGCACGAAGAGCCGGTCGATGCGGACCCGGTCGGCGTCCTCGGGGTGCGCGTCGAGCCAGCCGAAGATGTTGTGGGCGACGCGGGTGAAGGCTGTGGCCGAGGTGTGCGCGCCGGCCAGGAGGTAGAAGGCGATCTCCCGACGGATCGACTCGTAGGTGAGCTCCAGCTCGGCCTCGTGCTGGAGCAGCACGCACAGCACGTCCTTGGGCAGCTCGTCCTCGGTGAGCTCGCCGGCCTCGAAGCGGGCGATCGCCGCCCGGCGGCTCTCGATGCCGGGGTCGAGGAACTCCTCGCCGAACCGGTCGAGCGCCTCGACGACCTCGGCCTCCTTGGCGGCCTTGTCACCGGTGTAGTGGGCGAGCGTCGCTCCCTCGATGAAGATCCGCAGGTAGTCGTAGAGGCGGAAGCTCTCCTCGGGGGTGCCGAGCGGGCGATCGACGCCGGCGGTCAGCGCAGCGAGGTTCATCATCAACTGATGGCCGAGCGAGACCAGCTCGGCCCGGCCCTCGGCGATGTACGGATCGATGGTCGAGGCGATGATCTCGGGGAACAGCTCGCGCTCGTAGTGGAAGAACGTGTCGCGGCGGTAGAGCCGATTCTCGATGCGGCGGCGGGCCCGGTGCTCGGCGGCGTGGAGGTTCACGAGGACGTCCTCCATGATCACCTCGCCGGCGTCGTAGAGCGCCTGACGGAGCTCCTTCTGCCGGTAGGCGAGCTTGGCCTCCTCGTAGCTGGTGATCGTGACGGGCTCGCTCATGTCGAGGCTCCACTGCTCGGGGCCGGCTGGTCGTCGTGGCCCACCCCGTCGACGGATCGGGGCCGGGGCAGGTTGGCGATCATCGACATCGTGACGCCGCCGTCGACCAGGATCGTCTGGCCGGTCACGTAGGACGATCGCTCGTCGGCGAGGAAGAGGACGGCGTCGGCGACGTCGGCGGCGAGGCCGAGGCGGCCGAGCGGCACCTTCGACTCGCGGGCGGCGCGGGTCTCCGGGTCGGCGTAGATCGGCTCGGACATGCCGCCGTCGATCAGACCGGGGGCGACGGCGTTGACCCGGATGCCGAGCGGACCCCACTCGATGGCCATCTGCTGGGTGAGCAGTCCGACCGCCGCCTTCGTGGCGCCGTACGCGCCGGCGTTGGGGCCGGGTGCGACGCCGTTCATCGAGGTGATGTTGACGATGCTGCCGCCTCGGTCACCCATCGCCCGGGCGGCGGTTCTCGCCGCGATGAAGGTGCCGGTGAGGTTGACGTCGAGCACCGCCCGCCAGTCGTCGACCGAGAGGTCGAGCAGCGGCCCGAAGCGCACGATGCCGGCGTTGTTCACCCAGACGTCGGGCGGCCCGAAGGAGTCGAGCGCTGCGTCGAGCGCGTCCTCGTCGTCGACGGACGCGACGGCGCCGACGTGTTCGGGCCCCAGATCGGCGGCGACATGGACGACAGCGTCATCGACGTCGACGAGCCCGACTCGGTAACCCGCCTCGGCAGCGGCACGAGCGATGCCCGCACCCAGCCCCGTCGCCGCACCGGTGACGACGAGCGACCGCTGCTTCCCCTCCGACAACCCGAACCCCCTTCGGCTCTCCCAGTCGAACACGTCCGAGACGCACCCGTCGAGCGGAGCGGCTGCCTCGCTACGTCGGGCTCATCTGGCGGCGTCCTCGGGCGCTCCTCGGAAGCCGAACGTGGTCACGAGCAACGCATCACGGAGCTGCTCGGGGTGCTCGATGCGTCCGACGAGCTCGTCGTCGAGGTCGGCGACGACCTGCCGCGCTCGTCGAAGGACCTCGTGGCCGACGTCGGTCACGACGAGCGCGGAGGCACGACCCTGCCCACGACGACGGTGTTCGAGCGCCCCGATCTCTTCGAGGTGACCAACCGTGGCTCGCATGCTCTGCGGCGTCACACGGACCCGCCGAGCGAGGTCACTGGTCGACAGTTCAGGAGCGGCAGCGAGGTGACCGAGCGCGCTGAGGTGGCGGAGGGTGATGCCGTTGCCGGCGAGGTGTTCGTCGAGTCGATCCCGCAGGCGCGACCCCGCCGCGATCAGTGCCATCGTCAACGACGAGGTCAACGGTCCCGGCTCCGTCTCGGAACGCCGATCGACACGTTGTCCTTCCATCATGCGGATGGTATCGGGCGTGCCTGCAGGCAAACTTGTAGTCACACTGCGAGTCTGCCTGTAGGGTGAGGTCCATGGCTCCGATCATCGAGGTCGAGCACCTCCACAAACGCTTCGGTGACACGGTCGCCCTCGACGACGTCAACCTCGAGGTCGGCGAGGGTTCGGTGTTGGGGTTGTTGGGGCCCAACGGTGCCGGCAAGACCACCACGATCCGGGTGCTCGCGACATTGCTGGCCCCGATTCGGGGCGAGCCACGGTCGCAGGCTTCGACGTCGCGACGCACCCCGATCGTGTCCGAGCCACGATCGGCCTCACCGGTCAGTACGCAGCGGTGGACGAGCGCCTCACCGCTGCCGAGAACCTGGAGATGGTGGGTCGGCTGCTCGGGTTTCCGCGATCGGCGGCACGGGGCCGCGCCGGCGAGCTGCTGGAGAGCTTCGAACTCATCGACTCCGCCGACCGGCTCGTCGGCACGTTCTCCGGTGGCATGCGACGACGCGTCGACCTGGCGGTGAGCCTCGTCGGTCGCCCCAGGGTGCTGTTCCTGGACGAGCCGACGACCGGTCTCGACCCGCCGAGCCGGATGCAGTTGTGGCAGATCGTTCGAGAGCTCGTCGATCGCGGCACCACCGTGCTGCTGACCACCCAGTACCTCGAAGAGGCCGACGAGCTGGCCGACCGCGTCGCCGTGATCGACCACGGCCACGTCATCGCTGAGGGCACCGGCGACGAGCTGAAGGACCGGCTCGGAGGCCGCAGCCTCGAGATCCGACTCCCGGACAGCTCGCATCTCCAAGCTGTCGCAGAGCTGGCACGCCGACGGTCCCACGACGTGAGCATCGACACGGGCACCCGCACGGTGGCCACGCCCGTGGGCGCAGACACCGAACTGGCCGCTCGGATCCTCGGCGACCTGACCGCCGCATCGGTCCCGATGGAGGACTTTCGCCTCCGGCGGCCCTCTCTCGATCAGGTCTTCCTCGCCCTCACCGGCCACGCGATCCCACCCCCGCAGCACACCGGGTCCAGCCCCGATGCAGCCGAGCTCACCGAACCCGGGGCAGCACGATGACGACCATCGACCACCGTCGCCCGCACGGCGAGGACGACGTTGCCGTACGACCCCGAGGCTTCAGGGCCGTCATCCACGACGGAGCGATCATCGCCGGCCGCAACCTGCGGGTCTTGCCCCGAACTCCCGAGCTGGTCGTGTTCATCCTCGTGCAGCCGGTCATGTTCGTGGTGCTGTTCAACTACGTCTTCGGTGGCGCCATCGGTGGATCGATCCCCGGCGGGGTGGACTACGCGCAGTACCTGATCCCGGGCGTCATGCTCCAGGCCGTGGTGTTCGCTGCGTCGAGCACCTCGGTGGGCCTGGCCGAGGACCTGCACACCGGGATCGTCGACCGGTTCCGCTCGTTACCGATCTCTCCCTCGGCGGTCTTGCTGGGCCGCATCCTGTCCGACACGGTGCGCCTCGCCGTCGTCGGCCTCGTGTTGCTCGCGGTGGGAGTCGTCATCGGGTTCCGCTTCGAGGGCGGGGCTGCGATGGGCGTGCTGATGCTCCTCATCGCCGTCGCCTTCGGCTTTGCCATCTCGTGGGTCCAGGCCAACATCGGCATGGCGGTCCCCGACGCAGAGACCGCCCAGACGGCTGGGTTCATCTGGCTGTTCCCCCTCGTGTTCGTGAGCTCCACGTTCACCCCGGTCGACACCATGCCGGGCTGGCTCCAAGCGGTCGCCCGCAACAACCCGATCACCCAGGTCGTCGACCTGCTGCGCGTCCTCGCTCAGGGAGAGGTCCCCATCGACAGCAGCTGGACCGACCTGTCGGTACCGGTGCTGCTCTGGACGATCGGCATCATCGCTGTCGCCGCCCCGCTCTCGGTCGCCCGCTACCGCAGGGTCTGACGCCCTCCCGCTGCCGCCGATCGCGAACCGGCGGCAGGTCGACGTGAGCTGAGCTCAGGCGTTGGTGACGCCACAGAGCAGCCAAGCCGCTCCGCCGTACGCTTCGTCCATGGGCAGGTGGATCCTGGTCTGCGCGGTGCTGCTCGGCGCCGCGGGCTGCGCGGCGGAGGCCAGCTCAGAACCGCTCCGCCAGAAGGTGTGGTCCGATGCGCTCGAAGCGGCGTCCGCCGACTTCCCAGAGCTCCGCGACGAGATCCCCGCGTCGCTCGTGTATCCGGACCTCTGGGACGCATGCGATGCCCTCGACCTCCGGGGCCTCGACGGCGCACTCGACGCACCGGGCCGACGACTCCTGAGCGACAAGGACCGCGCCTTCCCTGATGAGCTGCTCCGCAGGGTGGACCGGGACTTCCAGGCCGTCTGCAATCGACGAAGTCAAGGTTGGTGACGGCCGTTCGCTGCTTCACCCACATCGACCATTGGGCATACCATATGCACATGGCTCGCCGCGAAGTACTCGTCCAACTCGATGACGAACTCGTACGTCGTCTGGACGAACTCGCCGATGCGCTGGAGACCAACCGCTCGGAGCTGTTGCGTCGCGGAGCCCAAGCGGTGCTGGCTGCCGAGGACCTTGCCGAGGCCGATCGCCAGCTGGTGGACGCCTACCGTCGCCAGCCACCCGACCCGGCGGTGGTCCAGTCCGCCCGGCGCCTCGCGGCCGAGACCGCTCCTGCGTGGTAGCTCGCAACGACATCTTCTGGGCCGACCTCGGTCCGCCTGCGGGTCGGCGACCCGTGTGCGTGCTGACCCGAGACGCCGCCATCGACGTCCTCACCGCGGTGACGTGCGCTCCCATCACCCGGACGATCAGAGGAGTTCGCTCGGAGGTCCCGGTCGGCCTCGATCACGGCCTTCCGGAGCCGAGCGTCATCAGCTGCGACAACGTGATCACGATCCCACTCGCGCTGCTCGACCCCGAGCCGGTCGGACACCTCGACGAGGTCACCCGAGCGGAGCTCGACCGGGCAATCCGCTACGCCCTCGACATCGTCTACTGAGCGTTCAGTGCCGGATCCTCAAGTTGAGCTAGCCGACGACGAGCCGCTACGTCTCCGGCTCTCCCGGCGGTACCTCCTCAAGTACCTCGCGCTCACAGCCGTTTTCGTCGGCTGGGTGGTACTCAGGCGCACGGCTCTCGCCGAGGATCAGGGCGACTCGGTCAGCCGGTTCGCGGACCGCGTGTTGCTGGTCGTAGGTCCGTTCCTCTTCGCGCTGGTGCTCGGATTGTTCTTCTTCCGGGCGATCACGATCGACGCAACCGGTTTGCGTGCCGTGCTACCGACGTCGCTCCGGCTGCGCGTACCGGCTCGACAAGTGAGCTGGGTAGCCGTAGACGATGCAGCGGGCAGCCTGGTGATTCGAATCAGCGGAACGCGCGGCTACCCGAAGACCCTGGAGCTCCGTGTAGCCCGGGAGGAGTGGTCGAAGACAGCCCTCCGCGAACGGATCCAGTCTGCCTGGAGCTCGTAGCCGCCCAGACCCACTCAACGCTCAGGCGTTGGTGACACCGAGGCCGAGGCCGCCATCGACGGTGAACACCGAGCCGGTCACCCATTCGGCGGCGAGGAGGTGGGCGATGGCCTCGGCGATGTCGGCGCCGGTGCCGATCCGCCCGAGCGCATGGGCCGGGGCGAGACCTTCGAGGCGTTCGAGGTTCTCGGCCTCGGTGGCCAATCCGGCCCGCACGTTGATCTCCGAGGGCACGGCGCCGGGACGGACGCAGGAGACACGGATGCCCTTGGGGCCGAGCTCGGCGGCGAGAACGCCAGTGAGGGTCTCGAGCGCACCCTTCGTCGCCGCATAGGGCGAGGCGCCAGGAAAGGCCCGCTGGGTGTGGACCGAGCCCATGAAGATCACACAGCCGTCCGTCGACTCCAAGTGGGGCACGGCCAGGCCGGTGAGCAGCATCCCGGCGATGACGTTGACCTTGAAGAGGTCGACGAGCTCGGTCTCGCCGAGATCGGTGATCGGACCGCGGTACATGTTGCCTGCATTGCTGACGAGGCCGTCGAGGCGACCGCCGCCGTGCTCGACCGCAGCGTCGATCATCCGACGACGATCCTCGTCGACGGTGACGTCGCCGACGCAGGCGAGCGCATCGGGACCGAGCCGATCGGCGATCTCGGCGACCCGCGCAGGCCGTCGACCGGCGAGGGTCACCCGCATGCCCAGCCCGACGAGGTGCTCGGCGGTCGCCGCGCCGAGCCCCGATGCGGCCCCGGTGACGAGCACCGATCGGCCCTGCGGATCCAGCATCAGGCCACCGCCCCGGTGGGGACGAGGTGCTCGACCAGAGCGTCGAGCAGGGAACGGTGGGCGGGAGCGTCGAGCGAGCGGGCGTCGTGGCCGAGCAGGCTGACCGCCGCCCGTCGACCGTCCAACTCGTGGAGCCACACGAGCGGCTGACCGCCATCGGAGCGGGCCACGAGGGTGACGTCGTCGCCGATGTCGAGGTCGGTGTACTCCTCGTCGACCACCTCGAACGGCTCCAGACCCAGCGGCTCACCAGCTTCGGGCACCACCGACATCGGCAGGGGTTCGGGATGCCAGCTGCGCTCCCACGACCACACCCCGCCGAGCCACTCGCGCCACAGCGGCCACCCGTCGAAGCAGATCACACCGGTGTGCACCACCAGGACGGGCACTCCCGAGTCAGCCAACCGCTGCAGCGCCGCCTCCCGGTCGGCGTCACGACCGACCGCCCACTCGGCCCGCTGCTCGTCGGTGTACCGCTCGGCCGTCATCGAGAACCAACACGCGGCCACGACGAGGAGGTCGACAACCTCCTCGGCAGCCGCAGCCACGACGTAGGGCGAGGTGACGACGTCGACCTCCCACGCAGGAGCTGCGAGCAGCCCGCCGATCGCGGCGACCGGGTCGTCGGGCGGATGCATCCAGCCTCCGGCCAACACGAGCGCGCGTCGCGGCGTCGTCGCGCTGTCCACTGCCATCGCGCTCAGCCGGCGAAGCCCTGGGGGTGGCGCTCGAACCAGCGCCACGAGTCGGCGCACATGTCGTCGAGCCCGCGGGACGCACGCCAGCCCAACACCTCGGCGGCGTGGTCGACCGTCGCGAACGAGGCGGCGACGTCGCCAGGGCGGCGCTCCTGGACGATCCGCTCGAAGGTCACGCCGCTCGCTCGCTCGACGCCGGCGACCAGCTCGAGCACCGACACGCCCTGACCGGTGCCGACGTTGATCGCCCGGTGGGTCCCCGGCTCCGGTCGCGCGTCGAGGGCGGCGAGATGCGCTTCGGCGAGATCGACGACGTGGAGGTAATCGCGCACGCCGGTGCCGTCCGGCGTCGGCCAGTCGTCGCCGTAGATGGTGATGCTCGGCTGGTCCTGCTTGGCGAAGTGCAGGATGCGGGGCATCAGGTTGTTGGGGATGCCACGGGGGTCCTCGCCCAGGTCACCGGAGGGGTGGGCGCCGACCGGGTTGAAGTACCGCAGCGACGTGAACCGCCACTCGCCGGCCGGGGCGACATCGGCCAACAGTCGCTCGACGACGAACTTGGTCGACCCGTACGGGTTGGTCGGGCCGAGCGGCGAGTCCTCGACCAGCGGGCGGGGCGCGTCCTCGGCGTACACGGTCGCTGACGACGAGAAGACGAGGTCGACCACGCCGGCGTCGGTCATGGCCGCGAGCAGCTTCATCGTCCCGCCGACGTTGACGTCCCAGTAGAGCACCGGCAGCTCGACCGACTCACCGACGGCTTTCTTGGCGGCGCAGTGCACGACGGCGTCGATGGGGTGCTCGGCTAAGAGCTTGCCCAGTGCCGCCTCGTCACGGACGTCGCCCTGCACGAAGGTGGGCGCACGCCCGGCGATGGCCTCGATGGCCTCGATGGCGCGGGGCGAGGAGTTGGACAGATCGTCGTAGATCACGACGTCGTCGCCGGCATCAAGCAGCGACACGGTCGTGTGACTGCCGATGTAGCCGGCACCGCCGGTGACGAGCACGTTTCGATTCACGGGTCCATCTTGGACCACCATCTCCCCATGGAGACACCGAGAGATCGTCCGTGGATGATGCGGACCTACTCCGGGCATTCGACGGCCGAGGCCTCGAACGAGCTCTACCGCACCAACCTGGCCAAGGGTCAGACGGGGCTGTCGATCGCCTTCGACCTGCCGACCCAGACCGGCTACGACCCCGACCACCCGCTCGCGTCCGGCGAGGTCGGCAAGGTCGGCGTGCCCGTCGTGCACCGCGGCCACATGGGCACGCTCCTCGACGGCATCCCCGTCGGCGAGATGAACACGTCGATGACGATCAACGCCACGGCGGCGTGGTTGCTGGGCCTCTATTGCGCCCACGCCGAGGGCACGGGTGTCGCGCTCGGCGACCTGCGAGGGACGACCCAGAACGACATCGTCAAGGAGTACCTGTCCCGGGGGACGTACATCTTCCCGCCGGAGCCGAGCCGTCGGCTGATCGTCGACATGGTCGCCTTCTGCAACGAGCGGATCCCGAAGTGGAACCCGATGAACGTCTGCTCGTACCACCTGCAGGAGGCGGGCGCGACGCCGGTGCAGGAGATCGCGTACGCGCTCGCGACGGCGATCGACGTGCTCGACGCGGTGCGTGAGTCGGGCCAGGTCGACGCCGACCGCTTCCCCGCCGTCGTCGGGTCGATCTCGTTCTTCGTGAACGCCGGCATCCGCTTCGTCGAGGAGACCTGCAAGATGCGGGCCTTCACCGAGCTGTGGGACCGGATCACCCTCGAGCGCTACGGCGTCGAGGATCCGAAGCTGCGTCGGCTTCGGTACGGCGTGCAGGTCAACTCACTCGGCCTGACCGAGGCGCAGCCCGAGAACAACGTGCAGCGCATCGTCCTCGAGATGCTCGCCGTCACGATGTCGAAGAAGGCCCGCGCCCGCTCGATCCAGTTGCCAGCGTGGAACGAGGCGATGGGGCTCCCCCGGCCGTGGGACCAGCAGTGGTCGCTCCGGATGCAGCAGGTCCTCGCGTTCGAGACGGATCTGTTGGAGTACGGCGATCTGTTCGACGGCTCCCACGTCGTCGAGGCGAAGACGGCCGAGCTGCGCGACGCGGCTCAGGCCGAGCTCGACGAGGTCCTGGAGCTCGGCGGTGCCTTCACCGCGATCGATGAGCTGAAGCGCCGCCTCGTCGCGTCTCACACCGAGCGGGTCCGCAAGATCGAGGCCGGCGACCAGACCGTCGTCGGCGTCAACGACTTCATCGAGACCGCTGAGAGCCCGCTCGGAGGTGACGACGCGATCCTCAAGGTCGATCCGGCCGTCGAGGAGCAGATGATCGCCGACGTCGAGCACTGGCGGGCCGAGCGGGACGCCACCGCCTGGCAGGCCGCCGCCGACGAGATCCGTCGGGTGGCCGAGTCGGGAGACAACGTCATGCCGGCCACGATCGCCTTCGCCCACGCCGGCGGCACCACCGGCGAATGGGCCGGGCTCCTGCGGGAGGCGTTCGGCGAGTACCGGGCACCCACCGGGGTCTCTGGCGCGTCCGGCGGTTCGGCCGCCCTCGGTGCCGTCGCCGACCGGGCCAAGGCGCTGCCCGGAGGTCCGCCACGCTTCCTGGTCGCCAAGCCCGGTCTCGACGGCCACTCCAACGGCGCCGAGCAGATCGCGGTCGCCGCCCGCGACGCCGGCCTCGAGGTGATCTACGAGGGCATCCGCCTCACGGTCGAGCAGATCGTCGCCGCGGCCGTCGACGAGGACCCGGACGTGATCGGCCTGTCGATCCTGTCCGGCAGCCACCTCGCCCTCGTCCCGCGGCTCGTCGAGGAGCTGCGCTCGGCGGGTGTCGACGCCCCGGTGGTCGTCGGCGGGATCATCCCCGAGGACGACCGCGTCGTCCTGGAGACCGCCGGCGTCGCCCGGGTCTACACACCGAAGGACTTCGAGCTGGCGGCGATCATGGGCGACATCGTCACCCTCACCGACGAGGCGCGACGCGCCGGCGTCTGAGCCGGATCAGAAGCAGTCGGTCGCGACAGCAAGGGCACTGCACACCTGCCGCATCCGCTGATCGCTGAGCGTGCCGACGCGCTCGGTCAGCATGCCGACCGAGACCGTATCGATCGTGTCCAAGGTGACCGCCGTCGGGCGAGCCACCGGGTCCTCACCAGGCTCGAGCACGACCTCGCTCGGGAGGCCGCGCACGTTCGTCGTGCACGGAGCGATCATCACACGGCGCAGACGTGAGATCGCGCCGTCACGGGAGATCACGAGAGCCGGGCGTCGGCCGGCGTCGGGGGACTCCGCCCACCACAGCTCCCCGCGGCGCGGCAGCTCGCTCACGCTCGCTTCGCCCCCTCGCTCCAGGACACGAGATCACCCCACTCGTCGGGCTCGTCGATCGGGTGCTCGGAGTAACCCCGCTCGTACGCCTCGTCGATCTCGATGCGGCGGTGGACGTCGAGCAACGCCTTGAGGGCGGCGTCCATCAACTCGGCGTCGTTGGTGCCGACCTCGAGGCCTCGGGCGTCGGTCAGCAGCGTCTCGTCGACCGTCGTGCTGATCCGAGTCCGTGCCATGCCACGATCATGCCACGTTCATGGCATGGTCGGCAACGGTCAGACGATCCTTCGGGCCTCGGCCCAGCGGGTCAGCTCCCGGCGGTTCGAGAGCTGCAGCTTGTGGAGCACCGATGACACGTGGGTCTCCACCGTGCGCACCGAGATGGTCAGCTCTGCGGCTGCCTCCTTGTACGTGTAGCCCCGGGCGATCAGTCGCAGGACCTCGCGCTCTCGGCCGGTGAGCTGGTCGAGCTCGTCGTCGCCGGTCGAGGGGATCGCTCCGGCGAACGCATCGAGCACGAACCCGGCGAGCCGCGGTGAGAACACGGCGTCGCCACCGGCGATGCGAGTGATCGCGTCGGCCAGCTCGGTCCCACTGATGTGCTTGGTCACGTAACCACGAGCACCGGCCCGGATGAGCGAGATGACGTCCTCGGCCGCATCGGAGACTGACAGGGCGAGGAACTTCACCTCGGGCGCCCGCCGCTTCACCCCCTCGATCACGGCGAGGCCGCCGCCGCCCGGCATGTGGACGTCGAGCAGGACGACCTCGGGCTCCCGCTCGAGGATCAACTCGATGGCGGCGTCGACCTCGGACGCGTCGCCGACCAGCTCGACGCTGTCGGCCAGCTCGGCTTTCACCCCGGCCCGGAACAGGTCGTGGTCGTCGACGACGAAGACCCGGACGCTCATGCCTCGTGCTCCTCACGTGGAAGGCGGAGTCGGACCTCGGTCCCCTCCCCGACCGCTGACCGAACGACCGCGCTGCCGCCGACGCGCTCCATGCGACCGACGATCGAGTCGGCGATGCCGTGACGGTCATCGTCGACCGCTTCCGGATCGAAGCCGGCACCCCGATCCCGGACGAACACCTCGATCTCGGTCCCGGTGACCTCGGCGTAGACCGACAACTCGCCGACCCCGGCGTGCTTCGCCCCGTTGCGCATCGCCTCCGACGCGGCGGCGACCGCGGCGTTCACCTCATCGTCCAGCTGGAGGTCACCGACGACGACGAGCTCGACGTTGACGCCGTAGTCGTCCTCCACCTGATCGGCCGCCTTGCGGATCACCGCGGCGAAGGTTCCGCCCAGGGGCCGGTCGGGATCGTGCAACCAGTCGCGCAGCTCACGCTCCTGACGTCGAGCGAGACGGGCCACCTCATCGGCCCGCTCCGGGTGGCGCTGGATCAGGGTCAGCGTCTGGAGCACGGAGTCGTGGAGGTGGGCGGCCATGCCGGCGCGCTCCTCGCTCAGCGCACGGGCCGTCCGCTCGTCGTTGAGCTCGCTGGCGAGTCGCCACAACCAGGGCGCAGCCAGCAACGCGACACCGAGCAGCAGGATGGCCATCGAACCGAGGGCCGGTCCGACGGCCGAGATCGAGCCGTTGGCGGCGAAGAAGGCGACGGAGGCGACGACGACGAGCGACCCGCCGACCAGCACCCGGACGGAGCGGATTCGGCGGCGTCCGCCCGTCGCGCCGTCGTCGCCCACGAGACGGCGGAGGACCTCGCCGACCGGTGGGCGGTCGTCGTCGGCGTCGCCTCGGATCTCGCGCCAGAGGACGGCTCCGCCGAGGATCGCCACGGCGACCGGCAGCGTGACGCCTGAGAACGGCACGAACCCGAAGGCCCGGATGACGCCGCTCACCGCGAAGGCGACCGCACCGAGCACCAGCGCCCGGAAGGTCGACCGCTCGGCCATCGCTCCGGTGTCGTCCGGGAGCAGCAGGTGGAAGCCGGCGTAGATCAGCACACCGGCACCGCCGAAGAGCCCCAGGACGACGAAGGCGATGCGAACGAGCAGCGGGTCGAGCGCCGTGCGCGCCGCGATGCCCGCAGCGACACCGGAGACCACGCGGTCGTGGCTGCTCCGGCGCAGGTCGAGGACGTTCGGCACCCCACCATCTTGGGCGCTCGCGCGACGATTGGCATGAGGATCGGGCCCGGAGTCCGTTCCCGAGATCCTCCGGGGAGACTCCGGAATCGCTCCGGATGTGCTCGCACGCCGTGCGGAGGACGATGAGGCCATGACCGAACAGACGACGGAACCACCTCAGACACCCCGTTCGCCGCGACGGCTCTATCGCTCCAGCTCCGACCGCAAGATCGCCGGCATCAGCGGAGGGCTCGGCGACTACTTCGGCGTCGACCCGGTCGTCTTCCGGCTCGCCTTCGTCTTCTTCACGGTCTTCGGCGGTGCTGGTCTCCTCGCCTACATCATCGCCTGGCTGGTGCTGCCCTCCGACGACGGCGCCGGCCGACCGGCCCGCTCGGAGCCTCCGGGAGGTTCGTGGACGGGCCCCGCCATCGTCGGCGGCATCCTCATCCTGGCCGGAGCGGTCACCCTCCTCGACTCCTCGGCCTGGTTCGGCTTCGACTTCGACGGACCGGCCGTGTTCTGGCCCCTGATCTTCATCGGCGGCGGCGCGTGGCTGCTGCTGCGTGAGGGACCGCTTCGGAGCGACAGCGCCGACGTCCCCGAGACGACGTCGCTCGCCTCGAACGAGACCTCATCCGACCTCGAGCCGTGGGCGGCTCCCGCCGTCGAGCCGGCACCGGCCCCGCGCGGTCCCTCGGTCACCAGCATCACCCTCGGCGTCCTCTTCCTCTACTTCGGGGTCACCGCGCTCGGCGCCATCCTCGACTGGTGGGAGGTGTCGGCCGCACCGGTTCTCGCCGCCGCCCTCGTGATCACCGGCATCGGCCTCGTGGTCAGCGCCCTGCTGCGACAGGGCTGGTGGCTCCTGCTGGTCGGCCTCGGGATCGGGGCCGTCCTGTTCCCCGCCTCCCTGGTCGACGTCCCCCTCGGTTCCGGCGTCGGGGATCGCACGTACGCCCCGTCGTCGCCGGACGAGGTGCAGGACCGGTACGAGTTCGGCGTCGGCGAGCTGATCATCGATCTCCGAGACGCAGCCGACGAGCTCGGCGCCGGCGACGTGCTCGACGTCGACGCCGACCTCGGCATCGGCCGACTCCTGGTCGTCGTCCCCGAGGATGCGACGCTGGAGCTCGACCTCGAGGCCAACCTCGGCGAGTCGGTCGTCCGTCTGCCCTCCGTCGCTCAGACGATCGACAACGAGGGCTTCGGCGCCGATGTGAACACCACGATCGAGGGCACCGTCGACGGTCCGATCATCCGGATCGAAGGTGACGTCGGCATCGGTCAGGTCGAGGTCTCCGAGACCCGGTTCGGCTGAGCGACCCGCCCGTGCGGGCGGTGACCCTTCCCAGCGGCAGCCACCTAGGCTGCCGCTGTGGCGCGTGGTGGACGCTGCGGTTCCTGCGGCGGTGAGCTGACCCCCGGCGGGAGGTATTGCCCCCACTGCGCCGCGCCGGTGTTCACCACCACCGTGATCGACGAACCCGCCGGCGGAACCACCCGCACCGAGGTCGTCTCCAGCCGATCGTCCACACCGATGCTGCTGCTCGGCATCGGCGTCGTCGCCGCCATCGTGCTCGCCCTCGCACTCAGCCGATCC